>CAYMNZ010000009.1:2911-5427 GCA_964391975.1 uncultured Candidatus Saccharibacteria bacterium | reverse complement strand
AAAAAAAAAAGCTTATTGATAAGCCATTATCACGCCAAACCCCTCTATGAGCCACTTGGCTATATACTGTAGAGAGCACTTGCATGAGAGGTAGGCAGCTTGAGGCTACAAGGCCCTAGGACGCATCGGTAGGCCTTGAAGGTCCGATCGGTAGGCCTAGAAGCCCGATAGGTCACAGGGCAAGGCCTTAACCTTCCTGCGTCCCGCTCGCATCCGCTAACATGCTGATTCTATACGACAACTGCACGGAAAACGCACGCTTTTTGCATGGCAAAAAAGAGGATAAGTCTAGTGTTTTGAGGGCTTTAGGGTAGGGTAAGGCCTTTGTATATTTGAGTTTTCGTCCGCGCTGGATGGGGTCGATCTTCGCCTTTTGTATCTTGTTGATTCTAATATATATATATATAATATATATATCTTTAATGTGTTGTACCATACCCAAACATTAAACCCCCACCACAAACCCATAAACCCTTTAGAATCAACGGTATACAAAGGGCGAAACAAGGCTATACTCCAGACACCTCCCCTAAGCCACTCACACAATGAGCCACAAAGCCGCTAAACCATTGATACCAAGCCACTTAGGTCCTCATCGGACCATGCAAACACCGTACAAAGCCCGCACAATACCCGCACAATACCTGTTGACAAGTGATCTCCAGTGTGTCATCATTACATTAAGGCGGATTAGGGCTAACTCCAAATACGAGTCTCTTCGATATATACTCGTATTAAAAAGCCCTAATCCGCCGTTTTCAAAGGAGTAGAAAACAAAATGTCTGACCTAGAATTAGCTGCACTCAGCGAAGCTGAATTAATCAAACTGGCCGATGAAAATTCACGTGCTAGAATATCCCCACCATTTCCCACTAACCCCCACCCAAAACCGCCGGGTCAAATCGCAGTAATCATTCTTCCTGAGGGCGCGCCGAATCCATGGGACCAAGAAACCCACGTCTATCATTTTTGGGAATCCCAAACAGAAGAAACTCAATTAAACGCATTGGCAAGTCTAGAAAAGGCTAGTCATATGTTCGCGCAAATCCTCAGCCTGAAGGGTAAATCTCCAGCCCGTCCAAAACTTGAAATCGCAAAAACCAAAAAGGCAAACGTGCTACCCTACCCATGGAAAAAGGGTGACGAGGTAAAACATGCCGATTATGGAACGGGAATTATTACCATTGTTGCAGCGGAGCATGACTACATTAGCGTTTTGTTCGCGGACAAATCAGTCCACAAGTTTAAGGGCTGGATTGTCAAACTTGAGAAAACTGGGAAGATCATTCTTCCTGGAACAACGGAAAACACTAGTGGCAAACCTGGAAAACAGGCAATGTCAAAATTGGACAAGTTTATAAGCGCGTACACCAAAATGGGAATGACACGTGAAAAAGCGGTTGAATTAGTGAAGGCGACAAAATTGTTTCCGGAATTAGGATAAAGGATAAAACCATGCAACTATGTGACAGAGTACAAAACGCGATTGTGTTTTTGCTATTTGAGCCAAATTGTCCAAACCATGATTTACTCATGGAGCTTTTAATTCACTTAGATACTGAATTAGATCTTCTATTGTTTGCTGTTTGTAGTGTTGAGGCAATCCAAAATGAAGCTAACTAACCGTCACCCAATCTATTTGGACCCTACAGATGCCGAACTAATCGAATTGGCAGAATCTAATTGGGATACTCTGCGTGTTTTGGAATGTTCCGAAACATTGGTTATCGCATCAGGTTATGGTAACACTCATTCTGAAATGGTGGATGCTTACAAATGCCATATTGGGAAGGGTAAAACGAAAGAACGCTGGAATCCAAGAATCGAAAAGATGGAACAGGTTTATGCTGCGCGCGTCCCATCATGGGACCCTTACATTTTCTTCGGCCATTATGAGTGGAAAACGCTACTATGTAATTTAGAAGATTTTGGCGGGTCTAGTAAAACCTTGCCGTCTGAATGGAGACGAAAGTTTTCCCCAGAACGAAATCGACAATTCAGACTACTAGCTGAATTTTCAGGATTGAGTGCAATATGAAAGTTTTCAGATTAGAGAACAGAGATCGCCTTGGCCCATATAGTTATGGTGGGGATTATACACCAACTCAAAATGACTCCGAACGCCACTTTTCTGTAGGTAGATGGGAACACAAGCGAGAGAGAGCAGATGCTTTAGATAAAAAACCCAACAATCTAAAATTTGCATTCACAAACTTGAATACCTTAAATTGGGCATTTCAAGAATCACTAACGGGTCTAGCTAGAAATGGCGTCCGCCTTGTAGTTTTGGATGTTAAAGTTTTATTTCATGGTCCGCAAGATCAAGTAATATTTGAAGATTTGAGGGTTTCTGAAAATGATTGATTTCATTCTCCACTACACAATAGTTTGGGTTATCTTTGGATTCCTTGCTTTAGTTATGTCCGATGCTAACAAAAAGATTAAATAAGACGAAACAAGAGTGATAAACTCTTGTATAGGGTTTAATATCCTACTGACGAGTCTAAACAAAGGAA
>CAYMNZ010000009.1:0-2811 GCA_964391975.1 uncultured Candidatus Saccharibacteria bacterium | reverse complement strand
ACAAATTTCAAGGCTGCTGATGCCGAAACAGAATTAAGGATTATTAGTGGTGAATTAGTTCTAACAACTGCTGGCGTCGATTCGGCTTTAACCTGCGACCAATTACAAAAAGCAGGATTAGTTGGAGATGAGTATACGAAAGATCTTGAGTTTCTCGGAATTGATTTTATCGACGTTGGTGAAGGTGTAATTGCTGAGAATAGATACCACTTATTCTCACAAAAAGCAGTTGACTATTTTACAAATCGTAAGGATTCATGGTTTATGGCCTCTTTTTTACCCGAAAATGCCATTCCATTCTTTACGGAATAGTTTAGTCATAGTGGCCTTTAGAGCAATTCTATCGGCCACAATTGAGTAAATTAAAAAACGAGAAACAAAATGCAAATAAATAAATTATGTCCCGCTTGTGGGAAGCCGATTAGGATCATTGCCGAGAAGCCTGTTGTAGGTTTAGGCTTTGTCCTGGACTACAAATGTGGACACAAAGGTTTTTCCCAAACCAAAACAGATTTCACTGTTTTAGAAGCTCCTGAAGTTATCGTTACCGATATTTTGGATGCTACCGGCAAAAAGTCTCTTGATCCCCGGTATCAGGCTTTAGACGGCTCAGGTTTTTGCCTTCACCAGTACCAAATAGAGGGTATTCAGTTTATTGAAGCCGCAAATTTCCGCGGCATTATTGGTGACGAAGTTGGAGTTGGTAAAACTCCCCAAGCACTTGGTATTTTGAGAAATCACCCGGAATTATTGCCGGCGGTGATTATTGTAAAACCTGCTACCACGTATAATTGGTTACGTGAGGCCCATAGATGGTTTGCTCCAGTTTCTGGTGATGGCCGAAAAAATATTATGCCTGTGCTTTCTCGAAATCACATCATTCCGGGTCTTGATTTGTATATCATGGGCCATGAATTGCTCCAAACGGGAAATAAAGACAAAGGCGGCTCAGCCGTTGATCGTTTGTTGAAATGCGGAATCAAAACCATCATCGTCGATGAAGCTCATTGTTTTAAAAATGGAAACGCAAGCCGGACAGAAGCTTTAATCACGCTTATTATGCGTGGCAGTATTCAAAATCGCATCTTTTTGTCCGGTACCGCCATTGTAAATCGGGCACCAGAGTATTTCACAATGTTAAACTTGTGCGACCCCGCCAAATTTACAAACTTTCCACAATTTTGCCGAGATTGGCTTATTGTCAACGAAAAAGGCTATTATTCCAGAATCAAACCATGGAGATTAGACGAATTCCACAAGTTAACCGGCAAATATATTATTCGTCGCACCAGAAAAGAAGTACTCAAGGATTTGCCGGCGTTTAATCACCAAATAGAAGTAATTCAGATCACAGATCCCGAATTTAAGAAATTGTATAATAAACAGCTAGACTTGTTTAGCAATTTCTTGAATGCAGACCATGAAAGAATGAACGCTACCGAGATTCTTGGTTATTTAACCCGTTTAAGAAATATCACTGGCATGGCCAAAATAAATCCGGTCACCGAAATGGTCAGGGATTTTCTGGACAATACAGAGAACCCAGAGGAAAAACTAATCATAGGTATACATCACAAGGATGTTTCTATGATTCTAGCAACGAATTTGCTTGATTATGGTGTTTTGACTTTGGACGGTTCACACGGAACCATTCAAAAAGACAAAATCATCAACGAGTTCCGAGATAATCCAAAGAAGCGGATTTTAATTGCTAACGTCTTATCTGGTGGCGTGGGTTTGAATTTACAGTTCTGCCAGAATATCTGGCTTATGGAAAGACAGTGGTCACCAAGCCACGAAAAGCAATTTTGGGGCCGGGTCGATAGACAAGGCCAAACGCTGCCAGTATTTGCCAAAACCTTAAATGGTGACGGGACACTGGATCATTTGCTAGACCAGATAAATGCTGAAAAGCAAATTATCTTGTCTGAAACACTGGACAACGATACGATTGAGTTTACGTCTGGCAGTTTGCGAGATTTAGCCGATCGTGTTATTGCCCATAGATTGAATTAAAAGGAGAAACAAAACAATGAATAATTTAATGCCCACCGTTGAACAAGTTGAGTCTTTAGATCTAGAGAAACTTGTAACTTATTATGATCTTTACATCAGTGCCCATATGCTTTTGCAAGCGAAGCCATTTATAACCCTTGGGGTAAATGCAATTATGGCATTTCGAGACACAAGGTTTGCCGACATGAATGAAATGGAAAAAAGATACATTGAAATTACTCGCGACGTCATGGCCGCAGTGATTGCTTTAGTCATTGTGGCCCAACAAAAAACTCATGACGATGCCGAAATTGCCGAATTAAAGGCATTAGAATTACTCGACATTGAAGATTTCAGGTTAAAATGATTGAAGCTGTAATTCTCAACATTTCATTTTTCGGCTTTTGGATTTTTGTCGCCGGCGCCCTGTTGGTTTTTACCAATGTCAAAATTTGTCTAAAGCTAGGTTTCTGGTTACAGGCCCACGGCGAGAGCCTGAATTGGCGACGTGATCGATTTGAAAGATTAAAGGATAAAGGAAATTAAAATGGCGATTCAAAAAATGGGTTGGTTTTCTAAGCGAATGGTAGAGCGTTGTGGGACGGTCATATATTTAGATATCGACGGCAAAGAAGTCGAATGCACGGAAGTGACCGATTCGCCAAATCCGCCCTTTTCAGCATGGAATGATCTGGAACCGAAAGGCCCTGTTTTCGATTTCGTGCGGAGAACCCGCAGATTTGGCTCTTACGATTGCTGGCCCTACAAACTAGACTAAACCCGCTAAGCGGAGAAATAAAGGATCAAAACTATGAA
>CAYMNZ010000008.1:5529-7873 GCA_964391975.1 uncultured Candidatus Saccharibacteria bacterium | reverse complement strand
TTTAATTAATCATTAAGGATAAAAATGAGAATCTATACAAATGGTATTGTGCCGGACGTCATTGACGTAAATGTTAGGAACGCAACGGGGACTTTAATGACCGCGGGTACCGTTGTGTATTTTAATGTGGATGGCTTGACCATTACAACGGTAGCCAATGCAAATCAAGCTGGGACGTTGCTCACCGACGTTCTTCCAAATGGCGGAATTGGGTACGCCCGAAAAATGGGGCCATACGCTGGAACCTATATT
The DNA here is from genome assembly GCA_964391975.1 of uncultured Candidatus Saccharibacteria bacterium. Taxonomy (GTDB): domain Bacteria; phylum Patescibacteriota; class Minisyncoccia; order Phycocordibacterales; family Phycocordibacteraceae; genus C7867-001. Next base: position 7,621 of record CAYMNZ010000008.1, on the reverse strand, counting down.
GCCCTTTCTGGTGGTGGTGGTGGTGGAGGTTCCAGTATTCAATTAACCCCAAGTACAGAACCAACAGCAAATATAGCAAACCAAGGAAAAATAATCCTTGTAGCTGGCGGGGTTGGAGTTGCAGACACCCTTCGAATTTGTGTTAAAGATTCCGATGACGTCTACCTTTGGGTAAGTTTGTTCTAAAGGAAAAATATGAAATCACTTTTAATTTTTGTCTTGTTGGCGTCCGGCCTTTTGGCTCAAACCAAGAAATCTCTCCCATCCGCAATTCTTTATCAGAATGGCGTCCCGAGTATTGGCTGCACAACTTCTGGAAGTTACGGGGCCATTTCCGTAGATTTTACTAATGGGATCATATACGTTTGCCGTAGCGCAGGATGGACCGCAGTTAGTGGTGGCGGCGTCACCGTACAGTCTGCCGGTACTACGGTCGGCACTCGGTCCATCGTTAATTATGTGGCTGGTACCGGACTAATCCAAACATTATCGGATAACGGTACCGCAGTGACGGTACAGCAAACTGTAGATACAGCAATTATCCAAACTGTGCCTGCCGGACAATCCGGCACGTCCCTTTTGTGTTCAAGCTCAGGAGCATCAGCTACCACTTTTACATGCACGATGGCACCGGTATTGACAGCTTACACGACGGGTATGATCATCAATTGGAGGCCCGATGTAAGTGCAACGGCTGGCGCAGTAACAATTAATGTGGACACTCTCGGGGCGAAGGCAATTCGTAGAGATGATGGTTCCACGAATCCGGCAACTGGTGATTTAGTAGCTGGCCGATTGTATCGGCTGTGGTATGACGGCACCGTTTTCCGGTATATTGCTCCGGCTACGTCTTCACAAACAGTAACATTATCGGTTGGCGGCTGTCCTTCGAGCGGCTCAGGAGTAACCCCCGGTGTTTGGTTTGGCGTTCCAGCAATAAGTTGTGGTGGAAATGCTTACAATTTACCGGCGCTAGGGTTCAACTCGGGCGCGCTAAATTCAAAAGCGGTGTCGCCGTTTCTCAGCGCGAACGTTAGCTTTGTTGCTTGGTGGTATTCCTGGAGCATAGGATCAAATCCAGTGTTTACGCTGGAAACAAGTTGCCGCAAGGTCGCGGATGATATTGATACTCCTGGAATGATCTGGAACACCGCTCAGTCGGTTACCTTGACCGGCATTCAAACTGCTTATATAATCCAAAAAACGGAGACAGTATTAACAACAACTGGTTGCGCGGTTGGCGACCTGTTTATGTTGCGGGTAAGCTTCACAACCATTCCTGGTAACGTTTTCATGGCTAACCCGCATCTGGTGTTCAACTAATGAAATACCTTTTACTATTGTTTACCCTTGCTCTGCCGTCCCTGTGTATCGCACAGGGTACAAGGAGTTTGAATTTCGGTGCGAGCCAAGGTGCTACTGCGTCGATGCCCTCGACGCCATTTGCCACACTTGCAAATTTTCGCCTAGAAATGCGGCTCCATGGTGTCGTCCAACAAAGTACGCTCCAGACAATTGCAACAGTGGGTCCGATGGAAATCCAAATTCCGGCGAACAGTTCGACGATCAGAGTAGTAGGCGTGGGCGATACGATGATTCAGAGCATCGTCGGACGGACGGATTTCGTTATCCGTCTTCAGAAAACCTCAGCCTTGAATTTGTTGACTTTCCAGATCTGGGACTCGACAGGTGGAAATCTTCTCACCAGCAGACAGGTTTTTTCAACCGCCACAATTAATTTTTCCGGTAATTTGAAAATCGGAAAAGATATTGCCGATAACCAGCGGGCGCTAGCTGGGTCGATTGCTTATTGTCGCTGGTTCACGACCGTCGTTGGGGATGATTTTGATTCAGCCGTCCCGGGCAATGTCGCCGGTGGCGATGGCGTGGGGTACGAATTTGAGAACAACGGCAACGACGGCAGCGGGAGAGGGCTGACACTGAGCTTGGATGTTACTGGGGTATATTCGGACACTCCAACGATTGCAATTATCCCACAATCGTTCACGGTCCGTGCTGGGTTCCCATTCTCGATCGATGGATCACGCTCGGCTGCGTCATCATATTTTTGGCAACAGCTTTCGGGACCTGA
>CAYMNZ010000008.1:0-5429 GCA_964391975.1 uncultured Candidatus Saccharibacteria bacterium | reverse complement strand
GCTGATGAGGCGATCGTGATTAATTATCCAGATGGGTCCGGTGGATTCGGTCGCCGATTGCTTCCGGTGGTTTCTTGCCCATCTCCAACGTCGATAATTATCGATGTGCCGTACGCCTATCCGTCTGCGGCGGGTGTACAATACACTCGCTGGGATGCGGCAACATCCAAACGATGGTCGGAAGGAATTAATTACTACGATTCCGTTCTGGTCCAATATCAGAACTACTACCGCACGGGCAATGATGATTATTTGGCTTACGGGCGCACGCTGGCTGATGGTTGGTGGCGCATTCCGCAGATTGATGGTGGTCGTGATCCCAACAGCCGAGACATTGGATTTATGCCACCACGCCGGGTTTCGATGTCGGGGCAGTTATTACGATATATGGACGGCAAACCGGAATTTCTTACTTGGTTAAAGGCGCACGTTGACGTTTCCAAAGGAGCTTACCTCACAGAATTAGCGGCAACATCTGGATCGGTGTATGGACACGGAACACGTGAGCCTGGATATTCATATTGGAATTTGGCGTTAATGGCGAAAGTCCACCCGGATGCATCCGTGCGTACCGGATATACTACGGATTTAAATACGTTTGCAACTTCTTTTTGGCGTGATTTCCAATGCAAATCGAGCAACCCATCACATAGATGTCAATCACCAACCGGAGCGTTCCGGTGGCCAGATCCTAGTTTTTTCGGCGGTAACGCACAGCAGGTTTTTCACAATGCGGTTGGTATGGAAGGGATCGGTCGTGCTCACATCCTGACCGGAAATTCTACTTTATTAACCGTCATAAACGAGTTTGCAAATCACCTCGAAACCGGCACTACACCCGGTAGCCAAACGATTTTCCAACGGCAAACTGGCTTTGGTGGAATGCCCTGCCAAATGTTCCAATATTGGTCGTATGCTACCGCCAGCGTCCAAAATTCGGACGCAAATGGCAACAATATTGACGGGGCGTCTTGCTCCACTTTTGATTCGATTAGAGATAATAGATCGTTAAGTAATCTCACACACTACACGCTCGGGTACGCCGGAAAAATCTCATTTGGTGACGAAGTTTTCGCTGCCAATTACGGGCGCACGCAAGGCCCATTGGCTGATGGGCGCTACGGGCTAGTAGACACCACTGACAACGGCAAGCAGCATGGGCAGAGCCTCCGATCGTCGGGTAATTATCTGGCGATGCGGGTGCCTGTGATCGCGCCAGTGTCGATTAATATTTCGGTCGGTTTTTCTCTTACAAATTTTGCTGCTGCGACATCGGCTAGGGTGATCATTACTGGAGGCAATGGCAAAATCTGGGAAAACACTTGCAGTGCATCACCGTGTGTGGTGGCCGGAGTGGTCACCGGCCAGGGCGACCATACAATGGTGATCCAATATCGCAGTGCAGCATTACAAGTGATAGCCAGTAGCAGTAGGACCCGATTAGCAATGGAGTGAGTGAGCGGGCGTATTGTGATTTGTAGCCGAGAAGATGTTTTATATTAAGTGAGGATTTTATGCGCGCATATTACCGTAGATTTATCTGGGATACCTAATGGAACAAGAAATATTTAATCAGTTCGACGCAGGTTGGTGCCCATCAGATAACCGTGTGAATGGCCGTAGAAACGGCCTTTTACAAATGGATAACTTAGAATTGGACGAGAATGGTGCTCTCGTTCTCTGCGGCGGAACCGCGAAAATCGGTTCTGCTTATTCCAGCGGGGCGCACACGCTGGAATCTCTGTTCATCAATAATACCAAGAGTAGGTATTTGATGGACGGTGCCGGAAAGATCTTCCGTAACGGGACTGAGATCGCCTCTGGGGGATCTACTAGTATCGGTGCCGTCGGGGCAGCTTTTGAGTTTGTAATTTTGTTATCTGGCGCGCTGCGCAAAAAGGATAACGGAATTACCGTAAACAACCTTTTTATTCCTGCCCCAACAACGCACCCAACAATTACCCCGCAGGCGCCTGACAGTATTGACATTAGCAAAAACTTAACTGCCGCAGTTCTGCTTAATGCTGAAGGATCTATTGTCAGTGCTTCAGCAGGTCAAATCAATATCACCACAGACGCCGCGACTTTTCGAGTTAAGGTAGAAAATACTACCGGGTATCCGGTAAATGGAAACGTTTTTGCTGGCGGGACCGCAACCCAAGACGATATCTTTGCATGGGCATTCCAATGCCAGTCACCAGAAAAACTGCTTGGTGTTAGAGTCGAAATTCTTTTAGATACTCCGGCCAGCCCTGGAGATTCCGTTGCTGACTATTTTGTCTATGACTGGTTTAATGAACCCAACGCGGCTGGGCAAAACCCATTTAATCAAGGCTTCAACTCTTGGTCGATTATTCAAGCTCTTAGATCTGATTTTACCCGCGCTGGAACGGATTCGACCAAGGACTGGTCCACAATCCGAGGTTTTCGGGTTACCGTAGCTGCAACTGCTGTGGTTGCAACGGCTTTAACATCATTGAAAGTGTCAGGCGGCACAAAATCAAATCTGTCTGGCATCTACGAGTGGATGCAACTTAACGTTGAAATTGCAGGCGCATATGTAAATAAAAGCGTTATTGGGATAAGCACGGGCCAAATCTATATCCCAAAAGCCTATGTTCAAATTACTCCAGTTGCCCTGCCTGTGGGACTGGCAACTGAGTCCTGGATATTTCGAAAAATTGGGGGTTTTTGGTACAGGGTCAAGCAGCTTAATGCTACCACTGGATTTTCCCCGTTTTTAGATCTCGTGTCTGACGCAGACGCGATCAAGCTAAATATCACTGCCAACGAATTTACTTTTTCTTTAGACCCCGCAAGCACGCCAGACGATATTCTAGAAGTTGCAGGGCCAATTTTTGGGCGCACTGTCTATGCTACCTACAAAGAAATCTTAATCAGTGATATCAACTCGCCTGGGACTTATGATTATCGTAAGGTGTTTAAGGTCTCTGGCAACAATGCAGAGAAGCTCTTATGGGTTCGAAAAGTCACCGAAAACACAATCTTGATCGGGACGACGCAGGATAATTATATCCTAACGGGGACTTGGGAAACTACACCAGATGGATTTTTAGATGTCTATCTTCGACCCCTTGGAACTTCGGCGCCCGCACTAACTAGGGATTGTGTCGTTAATGGGAACCGGGTTATTTATTTTGCATCCCAGGGATGGGTGGAGTTTGCCCTAAATGGTCAAGTGCAAGTATTGATGGGTATTGATACAGATCGATTGTATCGAAATCAGGCCTGCTATAATTACTCCCCTGCAAATATCCAGCCGTTTAGTTCCATCCGTTACTCGTGCGCAATTGCCCGAAACAAACTTTGGTGCTGTGTTCCTTTGGCTAGCGGTTCACGGCGCCTGGAGGTGTATGATTTTGCACGAAAGTATTGGCGACCCGTATTTTTAAACCCTGCCCTAATTTGCACTGAAGCAGATAATAAAGTCATTGCTTTCTTTGGGGATGACGGATTTCTTCGGGAGGTAGATCTTCAATCGTCCAAACTTCTGGATGGGACAACTGGGCAATCGGTTGCAGCCCTTTGGACCGTGCGATCTGGGCCGAGCCGATTAACTCGGAAAGACTTATATGACATCACATTTAAAATCAACACTGGCGGATTTAACGCACTTGTTTATCTCTTTCTTGACGAGTCCACTAGCTCAGTTTTTATTGGCTCGGTAAATACGAGTGTCTTAGACGAAGTCCAGATTACATTTGTTGTCGGGTCCAGCGTAAACCTTAAACGATCTTGGCAAGTTCAAATTGTCTGTGCTGCAACTGGTGAGTTCGTACTCACGGATATGCACATGAATTTCGATAGTCGGCCAATCCCGACGGGACGAATGCACGTTCCCGTATCTAACTTCGGGTCTTTTGCCCGAAAGAGGATTCCGGTTTTTTCGTTTTTAATCGATGGCCCAACGGCAAGCACAATACAGATCGTGCCGAAAATTGATGGTGTTACCAGAACTCTGCAAAGCTATGCATGGTCTCCCGGAAAAACACTATCTTATGAATTTTCGTCCGATGTCACGGGAATTGATTTTGAATTTGAATTAACTGCTGGTGCAGCGGCAACTAAATTCGAGTATATGGGAATGGCCCAGCCCAGAGTTATTGAAGTTCTACCGGGATTGACTAAATTCTATCGGTCCCCGACAACCAATTTTGGGAAATATAGCCCGAAGGTTATTCAGCAGTGGCCGCTGGTTTTAAACTGCATGAACCAAAATGTCACTGTAAACTACTTTGGGGACGGCAGTTTAATTTATTCCGAAGTTGTCACTGGGCTGGATGTAAAAACATACCCTATGTTTTTTTCAACTGAGACTCCGGCTGTTGATTTTTACTTTACAGTTTCGTCGCCGGCCGATTTTGAACTCCACGATGCAGGGTTAGACAAAACTAAATTCTCCTATGTGTACCCATTACCAACAAAACTTATCCAAATTGGCCCGCTCCAAATTTTCAGGTATGGTAAAATTAAAGCCATTGAACTCATACTTGAAGCAAAAACTACGCTACTTTCGTACTCAATTCAATTTGATAACAAGACGCCGGTGACGGGCACAATTGCAACTACCGTCGGTCGCCAATTGCCATACGTGATCCCGTTGCCCCAAACAGTTGGCGGGTCCGTGCTGACAATCAAATTTACGGCAACCAGTGAGTTTTATTATACAATTGCCAGGATTCAACATTCAGTTTCTGGAAACGGCTCTAGGCTAGATTGGACACCATGGAACGCCAACTAGAAAGAGATTTACTCACCCAGTTAAGGCTGCACGATGTCGATTGGCACGGGCGTAGAATCTCCAACGCCGGTGACGCCGCCCAAGAGCAAGACTACGTAACGTTAAAACAGCTAAAAACTTTAATTGATCTGGCTGTATCAAATATTCAAGCTGGTGGGGGCGGCTCGACCACAGTAACAAATAACTACACCAACTCAGAGACGTTTTTTACTGTTACTCCTTCGGCAACAATAGTAATCAATGCTGCTAATGGAATTAATCAGTCAGTGACTCCAACAGGGAATACCTCTTTTAGTGCTCCTGTTGGAACGGCAGTTAGGGTTGTTTTAGAGATTCTGAATGTTGGGACGGCTTACGACATGACATTTGATGCAGCCTGGAAAATCCCTAGCGGTTGGGAGCCAGATAAAACTGTCGGGATTAAGACAGTGATTGTTGGGGTATTTAGTTCGGGAAGTGTTTTTAGACTTTATTCATTTCAGACAGGATTAACAGTATGAAAAATTTAATTTTTCTTTTCCCCGTAATTTTGATTGGCCAGTCATTCACTCAGTTGGATGTTAAACCCAAGCAAGATGGAGACCAGGGAGTATTTAGGCTTTTTGAGAAAAGAGTCAATGGCGCCAATTTTGTAAGTATTATTGCGCCTGACAGCGTTACGGCAAAC
>CAYMNZ010000007.1:4609-9914 GCA_964391975.1 uncultured Candidatus Saccharibacteria bacterium | reverse complement strand
TTGAGCAGTGGCAACTCCCAGATAAGGCTAAAATGGTTGTACAAGACGCCTGGATTCGATCTCGGCAAGCCCTTGACCATGTTGCAGAGAACTATCAAGGATTTACTGGCTTACAGAAATTAATCCAGGAGACGCCAGGAAATCAACTTGGAGAGATAAACAATATTTTAACAAGCCCGGATCTTTTAAAGCGGACTATTGCCGCAGGATCCATAAAATTCGGAGGAGAAGTTATTTCCAAAGATGTCAAAGGGGACCTGGGCACCCTTTACATGAAAAATAAACTTGACGCGGCTTGGGACAAAATTGCAAATCGATTTGATGGGAATGCGCTGTTGAGGATTTTTAAAGCTGGCGGGCCAGAGGATTCTGTGCAGCGTCAATTATTTTCAGCTCAACAGCGATCAGACCTAACTCATTTTGTAAACACTTTGGGGCATATGCAAGCTAAAGGGCCGCAAGGAAGCCAAAAATTTATGTTGTCGAGGAGGGGATTATCTATAGGGAATAATGGAAGTTTAATGGCCCTGGTAGCAGGTTCAGCATTTTTTCTGGGCCCAAAAATTGCTGCAATTGAATTAAGTATGGGCGCTTTAATGAATTTAGCAATTAAACACCCGGCAGGAGCAAGAAAAATTGCTGATATAGCTTCTGGTGGGGCAGTTAAAACTGGGGGAGGGATGCAAAAGTGGTCTAACGAACTTGTGGCCATCCTTCAAGGCACATCTGGAGTGCTTAGAATGAAGGATGGCCAACAGGTTAAAGGAGAGTGGAAAAACGGAAAGTTTGTCCCTACAGAATACTAAATTTGAGGGGGGTAATAACTACCCCCCATCAAGCCCATAAGTTGGCCATGGTTTTTCAGCTTTATTGATCGTTCGATCTTCCACTAAACCCCAGAGAATCTGTAAGTAGACAATTGCGTCCAAGATGCGACCTTCAATTGCCTCACTTGAAACTTCTCCATGCGCGCAATAATACTCAATCGAACGAATGTGCTTGTCTAAAAAGACATAAAGCACTTGTTCAGGCGTTATACCCAACTTTAAAGCCGGAGTCTTGAAATTCTCTAGCCGGTCAGCCCCTTTCGCATATTCTTTTCCTTTTGAGAGAGTAATAGCTGTAATTTTCTCTTGGATTCTTTCTTGTAGCTCATTAAAGCCTTGGAATGTCATCGGTTTTCTCCTCTTCTGATTCTTCGTCAGTTTCCTCTTCTTCCTCTTCCTCTTCTTCTTCTATATACGGCTCAAAGTTTTCGCCATAGCCAACTGTAATCTCAAACACTTGATGGTCGTCTCCCGAATCGTCGGCCAATTCTTGCGCGCGTTTATTTGCGTCGACTCTGGATATATAAATCCCATTCTCCACGGAATCCCCAAAGTCATCACAGACTATATACTTATTCTGCATTGTTTTTTCCTTCGTGTGCAGCTAGAATTTCTCCTAGCCGCGTTAGGCCTGCCTCTGAAATATTCTTTGTGTAAAAGAATACACTATCACAATTTTCAACCGTTTGACGTTCTTCAAGGGAGAGTTTAACCCATAATTTCTTGAGTTCGTACAATAGTTCTTGTATTTGAATACTATTCATTTTTTAATCCCATCTTTTCTGCATAATCACTAGCTAAAACATAGCTAAGTTTTAACCCGTTGGCCGACACGTTGATGATGCCGGCCTTTTCCAGCTTAGTTACGGTGTTTTGGAAACTTGCCATGTCAATGTACCCCCAGTTCAAGACAAAGAATTCTTTTTCTTCGACTGGATTGGGATAATTGTCTTTCAACATCTCCAATAACTTGGTTGCAACTTCATTATCACTGGCGCTGCCCGCTCTTTGGGCAAAATGCGTATAATTGAAGCTGATTGCGTTGAATTTTTCAATTGCTGCTCTTACATCGTTTACATTTATCTCCTTTCGCAGCTCGGACGCTGCTAAAATCATCGAAAGTTTAAGAACATTGGCATGAACTCTAGCTTTTACTCCAGTTGGGTCGGGTCGCTCTATCATGGATTGATAGAGTCGTTCGTACCAATGGATATACAGCTTTTCAGCCTCCAATGAAATTGTAAATGCGCCCTTAAGGGAACTAATTTTATTTAGTTGGGCTGTTAAAGCTGCCCGGCGGCGCCCGATAGCAATTAAGTCTGGTCGCATCAGAGCGTTTGGCGGTCGATAATCACCACCTAAAACAACACAAGTTCTAGATAGCAGACCACCAAACACAGCCTGAGACGTGAAAACTGTGTCTAAATAATGCTGATTAGATGCCGCTAGCATCGAAACGCACAAGTTTTTAATTAACGAGTTCCCTGAGCCTTTAAGTCTTTTAGAATATTCGGCCCTAAAGTCTTGAATATCCGTAAGGTTTTGGATTAGCTTTGGATCATCAATAAAAAACGAACTCATTTCTTCAGCTAAAAGAAAAACAGACCCGCCGGTTAGCTTTCGCCGACTTTTCGGGTGCGTTTCATCGTTTGTCATCGTTTCTTGCAGCGCCTGAATTGAGCACTGCCCTCGAAACATTTTAGTGTTCCCCACTAATTCATTGTCAATTAACTCCTCCAGTATTTGGAATGGTGCAGATTTACGCCGCGCCCCTGCCTCTGCTAGCAGGAGCACATAAAGATTTGGGTATATTCTACGGTAACCCATTTCAAAATAGCAGTTATCCCGTAACACTGCCCCAATTAAAGAATAGCAGGACCACTCCCAAAAGGCAGTGGGGGCCTCTAACTCTTTTGTGTGTTCCATAAAATCTGGGATGAATGACAATTGTGGGCCTATTTCTACACTTGGACATCTTCAAGATCATACCAATTTTCTCCCATGCTCAATTCGCAGGGAATTACTAACTCGATATCCCTGGGAAGACTTCCTTTATTCATATCGATCGGTCGTTCATAGACCTTTTTGAACACTTCCAAATATCTCTCCTTCCATTCTGATTTTACTTCAGCTAAAAGCCCATCGTGGGCCTCCACTAAAAACCATAAATAATCGTCTCTGAAATCTTTCCACCTGTTGTGCATTTCAGCCCGAATTAGAAACATACTAAAAGCAGTATGTCGGCTGATTGTGCATTGAGGTAAATAACTGTATGCTTCTTTGAGTGATTTTTTGTTGACTTCAGCAAAGAACGTCCGATAAAATCCGTGTGGGGTTGTAAGGCTCTGAGATTTTTTAAGCTCTGCCTCAATTTCAGCGTGAAAAGTGCCCCTTAATGTGGGATCAACCTGGTGAAACTTGTCAATTAGAATTTTGCACTCTTTAATATCGATGTGGGTCATCTGGGCCAGACGAAACTCGCCGATACCTAGATTCCCAGCATGTCGGATTCTTTTGCCTAGGTCATAATATGCCATCCCAACTCCGGGCATTGTTGGTGTTTTTTTGGTTATAGTTTCAGCGTCGATACCAAAAATTCCTGCCGCTGTCTTTGCGTGGACATTTGGTTTACGGTCGAAATCGGCTAGCAAGGCCCAATTTTTAGACCATACAGCAATTCCACGAGCCTCAGCCTGTGAACCGTCGCCCTCAACAAACGTATAACCTGGACGGGGCACGAACATTTTGCGCATGTCATCGGCAATATTCTTGGATTCAAAATCATCCCACAGTTCCGCATCAAGACTAAATCCGTGCTTGGTGATTGTTTGCAGGCTGCGCCCAATTGCAGGCTCGGACATTTTAAGTTTGCCATTTTTAAATGACTCAACTTGAATTATCCGATCAATCGTTTTTGACGCCGACGATCGGTGGGTAGAAGTACCACCCATGGTATACGTGCAATGCCACGCGTTGGTTTCCGGGTGTAAAATCGTCTTCAGGTAATTAATCACGCCCGCGAGTTTTCGGCAGACGATGATACGGCGGAGGATCGACAATCCTGTCTTACCCAACTTGTTTTTCTCTCCGTGATACATGGCAAGATCGTCCAATGTATCTTTGTCAGTTTTGAAACTGACCACACCCTCATCGCTGACCTTGGTTTTTTTCGGGTATTTAAGTTGCTCATATAATAAAACTCCAAGTTGTGCAGGGCTGCGCGGATTTAGCCCCGGATTGCCGCACAGTGTCTGCAAAGTTGCAACAGCCCGTTCATATAGATCGGTATACTTTTCTAGCAGCTTATCTCGACACTCAATATCAATTTGGATGCCCCTAGTATCTATCCGTTTGTATTCTTGCAATGAGGGCATCACAAAGTCTCGAATTAACTCTTGCTGGTTACATTCAGCAACGTCTTTTTGCTGGGAAGCAGTAACCCGCCATGCTGCAATAGCATCTTTGGCGTTGTACATTTGAAGAGCTGCACGTTTTCCTTCAGGGTTGTATTCTTTACCCTCATCCTTGTAATATGGAATAACCGTGTGGATTGACGTTAAAATATCTAGGCCTTTTGGCAGCTCCGGCTGCGTAGAGTTCTGGATAACCATCGTATCCCAGAACACATTTTTAACGTAGAAGCCAAAGCGTTCCAAAATAATTTGGTCGTATTTAATGTTTTGGTTTGTTTTCGGGATGTTCGATGCGAGCAGCTTGTCAATTTCTTTCCAGACAAGCAGCGTTTCTTTAGGGTGCCACTTTTCTCCAAGTAGCCCCACGCTCATTGCCTCAACGCCGTTAAATGAAATTGAAATACACCAAGGCAGCCCGCCCCAAGTTTCAATATCAAAAGCTACAAATGGGGACCCGACAGAAGTGCGCTCAATAAATGCTTTGAGCGAATCAATACCTCGACAAATCCAGAGCTTCCAATTTTCTTCAGTCTCGTTAAATGTATTCTGGGCGCCAATAATCCGGTGTAAGTCAATATTAGCTAAACACTTTCCAGCGGGATCTGCAAACCAACTTACTGGGCCATACGTCGGGATCACACAAACTGGCTGTTTAAACTTGTAGCGCCAATCAGGGCGCAAATTTAAAATAGAGCCGCGATAACAGTGCATCCAAGATTTTCGACCGGGCGGCAACTTGGAACTTTTAATGCCTGGGTACACTGTTTTTAACGCTAAGTCATCTAAGGGCACAATAACAGATGGCTGAAGGTCAATAAGCTCATCAAAAATCTGCTTTTCGTAACCATCAAAGTCTACTAATTTAATTGCAGCTTGCTGCCGGGAAAGTTTTGCGCCACGGTAAGAAAGAAGCTCTTTAATTACCGTGGCACGATAACAATTCCCGAATTTTAGTGGTGTATACCTCATAAATTCGGTCAAAGCCCGAGCAATTGACCCAGACATGGCTTTCCCCGTGTTTACGTCCTCTTCTGTGGCCCAGCCAGTGAGAAAGTAGACTTTTGC
>CAYMNZ010000007.1:1317-4509 GCA_964391975.1 uncultured Candidatus Saccharibacteria bacterium | reverse complement strand
CGCAACCTGGGTTTTAATTAAGCGTCAATCGCCTTCCATTTCTCGATTTCGTTGCTAACAACACCGTTCCATTCTTTGACCTTCAGGAATACCTGGACGGATTTGCCGGCCATCTCCAAAAGCTGAGGTTCGAGATCGAAAGCGGCACCTTCAGACTTCATTTGCTCGCCGAGCCGCTCTTGATAAGCATCAAGGGACAGCTCATTGGCTGCGGCGATTGCCGGAAGCCAAAAATTGACGCCTCCACCAGTCGCAGAGAAATTAGCATAAATCACTTTCCCCACTTCTAGTTGAACCCGAGCAACATAAAGCGGGTTGCCCTTGCTGTCGGCCTTCACATTTATCGGAGACAAAATTGTCGCCGGATACCAACCGGGGTCAAGCACTTTTGACCGGTCAATATTCTCTTGCAGTTGTTCTAGTGTAAATCGTACCATTTAATTTGTCTTTCTTTCTTTCTTTTGTTTGTTGGTTAATATTTGAGTTTTTTACATTCGGGAATAACTTAAAAGAATTTCCAGCTGCTTTTGAACTACCTGCAAAGCAAGGCTGAGATCCCTTTCGGTTTGGATCAATCCGTCGATACTTGTTGCATCTTTGATCGGGTTGCAATAATAGCGCGTGATAGACACCGGGAACTTTTCCAGTTTTGCATACAAGCCATTGATGTGATGACCTTGGTCGACCAGACGATTCTGCAAGCGCAAATTTTCTTCTGCGACAGTTTCCTCTGGCTCTGGCGGACAACCATTATCTGGCTGCCTTCTATTTTGTGGCTGTTTCATAAACCTAATACCTTTCTTATTTCTAACGTGGGTTTTTTTGGATCCTTCAAGAGTTCCTTGAAGTATACAAAAAACGGAATATCAGTAATCAAATGAGCACCTGGGCCTATGCCGAAAGTGTTCTTTGCCAAATTACTGAAGAATTTTACGGTGAAACGCATTTTGCTGTTGAGTTCTTCACGGTCAAAAACAAATACGTTATCGAAACGGGAAACAAAGTCTTCGGCAAATTTGTCTCTAGCGTTTAACATTTCACCAAGAATAACATTGTCGGCGTATGGATCTGCGCCCTCTTTTTTCCCCCAGCGGGGAATTGTGTGACCAGTCCAGATTACCGTGCATGGCAGCGATTTGAGCTTACCAAGGATATCCCTGGTTTCGGCAATCTCGAATCTATAATCTCCCATGTGGGTTAATCGAATTTTTGGCCCGGCCTCAAATTGGATAGTCTGCCCCACGTTGGCGTTGGCGGCGGCGGCGTATTTCATCAATAGCTCATTAAAAGACGCCACTGAATCAATTTGAATCATCGCCGGAAAGTTCGGTCTATTTGGAACAACCGAATCGACAGCTTGCTTGTCCAAATTTTTAAAGAATTTGGAAAAACCTTGGGCAGAGTTCGGGTATTGCTCATATTCCAGATCCTCGGAAAGAATCATTTTTTGAGCAATCATGGAGCCAACGCCACCGAAACGATAATCGATATCGTGAATAAATCGCTTTCCAGGATGGGACGCAGCCGCCCCAGATTTCCCGCAACCGGATCGGCCCAGGAATAAAAGCATCCCATAATTGTCGTTGACTCTGGGGACCCACTCAGATGCTTTCATGGTTTTGTTTTAACCCTTCTTCAACGGCAGACTCGAACCTTTTTTCAATAGCAGAATAGTCATCCCCTGTAATATTATGCACTTGATGACCATTAGTAAGACACAAATCTATTCGCCAAACATGCAGCCCCACATCATTTTTAGTTTGGTATAACCTAAGAACATAGTTTAAGTTAATCCAGCCTAAAAAATCTAATTTAATCCATTGTTTCATTGTTTTTCTCCTTTAAGCGTGTCATCGCGCCTTCTATATCTGAAAGTAATTTTTCTTGCTCTCCAGAATACTCGAACAACTTATCTCGAATCGGGAGAAATAATTGAGCTATACGATAGCTCCAACAGCCGGCTTGTACAGCTACATCAATTACTTGATCTATTTCGAGATTGAGTTCCATTAGTTTTTCTCGATCAGTCATAGTTTTTCTCCATTGTGTTGGCCTGTCTTGGTACGATTACGGCTTTTGACACAAATTTGCCGCTACTAAAATCAAGCACAGAAACATAAACATAAACATAATCTACGGTCGTTGAAATCGTTGAAATATTCTCTTCCGCAATTTTAAAGGTCATTGTTTTTCTCCTGGAAATGGGGCTTCTAACGCCATCAAGATGCGTGCTGCTAACAGCTTCTCAACTAGTTCGTCACGCTCATTTCGCAACTTTCGCACCTCGGCTATTAATGCGAGAATATCCAAATAGCTAATTGCATGGCGTGACTCAATAGCGCCTAAATCTAAAAATTCTAAAATCATGGTTTATCCCTCGTCATTTCATTTTCGTGATATTCATCGTCTAAAAATCTGGCACAAATTTTTGTGCGTACTTTATTTTGGCATCCGCACTGGGGGTACGAATTCCGCATCTTACTATTGGTCATGAACATGGGCTGATGACAATAGTAACACAGAACCTCCTTGCCGTCAAGTCGAGCCTTAGCAATCGGCGCGGACATGCAATGTGGCGCGGCGCACCGAAACAGAATTTGTCCAGGTTTGGACTTCATCCGCCGATAGCGGTGGAGAATACATTTTTGCCTTTCTGTCGTCTCTGGTTTTGGTATTTCGACAGCCGTTGGCTGGTCTGGGAATACTAAGTCTAAAAATGGAAATGGGTTATTCATCGTCTCCCTCTATTTGTGCTTCTAGTTGTGCAATATATTCTTGCTGTGTGTCAATATCAGACTCTAATTCGCTAATAGATTCGTTTGCAGCTTGTGAATACGGCAAAGATTGAACATACTCTGAAAACTTTTGCTCCAATTCAAAACGGTCACCCCAGTTAATTACTGGGCTAATACCTTGTAACTGAAACATATCTTCGACAAGTATTTGTAGCTGGGTTTTCATTTTAATAGTTACCTCTCTCTTCTAGAATATCGATCCTTTTGTTTAAGGCACCCAAAGCTTTAACTTCGTTCATCGCCAGAAGGCCGCGCAAACTTATTCTCTCGTTTAGGTTAATCTGCTCTTGTTCAAGACCTTCAATCTTCGTAGTCGTCGCAGAAATATATTCGATAATTTTGCCGAATGTTTTTGATACCTCAAGAAACATCTCTTCAATCTGTACGTCGCTCATTT
>CAYMNZ010000007.1:0-1217 GCA_964391975.1 uncultured Candidatus Saccharibacteria bacterium | reverse complement strand
ATCAAAATCTGGACGATCTCTCTGATTTGCACGTCTAAATTATTTGGGCATTTGCCATTTATAGCCCATTTTAACAGGCTGATTCGTACAAATTCAATCGTGTTTTGGCGAACAACATCAAATTCAGTTATGTTTTCCATTACCAAGGCCTCCATGGCTCCACTTGAATATATTGCGTTCGCAATTCATCGGTTCGGGCACTTTTACCGTCGAACTCACAAACCTGCGTATAGTCACAGAGTCCGTATTTTGTTTCACAAGAAAAGAAATTAGGGTTATCTTCGGCGTCCCAGCCATTATTCATAATCGGCTTAAATACTTTCTCGACTAGGTACTGTTGCCAGTGCCGGCGATTTGAAGCGGTGAAAAAGCAGAGGACTCGCCGGAAGGTATCTTTAGTAGGCTTGACTTGTAAACCTAGATAATTGATAATTCCAAGGCCTCTGTTTTCGGTGTTGATATTCAAGGCAAGGTCGTAATTCCTGAATTGGATTCGCTTTTCATATAGATTGCGAGTTTGGGATTCAGTCTTGTGATCTACCCAACATAGACCAAACTGATCTTTTTCAATCAGTAAATCTATGCGACCATCTAAAATAAATTCTGTCTCGTTTGATTCCCCCACTTTAATTGCAAAGCCCAACTCAATTCCTGCGGCTTCGCAAACTTCGGCAACTACAAAATCATTGTTTCTGTAGTGGAAACAATATTCACCGAACCGGCGAAACACTAAATCAAAATGTTCAGGCTCAAGGGCCAGATTATCTGCATCCAACTTGAGATTGTAGTCTTTCTTTAGTTTCTCCAGACATGGAGAAGGAGTGTCGGGAGATTGGATCTCGTTTTTGGCTTCGAGAACCAAATACAAAATATTATCCCGGTTACTAGCAATCGGATCAACATAATATGCCTCCAATAAAGCATGGAAAAAGGTCCCTTTGTTCAGTGCTTTCTTATTTCCGTACTTTCTTTTGTGCAACCTGTACTGATAATGCCATTTGCGTGGGCATTCTAAGTATGTGGCAATTTGAGATGAATCAAGCGTTAATGTTTTCATTGTTTTGATCTTTTCTTGGGTATGGTGGGGCCTCAAAGTATTCTTGCCAAGCGATAGACCAGCTTTTACAAATAAGAAAAACTTGCGCCTTAGCATTTTTACGGTTGGGTTTAACCGTAATGGACCACCAACCGAGCCTATAGTTTCTTATCTCCCATTT
>CAYMNZ010000006.1:0-10869 GCA_964391975.1 uncultured Candidatus Saccharibacteria bacterium | reverse complement strand
CTCCGAAAGGGGGAGAGTAGGTTGTCGCCAGCGTCATGCGCGTGTTTTTGTTTAAACGCCCCAGGAATGGGGCGTTTTCGTATATACTAGGGGCTATATGTCATGGGCCATGCGAAGGAGGGGAGTAGTTGCGGCGATTGTCGTCGTGCTCCTGTCCTTAGTAGGTATCTGGGGGTATTTCGCCTTCTTGCACGACGAGCCTTCCTGCTCTGACCACCGCCAGAACAAGAACGAGGAGGGTATTGATTGTGGCGGTGTCTGCGCTCGTCTCTGCGCCCCGTCGCTCGCTCCACCTAAGGTAAGTTTTGTGCGTCCGGTAGTCAGTGGTCCAGGTCGCACCGACGTGATTGCGTACATCGAGAATCCCAACCTTTCCGCAGAGGCGGTGGGAGCCCACTACATCATCGAGCTCTATGACGGGAACAACACCGTCATCGCAAAGAAGACAGGAGTCGTTGACCTTCTTCCGAAGCGAAACCCTGTGTTCGTACCGAACTTCTTCTCTGGAGACGCGACGTCGCTTCGCGCCTTCCTAACCTTTGATGAGGAGTATCCGCTTGATTGGTGGCGGTATGACGATACGCGTGTGACGCTCTCGGTGCGCGACGTGGTTATTGAGCACGCCGATACGCTGCCTCGCATTCGTGCGACTATCGAAAACCCATCGACCAACCGCTATAAGAACATTCCGGTGGTCATCACGGTCTTTGATGAGAAGGACAACGCTATCGCGGCCTCTCAGACGGTGGTGCCAACGCTCGCCCCTGAGGGAAGGGCGGAACTTATCTTTACCTGGAACGCGCCATTTGCGGGTACGGCCGTTCGTGAGGAAATACTTCCTATCCTGCCTGAGCCGTCATGACCGAGTTTGGTGCACGTGCGGTCTCGGGACTCCAGGGCTCCTGGACCCTGCTTGCGGTCCCGCTTGCGCTGTCCTTCCTCGGACTGCTCACCATGCACACCTTTGGGGAGGGGTCGCTGGCTCCTCGCCAGCTTCTTTGGATAGGCATCGGCACGCTTGCGTTCACCATCTGTGCCTCGCTCGACATGCATTTCCTGAGGCGGACCTCGGTCATCATCGTGGGGTACATTGGCGTGCTTCTTCTTTTGGTTGCGCTCTTGCTTATCGCGCCTGAAATCTCTGGAGCGAAGTCTTGGTTCTCCTTCGGTGTATTTTCCTTCCAGCCAGCCGACCTCGCAAAGATTGTGTTTATCGCGCTCATGGCGAAATACTTCTCGCGCCGACACATGGAGATAGGCCACGTCTTCCACATTATTCTCTCTGGCGTGTACGCGGCGCTTCCCATGCTCCTTATTCTGTTGCAGCCAGACCTCGGTACCGCAGTTATCATGGGGGCGGTGTGGTTTGGCATCGTGCTGGTTTCCGGTATTTCAAAGAAGCATTTGGCTATCGCGCTCGTGCTTGGTGCGGTACTTGCCGCAGGGCTCTGGTCTTTCGGTCTTCACGACTACCAGCGCACTCGTATCATTTCCTTCTTGAACCCTGCAGCCGACATTCACGGCAGCGGTTACAACGCCTACCAAGCAGTGGTTGCAGTAGGTTCTGGGGAGCTCCTGGGAAAGGGAATAGGCTACGGCACCCAGAGCAAGCTTCGGTTCCTTCCTGAGTACGAGACAGACTTTATCTTCGCAGCGTTCGCAGAAGAGTGGGGGTTTGTCGGTATTGTGTTCGTGCTTCTCTTGTTCGGCTTACTCCTGTTCCAGCTACTCTCAATTGCGCGCAGATCCGCAACCAACTTTGATGCACTCTTCACCATCGGTGTCGTGGTGCTGCTGACTTCGCACTTCTTTATACATGTGGGCATCAACCTCGGATTACTCCCCGTGACCGGTACTACTATTCCGTTCATGAGCTACGGCGGCTCGCACATACTTATGGAATTCACTGCACTCGGCATCGTCGCCTCACTCGCTAAGCATGCGCGCAGTGTTCCGCGCGATAGGGCCGGTCAGGAGTACGAGGGTTAGTAGAGCGCAGCGGTCTCCTCAATCATCTCCGTCAGGAGGTAGCAAGTAGGCGGTGTGACGGCGTTCGCTCCTTTCTTCTTTAAGGAAATGACTGCCTGCACGATTGCATTCGGGCGGCGTGGAGGAACGAGTATACCGGTGCCGTAGCGCTCGAGTATTTCAGGAATGCCGCCAACATCAGAGGCAACGATGGGACGCCCCGCAATGCTTGCCTCAAGGAGTGCGTAAGGCAGACCTTCCTTGAGAGAAGGGAGGAGGAAGACATCGAAGGCAGCGAGGTAGGAACGAGCATCGGGAATGAATCCAGTGAAGTGGACAGAGTCAGCAACGTTGAGCTCGCGTGCTAGGTGTACGAGCACTTTCTTCAGTTCACCATCGCCAAGAATGACGTAGTGGTCAGCGAATCCGCGCTGCTTGAGAGAAGCAAAGGCGCGAATGCCGTACTCGAGCCCCTTGTTGTTGGTAAGTTCGGCAATGGTACCGATGACGTAGGCTTCTTCTGGAATATTCCCGAGAAGCGCACGAGCGTCGCAGTGTGTCTTCATGCTGAAGTTTTCTAGACCAAGGGGAATGTGTTTGACCTGTGGGAGCATGCCGAGCACTGTTTTCTTATCTGCTTTAGACACAACAATGGTGACGTGAGAAAGAAGCACCGTTACAAAGGAGGCGAGCCAGATGAGTACGGAGCGGCGGTAGGAGCCGGGTTCGCGGTACGGCCATCCGTGCACCGTGAACACAATGCGCTTCACTCCTTCAAGCCTGCCGGCGAGCGCACCGAGCCCTGCTGCTTTTGAGCTGTTGAGATGGAGCGCATCGGGCTTGAGGTGCGCAATTATGGCGCGCAGTTCCTTGAAGGCCTGCCACTCCTGTCCGAGTGAGATATCACGCACCAGCGAAGGAATCACAATGACCTCGATGCCTGCCGCTTCGAGGCCGGAAGCCAAGAGTCCGGTTGCGTTCCCTGGAAGCCCCGCGCCACCAAGGGCAACAGTGACTTTGGCCCCTCTTCCGGCCATGGCAGTCGCAAGGGCGTAGACATAGGCTTGGGCGCCTCCCCAGCCTGACTTAGTGATTACGAAGAGTATCTTCTTGTCGTTCATGGCTTGCACAGTAGTATAACCGCGCTTTGGCCCTCAAAGGCGCACCTTTACAGGTGTTTCAGGCGTTATAGTATCCGCATACATGGCCTCAGTGCGCCGCGAAACCGGGCTCCTCATTATCGGCGACCTTATCTTACTGGTCGCCTCTTTGTGGATAGCCCTTACGCTCCGGACCTTTACGCCGCCGTCCGCCGCCTACTTCTACGAGCACCTCGTTGTTTTCGTCTATGTCTTCGTCATTTCGCTTGTGGTGTTCTTTGTGGCTGGCCTCTACGAGCGCCATGCACGTCTGGTGAAGCGCGTTATTGGTACGCGCATTCTTGGTGCACAGATTGCCAACACTGTTGTTGCCTCCGTCCTTTTCTTTGTGTTGCCGGGCCCACTTGAGCCAAAGACCATCCTCGGTCTCTACCTCATCGTCTCCGTTATTCTGGTGAGCTGCTGGCGGTTCTTTATCGTGCCGCATATCTCCACAGGAACGCAGGAGAAAGCAATTCTTGTTGCGACAGGGGAGGAGGCGAAGGAACTTGCAAGGGAGCTCTCACACAATCGCAAGTACTATATTGAGATTGCTCTGTACATCGATACAGAGACGGTGGGAAGCAAAGAGATTGTTGCGCAGGTTGAGGAAGGTTTGAAGAGCGGCGCGTCACTTCTGATTCTTGATAGGAGTGCGCGCGCAACTGAAGGGCTGCTTGCGCTCTATGGTTTGTTCTCACGCCAAACGTCGCTGGTTGAATTCTCTTCGTTCTATGAGGACATCTTTGATCGTGTGCCGCTCGGACACGTTGATGACGCATGGCTTCTTGCGAATCTCCCGAAACGCCAGATGGCGTACGACGCAGGGAAAGCCCTCTTCGATCGCGCAGCAGGAGCGCTTGGGCTTGTGGTGGCACTTATCTTTATTCTGCCTGCAGTGCTCGCAGTATCGCTTTCAGGCGGCACCCCCTTTATTTCGCACGAGCGTATCGGGCGGGGAGGGAAGCGCTTCAAGATATATAAGATGCGCACCATGCTCTTTGATGACCACGGGGACCCAGATGCTCAGAGGGAGAATCGCGTGACGGCAGTCGGTGCCTTTCTCCGAAAGACGCGTATTGATGAGCTTCCTCAGCTTTGGAATGTGCTTAAGGGTGATCTCTCATTCGTAGGTCCGCGCCCAGAACTCCCTAAGATTGCAGAGGTGTATGAGCGTGAAATCCCGTACTATGGTGCCCGACACCTGGTCACTCCAGGCCTTTCTGGTTGGGCACAGATTTGGCACCAGGACCCTCCGAGGGGTCCGGCAGACGTGGAGCGGACTCGCCGGAAGCTCTCCTTCGACTTATACTACTTAAAGCATCGGTCCCCGGGCATCGACATGGCAATCGCGCTTAAAACCTTACGGGCACTTCTGTCGTTCTCAGGTACATAGAAACCAACCAATATGTCTACCACCACTACAAAAGCCGTTGTGACCGGAGGAGCCGGATTCATCGGCTCTCACATCACTGACGCGCTCTTAGCTGAGGGCTACGAGGTCCATGTTATCGACAACCTTTCAGGAGGGAAGCGCGAGCAGGTACCAGAGGGAGCAATCTTCCATGAGCTTGATGTGCTTGATACCAAGGCGATTACGCCGATTCTCCAAGGAGCAGAAGCAGTCTTCCACGAAGCCGCACTCCCACGCGTGCAGTTCTCCATTGATTACCCGCTTGAGTCGCACGCCGCAAACGTCAACGGCACGGTCTCAGTGTTGGTAGCAAGCAAGGATGCAGGCGTAAAGCGTGTGGTCTACGCAGCTTCCGGTTCTGCCTATGGCTACCAACCAGTCCTTCCGTTCCGGGAGGATATGCCGGCAAACCCGGTGAACCCGTATGGTCTTCAGAAACATATCGGCGAACTCTATTCGAAAATCTTTGCAGACATCTTTGAGCTTGAGACCGTAGCGCTCCGCTACTTCAACGTCTACGGTCCCCGTATGGATCCATCGGGCCCGTATGGTCTTGCTATTGCAAAGTTCCTCCAGCAGAGGAGCGAAGGGAAGCCGCTTACCATTGTGGGCGACGGTGAGCAGACCCGAGACTTTACGCATATTCGCGATATCGTGCGCGCGAACATCGCAGCGATGAAGAGCCCGAAGGTTGGAAAGGGAGAGGTCGTGAACATTGGTACGGGTCGCAATGTGTCGGTGAATTTCTTGGCTGACCTTATTGGTGGAGAAGAGCGCGT
The DNA here is from genome assembly GCA_964391975.1 of uncultured Candidatus Saccharibacteria bacterium. Taxonomy (GTDB): domain Bacteria; phylum Patescibacteriota; class Minisyncoccia; order Phycocordibacterales; family Phycocordibacteraceae; genus C7867-001. Next base: position 5,569 of record CAYMNZ010000006.1, on the reverse strand, counting down.
TACGCTTCCGGCACGTCAGGAGGCCCAGCACGCACTCGCTGATGTTACGCGCGCCAAGGAACTGCTCGATTGGGAGCCAAGCGTGACGCTCGAGCAGGGGATTGAGGAACTTAAGCGCGAGTGGGGAATCTCATGATTGTCGACGGCCGCACCATCGCTTCTACTATTCTTGCCGAGGTGAAGGCCTCGCTCTCCACGACGCCTGTGGTGCGTGCAATTGTAGTGAAACCCTCACCGGCTACGCAGTCGTACCTCAGAATTAAGACTACCAAGGCAGAGGAAGGCGGCATGACGCTTGAAGTCGTGCGGCTTCCAGACGATGCAACGGAAGACGACATCATCAAAGCCGTGAACGCACCGGGTGCTGATTCGGTTATCGTGCAGCTTCCGATTCCTGAGCATTTGGATTGGACACGCGTGCTCAACACCATTCCTATAGATAAGGATGCTGATGTGCTTTCAGAGGCCGCGTACGCCCGCTTTATGGACAATGTGCCGGGTGCACTCGTTCCTCCCGTTGCTGCTGGCATCGCAGAGATTCTTGCGCGTAGTGGTGTAGAGGTCGCTGGCAAGAAGACGGTGGTCGTGGGGAAGGGGAAGCTTGTTGGACTTCCTACCGGCACGCTGCTTTCTCGCATGGGCGCAGATGTTTCGTACGTGGTGAAGGAAACTCTCGAAGAAGAGAAGCTCGCGCTCCTCAAGGACGCAGATATGGTCATTTCAGGAGCAGGGGCAGCGCACATTATTCGCCCTGAGATGGTGAAAGAGGGCGCGGTGCTTGTGGATGCGGGCACGAGCGGCTCAGGCGGGGCAGTTACGGGCGACATGCACCCGGAGTGTGCAGAGAAGGCGAGTATCTTTACCCCCGTTCCAGGAGGCGTAGGCCCAGTCGCCGTCGCCTGTCTTTTCAAGAACACGGCGAAACTTCTTGGGAGAGCCTAGTTTGCATACTGTTCGGAAAGACGTACACTAGCCCCCATGCGTATTGCCCAGGCAATCATCGTACTCCTCATCGCGGGGGCAATCGGCTGGTTTGCCCTTACGACCAACGGCCCTCAGTCTTCCTTTCCGGTTCGCCTTGGCCTCGATTTGGCTGGCGGTACTGAGCTTATCTACCGCGCTGACACGGCTGGCATCATCGGCGATAAGCAAGGAGCTCTTGACGCACTTCGCGAAGTCATTGAGCGCAGAGTAAACGTCTTCGGTGTTGCAGAGCCACTCGTGCAGCTTGAGCGCTCAAGCGCGGTTGCCGGCGCGCAGGAGGACCGCCTCCTTGTAGAGCTTCCGGGAGTGACTGATGTGAAAGCTGCCGTTGATGCTATTGGAGCAACACCACTCTTGGAGTTCCGTCTTGCTGATGGTGTGGCTGACAGCACGGGCACTTTCGCCGCAACGGGACTTACCGGTCAGTTCCTCAAGAGTGCAGAGCTGCAGTTTGGTGGAGGGGATGCAGGTAGACTCGCCAATGAGCCAATCGTCGTGCTTCATTTCACCGATGAAGGGGCAAAGATGTTCGAGGAAATTACGAGAGAGAACATCGGCCGCTCACTCGGTATTTTCCTTGATGGTGAACCTATCTCCACTCCTGTCATACGTGAGGCAATTCCTGGAGGCACCGCAACTATCAGCGGTACCTTCACGCCCGAGGAAGGACGCGACTTGGTTGAGAACCTCAACTTCGGAGCGCTCCCGGTGCCTATCGAACTCGTTTCGAGCAACACCGTTGGCCCAACGCTTGGTGCCGGTTCCTACCAGGCAGGGCTTGATGCCGCTGCCTTTGGCTTCCTTTTGGTCGCTCTTTTCATGATTATTTGGTACCGCCTACCGGGATTGGTTTCGGTAGTGGCACTGGTCATCTATGTACTTGCAACCGTGGCGCTGATTAAGTTTCTTCCGGTGACGCTCACTGCTTCCGGTATTGCTGCGCTCATCATATCGATTGGTATGGCAGTGGATGCTAACGTGCTTATCTTTGAGCGCATGAAGGAGGAGCTCCGGGAAGGGAAGGGCCCACGTGAGGCAGCAACAATTGGCTTTGGTCGCGCATGGCCTGCAATTCGCGACGGCCACCTCACCATGCTCATTTCTTCCATTATCCTCTTCTGGCTTGGAACGTCCTTGGTGAAGGGCTTTGCGCTCGTGTTCGGACTCGGCGTTATTATCTCGCTCATCTCAGCTGTCTTCATCTCGCGCATCTTCCTCTTCGCTATCCTTCCGGAGGCGGGCGGGAAGGTTTGGAAGTTTTTGACCAGTAGCGGATTCCACCTCAAATAATATGTTTATCATCAAACACCGCTCGTTCTTTTTGTGGCTCACCGGGGCATTTCTCGCGGTGGCTATCGGCGCGATTGCCTTTCTTGGTCTCCCGCTTTCAATCGATTTCACAGGCGGCTCACTTGTAGAAGTTGAGTATCAGGCTGAGCGCCCTGACATTCTTACGCTCAAGGAACAGGTCTCGGTCGTCCCGCTTGGCGAGATATCGCTTCGTGAAAGCGGTGAGCGTGGCGTAGTGCTCCGTTCCCGAACCCTCTCTCCTGAGGAGCACGATGCAGTTATCGCAGCACTCTCTCAAGGAGGAACAAATCCGGTGACCGTGCTTCGTTCAAACTCAGTTGGTCCTTCCATGGGCTCCGAGCTCGCCATCAAGGCTCTTTATGCTATTGGCGCAGTCATCCTGACCATCATGCTCTACATCGCCTGGGCGTTCAGGAAGGTCTCAAAGCCAGTACCGTCCTGGGGCTACGGCATCATCGTGGTGCTCATGCTCATGATAGACATCATCGTACCGACAGGCTTCTATGCCATCCTTGCTCACTACACGGGAGCGCAGGTGGACGTGCTCTTCGTGGTCGCGCTCCTCGCGCTCCTTGGGTACTGCGTGAACGACGTCATTGTTATCTTCGACCGCATCCGTGAGCACCTCAAGCTCAACGAGGAAAAGAATATAAAAGAGGAGTTTGAAGTCACTATTGGGAAATCAATCGATGAGACGATGGGTCGCTCGATTAACACTGCCCTTACGGTAGTGCTCGCGCTCCTCGCCATCATCATTTGGGGCCCTGAAGTCACCCGCAACTTCGCGCTCACTATCCTCGTCGGTGTGGTGATTGGTACCTTCTCCTCCATCTGCCGCTCTGCGCCGCTCCTTATTCCGCTTGTAAAGGTGTTTGCAAAAAAGACATAGCGTATGCCAGCAGGAGAGCTCGGTGACCCACGACCAAAACGTCCTTCGGCAGAAATCAAAGAGGACCTGCAGGTGTTTAAATTAATGGACCTAGATCCTGCGCGCACACTGCGCTTGATTATTGAATATATAGATTCGTACGGGAGCGTCGTTCCGGTTGATATACACGAGGATATCAAGACATTCAGCGACCATGTCTTGATGGCGCGTGCCCACGTGGTTAATAACCTTCGCTCCTACGCCGGCTCACCCCCTCCCACGCAAGAAATGCTGAAGCAGATGATTGATGACATGGAAATGTTGGGGAATCACCTAGCGCCGTTGTCGCAGAACACCGACCCGCGTCAGATTCGCATGGCACTCGTGCGTATGCGCGAGTCCTTCGAGCACCATCGGCCGTAGCTTCTGCTACACTGTTCCTATGATTCTCGGCATCACCGGAACTATCGGGGCAGGGAAGGGCACTCTCGTTGACTACCTTGTGAAGCAGAAGGGCTTCGAGCACCATTCGGTGCGTGAGTTCTTGCTTGAAGAGATTAGAAAACGGGGCCTACCCGAACATCGCGGCTCAATGCGTGACCTAGGTAATGAGCTCAGGCGTGACTACCACCCAGCGCATGTTGTTGAGACGCTGCATAAGCGGGCAGGAGAGGCAAACGCGATTATAGAATCTGTCCGTACGGTAGGGGAGGCAGACTTCCTCAAGGCGCTCGGCGCTTACATCGTCGCGATAGATGCGGATAAGAAGTCTCGCTATGAACGTGCGATAGCTCGCGGCTCTTCAACCGACCAGGTTACCTTTGAGGAGTTTGTCGAAGAAGAGGACCGCGAGATGGCCTCGACTGAACCTTGGGACATGAACGTCTTTGCGGTGATGGACATGGCGGATTTTCGTATACAAAACGATGGTACCGAGGCAGAACTCCACGCGAAGATTGATGAGATGCTCGCCCAAATAGGGGACTAGTATGTGGCAGGACGCAGTACTCCTCGCAGTGCAGATAGTATTTTGCTTTACGCTTATCCCAATGCTCTATGCTAAGGAGAAACCTCCACTGTCTTCAAGCATAACGACAGGTGTTGGGCTGCTGATTAGTGCAGGAGTTATCTTTACACTCGGCCTTGTGTGGGCCGCAGTTGGCCAGGCAATCATTGGTTTGCAGTGGCTTACGCTCGCGTACCAGCGCCTGACTAGGAAATAGTCGTTCCGGCGAACGTTTTGCCGTCGAGATACTTCTCAAACTCTTCGAGCTTCGCGCCGTTCATGATAGCGACTTCGAGCTTAAGAGACTCGGCCTCTTTAGCGGCGACTGGATCAAACGGGGCAGAGAGCCCAGGGTTCCACTCCTTCGGCATGAGTGCGCGGAAATCGCTCCACGAGATTTGTTCAAACTTCTTTGCTTCAGGATGAGAACGCGGATCCTTTTCGTAGACGTAATCAATGTTGGAAAGATTCACCATTTTCTTTGCACCAATTTTCTTGGCAGCAAGTACGGAGCAGTAGTCAGTTGACCATCCTGGCTTCCAGCCGGAACCGATGATGACCGGGTCGTTAGCCTTCAAGGATTTGGTTGGATCTTTTACGATGCGGTCGCGTGAGTATTCAGAAAAGATTGTGCGCATGAGGTGCGCGTTGAGACGTGTGGAGTGAATACCAATCCAATCAGCATCCTCGCTTGAGAGGTCACCGCGTGCCTCTTTCGCTGCGTCTTGGTAGCGACGCGCGAGCTTGCCACCGCCGGTGACGATGTAGAAGGAGAAACCTTCCTTGACCTTGCGCAGGATGAGCTCACGAAAACGGAATAGGAAATCAACGTCGATCTGGTCCGGAACGATCAAGGATCCTCCGACTGATACAACGACATACTCGCGCTTTGGTAGCGTTAGGCGCATAGGGCCAAGGTGTGACGGCTCCTAGCACTATACGCCCTCAGGGGGGAAAGGCAACTTTATACCCAGTATCCACAGCGTTTTGGCCTATTTGACAGGGGTAGGGGGGCCCTGTAATATCAACCGACTGCTCCCTTCTGTCCTTAGATGGGTGGGGGCATTTTGACGCTCTTCGACAATTTAATAAAACTAGTAATCACTAGAGCAAAAGGTAAGGAAAGGAAACAAGTGAATTCTTGTGTTCCGCCTATTCTTAATGAGAGTTTGATCCTAGCTCAGGATGAATGCTGGCGACGTGGATAAGGCATGCAAGTCAAGGGGACCGCAAGGTAACCGGCAGACGAGGTAGTAACACGTAGGTACTCCCCCCGAAGTCTGGAATAGCTCGTCGAAAGACGGGGTAATACCAGATGGTCACGAAAGTGTAAAGATTTATCGCTTCGGGAGAGGCCTGCGCAATATCAGCTAGTTGGTAAGGTAACGGCTTACCAACTA
>CAYMNZ010000005.1:5869-11562 GCA_964391975.1 uncultured Candidatus Saccharibacteria bacterium | reverse complement strand
CCTTAATGATTAATTAAACTGCTGTCATCCGTTGAACGCCCATAACGGGCAGGTAAAACAGGTAAATTTCGGCGATTTAAACTAAGCCCAGAAGACCCTCGACTTTTAATTATGAGGCTTCTCGGCTCAAGGTAGAACTTTTCAATCTCCCCCTGGAAATGCTTAAACATATAGTCCCAACGTATCCCCATGTATTTAGCAACTTGGAGATTCTGGAATTTCCCCTCAATCCCAAAGCAACTCATCCCGATGAAGTACTTTAAAATTCGGCGCTCCATCCAAGCCGGCGCCGGATTTGCAGCATTGACATCAGCTTGATACGTGATAACACAGCCAGAAGCAATCCCCGTATCTACATTTACAGAAGCTAGAGTTTCATTAGGTGTTGGAAACAAACGGATGGTTTTGAATTGGGTTAGCTTATTAAAGATGTAAGTTGTGGGGACGCTAACACTATTATACCAAGGGTTTCCTTGGTCCATGTAGTTTCGAGCCAAATTTGCATTCAATGGGTGCCCGCGCCAAGTTACTTGGATAATGTTATTGCAGTCATCTGGGAGGGTAATTGTATTGCTGGAAACAGTCGGGGAATAACGAACAACTCGAAGACGCATTTCCGTAGATAATTTTAAGCGCCCCAAGGCCTCAAAATGATCTAGTGTCGCGTCGGTAAATTCAGGCATTAAAGATTTACCCCCTGAATATATGCCATAAAATCTCCGGAAGCAAGATTATTTGAAAGGTCCTGCAATTGCTGCAACTCACTTAAATATCGATTATAGTGGCCCTGCGCCTTGGTAAATTCTTCAGCTTGCTCTAAAAGGTCACACTGAATATACTCCTCAAGGGCCAATTCCGCACTGTCAGGAAGCAGTAAAACAGTGGCGTCAGAAGCTAAAATCGGCGCCGTCGCAGCGTAGTAAAGCCGATAAGTTGCCGCCGCCGGAAGGCGACCAAAGATAACGATTTGCGTAGTATCAACCGGACACCAGCATTCAGGGGTTAAAAGAGCTAATTCCCAATCAGGTCGAAACTTTTGAAAATCTCGGGGCCAGACAAGGTTATCGCTTAGGAAAACATTTCGAGCAATATCAAAAATGGCCAGAGTATTAAGATAAGTATTGTCAGCCAAAAGACTAGCCGGAGAAAGATAATTGCGGTTGGCTGGAAAAGTAACCACAGCGTTCTTACGAATAATTTGCAGTGTTCCTGCAAGCTCTGTATACGCATCCTGTATCGACTCATTTATTGCCGAGGCATCCCAGAAAGATGCCCCAATATCTCCCATGTAAATTTGAATGTTTGCCCGGATGCTCGCTCTGGTCACTTTTGAACCTTACAGCTTTTTGGCAGTTTTCGACCTGCCGCGTAGAATTTTCGAAGCCGGGCAACATTTGTTGGATGAACTACTTCAGGCGATAAAATGTGGGAAGTGTGGACTCCAGGATGTGCAAAAATTTCTGTTTTTGGCCGCTCTTGGGCAATCTTTAAACAAAAGAAAACGTCTTCAGTGACGTTTTCAACCGAAGCAAAGTATGGCTTAGTCATGGATTCAAAGACCGAAGTCTTTATTAAGCAAAAACTGAATCCGACAGCTCCGACTTTAACTGGGGTATCTTTAGTTACATCTAACTCAGCCATAACCAAATTATCCCCGGAATACTTAAAAACCATCTGCGCAAAAGGCCAAGCTCTAACATATGTGATACCTGCAATCACATCTTTATCTGCGTCCCGGAGCTTTTTGTAGCCTTCCGAAGAGACTAAAACATCGTCATCGAGCATCAAAATATAGTCAGCTTTATTTGCTAGCGCGTGCTCAACAGCCGTTCTACGGGCATTATCAATACTCATTCGAGCCGGAGTATAAAAAATAAATTTATCCTCCGGGTAAAGTTTTTGAACTTTAACCATAAATTCGACATGGTTCGCATACGACAAGTTTTGAACTTGCGTTAAAGTATTTACGAGTATGAGTGTTTTCTTTGACATAAAAAAAATAGGGGTAGATATGAGATCTACCCCAAGTTTGGAGGTTACCTTACAATGAACGCAAACTAATTTTCCCAGTAGCAACTTCAATGCTAAGTGAGGTTAAACTCGTAGCCGTCGCAGAACTAGCCTGGGTCGCATAAGTATTTGCGGCCCGAGCAAAAGCTCGGCCATCTGTCGGGACAGCGGAAGATCGCTGCCAGCCAGCAACTCCAACAGTCGAAGGTGACGGAACTAAAATGTCCCCAATTGCAATCGCCGGACGAGTTGCATATACATCGGTACTTGCGGCACGCGAATTTAAAACAATTCGCACGTTTTGCATAAACCCAAACATTTGGGCATAGCCCTCGGCGCCAGGAGCCAAGCTTTGAATAGAACAACCGTAGAACGACACCTGATCAGCGGCAACAGATTCTTGAGAGCTAACTACATCTTTCCCAGGGAAAGATCCAGTGTACTGATTAAAAACAGGCGCCCCTTGCTGGATGGTCACACTGGTAGACATATTCCTGATTACAACACAGAGGGTGTCAACCCCATTACCATTCTCTTTTAGTCTCATATATTCTCCTTTCTTTTAAACTTAAGCAACCAGCGATCGCGGAATACCGAACCCGATCCCCTGCTTCTTTCTGTTATTAATCGTAAGCTGCCCTCTCCAGGCCATATGGCCAACACGGGAATCGCCGTTAACAGGCTTGGCAAAACTTTTGCCGGCGTCATCTTTGAGCCATTCAAAATTCAAAGAAGAATCGTACCGAAGTTTCATAAACGCAGGATTAATCATAACCATGCTACCGGCAGTAGCATAGCTAACAACGTTGTTTTTGTAATCGGGGATTTTTTCATCCATGACCACAATAGCAGTTTTGTACTTGGTGGCCTCAAACGGATAGTTTGGAACCTCGGCAACAGTCTGACGATACCTCGTATATTGCGCAAAAAGAAAAACATTGTACGTGGTAGGATCCATACAAATCAGTTTGGGAGTTCCGCCCGTGCCAAGACTACAGGCAACCCACAATTCTTGCATTTTCAGCATGAACGCATCGTAAGTCGTGATGCCCGTAAAATCGGAAGCCTGATTTCTCCACCAGGAGTTAGTGGAAATGGAGGCATCGATTCCCCCGACAATCCCAGTCGTCGGAGTCGTCGAAATCATTTTTCCGATGGGGTCGATAAAAAATGCCCCATTCACCGGGCTTTGTTTGGGGGTAGTCAAAGCGCCAGAACCGGCACCCTGCCACAAAGCAGTTCCAAACGATTCCTGTAAACCTAATTCGCATTGTTTCACTTTGGAAGAAACAAAATCAATCAGTTTGGCAGGGGAACGATTTGCACGAACCTGCTCCATGGAATAGGAGCACGCGGCGGCCATGTTGCGAAACTCAAAAAGAGCCGCAGTCATGCCGTCCGTGGGCAAAGTTGGGAGTTCGTCGAACCCGGCATAAGCGTCCGCGTCAGACAAACCATACAATAGATTTTCGTGGATGTGGGTGCCAGAATCGGCACTTTCGTAGGTGGCGGGTTTCATCAACTCGTGCATAAAAGCATTCGTTGTAGAAATTTGGTCAATAAGCTTTTTTCGATAGTTGGCTAGGGTCGTAGAAAAAAGACTGTCAAGGTTAATATTTTCGGTTACTGGAGCCGCAGCTCCAAAATTAATAGTTGCCACAAATCCTCCTGCTGGAAGAGATGCTTAACAGTTAATAGAGTTTAATTTTTGTTTGCAGAGGATAGCAATTGCTGTAAAGCAAGCTCAGCCGCTTGTCTCGTACTGGAAATAACACGGTCTACAGCCGGAACTTGCGGCTGCGGAGTTCTATCGAGAGCCGGAGATGCAACTCTTTGGGGCGGGATTTTTTGGGTGCCTGGGGCCATAGAAAGTTTAGACTTTCCCCCTGCGGCAGCATACAAAGTCTCTAAATATTTTTTTGGCGAAACACCAGAGGCCGGCTTAATTTCAGCCGACAATTCAATCATCTTAGCTTCAAGAGTTTTGAAATCGTCAAATCTGGCTAATTCGGCAGTCGCCGAGTTTACCTGATTCATGACTGCGGCTTCAACGTCTCTGTTTTTCAAAGCGTTGATCTCAGTCGTATGTTTTTCGTCTCGAACGGCCAGAAATTTTTCTAGCCCTACCGAAAGTTTTTCAGCGAGGTACGAGTTATCCTCGCCTAATTCTTCAGTTAGAATTTCTTTTAACGATTGAACAACCGCATCTGGGTTTTTCTTAAACTCAACCGCCAACCCCGCACTCTTTGCAAGACCCAATAAAACTTGCTGCGCGGCATCGCCACCAGCTTGTATTGCGCTTAATAGCGTTTGGGCAGCTTCAAGATTGGGGTCGGCAGTTTCTTTTTCGTTATCCTCTTCTTCAAGAGTCTCTTCAGCCTGCGTATCAACCATTTCTTCCAACGGCGCATCTTGCACCTCAGGATTTTCAGTTTCGCCCATGGCAGAAGCAAGAGCCGCTGTAGCGGCATCAAACGGGTTTGAATATTCGGGAGTTTCCATAATTGTAATTACTTATTTCGCTTTTTCGTAGTGACTCATAACAGCCTGTTTCAGGGACATCTTTTGTTTTCCGGAAATGGCTTTTTTTGCGTTTTTCTTAGCGGTTGGCTTCATGGTCACAGTCTACTATACCACTAACCCATCTGGCTGTCAAGCTGTGCTCGAACTTGTTCAGAATCATTGGGTTGCGCCTGTGCTACGGTCCGCTTGGCCGTGTTGTCACCATTCTCGCCCGTGCCGGAGCCGGATTGACCAGCACCTCCGCCTTGGCTTGCAATCATTTGCATTAAAGCGGCTTGCTGCGCTTTTGCAATTACGCGCATATTTCTATACCCGCAACGAAAAGCTGTTTCTGCAATAAGCTCCGGGTCTAAAGCAATGAACGGGAATTGGGTGATTAAAGAGAAAAACTGAATAAACGATTGTAGCCCTTGCTGCATCCCAAAAACGGAACCTTGCGCGGGGTTGATGCTAACAGAAAAATCAAAGTTGTCTTGTAGATTTGCAGGAATAATTTCCCCAAATTCTGGCCGAGGTTGAGCATCAGCCAAAAACGCCTGCGTGGGAACATTTGAGATTTGAACCATCACCGGAGTATCCATAAACATCAAAGCCGTAGTTAGGATCTGCTTTGCCGTAGACCCGTAAAAATTACCAATCTCATCTTGAACATCTGCCTCGCGGGCATTTGCGTTGTCAGAGATGATCTTTGCTTCAGTTGCCGTTGTTCGGTCAGCAACACCTTGTTCGTTGTTAGAAACACCAGCTACCTTGTTGAAATCTTGTTGGCCCATTAGGAAGGCCTCTTTGATTGGTTGGCCATTTCCAGGATTGTTCAACGGAAAAATGGCGTCTGTAGAACTTACAGCAATCAAAGATTGGTCAACAGCAGTTAAAAATTTGTCAATTTCTTCTTGGGTAACTTTACCCTTCACATATCCCCAACGAGTGATTGCCTTTTGCCGATTCGCCTTCATCATTTGACGAGAGTTATTCATCTCGTTCTGTGATGGAATCCACATGAAAATCGGCGGGATCGGATAAAATCCACGGGACCGCTCAGACCACCGAAGATCGGTAATTGGGGAGCGGTCAAACGATTCTTGAGAAAGTCGCGGGCCGTTGTTTAAATGAACTTCAACGGTTTTGGTAATGTTATTCCAAACACGCCAAAGTTTAAC
>CAYMNZ010000005.1:0-5769 GCA_964391975.1 uncultured Candidatus Saccharibacteria bacterium | reverse complement strand
GCTTCTAGTTCTTCCCGATCGAAAGGATTGTCGGGGCCGCCAGGGCTTTCTTCCGCATCGGTCATAATAGCCGCCGGGGAGTTAGGATTTTGCAAGTCCGCAGAGTACCCAGTCTCAAAAATACCAAAGCCAAACATCGAATCAACAAAACAGCGTTTGATCTCGCGAGGGTATTTTGTCCCTGCACGCATAATTAGGGCGTTTAGCAGATCTTCTTTGTTTTGGGCAGATTTAGCAGCGAGATCTAGATTCCAATGTTGGGCGCCCGGAAGGATGTCTAATAAAAACGCAGGGCGTTTAATCAACAGCTTGGCTTTCATCTCTTCTACAGTCGTGTAGATGAGATTTAAAATGTACGGGACGCCATCAGAGACATTTTTATACTGTCTCGACTCGTAAAAATCATAAAGCTGCTTTGAATGGAAAGTATCTTCCCAATCTGCGCGGTAGGCCTTAGCAGCTTCGATCTTGTCAACCATCGGATTAATCATGTGGTAGTCTAACATTACAGTAAATGCGCCCCTTGTTCCCTACGTTTAATTTGTTGCATAAACCTCAAATGAGATTCAATTGAATTTTTTGGTGGGGTTTTGGATTTCTCTGTTATCCCCATGCCGTGCATAGCAATGAAATAGCGAAAAGCATCATAAGCATGATCCTCGATTGAATCATCTCGATTATCCCCATATATCGTTTTTCCGTTAATTGTTCCCAGCTCTTCTTTTCTTTGCGCGCTAATTTGAATTGGGACACGGTTAACGCCTTGCGGGTATTCTGGCGACCCCGCCATAAAATAAATACCTGGGGCCGGGGATTCCCCAGTTACCGGATGTTTGAAACGGCTTGACGGTGCTAACAATTCGTTGATTCTATTTCTGGTGCCCATCTCATTATTGTCTGCGGCGATCCACGCGATTGCAGGGCCAGGAATCTCATCCGTGAGATACTCGTCTGCAACAGTCCAAAAAGCACCCTCTTTTTGGCCGGTCTTTTGAAAAATGGACGGGTCCGCCCAGCTACAGACTACGTATTCTTGCGACGTAGTAAGGTCTGCAATATTTTGCCTATGCCGAGAAATAACCGCGTCAGCAAGATAATACTCGCGGTAAAATATATAAACCCCCTTAAATTGCCCAACCCATAAACAACAAGTAGGGGCAGAATTACCATGGTCCATAGACCGGTAAATAGCACTGTTAGCAATAACAGATTGCAAAAGTCCTTTATCATATTTTAGATACGAGTCCTTTGATATTGTGTGAATTGAGGAAAGGCTAGCACCCCACTCACCCTTCATATATTTTGCAACCCATTCAGGGTCTCGCCCGGCCATGCTTTTCATGGTTTCTGGGTCATTCATAGTTGGATCTGTGACACTATGAAAAAAGGCATATTCGGGGATTCGTACTGGCGAATCTGGGTGGTATAGCCGATACAGCCAATGAAAATATGTATCGGGATTACAAAGGCAATCGTGATAATTCGGGATAACCCAATCACCGTTGGGTCTTTTTGGCCAGTCGGGCCTTAATTTTAACAACCAAGCACTAGGTTTTGCTTTATCCCAACGGCCAATACGAGAATCTAGAACCCAATAAATGGCTTCCTCCATCTCTTCAGATTGATCATTGACCGCTGAATTAATTTCAAGCCCTCTGAGGCTCTGCTCGTCGTGGATATCCAGATGTTTCCAAATAATTTCACTGCCGTTGATTAATTGTGTGTACCCATCTTTTTCAGAGTGCTCAACAATTAACTCTTTGGGGCAAACTTTTAAGAACGTTTCCATCGTGGTTTCTACAAGCTGTTTGTAAGTTTTACGGCTGACAAGTAGCTTGTAATTATCGAACGCCATTAAATGCGTTAAACCTCGCTGAAAACTAGCGTAAGTTTTACCGGAACCAAAAGCACCAGATGACAAATTATTACGGCTGCGTGACCAGAAATAATCTCGCTGCATCTCGTTCCGAAATGTAAAATTAAGATCCATAAAATATTTCGGGCTGGCTTAGGTTATCACCCTAGCCAGCCCTAATTGTTTTTGATTTAGCCCATGTCCAAAACTATTTCAAAACACTCGAAATAACTCCAGGAGCCGATCGTTGAATGTTATCATTCAACACTTGAGCCAATTGGTTGGGGTCGGTAATTTGTCGGGCCAGCAAAACATAGCCCGGCGCCGAAATAGCAACCAAATTTTCAATCACCAAATAGCAATCTGGAGCCGAAACTTGTAGATCAACTCGTGGAATACCTGGCGCCAATTCGCCGATTGGGACGATCTTAGGGCTGAAAAATCCAGGGGCAAACTTGTTAGCGGCGACTTGATACTCTGCGACTGGACAACCAAAAAATTCCGGGGTGAATGGATTGTCATCGGAATTATACTTAAACCCAACTAAATTGATGAACTTTAAAGTTCCATCAACAGACTCGTAGAGTTTTCCATCGCCGGAAAGCCAAACTTGGCCGCGCCCGGAAAGTCCTGCCCCTGGCGAAAGTGCAGATCCAAATTTTTGCATTTATTCAATCTCTACTTTCTTTGTGACGGTATTTACTTCCGTCGTAGCACCCAGTACCGTAGTTTGGGTGGTTGTGTTTTTGTTTGGGTTTAGCAGAAACGCTACCCCCGTAATTGCGCCAAGCGCAACGGCTTTACTCAGCTCTTTTGGGTTCCCAGGATTAGCTGAAAAGAACGCAGTTATGGCACCACTAACGGCTGCCATACCAATTGCCTTAAAGAATTTTTTCATTTGAATCCAATCAATCTGCATTAGTTTCCTCATTCTGAAGTGTGTAATCTAGATCCGTAATTGCATTAGAGCAACGAATGAACCTAAATCCCTTCTTTTGGCACCAGTGCCGCGCTTTTTGCGTGGCGCCAATTAATTGCCCGTCGAAAAAGAATTGGGTCGAATTATGCTGAATCCTAGCCCCATGAAAGTGAACTGTGAAAAGTCGCTCCCCAGCTTTAATTCGATCAGAATAGCTGACGGGCGGCACAATTGTAGTCTTTACCGGTTCTGGGACCGGCATCGGGGTCACTGGTGTTTCCAGAATATCGACCATCTCAAGAATATCAGCCATTTGTCCAGGTCCCCGGCTCTTTTGTCTCACTATAGTTCACAATCTTGAATCCTTTCGTAAATTGGCCGGAGCCAAATATTCTATTGTCTGACGTAAACGCTACTAAAGAAACTGTCGTGCCGCTAAGTACAGCAGTGATCAAAGCGGGAAGCCTTAAAAACACACCCTCCGCTTTTGGGTCATCGAATACTCGGCGTTCCGCTGTATAAAAAACCTGTTGGCCTATTGTTGGGGCTGTCATCGAGGCGCCACCAAATCTAAAATATTGCCGCCCGTTGCCCCAACGGAGTTCTGGACAAGAATATTAATGGTCGGAGGCGCAATTGCAGATTTGTCGTTAATTAAACCGTGCGCCTCTAAAACGATGCGCGACGCGGGCACTCTCGTTTTTTCGTCGGTCAGGGCAAGCCCAAGGGACGCCGCTGTTTCAGACAAACTCGCGCCGTTCTTATTTAACTCTTGGACAAATTGTTCCCGCTTATTTCCTGCCGGGGCTTCAGGGGAGGAGAAGCCCACAGAGGAGATAATCTCGGAGATATCAAGAATTTTTGGTTGTGGTCTTAAGATCATTTTCTAGTCTCGCCTTTTTAAAAGCGGTTAACGGACATTCTGCGACCCTTCGAATTTCGCGGGCCTGAGGGTCTTCAGGCTTAGGGTTTTGCGGGGGCGGAATTAATTCGGGAGTCATTAGTGTTTAAAAAAATATAATTTCAGGACATCTGCGATAAAGGGACCAATGAAAACCCATATGGTCCCGAGTGCTATGATGATACGGCGATCACCTAACAGTAAATCTAACTTCTTGTTTTGACTATCGAATCTTTTTTCAAGAGACTCGAAGCGATCCTCAATTGCAGATTCGAGTTTTTGAAGTTCACCGCGCAAAAACTTTATTCCTTCTTCTACGGCCATGATACGCTCTCCGGGTGGTGTCACAGGCAATGTTACCATGCCCTTGGGGATACGTCAAGCCGTGCTAAGTGGCTGATTCCTCAGTGTTTAAAGCCTTCTGGCAAAGCCTAAGGCGATCTAATGACCACTTAGCATTATAAGCCAAATCTTTTCGGCGTTGCATCTCGACACTTTGCATAATTTTAAATGCCTCAAGGTTTTTAAGCTCTTCAAGTCGATCCAATAACATTACTTATACCCCATCTCGCCGAGCGTATCCCAAATGGGCAACGCATGTTCAAAACAGAAATCCGTTTTGTCTTTTCGGTAGTTTACATGACTACAAATCCCAGACCAATTTTGAAAGATCGTCGGGTTAAACGTTTCAATAAAATTGGCATCTGGGATTTGTCGCGTAATCCCATGGCGCGCACACAGCATATCTACAAGATCGCAGGTTGCCTGTACTTGCGCCGCCGGCAATTTTGTAAAGTACAATTCCTGGCGATAAGCGTTTTTCAGCTTAAGGTACTTAGAAGTCTCCTTTAAAGAACAATAGGGGTTTGTAAAATTGGCGGGCCACGAGCATAAGATGTCTTTAACTAATCGCAACGGCCCCCAATTGGCGATTTCAATACCGATCGTTTTCTGATCCTGTGACCCTTTTGGCCACAACGCCTGGGGCGCCAAATGGTACGACCAAGATTCAGTCTCGTCATACGTTTCCCAGATTGCGCCATTAACATCGATAATATAGGGCGTCGAAACGCCGTCGGCGCGGCGCTGAAATTCTGAAAACGCACTTTGGGCGCTGCTGCCTGCGGTAAAGTGCAGGACAATTTGGGTCTTTTTTGGGTGCGGTAACTGTGTAAGATAGCAATTTTCTGGTAGTGGTTTTTCAATTAGATTCATTTTTAATCCTCTCATTCGTCCCCTTCACCAAGCCCAATCTCTTCGTACGCGTATTGGGTTCGAATATTTCTGTTAAAAAAATCACCTTTAGAGGCAGATACTCTAAAGGATTCAAATTCTATCGTGGGAAAGTCTGAATACTTGTACCTGCGTTGATCTTCGACAAAAGTGATAAATAAATTGCCAGACCCAGCAAAACCCAGCCCAGTAGGGCCATCGGATTTAAAGCTGGCCTTGGCAATACACGTTGATGACACTTGGAACTTTAAAAATGCGGCGTCTTCTTCATTTGAATCATCGTTTCTTTCGGATAGTGGGCGGTTTATGAACTTCCAGGCCATTTTAATCCTCCTTGATTTTTCCTGCTTGGTAGTTTGGCTAAGGCTCGACTGAAATCAGATATTTTACAAACCAAGCCCCTGTACGGAGGCGTTGATTCCCTGTTGTGCATAACTTGAGGGTCTGCTAACGCTGCTTGAAGGAGTTTATCTTGCTCTGCAATGTAGGGTTTGTATGCTACATATACAAGATTTACTTTTGTGACCTTTTTTGGCTGGCTAATCACCCTTTTGGCGGCCCGCGCTCTTAGGGCGCGACGCCTAAAATTTATTTGGGCCCTTTGTTCTGGGCTTTTTCTAAATTCGGCGATTCGATTGACCCAATCATATTTATGTTTGGCCTCCCGACAGGGTTGGGCCATGCAGAACATGCCTGATTTTGTATATTTCTTACAATTTGCACAGTTTGACAATTTATTTTCCTGTTTTTTTTTTTATTTTTTCAAGATTTAAATGTGTCTGAATTAAATGTGTCTGAATTAGGGGCGGACCCACCCGAAAAAAGTACCCTACCTTGGGGTATCCCACCGGGTAGGGTATT
>CAYMNZ010000004.1:0-24120 GCA_964391975.1 uncultured Candidatus Saccharibacteria bacterium | reverse complement strand
GGCGGTAAGTACCGCCCCTATCTTTCTCATTACATTGCTTTGCATATTCGATAATCGTATTAATCGTTTCGGATAAAGCACGCCCTGTGAACACTACAACAAAGATACCATGCGGAAATGGTGAAGGTTGCGTGCGGTTGGTGGAGAAAACGTTAGTGCGGGATAGGAGAATCGAACTCCTGCTCTCAGTTTGGAAAACTGATGTTCTACCATTAAACTAATCCCGCTTCAGGGGCGAGGATACCATAAAGGACACGTCTTCGCCCGCCCGTTCCCTTTTTTAGCGTATGGTGTAGCGTACGTTCATGGAAGCTATTAAGGAACTCCTCATCAACGGGGCAGTCCTCATTCTAGGACTTGTCTCTTCAGTCCTTGGTATGGGCGAGGCGGTCGACCGTGAGGAGGTGGTCGTGGCGCCCCCTCCCATGCCAGCTCTAGAGAACTGGAACCCTGGCGTGCACCCCCCAACGCTTGAGGAGGTCATTTACGAACTCATCCGGAGCGCTGAGGACACCATCGCAACGGATTCCTCGCCCTCACTCCCTCCTATCTCCTTCCCCAATCCGTCTCCTACTCGCCCGCCGGTCATCGTTGCCCCTCCGGTGGTGATCCCTCCGACACCGACCGACACCCCTCTTCCGGCAACGGAAGCTCCTGAGCCGCACACATCGACCACTGCACTCCTTAAGGGCGCGCTTGTGAACATCATCTGCCTCCCAGCTAAGGGCTATAACGTGCAGGGCACGTCAGGCACCGGTGTCGTTATTGATTCAAGGGGCATCATCGTTACGGTGGCCCACGTGGCCCAGAACTTCCTCCTTGAGGACTTCCCCACCAAGGATGCAGGCAACTGCGTCATACGGACAGGGAGCCCAGCCAAGAATGCGTACGACGCTGAGCTCATCTACCTCTCCTCTACCTGGATTGAGGAGAACCCGGAAACCATCGTAACCAGCCGCCCTAAGGGCACTGGCGAGGATGACTTCGCCTTCCTAGCCATCACCAAGAGTCTTACGGGCTCCCTCCCCTCGTCCTTTACAGCAGTGAAACTGGCTCCTGTAGGCGCACGGGTTGCTGAGGGCGACAAGGTTTCAAGCGGCTCCTATGGGGCAGAGTTCCTCTCAAGCTCTGAGATACGCTCCTCCCTCTACCCCACCATTGCCTTTGGTTCCATAAAGAAGGCCTATACGTTCTCGAGCGTAACGGGCAATCCTGACATCTTCTCGGTCAACGCGGGGGCTGCTGCCCAGGAAGGTTCTTCCGGAGGAGGTGTCCTTGATGCCAAGGACCGTTTCATAGGGGCGATTACTACCCGCACCGTGCGTGCAGACCTCTCACTTCGCGACCTCCAAGCCATCACTATTGATCACATCCGCCGCGAGTTTAAGCGGGAAACGGGCAAGGACCTCGATACCTATCTCTCGGGAAACACAAAAGCCCTCGTTTCAGGATACGAGGATGATGCTGCCAAGCTCCTCGACGTTATCAAGGAGGCAATTCACTAGGTAGTCGGGCCGCCGGGAATCGAACCCGGTCAGTCTGCTCCCAAAGCAGATGTACTACCGGTATACTACGGCCCGGTCCGCGCATCCTAGCACAACGCGCTTATTGAATACACATGAAGGACGCCTCATAAAAGACGACCGAAAGAAATACGCTTGATATACGGGGTATTTAAGAGAAAAAGATAATTTTTCTACAATGTCTTTTTGTCCTTTATCCCCAGTATCCACAGAGTTATCAAGGTATTGAAAATGGCCCTTTAGGGGCCATTTCCTTCATTTCGGTGCGGCTAGGGAGAATCGAACTCCCATCTCGTCCTTGGCAAGGACGCGTCCTACCACTAAACGATAGCCGCAGTGGCTGGCACTATACCACGACGTACCAGCCTGCTTCCAGAGCTACTTTTTCGCTCGCACGCGTGCTTCTGGGGAGAAAGAAATATCACGCACCTTCCCCTTCTCAAGCAGTACTTCCTTCGGGAGCTCGCGGAGGTTGTAGACGGAGACCATGCTCATGCCATAGGCGCCCGCGTTCCCTATCGCGAGAATGTCACCAATCTTCGGGCTCGTAATTGTGCGGTTCGTCGCAAAGATATCTCCCGACTCACACACGTTGCCAGCGATCGTCACGGACTTCTGCGCGTCCTTTCGGCTCACGTTCTCTATGGGATGGTAGGAGCCATACATGGCCGGACGAATCAGGTGGTTGAAGCCGGAATTCACCCCCACGAAGTTGTGCTTGGAGGTTGATTTCAAATCCACAACCGAGGCGTAGAGCGTTCCGGACTCAGCCACCACGTAGCGGCCCGGTTCAAGCGCAAAGGTTGCTCCCGGACGCTCCTTTGCGAAGGCATCAGTGAGTTTCGTGAACTGCTTGCCGAGAGCGCTCAGATTAAGCGCACGGTCCGTTGGCTTGTACGGAATACCAAAGCCGCCGCCAAAGTCTACGTGACGCACATCCGGGAAGCTGCGCGCGGTCCGGAGGAGCTTGCGCACTGAGCGCAGGAAGATATCTGCATCCTTGTTGAGGATGTTGGAGCCGATGTGCTGCTCGACCGCGACGATTACGAGCCCGTACTTCTTCGCGATACGACGCGCCGCAGGAATATCCTTCTCGCTGATGCCGAACTTGCTGTCAGGTCCTCCGGTCACCACGTGGCGATGGTGCCCTGTGCCAATGCCTTCGTTGATGCGAAGTGACACTTCCTTCCCGAGCTTCTTGCGGCCCCAAGTTTCAAGCTGCACGAGGGAATCTATATGCACATAGCCTGCGTTCTTTGCGGCGAAGAGAAGATCGCTCTCCATTTGGTTGGAGCAGGTGTAGCTGATTGCGCTCTTGGGGAAACCTGCGGCCTGCCCTGCCCTAATTTCTCCCGGAGAAACGCACTCAATGCCAAGTCCCTCCTTCTGGATAATCTTCAGGAGTTCAGGATTGCTGTTAGCTTTGACGGCGTAGAAAATCTTCGTGCCTGGGAAATAGGTGCGCAGGTCACGGCAGCGCTTTTCGATGACGCTACGGTCGTATGCGTAGAACGGCGTCGGGA
The DNA here is from genome assembly GCA_964391975.1 of uncultured Candidatus Saccharibacteria bacterium. Taxonomy (GTDB): domain Bacteria; phylum Patescibacteriota; class Minisyncoccia; order Phycocordibacterales; family Phycocordibacteraceae; genus C7867-001. The sequence goes on along the minus strand of CAYMNZ010000004.1, from coordinate 21,074 downwards.
ACTTCCTAAGAAGTGCCCGGGATATGTTCGTGTTCATTATTATGGTCGCTTAGTTGCCGCCGAAGCGGAGAAGTCGAACACGTGGGAGTGTGTGCCGGAAAGGCGTCGGAGGGAGGCGCCACCTCGAGCGGCAAGAGTCGCCGCAAGTTCCGAGAGGGGCAATGTTTCCTCGACGTATCCTGAGCGGTCTATTTTGTTGGCTACCAGGCCGGTAGCGTTCCTTCCGAATTCGAAATACATACCTGAGGTCTTCCCGTCCACTTCGGTTGTGACGGGCTTCCCTGCCTCGTCGAGGAGTTCAAATACGCTGAACAAACCCTCTTTGACTCTTAGTGAGGAAAGTTCTTCAAGGTCAGCAATACCCTCAAGGGATAGAATCTGCGTTTCTGTCGGCCGTACTTTCTCCTCCGGCGCCTTACGCATGGTGGCGTGGGCATTCGTCTCAAGCGCCGCAAGTACGCGGGTAAGCAGGGCTGCTTTCTCGGGGTACAGACTCTCCGATAACCCTTTAAGGCTTCTCAGGACGGCCGTTCGCTGCTGTTCAGGGGTCAGGAGAAGATGATCCTTTGTGAATCTATTTGGAGTTCGGTTCACGAGGGAAGCACATGCGTCACGTAATTTATCCGCAATAGTTGCGGGGGCAGGCATGTTCGACGTCATTTCCTTTGCAATCTCAGTTACGAGGATTTCCAGCTTCGTGCGGGTCCTGAATGGTAGCAGCCCCTCTTCTTCTGAGGGACTAGATTCCACGGGGAGATTTTCGGCGACGCTCATATTTTTAGTATACCTTGTGCTCCCGCCAGGACTCGAACCTGGAACAACTGCTTCGAAGGCAGTCATGATATCCGTTTCACCACAGGAGCGTATGGGCACACTACCACATTGTGCTGATAGAATGCTTGCATGCAATTTAAGGTCCCCACTGAGGTACAGACAGTAGCTGCAGGCCTCCGGGCGGCTGGGTTTGAAGCCTATCTGGTGGGCGGCTGTGTTCGGGACCTTCTCATGAATCGCCGCCCAAAGGATTGGGACGTGACCACCAACGCCAAACCCGAGGACATCCAGAAGGTGTTTCCCGACTCCTTCTACGAGAATGATTTTGGAACAGTGGGAGTGAAGATTGAGACTGAGGACGCTACCTTGAAGGTAATTGAGGTAACCCCTTACCGAACCGAGACCGGCTACTCTGACAAGCGTCGCCCGGATGCAGTTGAGTTTGGTCAGAGTCTCGAAGACGACCTTGCGCGACGCGACTTCACAATTAACGCCATTGCGCTTGATGATTCTAAAGGACATTTGGTAGACCCTTATAAAGGACAAAAGGACATTGAGGCCAAGGTCCTCAGGACTGTAGGTGACCCCGACCAGCGGTTCGAAGAGGATGGGCTCCGACTTATGCGCGCTATACGTTTTGTCGCAGAGCTTAACCTTGCCCTTGATGCGGACACCGCTGCCGCAATACAGCGAAAAAGCCATAATCTAGGCCATATTTCAAAGGAACGCATTCGTGACGAATTCGTAAAGATGCTGCTATCGGACCAGCCGATGATGGGCATCGTTCTGTGCCAGAAGCTTGGACTGCTGGAATTCATTGCGCCCGAGCTCATCCTTGGTATCGGCATCGACCAGAACCAGGCCCACAGTTATGACGTCTTTGAGCACAATATCCGTTCCCTCCAGCATGCGGCGGATAAGGGATGGGACCTTGATTTGAGGCTCGCTGCCCTGTTCCACGATATAGCTAAGCCTGATACCCGTAGGCGCTCTGAGGAGAAGAACGACTGGACGTTCTACGGCCATGAGGTTGTTGGGGGCAGAATGACCAAAAAAGCCCTAGAAAACCTCAAGTTTTCACGTGAAACTATAGACAGGGTGAGCAAGCTTGTGCGCTGGCACATGTTCTTTTCGGACCCTGACCAAGTTACCCTTTCGGCCGTTCGTCGGACAATCCGGAACGTTGGGGAGGAGAATATAGAGGACCTTTTGAACCTCCGGGTCTGTGACCGTATAGGCACAGGGCGTCCTAAAGAGCAGCCGTTCCGTTTCCGGAAGTATAAGGCCATGGTGGAGGAGGCCCTCCGGGACCCTATTTCTGTAGGGATGCTAAAGACTGATGGCAGTCGGATTATGAAGAAGTTCCACGTGGAACCGGGTCCACGGATAGGCTGGGTTCTGAGCGCTCTCCTAGAGGAGGTCCTTGAAGACCCTACTTTGAATACTGAGGAGTACCTAGACGACAAGACTGAGGTGTTCCTTAAACTACCTGAAAAGGACCTAAGGGAGTTGGGGGAGTCTGGGCGCAAGAAACGGGAGGAAAAGGAGGAGGAAGAGCTTCAGAAGATTCTTAAGAAGCATCACGTATCCTAGGGCTTTCACGTGGAACGTTTCGCGTGGAACAGAGTATAGAAAGCAAAAAGCCGTCGAACCTTGTTGAAGACCAAAAAATGGGGCAGGGGCTTTGTTGTGCGGTCTTCAGGAGTTTAGGTTTCCCGACGGCTTATTGTTTTTCCGCTTTTCACGTGGAACCTGTGCCGAGCAGTTTTGGAGGGATGCGCCCTCAACGTTGGCAGGCAGGTATAGCGTGCTGCTAGAAAGAAAGATCTTGAAAGAACTGAGGCCTATATAGAGGTTATGTCCTATATAGGACAGTGTAAAGGACAAGGGTGTGGATAGTGTCCTTTATGTCCTATAGCTCGATAGAAACAGGGCAGTGGTCGGACCCCATTACGTCAGCATGTATTTGGGCCTTCTTCACTTTTGGCGCCAGCTTCTTTGATACGAAGATGTAGTCGATGCGCCATCCTACATTTCGCTCCCGTGCCTGGGCGAAATGACTCCACCAGGTGTAGTGGCCGCTGCCTTGAGTAAAGAGGCGGAAGGTATCAACGAAGCCCTTGGCTATCATGGCGTCGATACCTGAACGCTCCTCAGTAGTGAAGCCCTTCATTCCAACGTTCTGCTTTGGACGGGCAAGGTCGTCTTCGGTGTGGGCGACGTTGAGGTCTCCACAAAAGACCACCGGCTTCTCCTCCTCAAGCCGCTTCATATATTCAAGGAAGGCCGGGTCCCATTTTTTGTGTCGGAGCGGGATGCGGGAAAGGTCATCCTTTGAGTTCGGGGTGTAAACAGACACCACCCAAATGCTCCCAGTATCGATTGCCACTATTCTGCCTTCTTTATTAGGGTCGCCGTACGGATCAGTATCTAGGCCGTATTTATTGCATAGATCAGCAGGGAGGCCGTTCAGTACATTTACTGGGGTGGCCTTGGTAAATATTGCCGTACCGCTGTAGCCCTTCTTTTCTGCAGAATGCCAGTACTCCTCGTACTCGGGCAGGTCTATTTCTGCCTGGCCCTGCTCTGCTTTTGTCTCCTGGAGGCAGAGAATATCCGGTTTGTGTTTCTTCAAAAAAGGAAGGAAAAGCTCTTTGCGGTGGACCGCTCGCAGGCCGTTTACGTTCCAGGAGATGATGCGCATAGGCCTATTTTAGCAGTCCTTGACTTCCTGCGCTCAGGCCGAATACTGCAAGAAGAGCAACTTGTAAGGGGGTACGGCCAGAGGGCCGGGCATTAATCATTAGGGGAAAGCACATATGAATTATTTTTTGCAGAACAAAGCTTCTGCTGCACGCAAGCGCGCTGTAGCGATGCTTGCGATGTTGGTGCTCGTTGCACCGTACTTCCCAATGGAAGCGGCCGCGCAGACCGTTTCTGAGGAAGCACCAGTAGAAGAGACAGTGCAGACTGTTTCAGAGGACGTGTCATCTGAGGAATCAGCAGAGGACACAACCCAGACCAGTGCCACCGAAGAGGTGGTTGATACAAGCGATGGACAGGAAAGCGACTCGGAAGGTCAGGACCAAGACACTGCCGACCAGTCAGAGCCTTCGGAGCCAACAGAGGTCGAGGAGCAGGTGACAGAACCTCCTGCTGACTTTGTTCAGGACGTGGTGGACACTCTTGTCGCCCCTATCGTTACAGGCGTGCCAAGCAATGTAACGTTCTTCGAAAAGGTTGAACTTGGTGTCACCTATACCTATAAGAACAAGGATCAGGTGCAGGTCACCTTTACGCAACTTCCTGAAAATCCAGGAAGTCTCTCAATTGAAGAGGTGATTCTGACCGATGAGCAGGTTGAAGCGCTCGGGGCTGTAAGCAAAGTCGCCTACGACATCACTTCCGACATGGAGGACGGCAGCTTCGCGTACGACCTTACGCTCCCAGTGCCAGCAGGGGAGACTGCCGCCCAGGTGGTCTATGCTGAGACACTCACGGAGTTGGCGGATAGCGCTACAACTATTGAGGAGGGGAAGGTGGACCTAACCTCTGAAGAGGCTGTGATCGTCAGTGACCTCAACCACTTCACCATCTTCGTGGTGACCTCATTCGAGGAAGAGCAGACCACCGATCCAGAGGTGGAGTACAACGGCATTTGGTTTACCAACGGAGCTGGGGAAGAGGTTGAACGTGTTCCTACCGGAACAGACGGCATTGCCTCAAGCGTCGGTAACTACCACGGCAAGATTACGCAGCAGGTATTCACTCGCTGGGGCGGCTACACTTCTGCCTTCCCCGACGGTGGCTACGACACTCGCGTAGATGTATATCTCGACATGGCGCTCGCCTCAGGGAGCGTAGACCAGCGTTTTGATTTCTCCTCCGCAATCAATACACCAGCTGGCAGTCATCGCCGCGACTTCATATTCAGCCTTGGCACGAACCCAGGCATGGATGGACAGTGGCTCGTGAGCGGAAGCAACAATGCTCCAGGATGGCCGGGGAACCCAGCTCGAAGTCCTGCAACACTCACCGACACAGGTTGGTACACACTTGAACACCAGTTCAGGGATGTGGGCGGCGTTCTCGAAGTCTCCCTCAACATTTACAAGAAGGGTGAGCCCACTCCTGTTGGAAGCTGGACGTTGAGTGACCCGTCCGATGTCATCGGCTCTACTGTCGGTGGTAATCGGTACGGTTGGTTCATCGAGTCTGATTTCGACTGGCTCGCAATCGACCAAGCGGAAATCGAATACCCAGCATCAGCTGGCGCACTTGAGGTCATGGCGTACGAGTGCCCTTTCGGCACTACGGTCACGCGAACAACCAACGGTGTTGGTGGAACAGTTCCTGCAGGGTGTCTCCCGAGGGAGAACGCCACCTTCGGGTATGTTCATGGCACACAGACTGATGCTAATGCTCCGTACCCAGAGCTTGGCGCACCTATTACTGAAGCTGGAGCAACTGACGGCAGTGGCGAACTGTCCAAGGAAGTACCTGCAACGGGGCGCTACCTCGTCATGGAGACTGATGGCAGCAGCAACCAGCTTCCTGCAGAATCAGTGCTCGGCCTGTACTGTGTCGGCGACGCTGATACCTCTGGCACCAACGACAACCAGGAGCTGACATTCGTTCCAGAGGACGGTGCAGCTCAGTGTGTTGCCTACAGTATTGACGCAACAGGTCCTACAGTCCCGACGCTACTCAGCCCGGCAGATGGGACCACGCTCTACACCAACGTCTTTACCTTCACGTGGGAGGCGTCGACTGATGAGCTCTCCGAGCCAGTAACCTACGAATTCCACTCATCCCTTGATGGAACAGAATCCGATGGCGTTCTTACCAACGGACTATGGACCTCAGGTACCCTTACGAGCCCAAGCATTGATTCAAGCGGAGCACCCGACGGTACCTGGTACTGGCAGGTTCGCGCCCAAGATGCTGCGGGCAACTGGAGTGATTGGAGCGATATCTGGACGGTCACACTTGCGATGATGACAAGTGCGATTATCAGCCCGACAGAGTCTGAGGTAGTGGACGGTACCGTGAACCTTCTCGCGTACTACGCTGACCAGAACCTGGATGGCAATGATGCTGTTCAATGGGCCGTACGGTCTGGAACCTGCACCGCAGGAACGGGAACGGTCTTCGGCAACGTGGATGGCAAGAACACACCGTTTACGTGGAACGGCAAAGACTTCTCCGCTTCCATCGACACGACGACGGTGCCGGACGGTTCGTACTGCCTCATCTTCAACCCGGTTGAGGATAGCGGTCACACCAACCAGCGCCTCACGCGTCTCTTCACCATCGACAATCCGGACACGACACCGCCTGCGGCGCCGACCATTGTGTTCCCGTCTGCCGAGCAAATCTTCACGACCACGCCTATTCTCAATGACTGGACGGAAGTGACAGATGAGAGCGGCATCGGCACGTACGAAATTGCGTACGCGTATGATGACGGCCACACCTTCGGGGGCAGTACCTGCCCAGCCGTCACGACCCTCGAGAGCAAGACCGTAGGTGGCTGCCGTCAGACAACAGACACAGAGCGCAACCACTCTCCTTCGCTTGCAGAACAGGGAGGTGTGACCATCTGGGTCCGTGCAATCGACGGACTCGGGAACGTTGGCCCATGGAGCAGCGCGATTCACTATTGGTACGACGTCACGGGCGTTGGTCCCGGAACACCTCCATCGCCAACTTTCTCCTCGGATACGACGGTAGTGGAAATGGCAGACCTTGCGGATGATTTCACCGAAGTGGCAGCCAACAGCTTCTCGCAGTGGTTCTTCTACAACGATGAGGACGATACTATCGACAGTTCCCTTGGCTCGTTCGTGGAAGGACCGGAGACAGCTCCGCTTGGTGATGGAAGCGCGCAGATGAGTGTCTCGGGAGAACAGCGTCGCAATCTTGCAACGTACCAGTTCAAGGACGTGAAACTTGCTGACATGGCAACACTCGAGTACTCGACGTACTCGCAGTCAACTGGCAACGGCTCTCCTTCGGCTGAGCGCGCAGCGTACTTGCAGTTCAATGTGGACTTCGCTAACAACGATACATGGCAGCGCCGACTCGTCTTCCTTCCGGCAGACAATGGCGCAGTTGTGAACGATGAGTGGCAGGCATGGGATGCGATTAATAGTGGAGACGCATTGTGGAGGTATTCAGGCTCACTATGGCCAGCTGGTGTCGTAAGCAACGGCTCGATTCCGGGAACGACCGCACGGACCTGGGACGCCATTCTTGCTGACTATCCGAACGCGGAAACTCGTTCGACGGACTCTTGGTTCGGCTTCCGTATTGGCGAGCCGTATGCTGACGGGTTTACCGGCAACGTTGACCAGTTCGTCATAGGTATCGTTGATGGCATCAACACGCACACTGAGACCTACGACTTTGAGCCTGAACCTGTGGTTTCGATTAGCTCAACGTCCGGTGGCGGAGGAGGCGGTGGCACCCGCAACTTCGTGCGCGACGGCAACGATGGTGAGGTTCAGGGGGCTCAGATTGGCCCAGTTGAAGGCATCGAGAACTTCATTACCAACCTCTTCGGTGGTAACGCCGCAGAAGCTGGGGCAACAGGCGGAGAGACTGGTGGTGAAGTTGCAGGAGCAACCACCACTGAAGACGCACCGACCGAGCTTCCTCAGGAGGTGAAGCTTGCGGCAAGTGCTGCAGGGTTCGATGTCTCCAATCCTTGGGTCATCGCTCTCATCCTCATCATTCTTGCAGGACTCGGCTACTGGAGCTGGAAGTCTTTCAAGAAGGCGTAAGCTCATCTAACTAAAAACCGCCCGGAGTTTTCGGGCGGTTTTTGTTATACTGCCGCCACACATGAGCACTACGTCTGAGACTCTCGAGCGAGACGCGTATGTGTCGGTAGCGTTTCCGCTTTCGCGGGAAGAGTTCGTTGCGGCAGCAGAAACATTCTTCGAGTTCCTGACGCTTCCGCAAGAAACCAAGAACGCAGTGTTCTTTTTAAGAGACCAGAACGATCCGCAGGGAACGGAGGTGGGGTATGTGCGGCAAGTAGGTGCCAAGGACGAAGAGTACGGCTACAAAGATTTCAAGGAATACTTCCACTACCATCCGGATGCCGAGGTACGTTTCGCCGACGTTGCGGCCAAAGAACCAAAGCTCCGGGCATTTATGGATGCTGCCGGGAAGATTTTCGGACACGCTGAGGAGGCGGTGCAGGGAATTCTTACGGAACTTGATGCCGAGTTCCCAGGACTCAAGGGTTCTTTTGTTTCCCCGACCTTGCCGCTTGCGCGTGCACTCAGGTTTCTCAAGTACGACGCAGCAGGGAAGGGGAAGTTCCTTGCTCGCGCGCACTATGACCGTGGTGGCTGCACGCTCGCTCTTGCCGAGAGCGCCCCAGGGCTACGTATCGGAAAGGATGATGCCAGTCTCACGGAGGTGGTGCACAAAGACGGCACCGCGCTCTTCATGCCAGGGTTTCACTTCCCGGAAATGACGGATGGCCGCATACCGGCAGCCTGGCATGACGTGGTGCAGGCCTCAGAAGATACGATTTCAGAAGACACCGCGCGGTGGGCTATTGTGTACTTTGTGAACGCCTATGGGCGGAGGCTCCCTACGAGCGCGGAGGTGCACGCACCCAAGAAATAGCAGATTTGTTAGCTATTTATTACTTATATTGCATAATATTCAATATTTGTTAGGTTATTAACTAATGTTAACAAAGACCCAGGCTCAGATAATTAAAAAAATAGCCGGGAAAGAGCGTACCCTCGCGGATATTGCCCGGCTTACTGGGTTCAGCAAGCCCTATGCCATGAGCCAGTTGGGCCATCTTGAGGAGATGGGGTGGGTCTCTAGAAAGGTAGTGAGCCCGAAGAAAATTTTCTATGAGGTTATAAGTGAAGCCGAAGCTGATGCGCTCCTCGCTGTTACTCAGAAGAAGCTGCTAGCGGATGTCTATACGCAAGCCCGACGCCTGGAGCGGCATAAGAAACTGAAGCTCGTAGCAGGATTCTCCCTCGATTTGCTTCCTGAACAGCGCACGCGACTTGAGAGCGATTTCGACTTCACGGAATATCCTGAACGGCACGAGCAGATAACCGAAGAGCTCTTCAGGCTGCGTTACCGTTCCGCCGATATCGCTCTTGTAGAATATTCCTTTACGTTCATAACCGCAGATACGCTTCGAGCGTGCCCCAACCTCAAATATCTCATTGCCATGAGTAAGTGGTCGGATACGTATTTTGATAAAAAGCTGTGCGAAGAGGTAGGTATTCAATTCTTCGATCTCTCAGACCCTGAGATGAACTACATACGATCTTCGTCGACCGAGTTTCTGCTCGGCTCCATATTCTCCATACTCAGAAACACGATTCAGGCGGAGCAAGAATTGCTCCTGAGCACCCAGGCGCTGGTGGTGCGCAATCTCCAAATAGCTGGCGAGGAGTTGCTCGGGAAAACTGTGGGGATTATCGGAGTAGAAAACTCCGGCAGGTTCGTCGCGCCCTTGCTCCAGCAACTGGGAGCGAAGACTATGTTCGTCGATCCTGACAATAAGAAGTACGACCCTCGGGAGTGGGGAGTGGACCGGTTCTATTCGCTTGAAGATACCTTCGCGCTTGCAGATATCGTCGTATACACGGACAACTACCACAAAAAGGAAATACGCCTCGACAAACTGATAAGTGAAAAAATGTCCGTTCAGTACTTGCTCGTGCTCGGAGAATATCCGTATACGAAAGAATTCGTTGCTGCGTGCCGTTCCGCCATCTTGAAACAAGCCCTCCGCGGGCTCCACTTGGAATATTGGCCGAACCATCAGCCGAAACTAGATATCACAAGATCCGAACTACTTTCCGAACTGCGATTTTTCCCTAACGTCCGCATTACTCCGGCTATGGGCCCCGTAACGAAGGAGTCCGTTGCGCGCCGAAACAACTACACGATAGGGATACTCGAATCCATTAATGAAAAACACTATGCCTAAGCTCAACGTAGTCCTGCCGGATCCGCCGTTCTTCGACACCGCACTTCTCGAGGAATTGCGAGGTCCAGATATAGATATAACAATCTACCGGGATCTCGCCCTCGATGCCGAGCAGCTGCAGGAGCGCATAAAAGACGCGGACATAATCGTGGTTGACCTGCTGAGCACGTATAACGAAGCTTCGCTGAAAGAGGCTAAGAACCTTAAGCATATTGTCGCTGCGACCGTCGGCCTGAACCACATCGACCTTGAGTACTGCCGTCAGCGCGGTATCAGCGTCCACAATTTTACGAACTACAACTCGCGAGCGGTTGCGGAAATGGCGTTCGGAAACTTGGTCGCGCTAATCCGTCACATCCCGCTTGCTGTGCAGACCGTGCGCGCGAACCTGTGGACCACGGACTATTTCGTAGGCGAAGAGCTGAAATCGAAAACGCTCGGCGTTATCGGCGCGGGAAATGTGGGGCGAGAAATCATCTCTATCGGCAGAGGCTTCAATATGAACGTCCTGTGCCATACCAAAAACCCAACACCTGCCCGAGCTAAGGAACTGGGGCTGGGTGCCTTCTCCACCATTGAAGAAGTGCTTTCTAAGAGCGACTTCGTCATGTTGTCGGTCGTTGCGACCAAGGAAACGCAGCATCTGATAAACGCGAAGACCCTGGCTCTCATGCGGCCTAGCAGCTACCTCATAAACATGAGTCGGCACTTCCTCGTTGATGCCAAGGCGCTCGCTGCTGCGCTCTACAGAAAAGAGATTGCTGGAGCCGCACTCGATTTCGTCGGCGATGAGCCCTACCATCTCCGCGGAGACGACCTCGATATCCAAGAGATGATTAACCGGCCAAACGTTATAGTCACGCCGCACATAGGGTTTAATACGGTAGAAGCCATGGAACGTCTTGCAATCGATGTAAATAACACTGTCCGCTCCTTGGTAAAGGAACTAGTCTAGGTATGTTCACTATTTTCTCTTCAGAAGTTCTCGGCGCCATTGGTGTGTTAATAGGTCTTGCTGGCTACCTTGTTTACTTCCACGGTATTTTCAAGGGAAGAATAAAACCGCACGCCTTCTCATGGCTCGTGTGGGGCATCCTCACTCTTATAGGATTTATAGCTCAGGTTGTTGATGGAGCTGGTCCAGGTTCGTGGGTCACAGGCTTTACTGCTGTTATGAGTTTCGTACTGTTCTTCGTGGGACTTGGTGCTTCTTCACGGGCACTGATTGTAAAGAGCGATTGGATTTTCTTTATCGCAACTCTTCTTGCTATTCCTCCCTGGTACCTTACTGGCGACCCAATGTGGTCCGTAATCATCATTACCATCATTGACGCTGGTGCGTTCATACCGACCTTTCGAAAAGCGTATGAACATCCGCAGACAGAAAGTGTCTTCCATGCCTCATCGGCAGGAATCAAATTTGTTTTCGGTATATTCGCACTGCATCATTTTTCTATGACGACCGTGTTGTATCCCGCTTCACTCGTACTTATGAACGGTATCTTCGTATTTATGCTCTTGTGGAGGAGGCAAACCCTTAAGTGAACAAGCTAGCGGTTCTTCCCGTGAAATTTCTTATGCACCTCTCGCAGGTGCGCGTCCGTCACGTGCGTATAAATCTGCGTTGTGTTGATTGATGCGTGCCCGAGAAGCGCCTGCACGCTCCTTATATCTGCACCGTTACTGAGTAAGTCAGTAGCGAACGAGTGACGAAGTACGTGCGGTGTAACTTTCTTCGTGATGCCAGCTTTGGCTGCGTACTTTTTCATAAGGAGCTGTACGCCTCGGGGAGTAAGTCTGGTCGGCTCTTTCTTTCCAACGGCGCTGATGTTCACAAAGAGTGCTTCCTCCATATCTTTGCGGCCCTTGAGGTAGGCACGCACGGCTTCCTTGGCCTCAGGGGAGAGGAACACCACGCGCACTTTGTCTCCCTTACCGCGCACGGAGAGTTCATCGCGGGTGAGGTCGAGGTCTGAATTGAGTGCACAGAGTTCTGACACACGCAGTCCGGTTGAGAAGAGCATCTCAAGTATTGCTCGGTCTCGAAGCGACTTCTCGTCAGTGCCCACAGTTGCCTTCATAAGGCGGTCGAGCTCAGCCGAGGTAATAAGGTCCAGAGAACGCTCAGGAAGTTTCGCTAGCTCGATTCTCTCAGGAGAAATGCACTCAATCTCACGCTTACGCAGGAACTTAAGAAAGGCCCTTAGGGCAATGAGGTAGTAGTTCTGGGTTCTACGTTTCATTGAGCCTGAAACCCCCGGCTGGCGGTTAAGCCACATGCGGAACTCACGGATGTTGGATTCCGTAATGTCTTTCACACTCTTAATTCCCATCTGGGAGAAGTACCGGGTAAGGTAGTGGTCGTAGTTCTCGACCGTCTTTACCGCGCGACCGCGCTCAATCTCTATGTACTCAAGGAATTGGCGTTTCAGGCTCTCTGCATCCATGTGGAAAGTGTAGCACTTCGCACAATATTCATTGGAATGATGGTGGAGTATAATGAACGCATATGGAACTACTCATCACCTTTCTCATCCCGATTGCTCTTGTCGTGCTAGTTGCCGTTATCAAACAGATAAATCAGTACGAGCGCGGCGTACGTTTCACCATGGGCCGTTTCTCCGGAATCATGAATCCGGGATGGAACATCATCATTCCCGTCTTCCAAGGCTTCCAAAAGGTGGACATGCGCACCAAGGCAATCGATGTCCCTGACCAGAATGCCATTACTCGCGACAACGTGTCGGTCCAGGTGAACGCAGTTATCTACTACAAAGTTGCGGACGCACAGAAAGCCATCATTGAAGTGGAGGACTTCCGTTCCGCCATTTCCCAGTACGCCCAGACCACCATGCGTAACATTGTGGGTGAGGTAACGCTTGATGAGCTCCTTTCGGGCCGCGACAAGATTGCTGACCGTATTCGCGAAATCGTCGATAAGGAAACTGATGCCTGGGGCCTCAAGGTGCAGAATGTGGAACTTAAGGACGTTTCGCTCCCCGACAACATGCAGCGCACCATCGCCAAGCAGGCGGAAGCTGAGCGCGAGAAGCGGGCCGTCATCATCAACTCCGAGGGAGAGCTCGCCGCCGCGGAGAACGTCTCTCGGGCAGCGGCTATGCTCTCGGCAGTTCCTGGGGCGCTCCACCTACGTACCCTCCAGTCTATAAACGACATCTCCTCCGACCAGAGCAATACGGTCGTGTTCACCGTCCCTCTTGAGCTTTTGAAGGCGTTTGAGGGGTTTAAGAAGTCATAATCATGGCAGGAGACCCCACTGAAAGAGGGAATCAACACGTAAATCTCCCGGTACAGGGCTACGAAGAAATAGTCATTCCTGGAATGGAGGAGAAAACCCTTGATTTGTGCTACCGGAACTTTAAGACGATTTTCAAAGCCTACGAACTCACACCGGAGGCGGCCAACTCGAGGATAATGAATGATTTCATGCTCCGCTTCAGAGAGCTCCCGAAAGAGGACACAACCTCCCAGGCTGAAGCGATCGATGCAGTACTGAAGGCGATAGAGGCGGAAGGCCACTACACCAGTGACGTGAAGCTTGGCAATAAGAATACGGATGACAAGCGCTTGCTCCTCGAGCTTGGTAACCTCCTCAAGGCGCTTCGAGCCTATACCCTCACCGATCAGTCTCGCCACGACCGTCGCCGGATGATATGGAAAGAGCTACAGACCATAGGAAGCGTAGCGACGACCGAGAAAGAGCGGGCAGCTACACGGGCCGCCGAAGCGGCAAGGGTGCACGCCCAAGCAAGCGCCGAAGCCCTGAAGAAGGCGTTCCGGCCCAAGGACAAGGAGTAGCCGCACTAGGCCATACTTGCGCTCTTTGTAAAGATGTGCTAGAATCTTTCCCATCATGCTTACCAAGCGCGTAAAGGCTACGACGGTTAAATCCGCCGCTCGGCACGACACGGACACCGGTTCTGCCGATGTTCAGGTCGCTATTCTCTCTCGTCAGATTGAGGAGCTGACCAAGCACCTTAAGAAGAACCAGAAGGACCTCCACTCACGTCGTGGACTCCTCCAGATGGTGGCTGACCGCCGTTCCCACCTTCGCTACCTCGAACGTACTGATAAGCGCCGCTACAACGCGCTTATCAAGAAGCTCGGGCTCAAGAAGTAACGCACCGACCGCCCAAGAGGCGGTCGTTTCGTTTGGTAAGATGATGAGGGAGCAATCCCTGTTTTAATACTAGTTTTCTACCCATATATGCCGGTTATCAAACACCCGGCGCAGCGGGTTGGGGTTTTCATAGATACGCAGAACCTCTACCACAGCGCCAAACACCTTTATAAGTCGCGTGTGAACTTTGCCAACGTCCTTGCCGAGGCCGTGGGCGGTCGTGTCCTCGTGCGGGCCGTTGCGTACGTTATCTCTACCGAGAGCGGCGACGAGACGGGCTTCTTTGATGCTCTCACCAAGATTGGTATCGAGACCAAGGTGAAGGGGCTTCAAATCTTCTCTGATGGAGCCAAGAAAGCAGACTGGGACGTCGGGCTTGCCATCGATGCAGTGAAGATGGCCCCCAAGCTCGATACGGTCATCATCGCTTCGGGCGACGGCGACTTTGTTCCTCTCATTGAGTACCTAGATATGAACGAGGGCTGCCAGGTGGAGGTCATCTCCTTCGGACGCTCCTCGTCTGCCAAACTCAAGGAAGCGGCGCACGCGTTTACGGATATGTGTGAAGATCCGAAGCGTTTCACCATCACTTCAAGGGGGTAGGCGTGTACAATACGAAGTATCGTGGCAGATAACGCAAACGCTACATTCGGAAACCAGCGCTCCGCTCACGTGCGCACCTTTGCTAAAGACGTGGCGATGTTTGGAAGCGGTAAGAAACCGCAAGACATGGCGCCGTCAGTTGCGCCCGCCCCTGTTGCTGCTCCCGTTGTTGTTCCAGAGCCTGTTACCCCCAAGGCTGCTCCGGAGCCAGTAGTGCGTCTTGGGCGTGAACCTATCCCCGTTGAATCTCCCTCCTTGGTTCCTCTTACTCCAAAGCCCGCTGTCCCCGCGCCTCCTCAGGAGTCTCGGGAGGACATCCTCGTACGCCTCAGAGAAAAGGCAGCGGCACCGAAAGTGCCTACGCCTCCACCTCCCGCTCCTATCAAAGCTGATGTGCCTATTCCGCTCACTAAGCCTCCTGTCCCCTCCAGGGCTGCTCCAATACACACGTACAAGAGCGACTTCTCCGAGCACATTGATGCGAAGAATGCTTCCGTCTTTTCGGTGCTTGCGGCAGAGAAGGATGCGAAGAGGTCGGACACCCGTGAAGTGGTGGTCGAAAAGAAACTGGGTCGTGCGAAGTTCATCATCGGCGGCATGCTTATCCTTCTGGGCCTTGTTGGAATCTATGCGGCGTACCAGTGGTCGCAGGACCGCTCGATTATTCCAATGGATGACATGGTGCAGTCGTTGGTCTTTGCTGACGCGCGCCGCGAAGTGACGGGCAAGGGCGGGGACCTTATGCGCTCGCTTGCGGAGGTGGCGGGGACCTCAATTCCCCAGGGAAATGTCGTCGTGACCTACATTACGACCGCGACCACCACTGCCGAAGGGACACCTTTTAAGTTTCCTGCTCCAGGCGGCGCGCTTATTCGTGCGCTCGGGCTCCCGGCCCCAAGCATATTCCTTCGCAATATCCTCGACGAGAGCACCGTGGGCGTCATACATGCAGGAGAAGAGACACGTCCCTTCTTTATATTCAGCGTCTCCTCCTACGAGCGCACATTTGCGGGCATGCTCGACTGGGAAGACACCATGGAGCGCGATCTCTCCCTTCTCTATCCTTCCTATCCAAAGGATGCGGTTGCTTCAACGTCGCCTTTGCTAGCGCCCCTCACGTTCTCCGACAGTGTGGCAGCAAGCCGCGATATACGAGTACTTAAAGATGAGAAAGGAAGGAGTATTCTCGTCTATGGCTATCATGATAAAGAGACACTCATCATCGCGCGGGATGAGACGGCGTTTATTCAGCTGGCTGAACGGCTGACGGCTACCAAGGGGGAATGAGTGTGCTACAGTGCCCGTCATGAACGACTTTTCTGTATATAAAGACCGCTTGACCGAGGAGAAGACTCGGCTTGAAGGCGAGCTACTTACTATTGGGCGCCGCAACCCTTCGAATCCAGCTGACTGGGAAGCAGTGCCTCCAGAGACTGGACAGGAGGCAGACCCTAATGATGCCGCCGACCTGATTGAGGGGTACGAGGCAAACACTGCGATTCTTAAGGACCTCGAAATCCGCTACAACCTCGTGCTTGCAGCGCTCGCACGTATTGATGCGGGAACCTACGGTATCTGCGAGACGGGAGGCGAGGAGATTGAGGAAGCGAGACTAAACGCAGACGCCTCTGCTCGCACGTGCAAAGCTCATATACAATAGACACATGAAACTCTCTGTAAAAGAATGTCTTTCGTTCGGATGGAATACGTTCAAGGCTCGTCCGTGGATATTCGTGAAGGTGGCGTTCGTGCTCTCACTCGTAAGCATTGTTGTTAATTTTGTGAACTGGCTCGTGCAGACAGGTCAGACTGCCGTTGCCGATAATGCAGGCCTCGCGCTCCTTCTTGGATTGGTGGGAATCGTCGTGTCACTCGGTTCCATTTACCTTGGCATCGTGCTCGATAACATGGGTGTCACGAAGTTCTACCTCAATGCGCATGACAATGTGCAGGCAGCTCGTGTCCGCGACCTCTGGGCTCCGGAGCCGTTTGTGAAGTATCTGCTTACGAGCTTGCTGCTTGGACTTGCGACCCTTGTCGGTCTCATCCTCCTTATCGTTCCGGGCATTATTGTCGCACTTGCGTTTGGCATGTCGCTCTTCCTCGTCATGGACCGCGGGCTCGGGATTACTGAATCTATGAAAGAGAGTGCACGCATCACTCGTGGTAACCGCTGGAAGCTCCTGCTCCTTGGTCTTGCGCTCTTGGGTATAAACATTGTCGGCCTGCTTCTCGTTGTGGTGGGGTTGATTGTGAGTCTCCCAATTTCCTATCTTGCGAGTGTGCACGCGTACCGCACGCTCTCCAAGGTCCCTGCTATATAAAGTAAGAATCGCTCAGACATTTCATATGTCTGTGCGATTCTTGTTGGTAATTATACTGAGAGCAGGTGAATTCTCGGTGAAAATCAGGCCCAAATCCTCGGCGGTCAGTACAAAATCTTTTTGTAATCCTAATTATTTTTAATATCTGGGACTGAATCCCACATCACGTCAAACATCTGCCGCAGAACCTGGATGGTCACTTTGTTTTCTATAACGATGCCGACAATCGGGTCCTCAAAGTTATGTATAAATGCACGCTTAGACGTGATGGTCATGTTGCCGAAGAATTTTGTTCCCTGAGGAAGCATACGGATATGAATTTTATGTTCCTGCTCCAATTTCTTATGTTCAAGCGCCCAAGGGTTGTCGGCGTACAGCACCCGTACATCAGGGCGTTCTTTAGCGCGCATCTGTATAAATTTGAAGAACCAATCCTTACCTAAAGCATCAAACACTGCGAGACCTTCTGAAAGCACCACGTAGTTTTCGTGTGGGCGAAGATCTTTAAGAAGGTCCATGTATACGTTTCTGATAGCCTCCCTCCCTTCGTAGTAGCCGATAATGCCCCCAGTCTCTTTTTGGTTATACAAAGAGAGTAAATCGGGCAAGTTTTTCTCGAATTGTCGCTTGCGGAGCTCTATAACATTCTCAAGCTTCTCAGGACTCTCTGCGCGGAACAGTTGCTTAAATCCCTTTACCTCAACTGCCATAAGCCCCTTTTGTTTCAGGGACTCAATTACCGGGTACACGGTCGTACGTTTTACGTCTGCTGCCTTAGCGAGAGCTGAGACAGGAGAAGGGCCAAGTGCAATAGCGGCTATATAGACCTTAGCTTCGTTCGGGGAAAGGCCTATTTCCTTGAGATTTTCTTCAATTTTATCTTTTTGCATATTTCTGTCTGAATCTTTGACAACAATTATACCTTATAAAATATGAATATTAGAGTGAAAACAGGAATATTTGTTGACATATTTGACTACAAAACAGCTAGTATGTCAACATTGCCGGATGAAAAACAAATCTTTGGTAACAACGGCGCTGATTGCCGCTGCTCTAATAGTAGTCATTGGAATTTGGATTAATGTTACCCGTCAGCCAGAAGACACCATTAAGATTGGTGGCGCCTATAACCTTACTGGCGCCACTGCAGTTATGGGCGAATTGCAGCTAAATGGCTCGACGTTAGCTATTGAAGAGATAAACAGGAACGGCGGGATCAATGGGAAAAAAGTTGAGCTGGTGACTGAGGATACTGCGAGCAGTGCTACGCAAGCATTGAATGCCTACCAGGCCCTTACCTTTAAAGGCGTGCGGTATGTCGTTGCTGAGACAAGTGCGGTAGTTGGGGCCATACGTCAGACCGTGGTAGATGACGGTAATCTAATACTTACTCCAGGGTCCGTAACTTCCTCCTACTATGACAACAATCAACTCTCTTGCCGTCTTGCGCTTACTGCGCGGAGTTTTGGGTCTGGGTTTTCTGCGCTCTTCAACGAGCTTGGATACAAACGCGTCATAACTCTGTTACCAGACAATGAGTACGGGCGGAGCGTAGCTGAAGAATTTAAGAAGACCTATGCAAGTACTGGAGGGCAGGTTGTTTTTGCCGAGTTCTATCCTGCTTCAGCCGATGCGGGAGATTACCGAACCAATCTTGCGAAGGTAAAATCGCAACAAGCAGGCGCAGATGTGATTCTCTATGTCCAGACAACAAATCCGGTAGAAGTAATGCTAAAACAGTTCAAGGAAGTGGGGCTAACAATTCCTGTTGTTAGCGATATTTATACTATTAACAATTCAGGTCTCAAAGACCGAAGTCTCGCTAACGGCATCCGATACGTCGATTACGAATACGTCGCGGCACCCTCCGAGACAGACAGCGCTGTAACTAAAGACTTCAAGAGCAAGTACAAAGCTCGCTACGGCGCAGATCCTGTTTATTTAGCAGCCGCCCATTATGACGCCATCATACTTTTGGCTGAGGCTATAGATAATGTAGGAGATAATCCTCAGCTGGTTGCGAAGTATATTAGTGCACTAAAAAGCTACGATGCTATAACTGGTGCACTGAGCTTCGATGCAGACTGCGAAGTAGACCGCTCCATGGTATTCCGAGAGGTTGTAGAAGGAAAAATTAGGAACCTAACAATATAAAGTTCCAACGCTTAGGAGCGCGCGTTTAACCTCGTATCCATCCATACATACACTCCTACCCACGCTGCACCGAGTACGAATCCAGCAATTACCTGCAGAGGTGTGTGCACACCAAAATGCAATCGACTTACGCCAATTACGAGCGCGGTCATGAGCGCGGCAACATAGACGCCAAAGCGCAGTGGCTTCGGAAGTGTGCGGGAAAGATAGCAGAGAGAAAGCGCAAGGAAGAGCGAACCGGTTGCGTGTCCACTCGGGAATGCGTAGCCGGTTGTTTCTATAAGAGAAGAAACAGGGCGCGCGACTTGCAGCACTTCCTTAAGCGCTATGGTGGAAAGAAGAACGCCAATGGTCGCTACCAAAAAAGGAAGCGCACGCTTCCGCACCAGAAGTCCTACAAGAATAAGTGCACACGAAATGA
The DNA here is from genome assembly GCA_964391975.1 of uncultured Candidatus Saccharibacteria bacterium. Classification (GTDB taxonomy): domain Bacteria; phylum Patescibacteriota; class Minisyncoccia; order Phycocordibacterales; family Phycocordibacteraceae; genus C7867-001. The sequence goes on along the minus strand of CAYMNZ010000004.1, from coordinate 1,674 downwards.
GAAAACCTTCAGTGCTTGCGACTACCGTGAACGCGAACAAAAAGAAACTATCCATTAGGAAAGTATAGACGACGCACAGAGATGCGGTCTACTTTGCGAACGGATTCTTCGCACCGCGTACTTCAAAGTGGAGGTGGTAACCAGTTGAGCGTCCCGTGTTGCCGATACCACCGATGTGCTCGCCTTTACCAACGGAGGTGCCAACTCCTGTGGTGACTGAGGAGAGGTGCGCATAAAGCGTCTGGGTGTTGTTCTCATGCGCAACAATGACACAAATGCCGTACCCGCTTCCGCACGAACCGTTACCTGCTGCAATCACTTTTCCTGCGGCTGCGGCGTACACCGGCGTACCCTGCTTCACACCAGCGAGGTCAATACCGTTGTGTCCGTGCAACCCCTGCGAGATGTAAGCGCCGGGCACAGGGTTGGTCCAGTCACCGAGCACAACAGAGGAGGAAGGCTTCTTTGCTGCAAGCGTGTTTGAAGAGCCAGAAGACTTCGTTTTAGGTTTCTCTGGTGCAAAGTCGACACCCGGCACGATGACTACCGTTCCTGCTGCAAGTACTTCGTCTGAGTCAAAGCCGTTAAAGCGTGCAACTTCGCTCACATCGACATCGTAGAGCTTCGCTACGTCTTCGAGCGTACCGCTGTGTTTGATGGTGTAGCGGACTCCGGAAACCGGAAGGATGAGAAGCTCATCGCCTGGGTGTATGTCCTGAGCGTTCTTCAGGCCGTTGACCGAAAGAATGGTATTTGTTGAGACATCAAACATCTCCCCAATATCTGAAAGGGTATCGCTCTCTCGAACGACATAGATAGAAATAGCTCCACTTGATTTGCTGCTCTCCTTATAGGCAACAGCTGTACCCTCCGGTCCTCCATTAGGAACAAGGGCTGACCCCTCAGAGAGGGCGAGTTCTCCTCCACCCTTAAGTGGGTTAGGGTCGGAGTTTATAGCAGCCTTAAGCAAAGGAAGGGTCTCGTCGTGGAGGATTGGAGACTCGTTTCCTCCGGTTGCAGCGCCTACATCCCTAAATGGCCAGAAAGCGCCTGCCTTGGTAGGGAAGGTGGCAATAAGCAGGGAGACCGTAGTTACGGCCGCAAATCCGGTTAGCGCCCAAAGAACGTTACGAACCCGATTAGCCCTGGGGGAGTCTTTTTGGTGTGATTTGAATGAAATCAGAGGGTGGTAGGGACTGGTCTGGCGCTTCAGATATATACAAAAATGGCTTACCTACGCCATTTCTTTCAAGCTTCCGTATCTTCCGATTGAGCGAGTATACCTTGTGACAGAGGAGGGTCAATGACCCCTAGATGAAGATGTGGACAGCATGAAATAGCCTTATTCTAGGCCATTTTATCATCTTCTTATATTTCCTCTTCGCTTGAATATTCAGTTACTAACCCCTTGCTTATGTTTACCTCCTCGCAGCTTTCACCTACATACCGCATGCACAGACCGGAGCCGCCGCCTTCGGTATAAAGTCCTACGACATTGAACGTTCCTACCGTCTTCGCGCTTCCGTATTTCTTGGTGCTGGAGTTCACCACGTAGGTCCCCGCATATTGAGAGGCGCCACTAATTTCCCACTTATAGGTATCCACAGAACAGGTGCACTCGTAGGTGCCGGTCACCTCCCCCCCGAACCCTGTTGATTGCCCACCCTCTCCCTC
>CAYMNZ010000003.1:0-49448 GCA_964391975.1 uncultured Candidatus Saccharibacteria bacterium | reverse complement strand
AGGCTGCTGCTCCCGCAAGCAGATCATTAAGCTGTGCACGCGTGATGCAGGTCTCTCCTGTCTCGTCGGAGACACAGAGCTGGTCGGTGTGCACTTCTTGCGCGAAGATGCGCTTGAAGATGCCGTCAGCGTAGTACTGCGCACCTTCAAAGGCGTTGATTGTCACCTCCGTCAATGAGTCCATCGCCTCCTTAAGTCCAGTGCTCACGCCCGCAAGTGCACCCATCCACGGTTTCGTCTCTCCCTCCTCGTCTTCCGGTACCTGCTCGATAAGGTCCGCAAGGGTTGTGGTGCCTGACAGCAGGTTGGTATTGCTGAAGGAGAACATATCGCTACTGTCATCAAAGTAATCATCGAGGTCATCGTACGGTGGTACGAATCCGTTAACCGCATCCTGGTTGTAGTTCGTCCATGTCTCGTAGTCGAACCGAGGAGCCGTCATGCGGTAGGAAACGCGTGTCGGTACATCGGAAAGGAAGTACACTTTCCGGTTTGCGCGGTCGACGTTGTACCACACCTTAGTCCCTCCTTCTGCTGAGAGGAGCACGACGAGCTTGTCGATGTTCTTGCGTAGATGTGACGCCTGAGAGAAGAGCCAGAGGTCGTTGCCCGCCATCTCCTCGTCAAAATCAACCGTGTAGGAGTAGCCCGTACTGCCGTCAGCTGCCGTCGTCGGCGTCACGACATCAGCGGTGCCAGTCACCTCTTCCTTCTGTCCCACCATGCCAGCGACGTACGTTGCGTAATTAACCCCATCTATCGTATAGACCGGGTCGATTGTACCGACGGTAATTTTCCCGGTACCGCCGCCGACTGAGATATCACCTCCCGTGGTGAGGACTCCGCCCTCAGTAAGGGTGAGCGCAGCCACGTCGGATCCGTTCCTAATAATAAATGAGTTTGTGCCGTTACTGTCGTTGTCGAGATCTACATAGATGTCAGTCAAACCAGTCAGCACGAAGTTGGTAGCGTTTGTGTTGGCGAATATCTGTCCAGTATGCGTTAGCGTACTGGTGAGTGTAGGAGCGTCAGCGAATACAGCAGCTCCTGTGCCCGTCTCGTCTGTAAGCGCGGTACGAAGGTTCGCTGACGACGGTGTTCCGAGGAATGTCGCGACACCAGTGCCCAGTCCCGAAACACCAGTTGAGATTGGAAGACCCGTTGCGTTGGTAAGAGTTCCTGAAGATGGCGTACCGAGTGCTGGTGTTGTAAACGACGGACTCGTTGCAAAGACGAGAGCGCCAGAGCCAGTTTCGTCCGAAAGCGCGCCACTAATGCCCGCAGAGGTGGTAAGTCCGGTAAAGGCTGAAGTGCCGTTTCCAAGGAGAATACCCGTCAGCGTTGAGGCGCCAGAGCCTCCGTTGGCAACCGAGAGGTCGGTGCCTGACCAGTAGGCGTCGTTAATAGATGAACAGGTCGATACTCCTGCAGCGGTGACAGCAGTAATGGCCTGGTTAGTACATGTGATGGCGTTAGTAAGCGTGAAGTCTGTACCATCTACCCCGGCAGTGAATGCGCTAGTTCCGTTGCCTTTGAGCATGCCAGTGAGCGTGGTTGCGCCCGTGCCTCCGTTTGCAACGGTGAGTGCGGTTGCAAGCGTAAGTGCACCAGTGGAAGCGAAGGAGGAGGTGGCGGTCTGACCGAAGCGCGCCGTGTTTGCGGAAAGTGTCTGGACGAAGTGGTTAGTGGAAGTGGCATTTGCAAGACTTACGTTTCCCGAGAGGGTGGCACCAGAAATAGTAGGGCTCGTGCCGAAGACAAGAGCGCCAGAGCCAGTTTCGTCAGTAACTGCGGTAATTAGGTTCGCGCTCGACGGCGTTCCGAGGAACGTTGCCACACCAGTACCCAGTCCCGAGACGCCGGTTGAGATTGGGAGGCCGGTTGCATTGGTGAGGGTTGCTGACGTAGGAGTGCCAAGAATTGGAGTGGTGAAGGATGGACTCGTTGCAAAGACAAGGGCACCTGATCCTGTTTCGTCGGTGACTGCAGTTATGAGGTTTGCGGACGACGGAGTGCCTAGCCATGTGGCGATACCAGCCGCAAGACCCGAAACACCGGTCGAGATTGGGAGCCCCGTGGCGTTGGTGAGTGTACCCGAGGACGGCGTGCCAAGTGCCCCACCATTCACAACAAACGATCCAGCGGTGCCGACGTTGACACCGAGCGCTGTGGCAACCCCAGTGCCGAGTCCTGAGACGCCGGTTGAGATTGGGAGGCCCGTGGCATCTACGAGGTTGAAGGCAGGAGTTGCATCTGAGCCGCCGAGAGAGAGAGTGACGCCGCCGTAGGAGACTGTGGAGTTTGCGAGACCCGCGTTCGTGAGAGTGCCCGAGAGAGAGGAGGTATACGTGAGAGTGTCACCTGAACCGGTAATGACAAGATTCGGGGTGAGGCCATTGTTGGCACTTGTTGAGGTGGCAAACGTGACCGTCGGGCCATCTGCGGTTTGTCCGGCCGGGCCGATGGCGGTGATGCCGCCGCTACTTGAAGGAGTCGTGGTAGCGATGATGCGTCCAGTTGGGTCTGCAGCAAGGAAGGTGCCGGCCGCAGTACCAAGCGGCGTGATGTAGAGCGAGTCGGTGCTGGTTGCATTGGCTACGGAAAGGCTTGGCGTTGAAAGTATAGTGCCGTCGAAGGTGAGGTTCGCTTCATCAACCAGTGCGCTCGTGCCGTTACCGGTGAGGACGCGGTTGTTGGTGAAGGTCGCTGCGCCAGTGCCTCCCCTATCAACAGCAAGGGTGCCGGTGGTGTCAGAGATTGCGATGCCGAGCGATGAAGTCGCAATTGCAGTTACGTTCCCGGCTGCACCAGTTACGTTTCCAAGAATCGAGTTCGCTGCAATCTGCGCGAGCTTGGTGAGTGCAACGCCGTTGTTAGTCAGCGAGAGCGTTCCTGCGACGCCGCCAATCAAGGAACCAATAGTTCCTGAGTGTGAGAACTCAGAAGCGAGAGTGAGAGAGGTTGTGGCAACACTCGAGAGCGCTGCTGTACCGTTGCCGTAGAGCAGTTGACCAGATGTGAATGTGGTTTGTCCTGTGCCGCCTCGCGCGACGGTGAGCGTGCCAGTGGTGCCCGCAACGATTGGAAGGTTCGTTGCATCAGTGAGGTCGAATGCCGGAGTGGCGTCGCTTCCACCAAGCGCGAGCGAGACGCCACCATACGAGACAGTGCTGTTTGTAAGTCCTGCGTTGTCGAGTGTGCCGGAGAGTGCGGAAGCAAAAGTCAGTGTGTCTCCTGAGCCTGTGATAGTGAGGCCTGGGGTAAGGCCGTTGAAGGCGGTCGATGAAGTTGCGAACGTGACTGTTGGGCCATCTGCGGTCTGGCCAGTAGGACCGATCGCTGTGATTCCCCCACTGCTTGGAGAGGTGGTGGCGATGATGTTACCTGACGGATCTGCAGCTAGGAAAGTGCCGGCAGGGGTGCCGAGAACCGTAGTGATGGTTCCTGTATTTCCTATAGAGAACAGCGTTGAAGTCGCCGTCCCTGCCGTGGTCGATGCGATGGCGAACAAAGTGGTTGGTGCGCCTACACCGTTTGTTGAGGTGGCGACTATGGAGAGCTGGGCGTACGGAGTGGTAGTACCAAGGCCGAGACGTTCGGCGGCGAAGGTGCCTGACATCAACCCCGCTTGGCCGGCACTTGCAGTACCCACACCGACAGTACCGGCAGCAACACGATGGAAAAAGGTATCATCCGTTCCTGAAGCAAGCGATGTACTGGTCCAGATTATATCGGCTCCTCCAGCCAATCGTATGCCGTCATTGGTGCCAGAGGACACGAACTCCAAATTGCCAGTATTTTCCCCAAATGTAATGCGATTCGCTGCACGACGGAAGAAGCCTAGGTCAGGCTGGCTCTGGAAACCAATCGATTTAGTGGAACCGTTACTGGTTCCATCAAATACGAGCAGCGCTCCGTCATTTCTCACGCTAAGGAGTGTTGTTGTCGCGCTCGCAGTGGAGCTCGCGATCACGAACAGCGGCTGCCCAGCTGGGTCATTCGTCGAATTGTTTATGGAGAACCTGCCCCATGGCGAGGTGGTACCAACCCCCACATTCCCCCCCATTGTTGCAAGATAGCTACTGCCCGTGGTCGTGAGCTGCGTGGTCGAAGCGTTTCCCGTCACCGTAAGGAGAGAACCATCGAAGGTGAGGTTTGCTTCGTCAACAAGTGCGCTTGTACCGTTGCCGGTGAGGATGCGGTTGTCCGTGAAGGTGGCCGCCCCAGTGCCTCCCCTATCTACTGCGAGCGTGCCAGTGGTGTCGCTCAACGCAATCCCGAGCGAGGAAGTCGCGAAAGCTGTGACGTTCCCTGCTGCGCCAGTTATGTTTCCAAGAATGGAGTTAGCGGCAATCTGCGCAAGTTTTGTAAGTGCAACACCATTGTTGGTAAGTGAGAGAGTTCCTGCACTTCCTCCTATTAAGGAACCAATGGTGCCTGAGTGAGAAAACTCAGAAGCAAGTGTGAGCGAGGTTGTGGCAACTGATGAGAGTGCAGATGTGCCGTTGCCGTAGAGGAGTTGGCTTGAGGTGAAGGTCGCCTGCCCTGTACCTCCCCGCGCAACATCAAGAGCCCCAGAATCTACGTTGAGCGTACCTGCGCCACCTGACGTGTAGACGACACCATCTGAGGTGAGGTTGGAAAGTGTAGCGATGTTTTGTGATGTATTGACGTTGAATGCACCCCCCGAGTATGTGAGGCCTGTGCCTGCAGTTGTAGTTGCGGTCCACGTTGGCACTCCTCCGACAAGAGCGAGCACCTGACCATTCGTTCCCGCAGAGGTGGTGGCAAGTCTACTCGTGCCATTACCCAAGAGAATCGCATTAGCGGTGATATTGCCCCATCCTGTACCGCCATTGACCACCGCAAGAATGGAAGACCCGACATCGTTCACGAGATCAATAGTTGCAGTGGAGACAACGCCCGCGGTCGCCTTGAGGAATCCAGTAAGGTTTCCTATCGAGAGGTTGCCAAAGAATCCTTGGGTTGAAGATGCATAGGAGGCACTGATGTTGGTGGTGGAGGCATTAATGACCGTGAGCCTGTCAGTTGCGTCGTCGTAGGTAAACACCGCTTCCGATCCTACGTCCGATGCGCTGGTGCCATAGATTATTTGAGTATCTGCGATATCTGTTGACGTCGCGAGCCCAGCACCTCCACCCGTGTTGTCTACGCCATCACAGAGACCTGAGCCACCAGTAATAGTGGTGCAGAAGTCATCCCAACTGTTTCCTGTCACTCCACCGAAGGTAAGGAGTCCCGTCACATCAAGTGCGGTCGTTGTCGCGTTCGTGGTCGTTGAGTTCGTTACCTGGAAGTTCCCAGGGAAAACGACATGGGATGGGAGCGAGAGCGTCCACGTGCGGTTGGCCGAAAGATCTTGGGCACCTGCAGAAGAAGTGATTTGGTTTGCGGTCCCCGCGACTGTGAGCGTACGAGTGGTTGGGGTGAACTGCGACGAATCGACATTGAATGATGTCCCGTCATATGTGAGGCCAGTTCCTGCAGTAGTCGTTGCAACTCCTACCCATGTCGAGCCAACTCTCGCCAACACCTGGCCAGGCGTGCCTGTATATAAGGAAGAGGTCGCAATCGCGGTAACGTCCCCTGTTGCTCCGGTCAGGTTGCCGAGAATCGAGTTGGCAGCGATTTGCGCAAGTTTCGTGAGCGCAACGCCATTATTTGTAAGGGAGAGTGTGCCGGCAGCGCCACCAATCAAGGAACCGATAGTGCCAGAGTGCGAGAACTCAGAAGCGAGCGTGAGGGATGTAGTGGCAACACTCGAGAGTGCAGCAGTGCCATTGCCGTAGAGAAGTTGGCTTGAGGTGAACGAAGTTTGGCCCGTGCCGCCTCGCGCGACCGTGAGGGTGCCAGTGGTGCCCGCAACGATTGGAAGGTTCGTTGCATCAGTGAGGTCGAAGGCTGGAGTGGCATCACTTCCTCCGAGCGAGAGTGTTACGCCTCCGTAGGAAACAGTTGAGTTTGCGAGACCGGCATTCGTGAGGGTGCCGGAGAGTGAGGAGGTATAGGTAAGAGTGTCGCCAGAACCGGTAATAACAAGGTTTGGTGTGAGGCCGTTGTTAGCACTCGTTGAAGTCGCAAAAGTGACTGTTGGGCCATCTGCGGTTTGTCCGGTAGGACCGATGGCAGTGATGCCCGAACCACCAGAAGGCGTACTAGTAGCAATAACCTTTCCGGTAGGATCAACTGCCAAAAATGCGCCAGCTGCGGTACCGAGCGGCGTTATGTATTGCGTACCGGTCGTCGTTGCATTGGTCGTAGATGCGTTTGTCGCAAAAAGTGAGCTAAATATATTGTGTGCGCTCCAGCTGTTGGCAGTTGTGGTGCCGAAGGCAAGAGAGATGGAATCTACCGAACGAACAAGTGGATATATAAAGGAGAGTGGATTTTCGAAGTCGACGCCCGCAGTTGCTGTTGAAACGACACCAGCGGTTGCCTTAAGAATTCCTGTGAGCGAACCGATTGAGAGATTACCGAAGAATGCATTCGTTGAAGATGCGTAAGAAGAACTGATACCGGTCGTTGAGGCGTTTCCAGTAACGGTCAGAAGCGAACCATCAAAAGTAAGGTTCGCTTCATCGACAAGCGCACTCGTACCATTGCCGGTTAGCAAACGATTGTTGGTGAACGTTGCGGCGCCAGTGCCTCCCCTATTCACGGCGAGCGTGCCAGTCGTATCACTAAGAGCAATACCGAGAGAAGACGTTGCAATTGCCGTTACGTTCCCTGTCGCTCCCGTGAGATTGCCGAGGATCGAGTTTGCAGCAATCTGTGCGAGTTTGGTGAGTGCGACGCCGCTGTTCGTAAGAGAAAGAGTTCCAGCTGCGCCGCCGATGAGAGAGCCAATAGTGCCAGAGTGTGAGAACTCAGAAGCGAGCGTGAGAGAGGTTGTTGCGACCGAAGAGAGTGCAGCAGTGCCGTTGCCGTAGAGCAGCTGACCTGAAGTGAATGTGGTCTGGCCAGTTCCTCCTCCACCAACGCCTAGTGTTCCGGAAAGTGCGGAAGTATACGTTAGGGTATCACCCGAGCCAGTGATGGTGAGATTAGGCGTCAATCCATTGAAAGCGGTTGAAGAGGTGGCAAACGTGACAGCTGGGCCGTCTGCCGTCTGTCCTGCAGGACCGATGGACGTCACCGCTGCCGCAAGTGGTGAGGTCGTTGCAATCACCCGACCGTTTGCATCAACCGCAAGGAATGTACCGGCTGCAGTGCCGAGCGGTGTGATATAGAGAGAGCCAGTCGAGGTCGCGTTGGTTGTCGAGAGATTCGGGAACGTGTTGATTGCGGTTGTTGAGGTGGAAGTGAAATTCGATGCAGTGAGTACGTTGTACGTAGTGATTGCTCCACGGAAGAGTGCGTTGCCAACCACCTCAAAGATATTTCCAGTTGTTGAGGTAGCGTTACTGCCAATAATGACGACATTCGAAGTGTCAGTGGGATAAACAGCAAGACTGTCAGTCGTCGTTGCCCATGCACCAGCCCCACCACTTGCGCTAATGTCAGCTCCCCATGCCGGGAATCCGGCGGTCACTTTAAGTACTTGGCCTGCAGAGCCTACTGGAAGTTTTGCAAGATTGCCGCTGCCATCCGCATAGAGAATGTCACCTGCGGTGTAGCTAGTGAGTCCAGTTCCTCCGTTGATGAGATTGAGTGTGCCAGAAAGTGTGAGTGTTCCTGTTGAAGTAATTGGACCGCCCGTAAATGTGAGCCCGGTCGTACCACCCGACGCATCAACTGATGTCACACTTCCCGACCCTCCGCCTCCGCTATTCGAATTCGAAGAGTTGTTCGAGATTGCACGACTATCGAGAATACTTGAACGTGTCTCTCGAAGACGACGCTCGAGATAATCAAACGTGACACCCTGTATCGTAATCTGGTTAACAATGTTCTGAACCGGCGTCTGCGAAATAATAGAGTACGAGGAGCTCGTGCCCGCTGACGTTGTGTCGCCTTGTGGCAGAGGTACGAACGCGACTGGTGCTTGTTTGAAAAGTGAAGCGACGGCCGAGAGTCCTTTGTAGAACAGGTTGTTGATGGTGACGTACGTGTAAAGCGCCACATCTTCCCCCACCTTATATATGGAAGCCTCTGCAGTCGCTGCAGCAAGCGCACCACTAGCACTTTGTGAGTCTGAGCGTTCTTGAACTGTTGAGCCGAAAACATCGCGCTGCTGCGTGACCAATGCAACAAAATCTGGCCCCTCCCCAGAGAATGCGAGCGCGAGCGCCTGACCAGTGGCACGCGTGCCCGAAACGACTCCATTTGCATTTTCGTAGGCCAGCGAGCCAGTGCCATTAATGGCCTCTAGGTACGCGGTGCGGATGGAGTCCCCTGCTTGGTTGATGTTGTGGGCTGCAGCAAGGAGGTTCCTCTCCATAGAGGAAGCGACACCTAATGAGCCTTCCACCCAACCCACCACTGCACCATCGTACCCACTGGCGAGGCTTGGGGGGACCGACGCAACCGCAGACGCCACGGTGTCCCCTATCGCATGGGCAGTTTTGAGTACCGCAAGAGAAATTTGTGGGGTCGACTCGATAAATCCATAGATTCCAACTTCGTGTGCATCGAGAATAGCCTCTGCTGTTCGGATAGTGCCATTCCCTAAACTGAGCTCTGCGGCGAGTCCAGACTCACCGAGCGCGAACAATGCGTCACGTGCAGAGTAGCCACTCTCAATCCAAAGGTTGCCCGCATCGGCCAATCCGTTGGTATACGTCTCGAGCCCCCCAACTATGAGCGAATGAACACTTTCTCCTATACCTATATATATATCCGTAAGGGTACCTTGCGGATTAGCGAGAGCATTACCCGCTGAAGCTACAAGGCTTGCGACTGGAATACTTTGCAGCCGACCTTTAGTGTTTACATCGTTTTCTAGAGGAAGGTCGGTATCCGATACAGCTATATATCCGGTAGTTACGTCGGTTTGTGCAACTGACGGAATAACGATTGGTCCTGTAAAAATTGGAGCCTGCAGCCCAACCGTTGCATTAGCAGTCGTATGCCGATCAATGGTCGGCCACGCCGGAAGGTCCGCCGCGAGGATTCGAACACCAAGCGCCGTGGTAGACGTGACCTCAAGCGCTTTCGTGCCAACAAACTGCCCGACTGGAGAATGAAGTGCATACAAGCTTGCTGTTCCAACAACAAGCGCGACAAGCGTTGCGACAGCATTATCGAAAAAAGGACTTGGGATACTCTTCCCCCGATTACGCACTGCAGGAGTTCTAGAGGTCGTTTTGAGCGATACGTGACCACTGTGACCGTTACGTGCAACTTGGTATTCTTGTTCACGTATACGGGAGAGCTCTTCGGCACTTTCTTTTTTCTTTTGGTCTTGAGTCTTACAAAATGCAACAAGGGAATCGCGGTCAACGAGCCAGCTGCGTCCGAACTGAGTTGAGTTAATTTTTCCTGACCGACAGAGTCGACCAATGTAGTCCGGATGGTATCCAGAAATTTCCGAAGCGTGCTTCGTGGAAATCAAATTGGTGTTGAGAGGAGTAGTCATATCGGCTATCCGACTTACACATAGTTTATGCGATAATCTCCCACTTTACTTAAAAAAATATAAAATGATGGGGATAAAATTTTTATATTTTGTTTAGAAAGAATTTATCAAAAGAATTCCTGCGAATTCCAAAATGAAGAGTGCTCCGACAACGCTTATCGGCTTAGAAAATTTCTCTCAAGCAGCAGAAAGTAAGTAAATAACTCACTTTATCTAGGAGAGTGCGATAAAAAATACGCCTAGCAGACGCTAGACGCATTAGTTTCTGCTCTTGGTAGTAAAAAATTTACAAGGGGACTATAGGGAGTGGTGACTATTTTATATATTCTTGTTTTTACGAGACGAGAAACACTTTATTTACTGCTTAATATAGGTACTCTTCCCACCGAGATATTTTATTAAACCTGATTCTTGTGCTGCTGGAAGTAGGTAACGGTCCGCTGCCCCGGTTCCTAGGAGCATTATGCTGATTGCAACGAGCGCAATAGCTATCACTATGGATGATTTGACCAGGCTTCCCTGTTTTCTTATCTTTCTAGGCTCAACTTGCGTCTCTAGATGGCGTCTTGGGGCAGGTGTAGGGACAATGACGTCCATATCCTTGGTTTGTGGAGCGACGTGAGGTGCAACCCTATGCAAAGTAACAGAGACCTCTTCGTCGTCTCCTTGAGGTGCAGCCGGAGGTTCTTCAGCCGGCTCTTCTTGCCGAGAAATTGGAACTAGCTCTACTTCGGCCTGATTACTAGCTATATCGGCAGCCGAGATAATATTTCTATCCCTTGCAAGAAGATTGAGGCTACTAGGTAGAGGTGCTCGTGGGCGCTCTATAAGCTCTGGGAGCGTTGCTACCGTCTCTGTAACGTACCTCGGGGACTTCCATCCTGACTCCTCTACAACTTCTGACTCCTCAGCCTCTGGTTCTTTTACCACTTCTTCCTGCTTCCCGAAGCGATGTTCTGCGATTGAGCTCTCTAGTACGTACCAGCTACGCCCCACCAGGCGTGCCTCTACGCGCCCCTCTCTACAAAGCTGACCAATGTAGTCCTTGGCATAGCCCGTAAGCTCTGCCGCCTTCTTCGACGAAATGTACTTCTTCTCCCCTATGACGAGCTCATCCATTGCCTGAAGTATATACATATTTCATCTCGGATAGAAGAGATGTAAACATTCTCGCCTATCCAGGTACAAAAAAGGCCCCAGCGGGGCCTAGTTGCGTCTTATGCGGTCAGCTCGAGTATCAGCTCTCTAATTACGTTAGGGTTCCCTGCGCCCTTGGTGGCCTTCATCCCCTGCCCCACCAAGAACTGGAGTGAGGACTCCTTGCCTGCCTTGTACTGCGCAACGACCTCTGACTGGCCGCTAAGCATCTGTGTAATTATCTTCCGGAGCTCCTCCTTGTCGCTAATCTGCGTAAGCCCCTGCTTCTCGGCTATCTGCTTCGGCTCTCCTCCTTCAGCTACGAGTACGGCGAGAACTTCTTTGACGCCACGGGATGACAGTTCATCAGTTGCCGCCATTCGTATAAGTGATGCATACGTCTCCGGGGTGCACATTCCTGGAGTACCTCCAAGATCAGAGACGAAGTAATTTACAGCAAGTTGCACTTCGCGCTCCCCTTCTACCAACGTAAGCACCCGGTCTATGAACACAACGCGCTCAACATCGCTCACGACAAATGTGCTGTCGGATGGTTTGAAATTATATTCTTCCTCGTACCGCGCCTTTCGCTCCCACGGAAGTTCTGGAAGCGTTGCGCGAATGGCTTCAACTGAAAATTCAGGCAGGTCAGAGAGGACGAGCTTCGGAAGATCTGGTTCTGGGAAGTAACGATAGTCTGCTCCGCCCTCTTTAATGCGCTGATGGAATGTTTCTTGTTTGTCCTCGTTCCAGCCACGAGTTGCTTTTACGACTTGCTCGCCAGATTCGAGTAGTTGTATCTGTCGTTCAATCTCGTGCTCAATCGCACGCTCCACTGCACGGAAAGAGTTGATGTTCTTTATCTCAACGTAATTTGGTGACGGTGTGCCGGTCTTAGACACAGAGACGTTCGCTTCGACACGCATCTCCCCTTTCTCGAGGTTGGCGTCTGAGGCACCGAGCGTACGTAGAAGAAGCTGTAGTTCACGTGCAAAATCTCCTGCGGTCTTTGCATCATGCATGACTGGTTCAGTCACAAGCTCCATGAGCGGAACGCCAGCACGGTTGAAATCGACGAGCGAGGTGTCACCGGAGTGCGTGGAGCGCGCAGTGTCCTCTTCGAGATGCACGCGTGTAATCTTTACGCCGGCGAGCGTTCCTCCTGAAACGAGCGGATGCTCGTACTGACTTATCTGGTAGCCCTTTGGAATGTCCGGATAGAAGTAGCTCTTGCGGTCAAACTCCGTGTAATCGGCAAGCGTACCTCCAACTGCGGCGCCTACACGAAGCACATGTCGCACCGCCTCTTTGTTTGCCGTTGGGAGCGTACCTGGATGCGCCATACAAATTGGACAGATATGAACGTTCGGCTCCTTCTCGTCCGGGTCATTCCGGGAGGAACAGAACATCTTGGTCCGGGTCTTGAGTTCCGCGTGGACCTCAAGCCCTATGGTCGGCTTATAAGCACTCATATATAGAGGAGTGTACACCAGGGCCCTTACGGAGGGCTACTTGGAGAGCTCTTTCGTGAGCCTATTGGAGAACGCTTTGAGTAGCTCCGGTTCGTTCACCGACAGGAGGACTACCTCCTTCCCTATTGCCTCCCCCATGGCCTTTGCGGCATTTCCCCGTTCGTCAGGGTCGAGAAGATCAGCCTTCGAAAGAACTACTAGCTCGGCCTTATCGGTCAGTCCGCCACCGAAAGCTTCAAGCTCAGCACGTATGGCGCGGTAGGCTCCCACTAGGTCTTCTTGCTCTGCCGAGATGAGATGTACAAGTAATCCGGTACGTTCTATGTGCCTCAAGAACTTCGAGCCGAGACCTCGGCCGGACGAGGCTCCTTCAATGAGTCCTGGAATATCGGCAAGAAGCTTGCCATAGAAGTCGCCGAGGTGCGGGTCAAGCGTCGTAAAAGGGTAGGCTCCGACCTTGGAGCTTGCGCGGGTCAAAGCATTCAAAAGTGAGGACTTCCCGGCGTTGGGGTAGCCTATGAGTCCCGCGTCAGCGATGAGTTTGAGGGTAATTTCGATATCCCCACCCTTCCCCGGCTTACCAGGAGAAGTCTCCTTTGGATTCTGGTTTACCGAGCTTTTGAAGTGAGCATTGCCGAAGCCTCCCGGACCTCCCTTGAAGACGACGTGGCGGTCTCCTTCCTTGAGAATCTCAAAGGTTTCTCCAGTCGTCACAATCTTCGCAACCGTACCGACAGGAACTCGCAGCACGATTGGCTCTGCATCTTTGCCATGCTTGAGGTCAGCACCACCCGGCTTGCCGTTGTCTGCACGAAACTTCTTGGTGAAGCGATACGAAGCGAGTACCGCAAGGTCACGCACTCCTTCTATAACAATGTCGCCGCCGCGACCACCATCTCCTCCTGATGGTCCGTTCTTCGCTTTCTCTTTCGTATGTGACCAGCGCACAACACCAGGACCTCCGTGTCCGGCGAGTGCATGGATGCGCATTTCATCGACGAAGGCCATATTAGCGGACGAGCTCCCAGCCCTCGTTAATCAAGGCTTCGGCTTTCTTGTACTTCATCGTACGTGTTTCATCTCCGTTCTTTATAGTAACCATATCATTACGCCCGGGACCTTCAGCTTTCGTCACAGGTCCTGGTACGGAAGAACCATCACCTGACTCGCTCCCCGCAAGCATTGCACGACGTGCTTTCTCTTCTGCGGCTTTTATCTTTGCCTCATCGGCAGGCTGTACGCGCGGTAGTGCCTCACGGAAGGTCTGCGCAATGCTCTCTTCCATCTGCTGGAAGCGGATGAGG
Organism: uncultured Candidatus Saccharibacteria bacterium; assembly: GCA_964391975.1. Taxonomy (GTDB): domain Bacteria; phylum Patescibacteriota; class Minisyncoccia; order Phycocordibacterales; family Phycocordibacteraceae; genus C7867-001. The sequence goes on along the minus strand of CAYMNZ010000003.1, from coordinate 35,997 downwards.
CCTTCGCGACGATACTCGAGCAACGGGTCACGCTGACCATACGCACGCAGCGAAACGCTTCGGCGCAAGTAATCCATGGCCTCAAGCTGCTCGAGCCAGAAGGTGTCGGTAATCTGGAGAACCATGCGGCGCGTAAGCGCAGTCCAGAGTTCTGGGCCGTATTCGGCTTTCTTAGCCTCGTAGGCTGCAAGCGCGGCTACATCGCCCGCTATAAGCTCCTGTGCGAGCGCTTCTATATCCTCAGGTGTGCCGAGGAGGGCCTTGGTACGCCTGCCGTAGATAGCGAGGCGCTGGGTGTTCATCACGTCGTCGTAGGCAAGCACCTGCTTGCGAGCATCAAAGTTGTAGCCCTCGATGCGCTTCTGAGCGGTCTCAAGCGACTTAGTAATCATGCCGCTTGCGATTGGCTCGTCCTCAGGAATACGGAAGGTGCCCATCACTTTCTTGAGCATGTCTGAAGCAAAGACACGCATGAGCTTGTCCTCAAGAGACACATAGAAGCGAGTCTCTCCTGGGTCTCCCTGACGGCCGGAACGACCACGCAGCTGGTCATCGATGCGCCTGGCTTCGTGGCGCTCGGTACCAATGACGGCGAGACCGCCGAGACCGACTACCTCGTTGTGCGTATCAGGAGCACTTGGAGCGCCGCCAAGCTTGATGTCCACGCCGCGTCCTGCGAGGTTAGTTGCCACCGTCACATTCGCCTTCCTTCCTGCCTGCGCGATGATTTCACCTTCGCGTTCGTGGTTCTTCGCGTTCAGGAGCTCGTGTGGGATGCCTGCCTTTTCGAGGTAACTCGAGACTATCTCGTTGTCTTCAATTGAAACGGTACCAATGAGTACCGGCTGTCCTTTCTCGTGGAGTTCTTTCACCTGCTTGGTGAGCGCTCGGTACTTGCCATCATTGGTCTGGAAAATAAGGTCGTCATGGTCCTTACGAGCAACAGGACGGTTGGTCGGCACTGAAACCACTTCAAGTCCGTACACGGTGTAAAACTCCTCTTCTGCGGAAAGTGCCGTACCCGTCATACCAGCGATACGCTCGTACATGCGGAAGTAGTTCTGGAAGGTCACCGATGCATAGGTGCGAGTCTCCTTCCTGATTGGCACACCCTCCTTCGCCTCAATTGCCTGATGCAATCCCTCAGACCAGCGACGCCCAGGCTGCAAACGACCCGTGAACTCGTCGACGATAATAATCTCTCCGTCTTTGACGACATACTCCTTGTCTCGGTTAAACAGCGCCTTGGCCTTAGCGGCGGTCTCAAGGTGGTGGGCGTACTTCATTCCTCCCTCGGTATAGAGGTTCTCAATACCAAGAGCCTCCTCAGCCTTCCGGATGCCCTCCTCAGTGAGCTGGACGGCCTTATGCTTCTCATCCACCGTATAGTCCTCTACAGGTACAAAGCTCGCCACAATGGTGGAGAAGCGCTGGTAGAGGGCTCCAGAGTCCTCTGCAGGGCCTGAGATGATGAGCGGCGTGCGTGCCTCATCTATAAGAATAGAGTCGATTTCGTCGACAATTGCGTAGTGGTGTCCGCGCCCAGCAATCTGTGCCGGCTCGTAGGCAGTGTTGTCGCGAAGATAATCGAACCCGAGCTCGTTGTTGGTTGCGTAGGTAAGGTCAGCCGCGTACGCCTCCTTCTTAGAAACAGGGCGCAGGTAATCATAGAAAACGCGGAAAGAGCCTTCAGCGTCGCGCTGCTCGTCCTCCGTAGCTTCAACGTGCGAAGGATCGTAGAGGTACGCACCGGTTGAGGTGACCACACCGACGGTAAGTCCAAGGAAGTCATACACCTGTCCCATCCACGCGCCGTCGCGTCGGGCGAGATAGTCGTTCACCGTCACGATGTGCACCCCCTTACCAGCGAGCGCGCGGAGTGTTACTGCTAGAGTCGCAACAAGCGTCTTCCCTTCTCCGGTGCGCATCTCAGCAATCTTTCCTTTAGCGAGTGCCAACCCTCCGATGAGCTGTACATCGTAGTGGCGCTCCTTAAGTGTCCGGCGCGCACTCTCCCGTACGAGCGCGAACACCTCTGCAATGTCCGCATCCTTTTCTGGAGAGCCTCCGGTCCGGTCCCGAACAGCTGAAAGCCTCCCCTTGAGCTCCTCCTGGGAGAGACCCTCAAACTGACCCGAGAACTCCCCCGCCTTGGCAACGACGCTACCAGCGGCCTTAATAAAGGCCGAGGACTGGTTCTTGGTAAATAGGCGCCCGAGCATGTCTGCCATGATTGGGCCACTATACCGCTTTCGCCCCCATAAAAGAAGAACGCCCCGATTGCTCGGGGCGTTCCTTGCTAAAAGCGTTATGCGCGCTTCTTTGCGGACTTCTTCGTTGCCTTGCGCTTGACGGTCTTCTTCACTGCCTTGCGCTTGACGGACTTCTTAGCCGGTGCCTTCTTTGCGGCCTTCCTCTTTTTTGCTGCCATAGGTATTCTAGAATTTACTACGACTGATATTGTCGACCCACTCACGTGCGAATTATTGTAATAGCTCGCTCGCGAATGTGTTCTATGAGTATTATTGCGCGTGTAGGAATTTTTTGTGCGCACAAAGTGCGAGCTGTGGATAACTTTTCCTAAAAAGTTTTACGAAAAAACTACTGCGTTGGCATCGTTCGCACTTCTCGTTCGATTGTTATGCCTGTTGCGTCATACACTTTCTGTTCAACAAGACGCGCAAGTGATTCAACATCGTGTGCAGCGCCGCCTACATCAAGCGCAAGCACGAGCGGCTGCGAACCAAACAACCACGCGGGCCCTTGGCGAAAACCGCGGAGCGCAAGAACTCGGTCGAGCACAAACGCGAGCGGTATCTTTACTCCCTTGGGGTTTGGGAAGCTCGGAATATCACCATAGCGCTCTTTGAGTTCAGTGAAGCGCTCAGGTGTAAGGATGGGGTTCTTAAAGAAGGAGCCTGCCGTTCCGGTAGTGTGCAAATCAGGAAACTTCCCTTTCCGGACTTCGCGCACTGCCTCCCCAATTGCCGACGGGGTCGAGAGGTCAACTCCACGCTCTTGTAGCGCGAGTAGGTCCTTGTACTCAATCTTTGGTGAACCTTGCTTCTGAAGCGCGAGCGTAACGCCGGTGACGATGAGATTTGGTTCGTGTTTAAATCGGCTATCGCGATACCCAAGTGCACAGTCAGCAGCTGACAATTGCATTCGCTTCCCTGTTGCTGAATCAATAACATCAACGAAGCGAAGTGTGCCAGCGAGTTCAGCACCGTACGCACCAATGTTCTGGATAGGTGCTGCTCCTACCGTTCCAGGTATGCCTGCAAGGTTTTCGATTCCCCACAAACCGCGTGACGCAGCCTGCGTTACAAGCTCATCCCACGATGCTCCTGCTGCAGCTGAAACGAGAACGGCGTCCCCTTCCTCACTGAAGGTAATCCCATCAGTGCGTATAAGTATGACGAGTCCTTGGTAGCCGTCGTCGGAGGCAAGTACGTTGCTTCCACCTCCAAGTACGTAATACGGAAGACTGTGTTCCTTGGCGTACGCGAGCGCGGCTTCGATGTCTTCGACACTGCTACAAGAAATGACTGCCGCTGCAGGTCCACCAACCCTGAGGGTCGTAAGGGAGGAGAGCGGCACCTGTTCCCTGAGGTTCATTATGGCTGCGCGGAAATCTGCGCGAGAAGCGCAGAGGCATCAGCGGCTGCTTCCGGATGCGCCGCGACGGTTGCCTGTATCTCTGCGCGCGCCTCTGCAGTGCGACCCGCAACCGCAAGAATCTTGGCAAGCATGAGGCGGTCAGCTGCTGCGCCATCGCGGTTTTGAATCCTCAGGCGCTGGAGTGCAATGAGCGCATCGTATTGCTTCGCATTGGCGTACGCGCCCCAGAGAATGTCGCTGTCGACTGTGGTTGTACCAAACGTATCAACAAGAAGCGTCTGCGCCCCGGGAAGATTGCCTGCAATCACCTCGCTTGCCGCAAGGTAGATGAGCGGGTCCTTAAAGGAGGTATCAAGCTCGTAGGCAGTCCTGAAAGACGCGCGCGCAGCATCTTGGTCTCCGGCAAGCCATTCGACGGCAGCACGCTCAAGGTAGAGCTGTTGCTTCTTAGGTGAAATCTCAAGTGCTTCATTGATTGAGGCAATCGAGTTGGCGTAATCCCCTCCAACGCGATACACACCAGAGCGAGCGAGCAGGAGGCGTGTGTCCAGTGGTGCACGCTCAAGCTCTAGGTTCAATTCAGAGATTGCGAGTGTGAGCCACTCGAGTTTTGTCGCGTCTGAAAGAGATGGCTCCTGGGCGATACGGATGGCGACGTTAGCAAGCTGTGTGCGAATTTCTTCCGTAGCAAATGATCCGCCTGCAAGCGTTTGCTTGAAGAGCTCAAGGTTTTGCCCGACGCCCTGAGTGGTTGGCTGCTGTGCTTTTATAAGGTCGGTCGCCGCAGCCATGTTCGGTACGTTCACAATCCAGATAAGCGCGACCGCAAGCGCAGCAGCCGCTGGAGCAGCAATCATGCCTACTCCCTGCTCGGGAAGTTCGGGAGCCGACTCAAGAGATTTCACTGGCTTAGAGGAAATGATGTGCGCGGTAGCGAGAATCATCGCGAGCGGTATGTACGCAAAGAGGTTGTCGAACACCACCAGTGCCTGAATACCGTAGGCGACCAACAGTGACAGCAGCATAAGCCGCTCAAGCGGTGCGATTTGGTAACGGAAGAGCGCGATGACCGTACTCAGCAGAAGTGCGAGGAAGAGAAGGAATGCAGGAACACCACCTGCTACAAGCCAATCGAGGTAGGTATTGTGTGCGCGGTCATAGTAGGGCTCGACGCCGTAGAGCGAAGGGTCGTAGTGCTGGTTGAACGCATAGAGGAAACCTTCCTGTCCCCAACCGAAGACAGGGCGCTCAGCAGCGGCCTCTCCAGCCATCTGCCATATCTCAAAGCGTATTTGGAGCTCCTGACTTATGGAGAAAACCGAAGCGAGACGCGCTATCACTGGTTGTTCCGTAACAAACGAAGTATCGCGGACGAGGAAGAAGCCGCCGACCAGAACTACAAGGGCGACAAGCACTCCAATGGCGAGTTTGCGTGCCTTCTCCCCCGACTTCCAGGCAGTCCATAGAGCTGCGAAGACAACGGCGCCGAAAGTGGCAATCAAAGCGCCACGGGAAGCAGTGAAGAGAAGGAAGACGATTTCTACCGCCGCGAGTACATATAAGGAGTAGCGCAGCCAGCCGCGGCTTACCACTGCCTGCCAGAGGGTGACACCGAGCGCGAACATAAGGAAGACAGCGAAGTAGATAGCGTTGCCAAGCGTTGCGTCAACGCGCAGTCCTCCCTGATTGATTGCGAAGACGCCCATGAGCTGCATGAGGGCAACGACACAGGTGAGAGCTGCAGCAGCAAGGAATGCGCGCCACCAGGCCTGGCGAAGACTCTCTTTTGCGAGCATCGCCCCCGCGACCACGAAGAACATGAACACGTGGATGAGGGTCACCCATCCGTCCATGCGCTCGAAGTTGCTCCAGAATGCCTTATGCGGATTAAGTGCCAGGAAGTCAGCGACCATCATCCACACGGCAAATACTCCATATAAGAGGAGTGTCCAAGAGAAGCGAGGGCGATATTGCTTATCAGCAAGGGCGAGCACCGCCCAGCCGACAAAGGCTATTTCGACAAGTATGCGGAAGGCAAAGGCCTTACCGGTGATGAAGGGAAAGAAGGCGCCGTTGGCCACATAAAGGGCAAGGAAAGGGATGAGGAAGAGGGCCCCCAGGACGATCCATTTGATGATCGACACTACTTTCATAGAAACGACTATAGCACCCCCAGAGAGCCCGGGCCATGCATCCTTTCCTGCTTAGGGAAGGTTACGATTGGTATATAGTAGAGCGAACAGGGCCTTCCATGACTGAATTGAAAATGCGTTTTCTCCAACTCCTTCGCTGGAGCGAGAAATATACAAAGACCGATATGGTCTACCTTGCAGCAGGTGGTTTTTGGATGACGGTAGCCCAGGCAGTCTCTTCCCTCTCTGCTTTACTCCTTGCTATAGCCTTAGCGAATCTTCTCTCCCAGGAAACATACGGTACCTATAAGTATGTCCTGTCGATTGCCGGCCTCTTCGCAGTATTCACACTCCCGGGCATGGACACTGCGTACACCCGCGCTGCCGCCAAAGGAGAGGTGGGTACCTATCGAGCACTGACTGCAGCGCGCCTGAAGGGCAGCGCACTCGGCGCGCTTTTCGCGCTTCTCGGGAGCGCGTACTACTACTTCCTCGGCGACAATGCGAATCTCGCTATCGCACTCCTGGTCATTGCCGCTACCCTTCCCTTCTTCGATACGTTTGGTCTTTACTCCTCCTACCTCTCTGGTCGTGGTCGTTTCGACCTCATGGCTAAATACCACGCGCTCACTCAGACAGTAAGCATCGGTGTGCTTGTGGTGACCGCGATGCTTTCTGATTCCCTGATTGCACTTCTCTGTGCGTACTTCATCCCACTCATTCTTGTACGCATCCTGCTCTACATACACACGTTCCGCACAGTGCCGAATGAGCGCGATACCGAGAAAGATACGGAAACTGTTACCTATGGTTGGCACCTAACACTTATGAATGTTCTTGGCGTCATTGCTGGCAACATCGATAAGATTCTCATCTGGCACTTCCTCGGTCCGGTTCAGGTTGCCATTTACACGTTTGCAGTTGCGATTCCTGAACAACTGAAGGGTCCACTCAAGGGAGTGAGCGACCTTGCATTCCGAAAGTTCGCTACCCAATCAGTAGATGAGGTACGTAATGGACTCCCTTCTCTCTGGCGAAAAATGGCACTGTATGCGCTTGCGCTCCTTACGCTCTCGTTGGTCTACATCCTCCTCGCGCCGTATATCTTCCAATTCCTCTTCCCACAATATATGGAGAGCGTTCTCTATTCTCAGGTGTTTATGCTCTCGGCCGTCGGCCTCGTTGGTACAATCCCTCTCGCCATCATCGGTGCACACCGGAAAATTAAAGAGCAGTACGTTTTCTTTACTTCCCAGCCAACGCTGCAGATAGTCCTCTATTTCCTTATGATTCCTACCTTCGGCATCATGGGGGCCATCGTCGCGCGCTTCATCATGCGCGTGCTGTATGCCGGACAGAGTGTCATAATGCTTACCAACAGCTTTAAGAAAGAACCCGTTGTATGACTCTTACCCGCGCCGACCTCCTCTCACATAAACCGCTTATTATCGCTGGCCCCTGCGCTGCAGAAACGCGCGAGCGCGTCATAGAAATTGGCGAGAAGGTGAAAGCTGCTGGTGCGCATATGTACCGTGTGGGTCTCTGGAAGCCCCGTACCAACCCGGATAGCTTCCAGGGTGTTGGTGTTGAAGGTCTAGCGTGGCTTAAGGAACTTAAGGAGAAGACGGGGCTCTTGATTGCCACCGAAGTGATGGAAATAGACCATATTGCTGCTACCAAGGATATCGTCGACGTACTCTGGGTGGGCGCGCGCAATATGCAGAATTTTTCGCTCTTGAAAGCACTTCGTGATGATCCACGCCCTGTGATGCTTAAGCGTGGATTCATCGCGACCGTGAAGGAATGGATTGGTGCTGCTGATTACATTGGTCGGGAGCGAGTGATTCTCGTCGAGCGTGGTATCCGTACCGGCGCTGACTCAACCCGCTTCACACTTGATTTGAACGCAGCGCTCGTCATGAAAACCGACTACGGTATGCCAGTAGTTGTCGATCCTTCACACCCAGCCGGTCGCAGCGACCTCGTCCCAGGTCTCTCGCTTGCCGCTATCGCCGCAGGTCTTGATGGTGTGATGGTGGAGGTTCACACATACCCCATGGAATCCCTCGGTGATACGGAGCAGCAGCTTACCCCTGGTGAGTTTGAGACGCTCGTCAGCCGCATACAAGCTCTAACCAAAGCCCTCTATGTCTAAGGTACTTGGTATCATCCCTGCGAGAATCAACTCCAAGCGCATACGCGAGAAGATGGTCGCAGACATCGCTGGTAAACCGCTTATCGCCTGGACGATTGAACGCTCAAAGAAGGCGAAGACGCTTGATGCGCTTGTTGTAGCCACCGACTCAGATGAAATAGAGGCGGCCGCAAAGGCTGAGGGTGTTGCTGTTATCCGTTGGCCACTTCCGTTGCAATCGAAGAACGGAACAGAAGGTGTAGCGCTCGCGCTCGAGCAGTTCACAGACTTTGCGCCTGACATCGTAGTTAATATTTGGGGTGATGAGCCCCTATACCCCGCTGAAGCAATTGATGCGTGTGTACAAGCTCTTGATGCGGACGAGAGTGTCCAGCTAGTTGGCATCGCAGATAAGCTCACAAGCGAAGAAATGTGGCGCGCAACGAGTGTGGTGAAGGTTCTCACCGACCTCAAAGATACTGTTCTCGCCTTCTCTCGCGCACCGGTTCCCCACCCGCACAACGCCTCGTATCGCCCCGACCACTACCACATCACAGGAGCGCTTGCGATGCGAACTGATTTCCTTAGAACATTCGTCACCCTCCCGCAAGGCCCACTTGAGCTTGCAGAAGGCGTCGAGCAGTGGCGCGTGCTTGAACACGGCTATCGCATGAAGGTCATCAAAGGTGAATACGACAACCTCGGCGTCAACGAACCGCACGAACTTGAGGAAGTGAGACGCATTATTGCATCCCGCATCGCAACTGATCGCCGTTACCTTTAAGAGAAGGAACGTACGAGCTCTGCAAACCGACGACTCGCTCCTCCGTCGTTTACATATTCCTTCGCAAGGCTTATGCCAAGCATTTCGCGCACACGCGTACGTTCCGTCGAATCTGCAAGTACTGAGAGGAGCGACTCGAGGTCTGCAGCACTCGTTACGGATGGTACCGGAACCTCACGGAATAATGTCTCAGTGTCGAGCATGGAGCCATACATGGGCATCGTTCCGTCGTAGACGGCGACCTTCCCTGCGAGCAGAGCTTCAAGAAGGACGGTCGAGAATCCTGTAAGGAAGAGATCAGATTCATCAATCAGACGCTGGAGTGGGACGTTCGAGAGGGATAGGTTTTGGTTCTTCTCTGCAAGAGTAGCTACTACGTTTTTCAAGAAAGGCGCGTACGGAGAATCGGGACGCACTACTACACGAACCTTTGCACCCATACGACTGGTCGCCCCAGAAAGTGCTTCGAGTGCGCGCTTCACGTCGTAGGTATCAATCCACCATCCGGGAGTAAGCGTAGATACCGCGTACGCTATCTGCAGTGTGCCGCTTTCCTTCCCGGCGGAAGGAGCTTTGGCGTACTGGTCGAATCGTGGTGAGCCGGTCGGATACAGATTCTCGACTCCAAGCTTGGCAAACTCCCTGCTTGCGAGTGGACCGTAGGTTGCCATACGCTTGGCAGCTGGGTGCGAAGCAAAGGAGCCGGGACCCACGTAGAGGAGACCATGCTGAACCTCAATGGCAGGAATACCCAGCGCTTCAGCGACATAGCAGAGGAACGGGAAATGCGTCTGTAGAGACTCGCTGGCACGCACGAGCACCACCTGCGGCTTCAGACGTTCAAGCATTCGGTAGATGTCTTCAATATCCTCTACATCTCGCCTAGTTCCCTCGCGGATACTCAAATCGACAACGCGTAGCATAACCTCCTTAAGCGAGACGCCTGCGAATGACGCAGTCTCTATGGTCTCTATCTTAGATTTCACCTGATTCCACTGCGTACATACTTCCTCACTCACTCTTCGAGCAGTTTGTGCATGTACCGGAAGAGAGAATGCGTCTGCGTGCATGAAGCGCATGCGGTAATGCAGGATATTCTTCCAGCCTATCTTCTGTGCTTCCGTTCGTTCCCACAACACCACCTCTCCTTCCGTGAGTTCCTTGAGATATGGTTCACAGTTGCGCCACACATCACTTATGAGGAGCCGAACGGGCTTGGGGCGTCTGAGTACAGAAACAACAGCGTTGAGTATCAAAAGCAGGCCTCCAAATAGCATACGCTTAACAACAAAAAGAGATTTCTGTTGCTGAATCCTGCGGAAACCAGGAACTGCCAGCACATCAAACTCAATGGCATGTGTAGAGGCCACAAGCCGCGCAGCGTCCTCAACAATTGCCTCCATTGAATCAGCAAGCACGTCCGCAACGAACGCCCTGCGGCTTGACTGCAGAGCAACAAGTTTTTCAACTCGTTCTCGTGTGATCAGCGTCTGTAGCATGTCTACGTAGTAAAGGAACACGGCAAGATATTCCTGTACCCCAAGTGCATGAGTCTTCCCAAACGGTACGTCCCGATGTGAGAGGAACGCGAGACGCGTATCATTGAACACGCTCTGTGCGACCTTCTCTGCATACGCGAGACGCTCAACCGGAGGAACGGTACGCAGGTCCTCACCGGAACGAAACGGTATCCCCGCTTCCGTAAGTGCACGTTCAATATCAGCCCCAAGCGCGATCACCAAGACATCCGAGGATTTCTTTAGGTACGCTGTAAGCGTCGGAATCTGTTCAAGATAGTAGATGAGGACAGCGGTTTTCATGACATGAATGCAAGGATGCGCTTGGCGCGCGCCTTCCAGGTGTGCCCATCAATACGTACACGAGCAGCGCCAACCATGCGCGTAACTCCTTCCCCTCCCTTGATTGCAGTGGCAACCTTCTCGGCGAGGTCATTGGGGTCCCCGGGGGCAACCAAAAGCGAGTCTGTCGCCGACACAATCTCTTGAATGGCGGGCGTGGCGGTAGCAACAACGGGCCGCTCCATATACAGGTACTCAAAAAGCTTCATGGGAGAAGTGTAGCGCCATGATTGCTTATCCTTGTCAGTGCCTAGTACTAAGAGCGCGTCGGCTGCCGCACACCACCACGGCACTTCTGTCTGAGGGACATCAGGCGTAAAGTGCATGTTTTTCTCAGGCGACTTCCCTGTCACACGCCTGAAGGCTTCCTCACTTCCCCCAACCAGATGCCACGTAACCTCGGGAAGAAGCCTTGCTGCTTCGGGAATAAGCTCGAGCCCCTTCCAGTTAAAGAACCGTCCTACGTAGAGCGCAATTTTTGCATCCGTGGAGAGACCAAGGCGCGCCCTTGCTTCCCCCTTATCTTTCCGGGAAAAGAGCGCTGTATCAACGCCATTTGGCTCAACCAGATAGGTCGCCTTGGTTTCCGGAAAACTAGCTTGTAAATCCTCCTTAAGGAGGCGATTGACTGCGATTACTCCCTTCACGCGCTTAAAGAGCATCCTCTGGAAAAGGTGTGAGGGCTTTCCGTTATGCATCTCCGTGTAGACCTGAAGACCTGTGAGAGGGAGAAGCGACGAGGAGAAGGTATCCATATCGACGGTATAGATGACCCCTTTCTTTCCGGTCAGATAGAGGAGACTCGAGAGTGCGAAGCTGGCAGCTTGGAATACATAGCCTCCGAAAGAAACTAAATCAAGGGTCGGTACGTAGACAACTGGGATATCAACTCGAAGACTGTAGAACTCTCTCGGTGTCTTTTTCACGTGCTTGCGGTTCGGCACAACAAGAGTGAGATCAACGCCCGCCTCTATAAACGCCTCACACATTTTGGCAATTTGTATAGCGTGTGCCTTTTCGCTTGGCATTCGCGCATTGACGACGTAGTAGAGTTTCATACGCTTATTTCACGCAGAAGGCGTGATACCCACTGGTCTGATTGCTATCCGCCTTACCAAGCAGGGAGTCGAGCCAAGAAAAGAAACTGACCTTTTTTGAAAGAGCCGGGAAAAGATTCATCACTGTGGCGAGTGCACCCTTAGCGTTTCTCACCTCAACGCTCGAGAAATCACGCGTCATATATTTGATACCCTCAACCGTGAAGCGGTAATAGTCGCCGTAGTAACCCTTCTCTGGATGGTAGTAGAAGAGAAACGGCGCATAGATGTAGCAGTACCCGCCGGGCTTCAACACACGATGCATTTCGCGCACCGCCTTCTGCGGCTCCTCCACGTGCTCGAGCACTGAAATGCAAACGAGGGCGTCCACACTGTTGTCTGGGAACGGAAGATTGTGGATGTCTCCAACGATATCCGGATGGTAGTCAGCTACCTTGTCGAGAACCTTATAGGAAACCTTCTCTTTGAGAGGCACAAGCCATTCATTTTCACGAGAACGATTGTTCTTCTCTGGGTCAATGCGTAGTCCGCCGCCGATATCAATTACGGTTACCTTGTCCGTAAATATTTTCGTTATCTGGGTTTTGAAAAAAACATCTTCGGTCATGGTGTGATATTGAACTTACGCGCCCAAAGCTGAAGCATAAAAAGAGACCACAGCGGTATGTAATGATACTCCCTTCCCTCCCTGTGAGCAGTAAGCATAGATTCGACTTCCTTCCAGTCAAAGAGGTCGGCGGTTGCGGGAGCAAAATCCATTTGCAGAGCCTCACGAATGCGCTCCTCAAACGCCGGGTCCTTGAGCCAGACACTGCCAGGAGCGAACCACCCTCGCTTAGGTTGGTTGAGCAGCGTGGCAGGGATACGGTCACGATAGGCATCCTTAAGGATGCGCTTCGAACGCGTGAGACCTACCTTATCTGAAAGTGGCAGCGCATGAGCGTAGTCAACCACTTCATTATCAAGTAACGGCACCCGCTCTTCGATACCACCTGCCATCGACATCTTGTCTGCACGAACGAGAGCGCCGTCGACAAGAATGGATTGCTCGTCAGCTCGCATGAACTCCTCCGTGAACGTACGAGGATTACCTGAGAAGAAGGGGTCGAAGTACGCCTGTGGCGACGCGCGGAGTCCTTCCGGACGCACGTACCGATTAATGACTGCGTCCTTCTGAAAAAGGAAGCGTGCAAGACGAGCACTTCCCGCGTCGGGCAGGTCGCGAAGTTTCCCAATAGGAAGCTTTATCGGCATACGTTCGTAGATACCAACCATGCGTGCGAGACGATATCGCTCGTACCCACCGAAAAGCTCATCGCCCCCATCGCCTCCGAGTACTACCGTCACATGGTCCTTTGCAAAGCGCGAAAGCGCCATCATGGGAAGCGCGGTTGCGCTCCCTGTTGGCTCATCCATGTGCCAGGTGACTTCATCGAGGAGGGCGGCCATGTCCTCATTCGTGACTCGAAGCGCATGGTGGCGTGTACCGTAGTGACGCGCAGTCGCCTCCGCGAGGTGAAAGTCAGCGTTGTACTTCGCATCCTCGTCAGGAGAGGCGTACGAAAATCCAACAGAGAAGGTATCGATACCTGCGTGCGCACGAGAAACAGCGTCAAGAATTACACTTGAATCAATGCCGCCGGAAAGGTACACACCGACCGGACGGTCTGACACGAGTTGTCGTGCCGCTGCAGCATCTATAGTGTCAGCAAGCTGTTGTGTACGTGCGGCGTACGTACCAGGAACCAAAACGTCGGAAGGTTCTACAAACGAATGAAATTCAACCGTCTCTCCCTTTACGATGCCGTAGTTTCCTGGTGGGAACTTCTTCACCGCTTCAAAAAGCGTACGCGGTCCTGGCACATATGCGAGTCGTAGATAGAGCGCGAGCGCGTCGTGATCGAGTGTGCGCGGCACATCATGCGCAAGAATCGCCTTAATCTCTGACGAGAAGACATATTTCCCCCTACTCTTCGCGTAGTAGAGCGGTTTTACGCCAGCGCGATCGCGCGCAAGGATAAGAGTCTCGGTACGCGCGTCCCATAGAGCAATCGCAAAAATTCCATTGAAGCGCTTGAAGGCATCGACACCCCACTTCATATACGCCACCAGAATGACTTCAGTATCTGATTCACTAACAAACTTGTAATCGCTGAGCTCACGCTTGAGTTCCTGGTAGTTGTAGAGTTCCCCGTTGTACGTGATGGTAAGCGGGCCGGTGTGCATGGGCTGCTTGCCACCCTCAGAGAGGTCAATAATAGCAAGGCGATTATGGCCGAACGTCGCACCCGGCACCGACCATGTCCCCGTACCGTCCGGACCGCGGTGCGCAGTCGCTGTGTTCATTTTCCCGATCAGTCCCGGGTCTTCGAAGCAGAATCCATTGATGCCACACATAGGGGCGTCAACGCTTCTGAAGCAGGAACGGTCCGATTGCGAGGGCGTCGAAGCCTGTACTTGAGTAACAACGCACCGCATCGCGCGGCGTACAAACAATCGGTTCTCCCGCATCGTTAAACGAGGTATTCATGACCACTGATACTCCCCAACGCTTCTTCCCTTCCTTGAGGAGCGCGTGAAGTCGCGGGTTCTGTGAAGGTTTGACGGTCTGGATGCGCGCGGAACCATCAATGTGGGTAATTGCTGGCAACTTCGCTCGGTACTCCTCGTGCACGTATGAAACACGAAGCATGAACGGACTTTCTGGTTCCTTATCGAGACCGTCAAAATAGGTCGCCGCATCCTCTGCAGCAACCGCTGGCGCGAACGGGCGCCAGAGTTCCCGATGTTTAACGTCGACGTTCACCTTGTCGTTCATGCCGGGGATGGTCGGATTGGCTAATATGGTGCGGTTGCCGAGCGCACGAGGACCAAGCTCCATTCGCCCCTGGAACCATCCAACAATCTGGCCCTCCGCAAGCAAATCAGCCACCGCTACTTCAATAGAACTTGGCCGGGTGTACGAAAGTTTCGACTCCTTAAGTACGGTCTCAACCTCCTCGTCAGTAAAGCTAGGGCCAAGATACGCATCCTCAAGGCGCTGTCGAGGAATGGGTTCCCCAAGACGTTCCGCAGCAGCGAGCGCAGCTCCAAGTGCTGTACCGCCGTCATTAGCCGCTGGCTGAACGAAGAGACTCTCACAGAAATCCTGATCCAAAATTCTCTGGTTTGTATTGCAGTTAAGTGCCACGCCGCCGGCGAGTGCGAAGTTTTTCGAGCCGGTATGCTTATAGGCCTCGCGTGCCAATTCAGTAAGAGATACCTCAAGCGCTAGCTGCAGACTTGCGGCAATATCTTTATGGTCTTGCGAAATTTCCTCGCCATTCTTGCGCGCATAGGAACGATACTGGTCCCAGAGCGCGCGGCGATTAAGCGTATAGTCTGTATGCGTCTTCACTTGCATGATGCGCGAGAAGTCGAAGCGGGGTGTACCGTAACTTGCGAGTCCCATCGTCTTCCCTTCCGCGTGAGCTCCAAGTCCAAGCAGCATAGTCACTCCTGTGTAGATGTAGCCGAAAGAGCGCCACAGTTTTCCAGAAACGCCGAAGTTCAGTGGGATGTCCCATGCGCGACGCATCTTACCTCCCTTGGCAGCAAAGAATGCAAATGTCTCCGTCTCCCCGGAACCGTCAACGGTAATTACGTTAGCGTCGTCATAGCCTGAGCAGTGATAGGCACTTGCCGCATGCGCTTCATGATGGTCGATGTAAACGATGCGTGCACCTGCTTTTTTCGCAAGCGGCCGAAGCTTAAGTTCATACGCAAAGATGTTGCCTATTGTGATTGCCAAAACTCGAGGATTCAGTGGAATCCGGAAATACTTAAGAAAGGCGTAGGGGTTGTACCCAATCGCGATGATATCTACATCGCTGAGAGTAATACCACCCTCCTTGAGACAATACTCAACCGCCTTTTCTGGGTATCCGCGCGCATGACGTATGCGATTGAAGCGCTCCTCTTCAGCGGAAGCAATAATCTTGCCGTCCACAACCAACGCTGCGGCTGCGTCATGCTGCCAGTTCAGAACCTGCCCTGCCTGGTTTATGCCGAGTATCTTCATGTGATGCAACTATACGATGCGTCGGTGGTAGCGTCTATTCACCCCGTCGAACCACGTGTATGAAATAAAATGGGTTCTGCGTACGCAATGCGCGGGTAATCCAGCCGCGTACGTACTTGAACACCGCAAACGGGTCAGCGAGTTTGCGGTAGTTCGGACGAGGCCGTGGGTTCTTGAGCGATAGCGACCTGGCCTCCGTGCGCTCTTCTGTGGATGCGTTATACACCTCCTTGATAACGAATCCGTTCGCCTCCACCATCTCTCGAAATACCTCAGGCTTCATGCCTTCTGCGTTTTCTTGTAGCAACACAGAACCATTTTGCGCTAGATGCGCATTAATCTGACTATAGAATTCCTGATGAATTCTGAGGTTGGGATCGAATCTGCGTATGTACCCCTGGTACTCTTCCTCACTCTTCGCGACGAAGTGAGGAGGGTTACCGACTACAAGGTCCCAACGCTCCTCTGGAGGTACGGCCTTTAGCACGTCGGACTCGTATACGGAGACACGGTCCTCAAGACCGTTGTGCGCAACGGTCTTACGACACAGCGCAACTGCTTCAGGATTAATATCCGCAAGTGTTAACCGGTCACACAAGCCAGCAGCAAGGAGTGCGAACCCGATAAATCCGGGACCTGCGCAGAACTCGAAGACATGATCGACATGTCCGAACCGACGCTTTACGACCGGAATATACTCTTGTCCGAACGTTGTGCCGCCGCCATCAAGGGCGCCACGATAGAAAACCGTGATATCGCCGTACGTTACCGTGAGTTCTTTATCCATAGTGATGTGTCGTCAGTATACTCGACCCAAAACCCATGCCCCCATACGTCGCAGACCATGCACTAGCAGCATAAACGAGTAGCATACCCTAATGAGCTCATAGCGTGCTGGAATCGCCTGACTCCCCCACCGCAGCTTAACAACCACCATTTTGACCAGTGACTTCCCAATGCGTGTAAGAGGTATCACGATGACTCGGTTCAAAACGTCTCCGAATCCCCTCGGATTCCACGCTCGCATTTCCATACCAGTCCGCTTCCATACTTTCGGAAACATGTGTCGCAATGAAAGTTCATCCAGCTCAAGCGGCACGTACCAGGGTGCCTCAAGTACTCCAATCCGTGCCGATGCGGGCAATTCTGGTCGCTCGTGTACCGCTCTCACAAATGTAGCCCCTATCGTCGTTTTAAACAGACGGAGTTGGTAATACTCTTTAAATGTGCGGTACTGTCGGGAGCCGTCAGGTGTAGTCTTGAGGTACCGAACACGATACCCGTCGTACGGTGCCTCCTCCGTTGCGATTGCAGCGATTGCGTCACGCAATTCCTTGCTCATAATCTCGTCTGAATCAAGGTAGAAAAACCACGGAGACGTCGCACTAGCGAGAAGTTGATTACGTTCGAGGGCAAAATCGGAAATGGGCCGGCCTGGGTGCGATTGATTCTGTATCTTCGCTCGGTATCGCTCTGCAATTGCGCGCGTGCCGTCCGTTGAACCACCATCGGCAATGATGATTTCGGCGAAATCCCTTACGCTCTCGAGTGCGCGAGCAAGGTGTTCCTCACTATTGAAAGTGAGAAGACCTATCGTGCAGGGTATACGGGTGGAATTGCTCATGGACGGAAAAGGCGACGATGCCAAGCAACTGCACGGGTGATACGAGCTCTGAACAAGAACGGAGTGGTAGTTGCGTCCACCTGCACTCGTGGAAGTGCAAAGCGTGGAGAGCTTGGGCTCACTAGCCCGTCGGTAATCCCAAATGCCGCGCTATACCCCGCATCCTCTACAATCCGATCGGTCTCCATATTGCGAGCGCCGAATGGGTAGGCGAAGAACTCCGGCCTCTTACCGACCATTCGTTCAAGTTCGTCAGCAGATTCGGCAGCTTCTCGTGCCGCATCTGCGGCGGATAATTCAGTGAACTTGGTGTGTGTCTTTGCATGCGACTCAATAGAAACGAGCGGAGAAGTGGAGAGAAACTTTAATTCCTCTGCGCTGAGGCGCGCACGTCCTTGACGATCGGTCTTTGCAGACAAATCACTCGCGACAAATACTGTTATGGGAATCTGGTACTTCGTGATGAGGGGCAGCACCACCGTAAGAAGGTCGCAGTACCCATCATCGAACGTTACCGCTACGGCGTGCGGTGGCGCGACCCCTTCAACCAGGTCACGCAATGGTGCCGCCAGATTCCGCTGTCGTAAATAGAACATCTGCTTCTCAAAGTTTCGAGGAGTGACCGCAAGTCGCCACGAAGAGTACTCAACGGCGTGGTACATGAGCACAACCGACTCACGACGGCCTGATACAAAAGCACGCAGCATCCAAAGAATGCCGTATGAAATCTTCTTTAGGACTTGGCGAACAGGCTGAGCACGAAAGAGTCCTCCTTCTGGGAGAGCGATGCCAGAAAGCTCAGCAACTGAACCACTGTGATGCGGCACTCCCATACGAGTCAGGACAGACTCAAGGCGTGGTGCCGTCTCGATTGCAACCTTCTCAAAACGCTCCATTTCCTCTTTTCCATACTCTTGCCGAGGTCGTCTACCACGCACCGTAAGTTGACGTTCTCGCTCTTCCTGAGAGACACACACATTCAGCAACACGTCGGGTGTGGGCAGTATGCGCAAATACGCTTCAAGTGCAGCATCTGTAGGAGCTTCTCTAAAAGCGGCAAGGGAGTTCTGAAAGAACCCCTGGTCGATGACCGCTGTCCTTCCCTTTTGCGTCCATCGAAATGCAATCTCTTGTTTGGCCGCATGCACAAGTACTAGATTTACAAAGAGTGAGTAGCGAAGATGCTTCGGTACTATCCTCATCGTTTCCGTAAGAATACGGAAGAAGTGTACGGGTTTGCGTAGCGTGAACCGAAACGATTCAAAGAGGAGACGAAAGCCCTTGGGGGGCTTCACTATCAGTGCTCCACGATCAGCAAGCCTTTCTGCAAGAGTTGTTTTTCCTCCCCCAGGCAAGCCAACAAGCTCAATAATCATGTGCGTGGCTTCTCGAACACGACCATATAGGACTCGGAGAAAACAGACAGGAGCGGTAACGGAAGAGTTGTGAGGAAGCGGAACATGAGCATATTAAGCGTTCGGCTTCCCAAGCCTGGGACAGTTGCGGTAGCGATACGTACCTTGCGAACGAGGAATCCTTCAGAGCGAAGTACATTAGTAAGCGCGCTCGGTGCTATTTGTGTGGTGTGCATTCCCGAACTACGATTTTTGAGGAAATCGAAGAGCGGTTTTGGCGTTTTCGTAATGATGACGCCTGGCGCACCAGGCATAAGTAGTGCGGCAACATGCGTTGCCGCTTTCTTATAATCAAAGTATTCAATTGCACGCGAAGAGAAGAAACCACCATACTGCGCATTGGTTGGAAACGCGAGAAAATCGCTCTCAACAAAAGAAATCTGTGAGTTCCCTATGAGCGCTTCACGCGCCATGCCAAGCATATCTTTTGAAAGATCAACAAGTGTAAGGGACGCCTTTGGATTTTCCTTAATGAGAAGTTTTGTCCACGTTCCCGGACCCGGACCAACCTCAAGAATACTTGGCACTGATGAAAAGAGTGGGAGCGCATGGCGTGTAATTGCCTCTTTCGTCATATCGTACTGGGCACGTTTAAGGGGGGAGGTATTCCAGCGTGCAGCTTCATAGTCGCCGGCAACCGCTTCTCCCACCTGCTCTGTATAGAATGTGTGTGCGTCAGTCATACCTTATTTATAGAGAATACACGGCCAGAATCGCTGGAACCAGTTTGGGGAGCGAGTGGTGCTGACAAACGTAGGCTACTCGCTCTGAAGCATCTGTAGAGACGTCGAGTGCGTTGGTGAGCGCAGACGGCTCAGCTGGGCTGTGGGACACAGGGGCATCCGGATAGGCTTCGCTCGTTGTGACGACTGGGGTACCGCACGCAAGAGCTTCGAGCACCACCTTGTCGAGGCTACCGGTCTCGCTTGTATGGAGGAGCGTGTGCGCACTCTGATATTCATTCCGGACGGCGTCCTGAGTCAAAGCTCCAAGAAACATTACTGAAGCGCCCACGTCTTTTGCGAGTGCCTCAAGACTCGCATGCTCTGGTCCTTCCCCAATGATGCGTAGCGGCCTTCCTGCTGTAACCGCTGTTCGTATCGCAAGATCATGTCGCTTACTTGGCATAAGACGACCCACAGAAAGAAGATGCTCTTCGCGCACCTTGTCGCTTGGCATAAAGAAGTCTGTATCAATACCATGTCCCATCACGTGTAGCTTCTTTGAGATGAGCCGGAAGCTTTCCTTCGATGCTGTAAATACATGATGTGTAAGTGCTTCTGCGATTCGTAGCTTCGTATCTACATTCTTGTGGGTGTACCAGAGTCCAATGCGCTTCCCTGCAAAGCGCCAGAACTTTCCAGCGAGCACGACATACTCAGGATTCATGTGCACAAAGACTGCATCGTATTTACGACGCAGCGAGAACACAAGACCAAGGAAGCGTACGGCACGAAGTAGCTTTCCTTTTCCGAGCGCATGCACACGCACATTTTCTGGAAGCGCATGTTCACCTTCTCGCAAGCAAATGACTTCAACGTGCTCGACCTGTTTCGCAAACTCTTGAATCCATCGATGAAAGAACCCCAGAAGGGGGTCATGTACATCTACCGCCTGTGTAACAATGAGGAGTCTCATGCTGCTGCACGAACCGCGTCAGCAATCGCATCCGCCTGAGTCTTCGCAACATTCTCCTCTCTCGCCTCGACCATCACTCGAATCAAGGGTTCCGTGCCAGAAGCACGCAAGACCACACGCCCTTCACGACCGAGGACTCCTTCTGCATTCTTTACAGCATCAGCAATCGCAGGAACTGTCTGTGGATCAAACCGCTCCTTCACTTCCACATTCAAAAGTACCTGTGGGAACTTCTGCATTGCCCCCACAAGCTCCGTGAGACTCTTCCCTGTCTTCTTCATCACCGAGAGCACTTGGAGAGCAGCAACGATGGCATCACCGGTCGTTGTCTTATCAAGAATAAGCATGTGCCCTGACGCTTCCCCGCCGAGCGTTCCCCCTTCCGTATGGAGCATGTCGAGCACATAACGATCCCCCACCTTCGCCCGCCTGAACGCAATTCCCTTCTCAGCGAGCGCGAGCTCAAGCCCAAGGTTAGTCATGAGGGTGCCAACAACGGGGCCCGTAAGGGTGCCGTCTGCCTGCTTAGCAAGTGCAAGTATATAAAGGAGTTGGTCTCCATCGACGCGAGTGCCCTCGGCGTCCGACATGATGAGGCGGTCACCATCGCCATCAAAAGCAATACCGGCAACAGCCTTCGCGTCCTTCGTCAAAAGCTGCATGAGTTCCGGAGACGTCGCACCGCAACCATCATTAATATTTATGCCGTTAGGCGCAGTTCCAATGGGAATCACTTCTGCCCCAAGATCTGAGAAGACACGCGGCCCTACCTTGAACGCTGCGCCGTTGCCACAATCAATGACAAGCTTCATGCCAGTGAGGTCGAGGCCTGGAACGGTAGACTCACAGAACTTCTGGTACACCACGCGATCCTTGTCTACACGTGTAGCGCGCCCAAGGTCCTCGGACTTCACCGTAATAGGATCCTCAGCAAGAAGTGCTTCAATCTTCTGTTCGAGTTCATCGGAAAGCTTCTCTCCGTTCTTATCGAAGAACTTAATCCCGTTATCGTCGTAACGGTTATGCGAGGCGCTGATGACCACACCAAAATCACAGCCGAAGTGCCGCGCCATGTACGCAATCCCTGGAGTTGGGAGCGGGCCGATGAGCATGACATCCACTCCTGCGGCTACAAACCCAGCTTCAAGTGCTGACTCGAACATGTAGCCTGAAAGACGTGTGTCCTTCCCAATGAGCGCACGACCTCCCTTAGGTGCGAGCACGCGTGCAGCGGCGTTAGCGAGCCTGAGCGCAAAGTCCGCCGTGAGCGGCGCCTCGCCAACACGTCCTCGGACGCCATCAGTACCAAAATAGTTTCTGCCGTTCTCAGTCATAAATAGAGTATTACCCGTAAGTCAGTGTGTGAGCAAGGTCGTCCGCAATCCTCGCGGGGAGGCTCCCAATGCCTGCCAGATGCTCCTTAGCCTTCATCTCTGCATTCATTGTGAATGTCTTGCGTGCCTGATGGTCATTTACTAGTCCTTTAATGTGAGTGGCAAGTGCTGCTGGGTCTCCTACCGGAGCTGAGAGTATATCCTCATACCCCACAAGTACGTCTCCTACAATTCCTACATCCGTCGTGATAATAGGAATTCCAGCGAGCGCAGCTTCAATTAAGGTGCGGCCGTAGCCTTCGTATGCACTTGCCTGGATGTACGCCTGCGCACTTCGCATCATGCCCCACGCCTTCCCTTCCTGCCATCCGGCGAATAGCACGCGCTCGGTAAGTCCCAATCGCTTCACAATGCGCTCAAGCCTCCCCCGTTCGCTGCCGTCTCCCACAATCACAAGTCCCACCGTCTGGTACTCGTACCCAGCCCGGGCGAGCGCGTAGAGAATATCCTCAATACACTTCTCTGGTTCAAGGCGTCCGACCGTTATGAGGGCGAAACTGAAACTGTGGGGTGGCAGCGGTACCGCAGGAGGCAGCTCAGTCCCCGCACCTATGGGTATAACTGTAGGAACCTTGATCCGGTTGCCATAGCGCTTCGTGAGGGACTCCTTGACCCTGTTTGAGACCACCCGGATACCGTGAGCTCTTGGAAGGACCTGATCGGCCAGATGTCGACGTATGCGGTTTAAAAATGGTGGCGAGACCTCGGGCGAGCGCCAGTTCCCGCTGCGCAAGAACCAAGGGGAAAGAAAATCAGTGTGTACCTGAATGTGGAGCTTTGCAGTGGTGCCCTCCACTCCCTTCATCGCTGCCCAACCGTGCTCAAACGGATCCTGTGCTGAGACAATTTCAATACCAAACTTCTGTATAAGCTCGCGCGTCTTCCCCGCCAACACATTTGCACGAAGAAGACGTGGGACCAGAACGCCATGGAGCGTAAGTGGTCCATCCTCTTCTGTACCGAAGTGGTCTGTTGCGCAGACAATGTGCAGCTCTCCAATCGCTGCAGCGTATGCACGCATGCGGGCACGGACATCGCTCTCTTTATTAAAGAGCGCACGATCATTCGAGACAAACAGAGCTTTCATGTAAGAAGCGTAGTCAGCTTCTCTATAAGGGTACCAGACCCAAACAAGGTCTCAGCTCGTAATTTAGCGGCGCTACCAAGCCGTTCCCTAAGTTCAGGCTCCCCTGCCAGGCGGGCCAGGGCCTCGGCCATCGCCTCAACTGAATCCACGGGAACCAGTAGGCCAGTCTTTTCATTCTCAAGAAGCTCCACGTTTCCACCAGACGGCGTGGTGAGAATCGGCATACCGAGCATCGACGCCTCAAGCAGCACGTGTGAGAACCCTTCGTACGCTGTGTTGAGCGCAAAAACATCTGCGGCTTGCATCACCGCGAGCGTATCTTCATGCGAGAGTTGGCCGGTAAACGTGTATCGATTTACCAGTCTCGCCTTAGCGTATGTTTCAAGTTCCGCGCGGGCAGGACCATCACCCACGATGACGAGAGAAAGTGTAGGAACGGCGGCACGCGCTGCCGCAATCGCATCAATAAGACCAGGAATACCTTTCCAGGGAACGAGGCGACCGACGGTAGCTACCATCGGATGTACGAGCCCCGCGGCAGCTTCTGGAACCGAACCAATATGCTCGACCGATACCGCGTTATAGATAACGGAAATCTTCTCCTCCGGAATCCCCCACGCCATTACAACCTTTTTTAAGTAGTCACTCGGTACAATGACGCGCGTTGCAGCGTTCGCAACCTTCGTCTGCTGCCGCTGCAAGAAGCGTACAAAGGAAGAGGGTTGTCGTGTGCGAACGAACTCATCAAGTGACGCGGTGACGCCCGCGCGCTGCCGCCCCTGTTCCCACGCATAGTCCCCCACCACTTTTACATAGAACGGTTTCTTCGTCCGGTGCGCAGCGTGCATCGCAGGCACACCAACGGAAACCGGATCGAGTGCAAGAATCGCATCAGCATCCTTTGCTGCAGCAAGAACACGTCGATAGTACGCAATGTGACGGATGAGCTTTGGGAGATGGCGAACCAGAGAAAACTTCACTACTTCAACGTCAACTCCTTTTTTTGGAAGTTCTTCTTCAAGAAGTTTGGTGTAGGTAGCGGGACCACCTGGCTCGGGAGGATAGAGCGGCGTAGCGATGACGAGCTTCATAGCTCTAGTGTATCGCGAGCATGCGGCGAAAGAGGTCCTGCATGTTACGAGCGATGAGCGACCAGTCGTATTTCTCAACGGCCATCCTTCGTGCAGTCGCAATCACCTTCGTTACCTGCTCGGGATTTCCAAGAATCTCCTTCACCACCTCCGCTACCTGCTCAGGAGCCTCGGCATCCACCGCCCATCCAGTTGTCTCTTTCTCCGGGTTACGCTTTGCGTCAAACAGAAAGTCCGCGATGCCCCCTTCCTGGGTGGCAATAACCGGACGTCCTGCAGCCATAGCCTCCACAAAGGAGTTGCCCATACCTTCGGAGCGCGAAGGGCGTATGAAGATGTCGCAGGCGAGAAGTGCAGAAGGCATATCTGCGTGGCTTATCTGTCCCATGAAATGAACACGGGGCGCCACCTTGAGGCGATTGGCGAGCACTTTTAAGGCATCCTCGTCCGGCCCGATGCCGTACACGACGAAATGCACGTTCTCTGGAAGAGACGGGAGCGCCTCAATGACGGTATCAACTGCGTTCTTCGGTACGAGGCGTGAGGTCGTGACAAGAAACACGTCTCCCGCTTTCTTTCCAATGCGCGCGCTCTCTCGCATCACCACATCCTCAGATGGCTTCGCTCCAAAGTGCGCAGTGTTCACTGCGTTTGGTATGACCGTTCCCTTCCCCCCAAACCCCATGTGCATGCCCCAAGCGAGGAGAAAATTGGATATCGCTTGCAGATAGTCAGCGCTCCTGAAGGCATTGCGGAACAACGGAAAGACCGGCCGCATCATCCGCTCAATGGCTTCAGGCGGGTCACCTTCTTGAAGCGTAAGAAGATACGGAACCTTGGGATTGAAGAATTTGAAGATGCCTGCTGGAATGCCACAAGAGTGCGCCATCATCGCCCAAGTGCCGTCGTAGCGGTAGAGGCGATGAAGCGACATTGCCTTGAATGCTGCTGCGATCTGGAAGTAGTGCTTGTTGAGGTGGAGTGGAAAGCGCCTCAGGTCACTGATACTCGGATTCCTCTTCGTGAAGCCGATGCGGTGCACAAGCACGTTCCCCACCTTCTCGACTTCGGGAAGACTCGAGTCAAAACGAAGCGTTACCATATGAAACTCAACGTCTTCTATGCGGTCGGTGATTTCCTTTATGGCAACCTCCGCTCCCCCGATGAACCGAGGATAGTAGTTGAGAGAAAAGATAAGGACGCGTTTCATTTCTTTTTGAGAAGGATGGTGTTGTAGGCAAAGCGAATCGCGTTGGCGAAGGTATCCCCTGTTCCAATCGAGCGGTTGCCTTTCGTACGCTTCTCAAGTGAGGAGACGTGCTTACCTTGGAGAGCAGTTGACGCATGCACCTGGTCAGCGCCGCGCATAACAAGACCAAGGAAGAGCTTGGTGTACCAGGTAAGTTTCTGGTCAGCGAGCGTAACAAGCAGTGGTGTCTTCCCACGATGTATGAGAGCGGCGGCGGCGGCATAACTTGCCATCACCGACCACGCAAAGAGGTACTCATGCTCCTTCTTAAGCATGCGAACGTAGTGACCAGAAAGGAACGGCAGAAGAAACTTGTCGAAGGACGTACCAGTACCTGCACGGTACACGGTGACGTTCGGCGCAATAGCTTCCTTAGCCTGAGTATCCTTCCGGTAGCGGGTAGTGATGATGTCGAAGGAGAGGTTAGGCATAGAAGCCATGAGCTCACGCAGTGCGGACTCTGCGGGGCCTTCAATGGGGGCATAGGTAGTTGAGAATACGAGCACCCGATTCCCCTTCACTTCCATCGGACGAGTGGAGGTCGTGAACGCCTGTATATAGTCGGCGAGGCCTCGCTTTGCTTCCCACCCGAGCGCACGAGCACGTGCCGTATCCACCTCTGACGTCTGACGGTTTCCAGGACGCTCCGGAAGCATCAAAAGCTCAGTTCCAAACATCTCTGCAACCTCTTTGATGCTGTAGGAGCTGTCGTTGCCGAGCCCAAACTCATCCCCGGCTCCCTTCTCTCCCACAAGAACAAGCCCGTCGACAATATCGTCGACATGGGTAAAGTTGCGCACCTGCGTTCCCGGAGCAACTACGCCAAGCGGACGGCCTGTGAGGTAGCTCTGTCGAAAGATTTCAATGACAGTACCGAATGCGCCCGCGCGCTCGCGAGGGCCATACACATTATAGAAATAGGTGATGGCGTACGGGATACCGAACCACTCGCCATAGTTTTTAACCAGTTCGGTGTTGGTGGCCTTGCTCCATGCATACGGACTCTGGTCGCGCCCAAGCCCACCGTCAGCGAACTTGGTGGAGGAGCCTGCGTATACAATCTTGGCCCCTCGGCGCCGTACAAACTCAAGCACTGCGAAGGTGCCTGCAGTATTGAGGTCCCATACGGTTTCCACGTCCTCAAAGGATTTTTCAGTGCGGGAATACTCGCCCAAATGAAAGACTAGGTCCGGAGACTCGGGAACAAGGCGCTCAATGTCCTTGGTGTGCCCTTCTCTATACTCAACGCCTGAGACATGGTTATCCCGGGACCCGGTGAAGTAGTTGTCGAGCGAAATCACCCTGTGCCCGGCGTCCTTGAGGCGCTCGCAAAGGTGCGAGCCGATAAAGCCCGCGCCACCGGTTACGAGAATGAGAGACATAGGTTCAGCGTACGATGAATGAGGCAACGGAAGCAAGGATGCCCTCGACGAGCGTCCCGATGCCCCAGAGCGAGGGAGTGTACTCACCCTTAAGAAATACGTTCCCGGTCTGCGGCAACGCCGCCCCCGCCACGGGAGCGTCGGCTACCGCAACGGGGGCGTATGAGTCTTCGGCATATGAGGGAACAATTACCGAGGCTTTCGGGACAGGCACGACCTCCTGTACCTTTTCTATACTCGCCCCGGCGACCTCAGGTTGCACCTCGTAGGCAACCGCAAACGTGCCGTTAGGGAAAAGAAGCTTGGGAGCGCTTGAGGTGGGCAACGCAGTAACGACTGCAGGCAACAGCACCGAGGCTCCAGGCGGGATAACCGTGTCTTCAGGAAGGACGAACTTCTTCCTGCCGGAAGACAACCGCCACGACGAGAGGTCGAGCATGCGGTCGCTTCCGTTGGCAAGCACAATGCCTCGGTCCGAAACCTCTTCTATCGCGACTTCCGCAGGCGACGCCACAATGGTGAGCATAGCGATTGTAGAGCGATCCCTAGTCTTGGCACGCACGGTCATGTGATACTCCCCCGCCTCTCGATACGCGTAGGTAACAGACCGGCCACTCTTCCTCCCTCCATCACCAAAGTTCCAAGAGACGTCTGCATCCGGTCGCAATTTCCCGGTACCGTCGTAGACCGTAGCGGTATACGGAGTGTCAGCTCCAACAGAAACAATACGGTCAGGACCAGGATCAAGATAAAGCTTAATGAGTGGGCTTGCTGCTGGGGTTGTAGGAGTCGTTCCCCCCACTGTAACGACAGGAGCCTCTGGGTCTGTTTCCTCTTCGTCAGGAATGGTCTCAACTGGGGCAGAAGCATTCAAGGTGCGTGGTGTTGGAACGGCGGTAATCCAGCTGCCTGCGGAATACTGCGGTGTTTGTTTAGCTTCTCCTGAGTCATTCTTCCCTCCCTTCCCTCCAGAGACTGTCCAACCCGAAAGCGAGCTTACGGAATCAACGAGCTCGATGCCATTGAAGAGTTCTATCTTCGCTCCATTGTTTGAAATGCCATTCCCGAAACTCCCGACCCAATCAGCCGTCAGCCCTGGTGCAAGCGACGGGCACGACCCCGTGTTGCGCGCAACAACATAGAACCCGTTCCCCGCAATCCCGGTGTACTTCACACTCGCGTCCTCCCCAAGGTCAAGCGTCTTGGGCGTCGCGCTTCCCGCATTCGTGATGACAATGCTCCAACTCGAGAGGTCAACAACGACAGCGTCAGAGTTGTAGAGCTCAATCCATTCGCAGTTCGCGCCTCCGAGGTCGGTACCCATCCACGCAATCTCGTTCACACGTACGGCGGCATCCGCAGCTACAGGAAACAGTCCGCAAAGCGCGGCAGCGATAAGTGCGTATTTATACATCCTCCTTGAAGACGGAGCGTAGTTCTTCCTCAGGAACTTCAAACGGCTTTGCGGCAGTGTGCTCCGGAAGCGTATGAGCTGGGTCGGGTAGTTCCTCACCGAGCACCTTCTCCAGCGTCTCCTTGAGCTCTGCTTTCTTTTCAGAGACCTCCTTAGCCTTATCCTGCCTCACTATCTCAGTCATGGCGCCGACAAGCGACTTAAGGTCTCCTGCAGCAGCCACGTGTGGAGGAAGCGGGGCAAGCACCCGCTTGTGTTCATGCTTGGAGCAGAACTGCTCTTCAGAGGCACGTCGTACTTCCTGCTTCCAGGAACGAGGCGGCGCCTCTATGGCGGCTATGGTAAGCGCCGAGAAAGGACGCGAGCCCACGTTATCAATCATGAGTGAGAGGTAGATTTGCGCACGTCCCAGGTTCATCAGGTTCTCTTTGCTGAACTCAGGGGCAAAGACCCGCTCAAGCACCTCCGCATCAAAAGGACCGACACGGAACGTAACGAGTGTACCCACGTTGCCGAAAACTGCCGCACGCACCCCTGCATCCATCTGCCCGATGTACTGGTGCGAGATAAGGAGGTCGAGTTTGTATTTGCGAGATTCAGAAAGAATTTCTGAGAACGTAGAGTTAGCAAAGTTCTGAAACTCATCAACATAGAAATAGAAGTGCGGCACCTGCGACATCCGGTTTGCAGGCACATCTGCACGACTCATCGCAGCTAAGAAAATACGGGTCGCAAGAATACTGCCGATGAGCTGCATGTTGGTCTCACCAACGAGACCCTTCGGAAGACTAATAAGGAGAATCTTCCGCTCGTCCATGAGCGTGCGCATGTTGAACGAAGAGCGTGGCTGCCCGATGATGTCGCGCATAAGAGGATCAAGCGCAATCTGGTCTATCTTCCCCACGAGCGCAGAGACCGCTTCCTTGAACGGCGCATCGGTTGCGGTCGGGAACTCTTCCACCCAGAACTTCTTAGCGGATGGGTCACGCAAGTTCTCGGCAATCTCCTTGCGGTACGCATCGTCACTGTAGAGGCGCGTGACCGAAAGCAGCGTCGCTTCTGGGTGCTCAAGGAGCGCAAGCAATGTATTGGTGAGTACATACTCAAACCGAGGACTCCACGCATCCGCCCAGATGCTGCGGAAGATGGACATGAGACTTGAGAGCACGAGGTGTCGCTTCTCATATGGCACGTCCTCAATAACGTTGAGCGAGAGCGGGTGTTCTGTCTCGTAGGGGGCGAAATAGACCACGTCACGAACCCTGTTCTGCGGTATGTAGTCGAGAAGCTTTTCCGCCGAGCCTCCGTGCGGGTCGAGATAGGCGAACCCTTCTCCGTTGCGGATATCCTGAATCGCCATGTTCTCGAGCATGGTCGACTTCCCTGTTCCCGACTTCCCAATCACGTACATGTGACGGGCGCGGTCCTTCTGTTTGATACCGAATGGGATGCGCTTGCCGCGTGTATCGGTTGCGGCGAAGTACGTTACCCGATCGGGATTGTCCATCTGCCTATTATATACGCACTGGGGCTACTGGTACTGAATGAAGGACGGTGATGGCGTGAGGTCGAGTACTTCCCTTGGGGTGAGGAGCCTGGTCGACGGTGGCTTCATGTCGTTCTTGTAGAAAATCTTGAAGCCTGTGAACTGCACTGGCTCAGGGTTGATGACGGTGTTATACGTGTTGATTTTCTTTGCCCCGAAGCCCCAGCCGTCCATCACCATGACCATCTGCACTTCAGGAAGCGGTGTGATGTTTCTATACCCCGTCACCATGTTCTGAGTGAAGCGATGGATGACCAGAATCTTCGGTGGGAGGTTGTGCGTTTGTACCAACCCCGCTAGATAGGTCGCTGCGTAGTTGATATCGGCAGAGGAGACGGTACCGATGACATCCCCAGGCACATCCCCACTTTTCATTGAGAACTCCGGGTCAATTGCCAAATGCACATTTGGAAGCGAGAGGTACTTCTCAAGAAGCGGTATTTCCTTCTCAAAGGTCGAGAGACCTATTTGAATCTCAAGAATGACAATGCCGTCCACTTCATTGGCCATGTCGATAGCGCGTTGAATGTGCTCGTCAGGCATACGAAGCTTGTAGGTGCCATCTGCCTGCGCACTTCCCTGCGCGGTCACCGCAATGTAATCAATGCCCATGACTACCGGTGTTGTTGGGTCCGCTGCTTCCCATGCCGCCTTTTCCTGTTTAAGACGCGTAAGCACTGTGTCCTTGTCGAACTCACCAAGAATACCCATCTTAGTTGAGTAGAAGTTGCCGTAGTACGCAACGACACGCTTGAACGGGAAGATAGCGCCCGGGAGTGGGTATGCAGCTTTGACTGGCCAGAGCGACGGAGGCGTCGAAGTTGAGGTTGTAGTTGAAACGTCGTGCGCAAGGAAACGCATCTTCTTGTCATAAGCAACCGTGTCGAGTTTCGCAGGCTCCTTCTTGGTGTCTTTCTTTGCAACCTCGGTGTAGTCACTGCCACGCTCGTACACAGTGCTTGCAGCATACGGAAGCGCGAGTGCGGTTCCGGGAAGGATGATGGCGAGCGCGAGAACCGCGAGCGTGCCCTTACTAAGCCTGCGGCGGCTCATGGATATCGAAGGAAGGGGCAGCAGCTGGTGGCTCTGCAGGGCGCTCCTCAGCCTGCACACGGCGGCGAAGTGCTACGCCAGTGAGAAGAACTAAGAGTCCCAGTATAGGAAGTACCCACGCGAGTATAGAAAGCGGAAGGCCGATAAACGGCGTAAGGGCGATGAGGATGCCGAGAAGGATGAGGGTGCCTGCGCGGGACATCCGTTCAGTCTATCAGGGCGACACAATGACCACAAACTCGCCTCGCTGTTCCCCTGGATGCGCCTTGAAATGCTCTGAAACTTCGCGAGCAGTGCCTTGAATCAACGATTCATATATCTTCGTGAGCTCACGGGCTACCGTCACGGTGCGGTCTTCTGGAAGTACTTCAGCAAGCGAGGTAAGCGCTTTTTCGATGCGGTGCGGAGATTCATAAAAGACCACCGCACGCTCAGTATCCGCAATCTCTTGGAAAAGAGTGCGACGACCTTTCTTGTGTGGGAGAAATCCGAGGAAAACGAATTCATGGCTCTTCACGCCCGCAATCGAGAGCGCAGCAGTCACTGCAGCAGCTCCTGGCACAGTCTCAATCCGAACGTCAGGCAGACGGCGGCGCACCTCAGCTACTAATTCATTCCCGGGGTCTGAAATCCCTGGAGTACCTGCGTCCGTTACCAGCGCAACACGCTTTCCTTCTGCAAGTTGCGCGAGTATGCGCTCACTTGCTGGGCGTCCGCTCTGTGCATGAAAAATAAGAAGTGGTTTCTTGATGTCGTAGCGGGCAAGGAGTTTTGCTGACACGCGCGTGTCTTCGCAGGCGATGACATCTGCTTGCTTGAGTGTCTCAATAGCTCGGAACGTGATATCCCCCAGGTTCCCAATCGGGGTAGCGACGACGGAAAGTGTTCCCATGTTAGGCGACCAACTGGTCCGCTACCTTATAGATGTCTCCGGCTCCCATAGTCATGATGATATCCCCCTTTGTAGGTTCCGTCTCCAGGTAGCGGCGTATCTCCACGAAGTCCCCCGCCTTGGCGTCCGTACCATTCTTCTCTATTCTTTCAGCAAGTAGCGCACTCGTGATGCTGCCGTCGCCCACTTCACGCGCTGCGTAAATTGGCGCGATGATGACCCGGTCAGCGTCACTGAACGCGGTCGAGAAATCAATCAGGAGGTCTTTGGTGCGGCTATAGAGGTGCGGATGGAACGCAACGTAGATGCGGCCCTTCGCACGCTTCCTGAGTTCAGCGAGTGTCTTGCGAACAGCCGTTGGGTGGTGCGCGTAATCGTCATAGACTTCAGCACCATTCTTTGTTATTCCCTTGAACTCAAAACGACGCCACGTGCCCTCGAAGGCAGCAATGCTCTCATGGACAACTGCTTCCTGTAGCTCGGGCATCGCTACCTTTGCTGCAGCCGCGGCAGCGCGAGCGTTCATGAGATTAAATTCTCCTGGAAGTTTCGTCTCGTAGTACGGCTCTTTCGCATAGTCGACGATGGTAGCCGGGAGTCCCGCAAGCAGGGAGGCTATGTTCGGGTGCGTCGAATCAGTAACAACCACCTTCGCCTTCTCCATGAGCGTACGAAACGCGCTCTGCACATCCGCCAAGTCCTTGTAGTAGTCAGTGTGATCGTACTCAATATTGGTGACCACCAGTATCTCAGGCGAAAGCGTGAGGAAATCGCGCTTGTACTCGCACGCCTCAACGACAAGCCAGTCGGAGGTTCCTGACAGATAGTTGGAGCCAAAGTCCTTCACAATAGAACCAACCACCGCAGATGGTGCGACACCCGCATCGCGAAGTATACGAGCGAGCATGCTTGTGGTGGTGGTCTTCCCATGAGTCCCCGCAACCGCAATCGTACGCTTCCCTTCTGATACATCTCCAAGTGCTTCAAAATATGAGCGCTCAAGGATGCCAAGCTCCTTGGCCCGAATGCGCTCCGGGTTGTCGTCCCAGGCAGCCTCCGTATATATAAGGAGTTCTGTGTTCGCTGGCACGTTCTCTGGCTTCTGCCCGATGGTGACCTGGATGCCCTTAGCTGCCAGGAGTTCAGTCGTAGGGCTCGCTTCCCTGTCAGAGCCTGCGACATGGTCTCCTTGGTCAGCAAGAAGCTGCGCAAGCGCGCTCATTCCTATGCCCCCAATACCCACCATGTAGATCTTTTTCATACCTCTATATTACTCGAGTGCCGCCTTTACGGGCTTCACAGGCTTTCCGAAGAACATACTTCCCATGGTCCGGAAGCGGTCGGTGAGGTCGGTGGTGTAGAAGGCCATTTTCTTGGTCCGCGCGAGTCGCTTGTCGATTTCCGGATGACGAGACAGGTACTCAGCAAGCTTTTTAGCGACCACCTTCCCTTCTGAAATAACATTCACGCTCTTTCCCATTCCTCGGCGTATTGCCGCTTCCATGTGACCGTAGTGCGTGCAGCCGAGAATGAGCGTATCAATATGCGCCTTCTTAAGCGGAGCAAGATACTCCTTGAGCAGCAAGCCTGCAGCTTTCGAGCGGTGTGCGCCTTCCTCAATCAACGGCACAAGAAGTGGGGCGGATTGTTCAAATACACGAACGCGTTTGTCGAGCTTCTTGAGCTCTTTGGTAAATTTCCCTGAACGCACCGTACCGGAAGTCGCAAGCACACCAACGCGCTTCGTCTTCGTTTGCGCAATTGCCTCCTCGACTGCAGGCACGACAACCCCAAGCACCCGGCGATTCTTGTACCAGTGCGTGAGGTAGTCTTGCTGGATTTTGCTCACCGCTTCTGCAGAGGCCGTGTTGCATGCAATGACGACAAGCTCGCAACCGTGCGCAAAAAGAAAATCAATCGCCTGCACAGTGAACTTATGCACGACCTCTGGTGAGCGCGTGCCATACGGTGCGCGTGCCGTATCGCCAAGGTAGACGTAGTCATAGTCGGGCAGCTCCTTCACAATCTCCTTGAGTATAGAAAGGCCTCCGAACCCAGAATCAAACACACCGATGCGTCCTTTGTGCGCCTTCGTCATAGTGCCTGTACGATTGCATTGAACTTATCGCCCCGCTCGTACTCGTTCACAAACATACCGAAAGAGGCAAAGGCTGGAGAGAAGAGAATGGCATCTCCTGGAAGCGCGTAACGTACAGCTTCCTCGACCGCAGGCTTGAGCTCGTCATATACCGATGCGTCCTCAAGGAACGGAAGAATGCGCTCGGTTCCGGTGCCCGAAAGCAAAATGACTCGCTTAGCAAGGCGCGGTACTTCGGTAAGAAGCTCGTGCATATCAAGCCCTTTGTCGTAGCCGCCCATAATAAGAATCGGGCGCTTCCCTTTTGAGGAAACTGCACGTAGTGCGGCGAGTGTGGCTTCAGGCGTCGTCGCAGTGGTGTCGTTGTAGATAGCGACGTTGTTTACTTCGCGCACAAGTTCAAGCCTTCCGGCAACGCCGGGGAAGGATTCTACGGCCTCACGTATAGCTTCCTCAGGGATTCCAAGCGCGAGCGCGGCCGCCTTCGCGCAGGCTGCGTTCTCGAGATTGTGACCGCCTGGGATTTGGAGCGTCCAGTTCTGTACATCACTCACACTCGTGAGAATAGGCTTCACCGGAGGCGCCGGATACTCAGCGAGCACTTCACGGGCCGCCTGTGCCCCGAGCACGAGCGTGTCGCCCACTCGCTGGTGCGCAAAGATTTCTGCCTTGTCTTCCAAATATGCCTCCATGTTCCCTGCGTAATAATCCATGTGGTCGGGATAGAACGTAGTGAATACCGCAACGTCAGGAGAAAGTTCTTCTTCCCTAAATCCTTGGAGCTGCCACGAATCAAGTTCAAGAACAGCAATAGTATCGGGGGTCAATTCAGGAAGAAGTGCGAGCGTTGAGACCCCGCGGATATTTCCGCCAAGCAGTATCTTCTTCCCTGCAGTTTTTAGAATGTGTGCGATGAGTTCGGTGGTGGTCGTCTTTCCGCGCGTGCCAGTAATACCGACGACGGTTACACCCATCTCACGTGCAAACCGTGCAAAAAGCGCTGTCGACATCGTGACGGGTGTTCCCCACTTCTTCGCTTCCTCTATATAGACTGAACCGACAGGAGTCTGCGGCGCCTTCAGTATCAAATCGCGGTTATGGAAATCTTCAATCTTATGTTCCCCGAGTGTGTACTGGATATCCGGAAACGGTGCGAGTGATGCCAGTGATTCAGCAAGCTGCTCCTTGGTCTTCAGGTCGGTGACGATAAGGCTAGTCCCTTGTTCTGCGAGAAAGCGAATATCACCCACGCCACGACCGAGCAGCCCAAGACCCATCACGGTTATCTTCTTACCCTTGAAATAGGAGGAGGCATCCATAGGACGCATCCTACCAAGAGATTTACTCGCAGGCGACTGTAGCGTTCACGTCCTTACGGTCGATGCTGTTGTCAGTCTTGGGGACCTTCACCATCTGGAACGGACTGGTGAACGCCTGTGTGGTGATGCAGGAAGCTCCTGGTGCGGTGTGCACAATGCTCACTTCGCGAACCGTTCCTACGTCCACGATGCGCCGAACGCCGACTTCGTACCCGCCGGTCATCCGCTCGCCATCAAAAATCGCAAGTACTTCGTAGACAGTGAAATCAACACTTGGCATTGGCACTCCCTCTCCGTACGCAAGATCCCACACCTCTCTAAAATGCTCCTCGTTGAGAACGCGGTAATTCTTCTGCTCGCGCATCTCTAGCGCTGTCCCCCCGGCCGAAAGAACGGAGAATGCCACCTCCTCAGTAGAGGTCGAGTCAGTTGAGTCAGGGGTAGCGCCCAGGTAGAGAATCCCGCCCACCAAGATGGCAAGGACGCAGATAGCCAGGATGATGCCGGTGTCTCTATTCATTCCTTTAGTATAACGCCCAAGAGGGCCCCTCTGGGCCCTCCTGTATATAAGTGGTGCGCGCGGTAAGATTCGAACTTACGACCGCTCGAGTATCAGTCGAGTGCTCTACCAACTGAGCTACGCGCGCAGTTCAGGGATACTACCAGAAATCCCCAGGGGGTTCCAGTTCATGTTTGCTCCATCCTCTACCCTGTATATACTGAGTATAGAGATGATTCGCCGCGCACGAGCACGGGAACCGAAACGCCTCCGCCAAGTGAGGCAGTCTACTGTCGAAGAAAAGTATCGACGTCATAGGAACAAAGTACGCATCTGGAAGAGATGTGTGCAGCGTCTTGCACTCGCTGCAGTTCCCACACAATAAAGCCCCCTTCCGGGGGTTTGTATCATGTAGCAAAAGGTGTGGAGGAACAAGTATGCTCTTGTGTTCCGCCTATTCGTACCTTTGAAGCGTCAATTGAGCGCTTCAATATGTACACCAGGGTACGTTATCTGGCATCCGAGTGGCGTTTAGAGACGTCCACTAACTCTCCATCTTTCGATGATCGACGATGATGTGCCTTTCGGGCAACATCGGTTCCGATTGGATATGTTCCACGAGCAGCTTCCGCTACCCGTGCCTTGTTA
>CAYMNZ010000002.1:0-125543 GCA_964391975.1 uncultured Candidatus Saccharibacteria bacterium | reverse complement strand
ATTATCGAATATGCAAAGCAATGTAATGAGAAAGATAGGGGCGGTACTTACCGCCGTCGCGCTCGCGATTTCCGCGTACGCAGCCCTCGGGCCAGCGTACACGGCACACGCTGCGAACTGTAACTTCACCCGCGACCTCTCGGTCGGTACAACGGGTGAGGACGTACGCTGCCTACAGCAGTACCTCAACGGTAACGGCTACAAGATTGCGGCAAGCGGTCCTGGAGCTCCAGGCGCTGAAACGACCATCTACGGCAACCTAACGGCTGCTGCAGTTGCGAAGTGGCAGGCTGCAAACGGAGTCACCAACAATGGCAACTTCGGCCCAATGTCACGCAGCAAGTTCAGCGTGCTCATGGGTGGTGGCGGTAACATTCCGAACCCTTCACCAAACGCCTCTGACATGATTCGTGCAAAGGTCGCGATTCTTGAGGCCGTTGCGGCCTACCAGGACGCAATTGATGAGGACGGAGACGACGGTCTCATCGAGGACGCAGGCCAGGACCTCCTCAACGCCTTCACTCAGTTCCTCAGCGGAAACTACGTCCAGGCAATCGCTAGCGCGAATGCTTCGGCCGACACCTCCGATGAGGCAATGGGCGGCAGCGATGACGATGATGATGACGATGACGACAGCAGTGATGCTGACGAAGGCGATGCAGAAGATGCAATTGCTGACGCAGAAGATGCTATCGATGAGGCCAACGAGGCAATCGACGATTCTGATGCTTCAAGCTCTGACATCGATGAAGCAGAAGAGCTCGTAGCTGACGCTGAGGACTTCCTCGACGACGCAAACGCAGCTCTTGATGATGAGGACTTCGACGACGCCGTTGACGCAGCAAACGACGCGATTGACGCGGCGGATGAGGCTAAGGACCTCGCCAACGGGGACTCGGATGACGATGATGATGACAACGATGCAGAGGAGGAAGACGCGCAGGAGGCTCTTGATGATGCTGAAAATGCCATCACTGATGCTGAGAACGCAGTCGATGACTCAAACGCATCTGGAAGCGACATCAACGAGGCCGAGGACCTTATCGAAGAGGCAAACGACCTCCTTGATGAGGCAAACGATGCCTTCGATGACGAAGAGTGGGATGATGCAGTCGACCTTGCCAACGATGCAGAGGACAAGGCAGACGAGGCACGTGAAATCGCACTTGGAACTGGCGATGATGACGATGATGCGGACGAAAGTGATGCTGAGGATGCAATTGACGAGGCGGACGACGCTATAAGCGACGCCCGCGAAGATCTTGCGGACTCAGACATCTCTGCATCTGACTATGAAGATGCAGACGCATTGCTCGACGACGCTGATGACCTCTTCGAAGAGGCAGAAGATGCCTTCGACGATGAGGAGTGGGATGAAGTAGTTGACCTTACCGATGAGATCATGGATCTTGTCGACGAGGCTCAGGAAATCATCGACGGATAAGTCGAACTACACACGACAAACAAAAAACCGCCCTCGTACTGAGGGCGGTTTTTTGTTGTGCGTTATTACGCGTGGAGGTACTTCTTTGCTGCGAGGTAGAAGACAACCAAGGTGAGCACTTCTGCCAAGTAGTCCTGCCAGCCCCACACATAGCCACCTGACCAGTCGTAGAGGGCGAAGAGTACGCCGATAATCACAAACACGATGGTTGCTTTTACTACGGCCTTTCCGTAGTCAGCAATAACGTAGCGGTTGCGCGTGAAGCCCGCCTGGTAGGCAGTGGCGCCCCAGAGGATAGCGAGCCCGATGAGCGTCATGACGTGACCTCCCCACTCTGTGAAGAAGAGCCAGTCCACTGCCGGAATAAAGCTCGCGAGGATGCCGAGGGCAACTGCGAGCACAAACGCCAGAATTGAGGCGAGAATCGCAGCGGTCACTGCGAGAAAGAACCCAACCCACCACACCGATGCCTGCTTCTTTTCCATAGCCATAGGTAATCTATTTGAGTTAGTACCCCGTAAGTATAGGCCCGTTGGGAAGTTCCGTTGCGCTTCATGTGGAGAAGCGTAGTCTGGCCTTAATGGAACCCTTAGCCAACCGCATACGACCCACCTCACTCGACCAGTTCGTCGGGCAGGAACATTTAGTAGGTAAAGGCAAGCCACTTCAAGTGGCCATTGAGAAAAAGCACCGCTTCTCCTTCGTTCTGTGGGGACCTCCAGGAACAGGAAAGACGACTATCGCTCGCATCTATGCAAAAGCACTTGATGCCGAGCTCTATGAGCTCTCTGCAGTCTCTGCCGGCAAGGATGATATACGCAAAATCGTCGACGGTACCTCACGCACCGGGAAACTCGCGTTCGGAAAACCGAAGGTGCTCTTCCTCGATGAGATTCACCGCTTCAACAAGAGTCAGCAGGATTTCCTCCTGCCCTATGTTGAGAGTGGGGAGCTCACACTTATCGGTGCGACCACCGAAAACCCTTCGTTTGAAGTGATTCCTGCGCTCCTTTCCCGCTCACGTGTGTTTGTGCTTGAACCACTCTCCGAAGAGGCACTCAAGGCAATCATAAAGCGCTCGAAGGTGAAGGTGCCCAAAGATGCCTTTGATTGGTTGCTGGGGTACGCCAATGGAGACGCACGCAAAGCACTCACCATGCTTGAAGGAGCAGAGACACTGTACGGGGAAGTATCAGTCGAGAACCTGAATAAGGCGCTCGAGTCTCCACATCTGCGCTACGACAAGAAAGGGGATGAGCACTACGACACCATCAGTGCGTTCATTAAGAGCATGCGGGCCAGCCAGCCTGACGCCGCTATGTACTACCTCGCACGCATGGTTGAGGCAGGAGAGGACCCTCTCTTCATCGCTCGCAGGATGGTTATCTTTGCGTCTGAAGATGTTGGTCTCGCACAGCCAACTGCGCTTGTAGTAGCCAACGCAGTGTTCCGCGCCTGCGAGGTCATCGGATACCCAGAGTGCGCAATCAATCTCGCGCACGGTGTCGCGTATCTTGCGAACGCCGCAAAGGATCGCTCCGCATACGAAGCACTCGGACTTGCACAGGAGGACGCAAAGAAGTTTGGTAACCTTCCGATTCCAAAGAACATCCGGAACGCACCAACGAAACTGATGAAAGACCTCGGGCACGGCAAGGGATACAAGAAGTACGATACTGAGAGTTACCTACCGGAGAAACTGAAGGGGAGGAAATATTTCAAGTAAGAATGCTTGTTATAGAAAGAACCTCCCGTGTGGGAGGTTCTTTTCTGCAGCAACTCTTTTGTTACTCAACGATAGTAACCGGCACTCCGCCCCTTGATTCCTTGAGCAGGAAGCCCTTAGTGAAGGCTCGCTTGCCGTCAGACACCAAGGTTCCAGAAGCACCGTCGTAGGTCTTGATTGAGGCCATGTACTCCTTGACCACATCCGGGTCCTCAGAGTTCGTTGCTTCCATGGCTTCGGCAATCATCATGACCGCGTCGTAGGCGGAGTCAGCACCAACCTCGACTTCGCGATTGTATGCTGCCTTGTACTTCGCCTCGAATTCCTTGGTTGGAGTAAGTGAGGTCGGGAAGATCATTCCGTCACAGTCCGCACCACAATCAGCAAGTATCTTTTTATCGACCGTGATGTTGAACATAGGGAGTGTCGATCCCATTTCACGCAACTGGCGAGCAATGATGAAGGTAAGACTATACCCATCCGTCGTCATGACCACAGCATCAATTGACTTGTTCGCTAGTACTTTCTGGATTTCCGTACGAACGTCAGTGGTCTCAGTGGTCGGCTCATAGACGCGTGCGACCGTGCCACCGAGCTCCTCGAATCGCGCCTTGAAGGCTTCCGTCTGCACCTTCACCC
The DNA here is from genome assembly GCA_964391975.1 of uncultured Candidatus Saccharibacteria bacterium. Lineage (GTDB taxonomy): Bacteria > Patescibacteriota > Minisyncoccia > Phycocordibacterales > Phycocordibacteraceae > C7867-001. The sequence continues at coordinate 121,734 of CAYMNZ010000002.1, read as the reverse complement.
ATGAGTCTTGTGCGCCGAAGAGCGCGACCGTGCGGTGTCCCTTGGCGTAGACGACTTCCGCAAGCTTAGCTGAGAGGATATCGTCGTGCGGCCAGGTGTTGAAGAGGTACGAGCTTGCTTCGTTAAATTCCTTAACACCAAGTGAAGGGGACACGACCACCGCTTTCGCTGAATCAGCAAGAGGGGCAATCGCGAGGCCAAGCTTCGTCCAGTTAGGACCGATAATGAAGTCCACACCATCAGAATCGACGAGCTTCCGGAAGGCACTAATTGCCTTTTGCGGATCGCTTCCATCATCCTCATAGATGCCACGGAACTTTTTCCCGTTCACGCCTCCACGTTCATTGAGGTCCTTGATAGCGAGCTCCATGCCGTTCTTGGATGCCTCGCCCCATGAGGCTCCTTCACCCGAGAGAATCATGATTCCGCCAAGCGGTATTGTGGATTCCTTCGTGTCGCCCATAAGCCCGTATCCGATAAGCGCTGCCACTACAATGAGAAGGGCAGCAACTGGAAGATACTTTTTCATACGATGTTTGCTAGATAAATAATCCTGGTAACTTGACTGTCGGCAGAATTATTGTTTAGTAACACCTTGGGGTCAAACTTTGTCGAACAATTGTTGACACTCCTTCGACAACAGACTAGACTTCCTCTATGAAGGACTCACTGCTGAGTTCACTTGGGCTCTCTCCTGCGGAAATCCGTATCTACAACGGCGTCATAAAACTTGGTCCTTCAACCCCTTCTTCGTTCGGGAAAAGTGCCGGTATTAAGCGGACAACGGCATACAGTATTGCTCGCGGGTTGGTTGAGAAGGGGCTCCTCGTAGAGGACCTCACCAAACGGCCGCGTGTATTTAGCCTTGCGAGTCCATCTGAAATTCTTGCGATTAGCCGGGTCGACAAGAAGCGAGTACAGGAACGCGAAGAACTTCTGAAAAAACTCTCGACCGAGCTTTCGACGCTCAAAGCCGGGTCCGCGTATCCCGTTCCAACCGTTCGCTTTATTGAAGAAACTAAGCTTGCAGACTTCCTACGCCAGGAAACACCTGTTTGGGATGCGAACATCCTTGAGAGTGGGGAAACTACGTGGTGGGGGTTCCAGGACCATACGATGGTTGAGCACTATGGTGATTGGATAAGTTGGTATTGGGCGCAGTCTCCGAAACCAATAGACCTGAAAATGCTTAGTAACCGGGCGCAGGTGGAAGTAAAGTTCGGACCAAAACTTGCCCCACGCCGGTGCCTTAAATTCTGGGGAGAGGCGACAGGATTCCTCTCAACCACGTGGGCCATTGGGGACTATCTGGTCATGATAAATACGCGCACGCGCCCTTTTTACCTTGTGGAGATACACGACAAGCTTATGGCGCATGACCAACGGGAAGTCTTCAAGAACCTCTGGCCCTTGGTGCCATAAACAAAAAGCCCCGGTCTCCCGGGGCTTTTTTAGAAGTCGAATCTTACTTAACTGCGTCCTTAAGTGCCTTTGCAGGGCGGAACTTAGGGGTGCGGGTAGCTGCAATACGGATGGTCTCGCCAGTGCGAGGGTTCCTTCCGGTGCGTGCTGGGCGGGCCTTCGCAACGAAAATACCGAGTCCTGCAATGGATACCTCATCTCCGCTCTTTACGCCCTTAATGATGCAGTCGATGAGGGTCTCTACGGCGCGCTCCGCGTCAGCCTTGGTGCCGCCGAGAGTGTCCTGAACTTTTGAAACGATGTCTGCCTTGTTCATGATGCTCTTGGTTATTCCTAATCCCGCGGCCACCGATTAGGCAGGGGGTACAGAGAAAGTATAAGAAATACGCCACGGTACGCAATAGGCCTATCTAACAACACAAAATCCCTCACTAGAGGGATTTTTAGCACTAATGTCAAGGGCGCTTAGCGAGCGAACTCCACCACCCTGTTCTCGCGAATGATGTTCACCTTGATTTCGCCCGGATACTTAAGCTCGCTCTGCACGCGCTCAGCAATATCGCGCGCAAGGCGGTGCATAGCGAGATCAGAGACCTTTCCGGGGTTCACAAAGATGCGGATTTCACGCCCAGCCTGCACTGCGTAGCTCTTCTCAACACCAGGGAAGGTGCTGGCAATGCGCTCGAGGTCGGTAAGACGCTCGAGGTAGCGCTCCACCGTATCGCGGCGAGCTCCCGGCCTTCCGCCTGAGACGGCATCAGCCACCTGCACAATGATGGACTCCGGTGTCTCGTACGGATATTCCTCGTGGTGCGACTGCATCGCCTGGATAATCTTCTTGTCGACACCAAACTTCTCAAGCAAGCGGCGACCAATCTCCACGTGCGTGCCCTGCACTTCGTGGTCGACTGCCTTACCGATGTCATGCAGAAGCGCGCCTGCGCGTGCGACGTCTGCATCAGCTCCGAGCTCAGTTGCAAGCATGCCCGCGAGGTGTGCCATCTCGATTGAGTGCTGAAGCACGTTCTGTCCGTAGCTCGTGCGGAAGTTAAGGCGCCCAAGAAGGGTAGTGAGCCTTGGATCAAGCCCAAGCACGCCTACTTCATACGCTGCCTGCTCTCCCTTCTGCTTCACGATTTCTGCCACTTCTTGCTTAGCCTTCTCCACCATTTCCTCAATCTTTGCTGGCTGTATGCGACCGTCTTCAATAAGGCGCTCAAGCGCAATCTTTGCGATGTGGCGGCGAAGCGGGTCAAAAGAGGAAAGCGTAATCTTGTCCGGAGCGTCGTCAATAATGACGTCGACACCCGTGGCGCGCTCAAACGCCTTGATATTGCGGCCTTCTTTACCGATGACCTTTCCTTTTATTTCTTCAGAGGCGATAGGGACTGAGAGCGTCATGACCTCAGCATTCACAGCGTTTCCCATGCGGTGAATGGCGGTAAGGAGCATGGTGCGTGCCTTCTCCTCAAGCTGCTCACGACCGTGGGCCTCAAGCTTCTGCAGACGTGAGAGGAAAGATTCCTGGCTCGTCTCTTCAAGGTCTTTCATGAGCATCTCGCGCGCCTGCTTCTCCGAGAGGTTACTCAACTGCAGCATCTCTGAGCGACGTTCTTTGAGAAGGGCATCTGCTTCGCGCTTGGCGTTCACTGCTTCATTCTCACGCGCCTTCACCTTGTCTGCTTCATCAGCAAGTCCGCGCTCGCGTTCATCAAGGAATTCTTCGCGCTTACCGAGGCGCTCTTCCTTCTCCGCAAGTTTCTCGTCGCGCTCTTCAAGAGGGGAGAGGCGCTCCTCTTCGACTTCACGGGCTCGATCCTCCGCTTCTTCAAGCACGCGTGCGGCACGCTCACGCGCCTCAATCATCTTTTGCTTAATCTCCAATTCCAAAGACCCCCGCTGTGAGAGCGTGATGAGCCACCTGAGGACATAGCCAAGCGCAATGCCGGCGAGTCCGGAAAGAGCGAGAAGCCCGAGAACGAGTTTGATGGACATAGGCGGGGGTTAGCCGCCTTCCGGTACCCTACGAACTACACAGAACTGCGCACGTTTCAGAGGCTTGAGTCATGTTCGGGATCGGAAGGCGGAGTAGCAGCGTGGATAAGCGTTCAGTCGTTACTGGGGTCGTTATTGTGCCACAAATCAGTCCCAGGGGACAGGCTAGCCTAATCGACGTCGTCGGAGCTAAGGGAACGGCGGTCACCGAGCGCTTTAACTATCTTGGGATCAACGGACGCTTTGAAAATTTTCATGGCATCACGGTGATTGTAGAAAACGCCGCCAATGACAAAGCCGAGCTGGCTCGCGAAGACTGCGCGCTTGAGCGCCTCTCCAGTGACATCGAGTTCTGACGCCATCGCCCTGTATGCTGCGTCGTGGTACGGACCAGTGTAATGCTTACCGTCGTGGAGTACTGCTGGTGTGTAATTCTCCTTGGTCGGCTCACGAGGACCGAGTGGCAAAGGGCGGTCGCTCTCTGGGCCCGGTCGCTCTCCTTCGCCCATATTCTTACTTACTCTTGAACACTGTATCGACGAGCCCGTATTTCTTAGCTTCGTCCGCAGTCATGAAGTAGTCGCGCTCAACATCGCGCTCAATCTTTGCAAGTTCTTGTCCCGTCGACTTCGCAAGAATCTTGTTGAGGCGGTCGCGCGTTGCGAGGATGTGCTTGGCGGTAATCTCGATGTCGGTTGCCTGGCCCTGTGCACCGCCCCATGGCTGGTGAATCATGACCTCGGAGTTAGGGAGCGCGTAGCGCTTGCCCTTCTCGCCAGCAGCAAGAATGACGGCTGCGGCACTTGCTGCCATGCCCACACACACGGTGGAAACTGCCGGCTTCACGTGGTTCATGGTGTCGAGAATCGCAAGACCTGCAGTTACTGAGCCCCCAGGAGAGTTGATGTAGAAGGAGATGTCCTTCTTTGGGTCCTCAGACTCAAGGAAGAGAAGCTGTGCGATGACGAGGTTTGCAGTGTCGTCATCAATACCGCCACCGAGGAAGATGATGCGGTCCTTGAGAAGGCGTGAATAAATATCGTAGGCGCGTTCACCGAACGACGACTTCTCGACGACCATCGGGATAAGCATTGAAGAGCGAGGTTTCATGTCCATAGTCTGATGATAGTACCAAAGAAAAAGCCCCGGGCAAAACCCGGGGCTTTTTACAAAGACGTACTACTCCTCGAACGAAGCATCGAGCTCGGTAAATGCCTTATCGAGCTCTGCGTCAAACTCGTCGGACGATTGTGCTTCAAGGTCTGCCTCAATTGAAGAAGGCTCAGTGGAGTCATCTTGGGTCTCGAACGACTCAACGATTGCTTGTTCGTTTGTTGGTGCACTCATACGGTTCTGCCAGGTGTAGAACGCACCGGCAACGATGAGAGCGACGATGAGTACGAGCACGATAACGGGGCCGGTAGAAGAAGCGGGGCGCGCGGTCTGTTCGGTAGTCTGTGTTGGTTCCATAGTAGTTCTATTATTCGCCCACTGCTTCTTCCTCTACGTCCCGTTTCGGGAGAGCCTGTGCTGCTTCTCTAAGTGCCTCGTGCGCTGCACGGAGTGCTTCCTTCGCCGCGTTCCCAAGCTCCTTCGCTGCCTGAAGATTTTCGCGAGGGGTTTCAGATGCGAGTGCCTCTTCAATGGCAGTCTTCACCGCATCCACTGCATCAGCGGCTTCTTCGATAGCTGTCTCGGCTTCATCGAGTTCGGTCTGTGCAGCACTTGCGTCAATGCCTTCGCCTTCAAGGAAGTCGATTCTTCCTTGGATGCGGTCGGCAAGGCCTGCAAGCCGGGTAAGCATGGCATCAAGCAGGCGAGCAGCGTGCCCTGCGCGCGCAATGACCTGTTCCTTTATATGTTCTGCAATTGCTGCCTTGCGAAGTGCAGTGGTGGAAGCGAACTCTGTGCGGCGTTCCATGATGCGGTCCTTAAGGGCGGCACGACGTGCCTCAGTGGTTGAAGCAAACTCCGCCCGGCGCTCTTTATTCGCCTCGTGCCAATCATCGACGGCCTCCTTCTTCGCCTCCCGCGCTTCAAGGAAATGAGCCTTCGCCTCCTCTCCTGCGGCCTTCCAGCGTTCCATATTCTCCGGGCGCACACTCTCTCCATTGGGGAAGAAGAGAGTTGGGGAAGGGCGTTCAGGAGGAGGAGGTGGCGCCACATTCTCCTCGGCTGAGACCGGGAGCGCAAACGTCATGAGAAACGCAATAAGAACGGCGAGCTGTTTCATGCGGAAGGTGCGTGAACTGATATACGAAAAGTATACCGCACCGCAGATTACCTTCGTGCACTACTCAGGGAGTTCGGTTGGTGGGACTTCGCGGTCTTGGGCAACGCGCTCACCCCAGGTATAGAACGCTCCTATGACAATGATTGTCACGATGATGAGAAGGGTAACGAGGGTACCCGCTGACGACTTTTCCTTAGGCGTAGCAACGGTGTTCGAGGGTTCAGTCGTCGTGGTCTCCATAGGGTATGAAACGATTATATAGCCCTAGACGTTGAAGGAACAATGAAGATTACCGGTTCTCGAGCGTTCCTGAGAGATACCGAAGCAACACCAGCGCACTGCGCTCCTCTTTGATTGAGCCGTCTAGGCACATTTGTTTCACCCGCTCCCGATCCATGAACTCAACGCTTATGTCTTCTGCCTCCTCAACGGTGCGCTCAGCATCAACGCTCGCGCCGTCGAGCGATTCTGACTCTTCAGCAACGAAATAGAAGAGGTCCCACTCTACCGTGGTTCCACAGACTGAACGGTACAAAAACGAAGCGTCCTTCACCTCAACATACGCTTCCTCCCTTGCTTCCTTTATTGCTGCTTTCTTGGCAGCCATCACCATATCGGCTCCGCTAGCGAGTGCATCCGTGTATTCAGTGAGCGTATCAAACACCTTCCCGCCCGGAAGACGATAATCATAGCCGCCCTGCTCGTGGCGCTCTTCTTTAGTGATAAGGATATCGTTACCGCGCGCAACTATAAGTCGCACTCCTGGGGAACGTCGTGCCTTCTCGAACACGAGTTGTTTGCCTGCCTGTGTAACGTCGAACTCCACTACCTCAACAATCTTTCCTTTGTACTTGCTCGTCTCCATTAATTAAATCTCTCCCTTCTTCTCCTCATAGAGCTTGCAGGCCTTCTCGAAGGCCGCCTGTGCTTCTGCCTTTCCCTTGAAGCCGTTGATGACGACCTGGTGCTGGCCCTTCTCGCCCTTGAGTTCCTTGTACGTCTCGAAGAAATGCTGAATCTCCTTGAGCGTGTGCTTATTGATGTCTTTGAGGTCCTGCACATCATCCCAACGCTTGTCGTGAACCGGCACGCCGATGACTTTGTAGTCGTTCTCTCCGCAATCCATCATCTCCATGAGAGCGACCGGGCGAACATTCACGAGAATGCCGGAAGGGACAGGGAAGGTTGCGAGCAATACGACATCGAGTGCGTCTCCGTCATCCCAGTAGGTCTGTGGCACGAAGCCGTATTCACAGGGGTAGGCCGCCGCAGAGTAGTTAGCGCGATCGAGCTTAATCATGCCGGTCGCCTTATCAATCTCGAACTTATTCGGGGAGCCCTTAGGAACTTCGATAATGACGTTGATTGCATCTTTGGTGCCCGCGGGAATGTCGTGCCAGAGGTTCATTGGGCGAACTATACTACAGCGCCCGCTAACAAAAAAGCGCCCTGTTGGGGCGCTTTTTCTCAACTGCGTTTCTTTACGCTTGGTCGCGAGACTCCTTCGTGTCGACGACCGACTCGTTCTCACCAGTGGTTGCGAGTTCCTCTTCAGCAGGAAGAACGGTCTCTGCCTCTTTCTCCTCCACCACAATTTCTGCAGGGGATTCAGTTGGCTCAAGACCAGCCTCAACAGCAGGCTCCTCGGTCTTCTCAGAAATAGAGACACCTTCGCCATCAGACTCTGCAACGTTCTCACCGCCCACCGACTTGATGTCGATGTTCCAGCCCGTAAGCTTTGCTGCGAGGCGTACGTTCTGTCCGCCGCGGCCAATGGCAAGAGACTGCTGATCCTCAGAAACCGTCACCGTTGCACGGTGGTCGTCTTCCGAGAGTTCAACCTCAAGCACGGATGCAGGGGAGAGTGCTTCCTTGATGAAAGACTTCTGGTCATCACTCCACTCAATGATGTCGATGCGCTCGCCGCCGAGCTCGCTCATAACGGTAGAGACGCGAACACCGCGCTGACCAACGAGAGAACCAACTGGGTCTACGTGCGGATCAGTTGAGGCAATGGAAATCTTGGTGCGACTTCCAGGCTCGCGTGCAATCGCCTTCACTTCAATAGCGCCGCTTGCAAGCTCCGGTGCCTCAAGCTCAAAGAGCTTCACCAAGAACTTCGGGTGCGAGCGGGAAAGCCTGAGGTAGACACCACGGAAGCCTTCATCCACTGCGTGGAGGTAGGCGCGGATGCGCTCTCCTGGGCGATAGCGTTCGCCAGGAATCTGCTCCTCGTACGGGATAAGACCCGTTGCACGACCGAGGTCGACATAGAGGGCTCCACGCTCAACGCGCTGCACGATACCTGAAACAATCTCACCCTTCTTGTGACCGAACTCGTCGAGAATCGAGAGCTTCTCAGCTTCGCGAATCTTCTGGATGACCACCTGCTTTGCGGTCTGAGCGGCAATACGACCGAAATCGTCCTGCGGCTCAAGAGGGAAGATAAGCTCTTCAGCAAGCTCAACACCCTTCTTCACGAGGCGCGCAGTATCAAGAAGAATGTGCTTCTCCTCGTCGTAGCGAGGGAGCTCGCCCTCGGCAAGACCCTCGTTCTCGTTCTGCCAGCCGCCGCGGTGTGGCTGCTCGACTTCCTCCTCGCCCTCCTCAGGGAAGCGGACCAAGGTGTCGTCAACGACCGTCTTTACCTGTTCAAAAGAAACAGTCCCTGTATTCATATCAAGCTTTGCACGGACGACCTGTCCGCGCTTGCCGTATTCCTTCTTGTACGCAGTTGCCATCGCGGCTTCGATAGCCTCGATCATGGTTTCCTTCGCTATGCCCCTGTTCTCAAATTCAGTGAGAACGGTCTGTATTGTTTTTAGATCCAACATGCCTTCTATATTTAGTTGTCGCCCGGCTCTCTAAAAAGAAATGCCCGCAAGGCGGACATTCGATACCATATATATACCAGTTTCCGAGGGAAAGGCAAGGGTGCCAGGTTATACTTACCACTATGAATGAAGTGGACCCTCGATACCGCGGAGTTCCTGAGCGGTTTAAGCAGGAGGGCGTTAAAGTAGATGGAAATGAGCTCGCCAAGATAGGCGACGTAGTCGTAGCCCAGCGCGACATCGAAGGAGGCCTCATCTTCAAAGGGGAACAGCGGAAAATCACCGATATCTTCATCGAACCGAAGACTGATTCCGACGGACGCGGGTTCACCAAAGAGATTGCACTTGAAGGATTCCCTGGAGCCCGCTTCAATCCGCAGCGATTCAAGAAAGTGCACCGAGAATAGCCGCACTCTTGCGTTATACTCTCAAGAGCTATGAAGGTCTCTGAGAAGGAACTCAAGGAATTTATCCTCGATTCGGGACTCGTCTCCCGAAAGGACTTGGAGTCTGCAGAAACGGAGGCAACCGAACGCAAGCAGTCGGTCGGCGACATCCTTGTATCCCGCGGGGGACTCTCCGAAGACGCCCTCCGTCGTATCAAAGCCTATGTGCTTGGCATTCCGTTTGTGAACCTGAAGGACCGGAAGATTCCAGCGGATATCCTCTCACTCATCCCGGAACCCATTGCTCGCACCCACAACCTCATTGCCTTTGAAAAGAAGGGGGAGGAGCTCCAGGTCGCGATGCTTGATACCGAAGACCTGCCGGCCATCGACTCAGTCAGAAAGAAGACGGGGCTCAAAATTCTCCCGCGCCTCACCGATGAGGAATCCCTCAGGAATGCACTCCTGCAGTATCAGAAGTCTCTTAAGGAAGAGTTCGGTGACCTGATTGCAACAGAGGCAGGGAAGATAAAGATTGTTAGGGAGGCAGAAGGCCAGGAACACTCCGGCGAAGACTTGAAGAAGATGGCAGAGGACCTGCCGATTGTTCGCATCGTCGACACACTTCTCAAGCACGCCATCGTACAGAAAGCCTCGGACATCCACATCGAGCAGCTCGAACTCGAAGTATTAGTGCGCTACCGCATCGACGGCATTCTTCACGACGCGATGACGCTTCCCAAGGTTGCGGGACCCGGCATTGTGGCCCGCATCAAGGTGCTCGCCAACCTCAAGCTCGACGAAAAGCGTCTTCCGCAGGACGGTCGCTTCAAGATGGAAACTGAGACCGATAAAGTTTCCTTCCGTGTGTCCCTTCTCCCAACCTACTTTGGCGAGAAGATTGTGATGCGTCTTCTTCGTGAGACCGGAGAGGGCTTTACGCTCGAGAAGCTTGGCTTCCACGGCGAAGGCCTTGAGCACATCCACAAGGCAACCAAGGCGACCACCGGCATCATCCTCGTCTCCGGCCCAACTGGTTCCGGTAAGACGACGACCCTCTACACGATTCTCGATATTTTGAATACGCCTGATGTGAACATCTCAACGATTGAAGACCCAATCGAGTACCAGATGCCACGCGTGAACCAAACACAGGTGAACCCAGTGATTGGCTTCTCCTTTGCTAACGGACTGCGCGCTCTGCTTCGCCAGGACCCGAATATCATCATGGTGGGAGAGATTCGCGACGGTGAGACAGCCGCACTTGCCATCAATGCCGCGCTTACCGGCCACATTGTGCTCTCGACCATTCACACCAATTCAGCCACTGGCGCTATCCCGCGCCTTATCGACATGGGAGTTGAGCCATTCCTTCTCGTTTCCACCCTTCGCGTGGTGGTGGGTCAGCGCCTGGTGCGCCAGCTCACCGACGACAAAGAGCAGTACTCCTTAAATAAGGAAGAACGCGCAAAAGTAACTGAAGAAGAACACTTTGAAGCTGCACTCAAGGCACTTGCAGAGGAGAAGCTTGTGAAGAGTGGCACCAAGCTCGACACGCTTCCGTTCTATCGTCCTAAGGCAAGCGACAATAAAGATGAAGGCTACGAAGGCCGCATCGGTATCCACGAGACGCTCGTCATCACGCCAACGATTCGCGACCTCATCATGCACAGCGCCACGGGTGATGCGATTGAAGCGCAGGCACGCAAAGAAGGAATGATGACCATGCTTGAGGACGGTGTCTACAAGAGTGCAAAGGGCATTACGTCCTTGGAGGAGGTGCTTCGCGCAGTCTCGGAGTAGTTAGGACGCGTCCCAAAGAAGCTCGAACGAATCAAGGTAAGCCTGTGCAATCGTGTTGTTTCTGATTTGGATAACCACCAGCTGTGGGTGGTACATCTCGATGGCCACCATCTCTTTCGTAATACGAGTGTAGGAGGGGGAGGAAAGACCCTTGGAAAGGGTGCGGAGTTCCGTGTTTTTCTCTGCGGTAAATTTCTTCTTGAACACAGCTGAATAGGAGGCAGGCGCAAGAAGACGTTTGCTCACCTTCTTCTTTTCGAGAAGATTTATGTAGGTGGGATACCAATCCTCAATAGCATCATAGAAATCCGAGTCCTTAGCGCCGCCGATGATGCAAATCTCCCTGTGCTTCTGCCTGGCGGCCGATTCGATTATGTCCTCGAGGTTGGTCCTGAAGCCTTCGCGCCCAATGAGGGTGCGAACGTTAACTACACTCGACTGCTTCTGTTGCAAGTCACGAAGTTCTGGAAGAAGATCCTGCGCAAGTTCGTTCAATTTCTTCGTCTGATCGATGAGCGCGGAAGGATCGGTCGCCTGGAACATCTTCACATTGTTCTTGTGGACAGTCGTGACGAGGCCTCGATTCTCAAGGTCTTCAAGAGCCCCGTAGACAAGCATTCGATGCAGCTGGGTCGCCTTAATCAGAGGCCCGGCCTTGCTCAACCCCTGCGTCAGAAGGGCAAGGTAGACCGCAACAGTGTTCTTCTGTAGTCCAAGTCGTTCAAGAGATTTCTCGAGGCTCATATCAAAAATATATCACTACTTACAGGCTAGAATCAGCATACTTGACAAGTTTTATGTGTGTTATATATTGCTATACACAGTATATCATCAAATATTGATGACAATACGCTTATCATACTGCCTATGGACCTCAAGACCCAACTAGACGAATCAGCTAAGTTGTTCGACGTTTCCCAGGACTTTGACTCTGTTATGGCCCACTACGACGTCAGGGAGATTACACCGAACCTGAAGGGAAGGACGCTGCTTGAACTCGGCTCCAATGCGGGCACCGTAACGCAACAGCTGTTACTGTTGGCAGACGAGCTCGACATCGTTGAGGGGTCGAAGGTCGCAATAGAGCGGAGCCAGAGGGAACTGGGGAGTGACGTAGGGAACGTCACCTTTCACTACAGTCTCTGGGAGGAATTCGCCCCCACGAAGAAGTACACCGACATCATCTTCGTGCGCGGACTTGAACACATGCTCGACCCGGTCGACTTCCTCGCAAAAATCCGACAGTGGCTCACGCCAGGCGGGCGCGTACACATCATCGTCCCGAACGCGTACTCGCTCCATCGCATGATTATGGTCGCGCAAGGACATCTCAAGGACCTGTACGAACTCCGTGACCGAGACTTCCAGGTCGGCCACCAACGCGTCTATGATGGGAAAGAACTCACGAAGCACGTGAAGGAGTCGGGATTCACCATCAAAGAGTGCCGCGGATTCTTTCTCAAGCAGGTATCCACTTCTCAGATGGGGCAAATTGCCATGCGACCGGACCATCCATTCGTAACTGCCTGTTACGAGGCAGGGAAGATACTTCCGGATTATGGTACCCAGCTCTACCTGATTGCCGAAAACCATGCGTAACACCGAGGACATTATCAAAAAGAGTCGCGAGCGCATTCTGCAGCTCGGAACCATAGCTGAAGCCTATGTTGCTCGCGCTATCTCGACGCTCACCATCCGCGCAGTGCTCTTCAACGAGATACTCGAGTGGGGCACGCACGGGCCCTCGTCCGAGAAGAGCGAACTCTTTTTCGACGGCAGCCCGCACCACGCTTCTGCCACCTACGCGATTCTCGAGCAGATGGGTTTCGTGGACAGTGCAGAACTTGAGAAACATTTCGGCACGGATACCTTTCCGAGTGTGCAGCCAGGAAACATTATCGCGAGCTCCTACAACGCCGGAAGTCTTGGAACCTCACTCACCAAAGCCACCGCTGCTGCCCGCATTCTTCGGGAGAAAGAATCTACACAGAAAGTGTATGCGCTTGAAGGCAACAGCAGTATGCAGGAAGGCAGCACACAGGAAGCGTTGGGATTCATAAAAGAACAGAACCTCCAGAATATCGTGCTCATCGTGAACGACAACGGACACGGACTCGATGGTCCAATGCAGTCTTCGTTTGCACGCACGCTCAAAAGCTACGGCATCCGTGTGCTCGCTGAAAATGCGGACGGCCACGATAGTAAAACGGTCCGCAACCTTCTTACCAAAGCGAGGGATGCAAAGGGAGCCGTGGCGGTCATATTCAAGACCTACCTCATGAACGACTCTTCGTACGAACTCCCGATAAAGAAGGATAAGTACATCGGTGGAGCCATTGCCCGTATCGCTACTCGTCACTCCTTCCAGGCATTTACTGCAGACACGGCGAACTCCACTGGGCTCGCCGTCCTGAAAACAGAAGCCCCTGAACGCATACTTGATTTCGGTTGCCGGGAGCAGTTAATGGTGGACTCAATAGAGATGTACGTACGTGCAGGCATACCGGTCGTTGCAGGAACTTTCGCGCGCTATCTTCTTGAACGAGCACGTGAACAGGTAAGCGGCCTCATCGATTTGTACGCAGAAGGGAATATGCGCGTCCCTACGGTGCTGCTTGCAACCCACAATGGCATCTCGCATGCACATAACGGCAAGAGTCATTTTTATCTCACCGGCTATGAATTCCTCAAGCATCCGCACGTACACCTCTATCATGTGGCTGACGCAGTGCAGCTCGAAGCCGTCATGGATATGGCGCTCTCGCGCCCAGAAATAAGCATCATTCTTGCAGAGCGCGAGGATGGAAGCCCGGCACTATTTGATACCTATCCGTACAAAGAAGATGCCGTGGTCCCTATAACCACCTTCAATCCCCGGGAGCACAGACTACTTATTGCTAACGGGCATCTGCTGCACGCAGCGAAGAACGTTGCCGAGAAACTCCCCGATGTTGAATTGCTTTCTATCCCGCATCTTGGCGCCCTTTCCGGCGAAGCCCTCCCAGAATTCTTACGGAATGCGGAAAAAGTGTACGTACTCGAAGAAAGCGACCGTCCTTTTCTTGGAGATCAGGTTCGTCTCGTTGCACACAAGCACGGCATACAGACTCCGATTAAATCCATGTACGTAACTGACACCGGCTTCGATACGTACGACAGGCTCCTTGCGCGCAACGGCCTCGACGCGGAAGGGATAAAATCGCGTATATAAAGTGCCCTACCGGTGCGCCCAGTGAATCATTCTGCGATCAGTAATCGCCAATAGCAGGTTTATAAGGTAGCCGAGCACCCCGGCAATGAGTATTGCGGCATAGACGCCGGGCACATCGTACGTAATCTGGTAATCAATGATTTTGTGTCCCAGACCGCTTTGGGTACCGACGAACATCTCCGTCACGATGATGATGGCGATAATCCAGCTCATTGAGTTGCGCAGTCCGACAAAGGTCTGAGGAAGACTCTCCCAAAACAGGATGTGTACAAACCGCTGCAGATTGTTAGCACCCATGAGCTTGGCGGCCACGAGTCTCGACTTCCTTGAATGCATGAGGCCGTAGGCCACGTTGAAGACAATAAGTATGGTTGCACTGAACGCCGCGACCGCAATCTTCGAGGCATCACCGACACCAAAAAGAATGAGGAAGAGGGGAAAGAGAGCGAGCGCTGGTGTCGACCGAAAGAAATCAACGACGAACTCTATGGAGCGGTACACCCGTTCAGACTGTCCAAGTAAAAGCCCGAGCGGCACGCCGATACAGGTCGAGATTGCGAACGCGCTCAGTATCCTACCAAGAGTCGCGAGTATATCGGGGAGGATTACCTGCTCTGAGATAAGTTCCGTAATCTTCGTGAACGTCTCAAGTGGTCCGGGGAGAAAGAATGGATCGACGAGCCCGAACCCGGCGACTCCTCCCCACGTTGCAAGAAGAAGCGTGGGCCCAACGTAATGATGGCGTGTCATACCGCCGAACACCCTCTGAAGGCGTTTAGCACCTCACTCTTGGTTGCGTGGAATTCCTGCGAAGTAAGCGTTGCGAACGAGCGGGGAAAAGGAATGGGGTTTGGTACGCGAGCCGCAACTCCCGTCGGCCGGGGACTGAGGACGACAATCGAGTGCGAGAGATGCACTGCTTCTTCCACGTTATGGGTCACAAGAATCACGGTCGGTGTATGCGCGAGATAGTAGGTCTGTATATATTCGCGAAGCTTCAGGTTGTTCGCGTAGTCGAGCGCAGAGAACGGTTCGTCGATGAAAAGCAGTGTTGGTTTGGTGATGATGGCCCGCAAGAACGCGACGCACTGCTGCTGACCGCCACTTAGCTGATACGGGTAGGCATTCCAGTCAAAGGCGTCCCCAAACGTGCCTTCCAGTTCCTGCAAACGGTCCTCTATGAAGGCGGGATCCTTCTTCTGGAAGACCAACGGAAGCGCGATGTTCTCGCGATTCCTTTTCCATGGAAGAAGAGATTCACGATAATTCTGGAAAATGTAGCTGAACGTATGCGGGTGTATCTCGCCCGTAATCACCCCATCGTCCTTTTCCTCAAGTCCGCTCAGTATATTGAGGAGCGTCGATTTCCCGGAACCATTGGGCCCGAACAAAGTTGTTATCTTTCCTTGTTCGAAGGCAAGGTGGAAATTCTCATACAGCTCGACGTTGTCGAATCGCTTCTTAAGGCCAGTGATGGTAATCCGCTCAATCATCAGGTTAGCGGAGAATGAGCTCCTGTGCGCGTATCGGTTTCTCTATAACTTCGTAGGCGACGAATACATCGATGAACTTCTGTACCGCATCAACGTCAGCTTCCGTCATGTCGGTGTACATCTTGTAGACCGTAAGGTGCACCTTCGCTGCAAGTTCCTCGGTAAGTGGTGTGTAGGAAGGAAGGTACACACGAGCGGCGTCGGGGTCCGCGTTTACTTCATCGGTTGCGCGCTTGAGTACCTTCATAGCCTTTGCAAATGTTTCCGGATGCTCATTCAGAAATGAGGTGGAGACATTACCAACGCCAGCATAGAAGGGGTTCGCGACGTAGGTGAGGTTAGGGGCAGCGAGAAGCACCCTTGATATTCCCTCAGCTTCAGCGATGGTCAGTACAGGCTCAATCGCAAGAAGCGCATCTACTTGGTTGCTCGCGAGCGCCTGTGCTTGGAGCGGAACCGCGAGTTCAATAAGGGTGAGGTCTTTTTCTATGTCGAGTCCGTGCTGACTGAAGAGGTTGCGAGCAATCGTACGCCACTGGATTCCAGGAAGTACGCCCACTTTTTTCCCTCTGAGGTCTTCAACCGAGCGTGCCTCATCATCCGCACGCACAATCAAAGCATCAGCAAGGTGCGTATCATCCCCTCCGGCTACAGAGAATATTTTTAACGAACCTGGCTTCTTGGCCTCCGCCACCGCGGTGATACCGGTGGCAGCAGCCATCGCCATATCAATATGGTCCGAGAGAAGGGCATCAATAATCTGGTTGGGTGCCTCGAACTTAGTAATCTCAGCCTTGATACCTTCTTCCTCAAAGTAGCCCTTCTCTGCTGCCAGATAGAGGGGGAGGGCATGAACGACAGGAAGATACCCAAAGCGGACGACCTCTTCGTTCTTAGGCTCCCTCGACAGACCGACGGCAGCAAGTACGGCAGCCACGACCACCATACCGATAATGAGTGCTGTGCGTTTGTTCATACCTTGTAGTTATTTTTAGACCACAATTATCAGACGGTAGTCAAATATTGTCATTTATGTCGACATAGTCTCAAAAACATGCTAAAACCTATATAAATACATAAGTATCTGTTGACGAATTCTTAGACGTTTTTATGCCCTCCAACCAGCTCACGAGTACGCTAGAGGAAATAGGACTCACCGAAAACGAGGCGAAAGTGTATTACGCGGCCCTCAACCTCGGTCCCACGACCATTCTCAAGATTGCAAAGAGCGCAGAGCTCAAGCGAACCACCTGCTACTCAGTTATCGAGTCCCTAAAAAGAAAGGGGCTCATGAACATTCAAATCGAGGGGTTCAAGAAGAAATTCCTCGCAGAAGACCCTCAGAAACTCGAGGTCATGGTGGAGGCGAAGCGGAAGAAGCTCCATATGCTCCTTCCGGAGTTTTCAGCACTCTACAACCTTGAAGGAGGAGAGGGAGTCATCAAGTACTACGAAGGACTCGAAGCAATCAAAGGAGTATACGAAGGACTCATCCGTGATGTTAAACCTGGCGACGATTACCTGGTCCTCTCGAACCTCGACCAATGGATTAACCACGACCGCGAACACTTCATGGACTTCCTCTACCGCCGCGCGAAGCTCCCGATAAAGATACGGATGCTCTTTATGGATACACCGCTTGCGCACGAATGGAAGAACATGGAAAAGAACTTCAATTCCAAGGTCGGCATACTTCCACCCGGGAGACACCTCACGACCAACCTGGTTATCACCCCCCAGCGAGTGTTCATACACCAAGTAACACCTCCACTCATCGGCATAGTAATCGAGAACAAGAGCGCGATACGGATGCACAAAGAAATGTACGAGATAATCTGGGATTCGGTGAATAGGGAGTAAGATTCCACAGCATGTACCTCGGCATCGCCTTCGTCCACTGGCTCGTTATCTTGAGCGCGCTCATCAGCCTTACCGGCTCGATTGCGTACATCCGCGACACGATTAAAGGAACAACGAAACCCAACCGTGTTTCGTATTTTGTATGGGCGTTGGCTCCCATACTTGGTGCTGCAGCTGCCGTTGCTGCTGGCGCGGACCTCTGGGCTACCATTCGTGTATTCGTTTCAGGGTTAATTCCGCTTGTAGTGCTCCTTGTCTCCGTCTTCAACCCTCAAAGTTACTGGAAGATTACGCGATTCGACCTCCTGTGCGGTGTGGCGGCACTCGTGGCGCTGGGGTTCTGGCTCTTGGCGGACTCTCCAATCATCGCCATCCTCTTCTTCGCCATTGCTGACGGCTTCGCACTTATTCCGACCTTGATTAAGGCATGGAGGTTCCCAGAAACTGAGACAGGGTACGCCTATATTGCAGGATTGATTGCCGTCTTGCTCGTCATCCCTTCCATTCCTGTGTGGAACATTGAGAACTCTGCGTTCCAAATTTATCTGCTCATCGCTAACATCTTGCTTATTGGCTGTGTGTACCGCAAGAAGCTATTTAGATAACGGTATACTTATCCTATGCTCGCCACTGCTTTTCTCTTCTTCGTCTTGAGCCTCATTACCTACACGCTCGTGGCGTGGTTTGGCCAACTGACCGGAGGAAGCGGCGGCACCTTCTGGCAGGATGTGCTTTCAATCTTTAAGCCGTTGCCGCTCCTTATTATCTTCGTCAGCAACGCCTTCTTCGCGGCGGCGCTCTCAATGGGCTTCAAGCTCTCTCCCTACGCAGTGCCGATGGCCATCGCTATCGGTGTCATCGCTTCCTTTGTGTATTCGACGCTCTTTCTCGGCGGCACGGTGACCTGGGTAAAGATAATGGGAGTTGTTGCCATACTGGGCGGCATCTATCTCCTTAAGTAGCCATGGACCGACGGCTCTTTGATGCCGATTACTACTACGGGCAGAAGCGCTCGAACTACGGTGCCTATGACCATCTTGATAACCTGAAGCACTGGCAGCCGGTCCTTACGCTCTTTGAGCGACACCATATACAAGGAAGCATCCTCGATATCGGCTGCGCTTTCGGCTACTTTCTCAAATACGCTGCACCAGGCTTCAACTCCGTTTCCGGCGCCGATATATCCGAGTTTGCGGTAGAGAAAGCTGGGGAGACGCTACCACGAGGTCAGTTCATAACACTCGACCTTGATACCGAAGAGCTTCCATTTCCGGACGAATCTTTTGACATAGTTACCGCCTTCGATGTTCTCGAGCATACAAAATCAATCGCTGCGAGCATGAAGAAAATCTATCCAAAGATAAAGAAAGGTGGGTACCTCCTCTTCTCAGTGCCGGTGAAGGATACCTGGGCAGGGAGAATATTCACGCTTTTCGATAAGGACGTGACCCATATAAGCGTGCCCACCAAGCAAGAGCTAGCGTCAGTAATCGAGTCCTCTGGGATGGAGTTCATCGAACAGACAAGCTTCTTCGTGCCGGGAGACTCCCGCATCCCCTTCATCCCTGTGACGCACGAGGTTCTGCTTCGCCGCGCGTGCTAAGATTTCCGTAGTGAAATTCCGCGTCACCCTTACGAAAGAGGACGGCTCGCAAGAGAAGCGCGCGATTGAAGCGGCATCGCGCTTCGCTGTCTACGAACTTATAGAAAAGGAAGGTGCGCATGTCGTCTCTGTTGAAGAGGGTGGTGCAATCGGTCTGCCGTCCTGGGCCAACCTCAAGCTCTCGAGCGGTATTAAGTTTGAGGAGCGCATCATCCTCACCAAGAACCTCGCAGCCATGCTCGCTGCAGGTCTCACCCTCTCGCGCACCCTCTCGGTGATTGAGCGACAGTCCACTAACAAGTTTCTTAAAGAAGTGGTGACTGACCTCGAGAATGAGGTCAAAAAGGGCACCGCCTTCCACGAAGCACTCGCAAAGCACCCGAAAGTATTCTCCAAACTCTTCATCGCCATGACCAAGGCAGGCGAGGAATCCGGAACCCTCGCAGATGCTCTTAAGGTGGTCGCACGTCAGATGGACCGGGCCTACACGCTTGAGAAGAAGGTGAAGGGCGCGATGATTTACCCCGCCATCATTCTCATGGCCGTCATCATCATCGGTGTGCTCATGATGATTTACGTGGTGCCAACACTCTCTGCGACCTTCGCCTCCTTGGGAGTCGACCTTCCGGCCGCAACGAAGGCAATCATCGACGCGTCAGACTTCATGGCCGCAAACGCGCTGCTCACCCTTACAGGAGTCGGCCTCTTCTTCCTCGGGCTCTACTTTTTCTTCAAGAGTAAGCCTGGAGCAGCAGCGCTCCTTGCGGTTGCCCTTCGGGTCCCGGTCATCGGAGACTTGGTCCGCGAGACCATGAGCGCACGTGCTTCTCGCGCTCTCGCCTCACTCCTTTCCTCAGGTGTGGAGATGTTGACGGCAATCAGTATCGCAGAGGAGGTCGTGGGAGATAACCGTTTCGGAAAAGTGCTTGGAGAAGCAGGGGTCAAAGTTAAGAAGGGAGAATCACTCTCGGTAGCCTTTGCCGAACACCCAAAGCTCTACCCAGTGTTTATCGTCGACATGATTGCGGTGGGTGAAGAGACCGGAAAGGTCTCTGAAATGCTCGGACAGGTGGCCGAGTACTACGAAACGGATGTTGAGGAGCGCACCAAGGACCTCTCCACCATCATCGAGCCGATGCTCATGCTCTTCATCGGCGGCGTTGTGGGCGTCTTTGCAATCTCGATGATTTCGCCTATCTACTCACTTTCCGACAAGATTTAGCCCGCTAGTGCGTTATCATACGTGCATGAGTCCTTTCCGAGGTATGACGCTCGTCGACACGCTCGTCGGGAGCGCACTGGTCCTCATCGTGTTCCTCGCCTTCTTTGGGTTGCTGCGCGCTTCACTTCTCGTCTCCGGAGTTGCAAAAGCAAAGGCAGGTGCCACCGCGGTTGCTAACGCACAGATTGAATACATCCGCTCACTCGACTATGGAAACGTAGGGACGGTTGGTGGCATCCCGGCAGGTGTCGTGCCTCAGTACGCGACGACAACGCTTAATAACATCAACTACGGTATGCGTACCTTTATTGAATACGCGGACGACCCAGCGGACGGCAGCGGGGGAGCAGACAGCAACGGCATCATCACTGACTACAAGCACATACGCGTTGCGGTGACCTACATCGTGCGCGAACAAACGAGAGAAGTCTCGCTGGTTTCAAACTTGGTGCCGCCCTCAATTGAGACCACCAGCGGAGGAGGAACACTGCGCGCAAACGTGGTGGACGCCACAGGGCTTCCCGTGTCCGGGGCAAGCGTGCGCGTAGTGAACGCAGCGACGAGCCCAACCATTGATGTAACTACCTTCAGCAGCACCGCAGGTGTTGTTGATCTTCCTGGAGCACCGGCTTCCGCTCAGTACGAAATATATGTTTCCAAAACTGGCTACTCAGAAGCCCAGACCTACGAACGCGACGCGACCAATGCGAATCCGACGCCTGGATTTCTGACGGTAGTCGCGGATTCCACCACCGCAAGCACCTTTGCTATCGATTTGCTTTCAACGCTTACTATCCGGACCTTCTCCCCAATTGCACCCAACGCCTTCACTGATTCCTTTGCTGATATGTCGGGCCTTGTCTCAAGTCCCAATACGCAAGTAACCGGTGGCGCGCTTACGCTCTCTGGGACTACTGGGACGTATGCAGCAAGCGGAAGCGCACAGGCCTCAACCACCGCACCGACCTATCTCGTTACCTGGGAGAGCGTGACAGCAACCCGTGTCGAGCCTGCTGGCACGAGTGCACGCTTCACGGTCGCAACCAGTGACGGCACACCACTCCCAGACGCGGTACTGGCTGGAAACTCCGTAGGCTTCACAGGCACCGTCTCGCTCTCGGGAGTTTCAACCTCTACCTATCCAGGATTAACGCTTATAGCCGCGCTCTCTTCAAGCGACCCGAATGTCACGCCGCAGCTCCTTGATTGGACGATTAACTACACAGAAGGCCCACTTCCACTCCCGAACGTTCCTCTTACTATTACCGGAGCGAAGACGATTGGTTCAACCAGCGGGGGAGCTTCCATCTATAAGACTGAGATTGCGACCACCACCGATGCCTCTGGTGTGCGCACCATGACGCTTGAGTGGGATTCCTATAACGTGGTTCCGACGGGTTACACCATCGACATTCTTCAAAGCTCCGAGGTCCCGATTGAGGTTCTGCCGGCCTCAACAGTAACGGGCACGCTGCTCCTGAACTAGTATGAGAGGCTTCACACTCATGGAGACGCTGGTGGTAATCGCGGTTGTGGGCACCGCAGGTATTGCGCTTACCACCGCACTCGTCGACTTCTACCGCCAGAACACCTATATCTTTGAGTCCTCGACTTCACTTGAGAACTCACGCCGCGCGCTCACTACTTCAATCGGCAACCTGCGTGAGGCTACCTATGGGGAAGACGGCGGCTACCTCATACTTTCTGCAGCCACCTCCACCGTCACCTTCCATGCCGACATTGATGCGGATGGTCCGGTGGAGAAAATCCGCTTCTACCTAAACAACGGTACCTTCTACCGCGGCGTCACGAACTCAGCAGGAAATCCTCCGTCTTATTCCGGACAACCGGAGACCACCGCCACCGTGATTGCGTATGTACGAAACGCAACGTCTACCCCTATCTTCAGCTACTATGATTCAAGTGGGGTTCAGTTGACGGCGCCAGTGGATGTCAGCGCCATTTCCCAGGTCACAGTGCGCGTCGACACCGACCTTAACCCACTGCGTGCTCCAGAGATTTTCACACTCACCGGCCGCGCCACCCTTCGTAACCTCCTCATCCAATGAATATGAAAGCTCCTCGAGGATATCTGATGCTGCTTGCGATTGTCTTCGGCGCAATCTTCTTTACGGTGCTTGGTGCGCTTTCAAGCTACGTGCTCACTGAAAACAAATTGCAGAACGCGGGACACGCACAGGCGCGCGCGCTCTCAATCGCAGAGGCAGGACTCGAGTACTACCGCTGGTTTCTCGCGCACTATCCTAATGACTTGCAGAATGGCACTGGAGTTGCTGGTCCCTACTCGATTCCCTATAACGACCCAGAAGGTGGCGTAACTGGCACCATCTCACTTGCTATCACCGGCAACACCGCCTGCGGGCAGGTGACCTCAGTCGACATCACTTCAACCGGCACTGCTAACGGTTCTCCGAGCGCCACGCGCGCTGTCTATGCCCGCTACGCACAGCCTTCAGTCGCACGCTATTCCTATATCCTCAATGATTCCGTGTGGGCAGGTGCCGACCGCATCATCAACGGCCCGTACCACTCTAACGGCGGCATCCGCATGGATGGCACCGCTAACTCTTCGGTGACGAGCTCGCTTTCGAGTTGGAACTGCACCAGTGACTACGGCTGCAGTCCTGCAAGCTCTTCTGCTTCCGGGGTAGTGGGGAGTGGCCCGAACCAGACGCTTTGGAGTTGGCCAGTGCCACAGGTGAACTTCGCCGGCATCGCAGCAGACTTCGGGACGCTGAAAACCCGCGCTCAGGCACAGGGCATCTACTACCCGCGCTGGAGCACTACCAACAACCCAAACACAGCCGCCTACTGGCACGGCTACCACCTCATCTTCAACAGTAACGGTACCGTGACCGTTAGACGTACTTCCTCAACCACGCGGCTCGACGTCACGCCGGTAAACTCTGCGGACGATGATGAAGACCGCGCGCTCATTAACAACGAGACCAACTACGAGACCCGCACCATCCCCGCTACCTGCGGTCTCATCTTTGTTGAGGACCACGTATGGATTGAGGGAACGATTCCACAGAAAGTAACCGTGGTTGCGGCCAATGTGGTGAACGCCGGGATTGCTCCGAATGCATATCTTAAAAACAACATCGTCTACGGGGCTACCGATGGCACTGACGGCCTTACGGTCATTGCGGAACATAACGTGCTGGTGACGCCAGATTCACCGAACAACATGACATTAAACGGCATCTTCATTGCGCAAGGTGGTGCCTTTGGCCGCAACTACTACGGAGGTTCCTACGACCCGCGTGGCACGCTCACCATCCTCGGCACTACGGTTTCTAATAAGCGTACGGGAACTAAGTGGTGCCTCAACGGAAGTTGTACTTCTTATGGTGGGTACGCGAACCGCATCGACTCCTATGACCGACGTCTTGCCAACGACCCACCACCATTCACACCGCTTGTTTCAACTGACTACGAGTTCGTGGAGTGGAGGGAGAAGTAATTACTTGAGCGTAACGGGCTTTCCGTTTTCTATCGTTCGCACGACCGCTTGGGACACAACAAGGCCGTTAGCGTCTACAGAGAGTTCTCCAACTGCGCCGTTGTGATTCTTAACCGCAAGGAGTGCATTTTTTATTTCTTCTTGTGTGGGCTTCATCGTTCCGTGCGCAGCGTTCTCTACCGCTTTCACGAATAGCATCACGGCGTCATAGCCGTTTGCTGCCCCTACTGAAGGAGCAATACCGTACGCTTTCGTGTACTTGGCGACAAACTCTTCACTTGCATCTGCGGCATTCACGTACCACATGCCTTCAAAGAGCTCAGGCTGCGTGGTCCACTCAAAGGATTCAATTGAGGTAAGTGGTGTCGTGATGCCCTGATCTTTAATTTGCTTCGTAAGAAGCTCGAGTTCCGGTGACATCGCGACGAGTATGTAGATATCGGCATCCACATCTTTGAGTTTCGCAACGTGCGTGCGCATATCGGTCTCGCCGGGGTTGAACATCTCAGAACCCACGAGCTCAATGCCGTTCTTTTCAAAGTCTGCTTTGACTTGGTTGGCAACCGCGAGTGTGCCAGGCTGGTTCGTCACGAACATTGCAACGGAATCTATGCCGCGCTTCTTCATTTCCGCTACCAGAAGCTTTGATTCCTCGTACGGGGGAGTCCAGTGTACGAAGTTATAGTTTCCCTTCGCAACGTTCTGATCCGAGGCTATTCCGTTTATATGAACGATGCGGTTTTCCTCGGCAAGAGGGCTGACGACGTTTCCAACAGGGGACCCAAAGGAAAAGAGTCCGTCTACCGTATCAACAGAGATGAGCTTGTTCACGGTTGTTGCCGCAGTCGCAGGATTAAACTTATCGTCTTCGTACACCGCTGCATAGGTGAAGGTGGTGTCCGTAAGTTCGCTTAGAGCCAGTTCCATGCCGTTCCGGTATCCTTCGCCAAGGAACGCGAGGTCCCCAGAAAGGGGGAGGGTAGCGCCAAGCACAATAGTTTCCTCGCTCTTCTTCGGAGCAAGAAACATACCGATGCCAATGATGGCTATAACAAGTACTGCGAGGATTGCTTTTGTAGTGGTGTTCATACCGAAATGCGGTCTTAGGGTCCCTTGGTAACGCCACATTTTTAGCACCAGTGTCAAATTAGATACTTTTGAGTAACAACACTATCTATAAAAAGGTTGTATTTACTTGCTTTTTCGCTATTTATCTTCAATTTGTTCGTCTAAATTGACACTTTATTGAATGGGTCTTATTCTTCGCTGTATATGAAGTCCCAGCTCGTGGAGCGGCTTAAGAAGGCGGGGCTCTCGGATAAGGCGGCCACTGTCTACTTCCTGCTGCTTGAGGCAGGTGGGGCGTACCCCTCAGCCCTAGCGAAGGAAGCGAGACTTAACCGAAGTACCGTTTATAAAATTTTGTTAGACCTCTCGGTGAAGGGGCTCGTGACTGAGATTAAAAAAGGGAAGAAGCTCTATTACCAGATAGAAAAGCCCCAGAAGCTGGTGCGCTTTGCAAAGATGACTGTAGAGCGAGGGAAGGAGATGCAGACGGTCGCTGAGGAGCTCCTGCCGGACCTTGAAGGAATCTACTCCCTGATGCCAAACAAGCCTAAGATTACGTATTTCGAGGGGAAGCAGGGGATTCTCTCTGTGTATGAGGACCATGTCCGTGTAGATACGCCCTATGAGATGGTGGCGTGGGCCAACATTGGTTTCCTTGACCAATTCTTTACAGAAGACTTTTTCACCTTCTATAAGAAAGAGAAGCAGCGTATCGGCATCACAACACGGGGAATCGTGCCTGATACCACTAAAGATAGGGGGTTCGTTGAGGCACAGTACTCAGTTATCGATAAAAAGTACCGACCAGAGGTGAAACACATCCCGGTCGCGCAGTTTCCCTTCAAGAGCGAGATTACGGTATACGGCACCAACAAGGTCTCCATCTTGAACCTAGAGAACGACCGCCAAAGCGGCGTTATCATCGAGGACCTGACCATTCACAACATGATGCGGATGATGTTTGAGCTCTCTTGGCAGGCTGCAAAGTAGTCCTATTTGTACGAATTGACAGCCCAATATGGGGGTTCATAATTTGCCTTGGAACTCAGGGGCTTCTTATTACTTGAATAGTTACTTACATGGATAACTTTCCGAAGTGGATGTGGATTGTAGTACTCATCGTCGTCATCGGCGGTGGGTGGTACTTACTAAAGGGCGGGGCGGCACCAACCGAAACAGGTCCTATTGTTATTGGCGCATCGCTCCCGCTTTCGGGAGATACAGCAAGTTTTGGAGAAATGACCAAGGCCGGCATAGAAGTTGCCGTCAAAGAAATTAATGACGCGGGCGGTGTCGACGGTCGCATGATTGAGGTTATATACGAAGACGACAAGTGTTCAGTTACTGGAAGTGCCGTCTTCAACAAATTCACTTCCGTTGACCACGTGGCGGCTATCATAGGTCCGGTTTGCTCGCCCGCAGCAAGCGCCGGCGTGCCTATCGCCCAGGAAGCAAAAACTCCAACTATCATCTGGGGTTCCGCGCCTGGAATCACAAAGGCTGGTAACTTCATCTTCCGCACGTACCCTTCGGATGCGTTCCAGGGGAAATACGGTGCTGAATATGTCTACAACACGCTCGGAAAGCGTACTGTGGCGGTTATCTTCGTTAACAACGATTGGGGACAGGGTCTCAACGAAACCTTCACAAAAAGATTCACTGAACTTGGTGGGACAGTGACAATTGCTGAGGGTGTGAAGCAGGACGGTACTGATGTCCGAACTGTCGTTTCTAAAGTTAAGGCAACTAACCCTGAACTCGTCTACGCACCTATGTTCCCTGCAGGTGGCGTACAAACAATTAAGGAGGCACGGGCGCTCGGTCTCGATGTGCCGTTCTTCGGCGGCGACGGATTCGACACGAAGGACTTTACTGGTGCCGTAGAAGTAGAGGGGACGCTCTTCACCGTTGGAAAAGTGAACCAATCGGATGCCTTCAAGGCGCGCGTAAAGGCTGAAACGGGCGTGGATGCTGGTTTGTTCACTCCACTCGGCTACGACGCAATCAAGATTCTTGCCCAGGTAATCGACAAGGTGGGTACGGACCAGGACGCAATGCGTGCTGAACTTACTACGTTGTCGTACACGGGAGGAGAGTCCTTCCCACTTATCTCGTTCGATGCTGATCGCGATCTCAAGGAGGTAATA
Organism: uncultured Candidatus Saccharibacteria bacterium; assembly: GCA_964391975.1. GTDB lineage: Bacteria > Patescibacteriota > Minisyncoccia > Phycocordibacterales > Phycocordibacteraceae > C7867-001. The sequence goes on along the minus strand of CAYMNZ010000002.1, from coordinate 94,970 downwards.
GTTGAGGTCAGGGAAGCAAGGGATGGGGGATCGGTACCGTACGTAAGATAGAGAGCATTCTTGTTTAAAAACAGCCGCTCCCAAGCGGCTGTTTTTATTTATGGAGTCGCAGCGAGAGGTAGAGTGGTATCGATATATCGGAAGAGCGCTTTAATAGTCTCAGCAATCTTCTTGTCCGTGATAATCATTGCCCACGGGTGATCTTCGGCGAACGAAATGATGAAAGCCTTATCATCATAGGCGGCGAGCTCAATGTCGAAATTGAAAGAAGATGGTAGAAACTTGGTACTGCGGAGATGTTTCTTATCCTGCTTCGCGAGTTCACGCGATTCGGGGCTATCAACAGCAAGCGCGAGCCACTTCACACCCATGGCAGGACGCTTCTCGAGAATATAGTCAATCCATTCCATGCCCATGAGATTGTAAATCGCATGGATTCCCGTAAACCCGTACACAACCTTTTCCTTATTATTGCGCACCAAATCTTCGTACGCTTGTTTGATACCTTCAGTTCCGTCGAAGAACTGCATGTTCGGACGGTATCTATCTTCCTGATTGCGTAGCTGAGTAATGGTAGGGACAATTTCCTCTACTCTTTTAATGTTACGCACCAGCCGCTCCCGAGCACGCTCCAAGTAATCAACCAAGAGGTGCGGTTGAATCGATTGAAAGAGCAGCACCCCTCTCTGCTCTGAAGAGGAGACTAGTCCTTTCTCCGTGAGCGACTTGAGAACCCCATACAAAGTCGTCCTATTAAGTCGTACGCGACGAGCGATATCGGATACTTTTAACCCCGTGTCATGCCGCAGGAGATACACAAAAACCTTAATCTCGGTGTCGCTCATCCCCGTGTCGCGCAGGGTTTCTACAAGCGTGTCGTTTGTCTTGTCTGGGGACATAAATTAATGTTGTCGAATTGTACCAACAATATACATATTTTGTTGACAGAAGTCAATATATAGAATACTTTTTTGTTGAATCTAAATAACAAAGTAATTATGAACAAGACCGCAATAGGAATTTTGGTTCTTCTTGTAGTGCTGGTAGGTGGTTGGTACGCCCTTTCCCAGGCTCCGAAAGAGACTGGGCCGGTAAAGATTGGTTTCATCGGGCCACTCTCAGGAGACGTTTCCTCTATAGGCACGGTAGCTAGAGATGCTGTAGAGCTCGCAGTAAGCGAGATTAATGCCGCAGGAGGCATAAATGGCAGCCCGGTTGAGGTGGTCTACGAAGACGGTAAGTGCGACGTGACCGCAGCGACCAACGCCGCATCGAAACTTATCAATATAGATAAGGTGGACGCCATCATTGGTGGCGCCTGCTCAAGCGAGACATCGTCATTCGTCGCTCAAGCAATGGAGAACAAGGTGCCCACCATCTCGTACTGCTCTTCTGCTCCTTCGCTCAGTGGCGCTGGAAAGTACTTCTTCAGAAATTACCCTTCGGATTCCTACCAGGGGGCATTCATGGCTGAATACGCCTACAACGTTCTGGAGGCAAGAGAGGTCGCAATACTTAACCACATCACGGAGGCATACACTCCAATCAAAGATGTGTTTACGAAACGCTTCGAAGAGCTCGGTGGAAAAATTGTGGCGACGGAAAGTATGCCCCAAGAAGCACGTGATTACCGTACGCAACTAACCAAGATAAAGAACACGGGAACGAAGTTCATTTATATGCCTACGTATCCTGATGGAGCGACTATTGCAGTGCAGCAGGCAAAGGAGCTCGGCATCACTGCTCAAATCTTCGGTGGCGATACGTGGGGTGATCCGAAACTTCAGAAAGCAATGGCGCCTCTAGGCACGTACCTCTATTCTGAAATTAAGACCGCTGAGCTCCCGACGAAGTTCACAGAAGCGCTTCTTGAGAAGACAGGAGCTGACGCAGTTCCACCTTGCGCGCCCCAAGCATACGATGCCACCTACATTATGCTGAAGGCCATACAGAAGGCAGGCAGCGACCCTGATTCTCTAGCCGATGCACTAAGGTCTAGTTCGAACGATGGTGTATCCGGTCATGTTGAATTCGACCAGAATGGAGACATGGTTGGGGCGGCGTACGTCGTAAAGAAAATTGAGAACGGGACTTCAGTTGAGGTGAAATAACAAGCACTCCTGGAAACCGCCCACAGATGTGGGCGGTTTCGCTTATACTGGGGAACATGGACATCGTCCCTCAGCTCGTCGTCAACAGCGTCATCGCCGGGTCGCTCTACGCGCTCATAGCGATGAGCTTCAACCTCGTCTTCGGGGCGACACGCTTCTTTAACCTTTCGCACGGGGTACTCGGTGCAGTTGCTGCCTACACCGTCTTCTATGTCGGAATAACGCTCAAGCTACCACTTGTAGTCGCAATCATTGGCGGTGTTGTGGTCGGCGCAGCAGTGGGATACGGATTGGAGCGTCTTATCTATCGCCCACTTAGAAAGCGAGGGGCTTCGAGTCTAGTCCTGCTTGTTGCCTCTCTGGGAGCGTTCACAGCAATCGAAGCCGTGATTGCAATACTCTTCACGAGTCAGTTCCGCACGCTCTCTACGCTCATAGGCCCAACAGGTTCTTTAAACCTAGGAGGCGGAATCATGACCTATGTGCAGGTAGCGATGTTTTCCTCAGCAGTCGGCGTACTTATTCTCCTCTGGCTTCTTCTAAGTCGCACCTCCTTCGGCCGCGCCGTGCGTGCGGTCTCTGATGATGAGGAGGTCGCGAAGATTGTTGGAATCGATACGAACAAGATTATTGGCCTCATATTCATCGTGGGGTCTGCTATTGCCGCACTTGCAGGTATCTTCGCCGGCATAGATACGGGCATAGAACCAAGGATGGGTTTCATCCTTCTCCTTAAGGGCGTTATCGCCGCCATCATCGGCGGAATGGGTAGTGTGTATGGAGGATTTCTGGGCGCCTTCATTCTCGGCTTCGCTGAGAACTTTGGTATCTGGCACATCTCCGGAGAGTGGAAGGATGCAATCGCCTTCGTGATACTTCTTATCTTCCTGCTGTTCCGCCCGCAGGGAATACTTGGTAAGAAGAGAGCATAGTTATGGAATACCTCGTCCACCTCGCAGTCGTCTTTGCCATCTACGCGATACTCGCGGTATCGCTCCAGCTCATCGTTGGATTCACAGGCCTCATCTCACTCGCACACGCCGCCTTCTACGGCGTGGGTGCGTATAGCGTCGCGCTCATACTCGAGAACACGGGCTTCGGATTCTTCCCAGCCTTAGTGCTCGGCATACTCATGAGCGCAATTGCAGCATTCCTTATAGGTATCGTGCTCTCCAAGTTCCGAGATGACTACTACGCACTCGGCTCACTCGGCTTCACCGTCATAGTGTTCTCCATCTTCCTCAACTGGCAGGAACTAACGCGTGGTCCGCTCGGCATTCCAGGCATCAACCGCCCTGAGCTCTTCGGCTTCGTGTTCTCGGAGAACATCGTGTATCTCGGACTCGCTTTGGTGTTGCTTGGACTCTGCTACGTCTTCTCTACGTTCGTGACGAAATCCTCCTTCGGTCGCGCGCTTCAGGCAATACGCGAAGACGAAGTCGCACTCTCAGTCTTCGGCTATCACACGAGTTGGTTCAAGCTCGCAGTGTTCGTGATGGGAGCGGGCATGGCAGCAATTGCTGGAGGACTCTTCGCTTCCTATATAACGTTCATCGATCCAAGTTCCTTCGGCGTTCCGGAATCGGTGTTCATGCTCTCGGTCATTATTCTCGGAGGGTTAGGTTCGCTTCGCGGTGCGGTAATTGGCGCGCTTGTACTCGTGCTTCTTCCGGAGGCACTGCGCTTCGTTGGATTCACTCCTGACATTGCCGCACAGATGCGCCAAGTCATCTACGGCCTTATGTTGGTGTTCCTTATGCTCTATAGGCCACAAGGATTGGCAGGAACATACCGCTTATGAACGCACTTCAGACAAATGAACTCGTAAAGAAGTTCGGTGGTGTGACAGCCGTCAACGGGCTGTCCATTACCGTGCCTACAGGAAAAATCACGAGCGTCATCGGTCCTAACGGTTCAGGAAAGACAACACTTACCAACGTCCTCACCGGCATCTGCCAGATAGACGGAGGTGTGGTGGTAGTCGCAGGAGGGAAGGAGCGCGCACGTATTAAGCCGTACCAGGTATTTGGCCTCGGACTGACCCGCACTTTCCAGAACGTACGCGTGTTTGAACAGGTAAGCGTGCTCGACAATGTTCTCATCTCCCTCACCAAGCGCAGCGTACTTGGCTCGTTGTTCGAGAAGAACAAGGAGGAGCACCTCAAGAAAGCAGAGGAGGTACTGACTCGCGTCGGGCTCTGGGAAAAGAAAGACGCGTACGCATCCGAACTCTCCTACGGTCAGCGCAAGCTTCTTGAGATTGCTCGCGCACTTGCAACCGGTGCCGACACCGTTCTCTTCGATGAACCGTATGCCGGACTCTTCCCTGAGATGGTGAAACTCGTATCCGGCATCATGCGCGAGCTTAGGGAGCAGGGAAAAACCATCGTGCTTATCGAGCACGATATGGCACTCATCCGCGAACTCTCCGACCACGTCATTGTGATGGATGCGGGGAAACTTCTTGCAGAAGGGAAGCCGGAAGAAGTGCTTTCAAACAAAGCTGTCATCGAGGCATATCTTGGCGTGTAGGTTACCTATCAACGGATACGAACATTCCGTTCTTGATTACCTTGAATGAGGTTGGCTTAAACGCTGTGCCGTCTTCCTCTATGCTGATGCTGCCGCTCACGCCGTCATAGTTTTTTATCGCGTGGAAGTATGCAAGCATGCAGTCAGTTTCACCTGCGCAATGCTTGTATGCGGCCGCCTCAAGTATCAGTGCGTCATATGCGTTTCGAGCGAATACGTCAGCCTCCTGGCCGAAGCGCTCTTTATAGCGACGGTTGAAGTCGAGTACGTTTTCGCTTGGAGGAAGCGGTTCGTCTGAAGAGATATAGAACCCTTCCGCAGAAACGCCAGCAACTTCAATGACGCTAGGGTCCTCATTCTGTGAGTTCCCAAGCATGCGAGATTCAATACCAAGTTCGTTCGCCTGCTTCAGCAGGTTACCGAGTGGCCTTGCCAGCTGGACGACGAATATGACGTCAGGATTCTTCTGCTTTATCTTCGTAAGCTCAGTCCGAAAGTCGGACGCGTCTATAAGCGTCACTTGCTCAAGTACGATCTCTCCACCACGCTCCTCAAACGCCGCAGAGAAGTGCTTGCGGTAGTCTTCGCCAAGCGGAGTGTTGTAGTAGAGGATAGCCGCCGTCTTCGCACGGAGCGTATCTGCAGCGAAGGCCCCGAGCTCATTCGCCTTAAGTTTGATAGAGGTGTTCGTTGAGACTACGTAGTCATGGCCAAGGACCGAATCCGGGTTGGGGGCAAGGTTCACGCCAATCACCTGGTGCTTTTCGAGCACATCAATCACCGGCACAAAGCCAGCTACGCAGAATGATCCACCGAGCAATGTGATGCGATCGCTCTCAATAAGCTTCGTAATTGCTGAAAGTGCCTCTTTGGGTTGGCAGGCATCTTCGTAGATAACTTCAACGAACGTGCCGTGAGAAGCCAGGTCTGCCTTCGCAAGCTCAAAGCCGTTGCGTACTCGTTCCCCAAGCACGGCAAAGTTACCTGAGGGGGGGACAAGGACGCCGACGCGCAGCCCCTCTTTAGTAGGGCCGTTGAGAAGGAAACCGAGAGCTACAAGAATGAACAGGGTGGCACCGATTACCAGATGATTTGTACGCATGGGTTCTGCAAGTTATTAGCAACGAGCAGAGAATGCGGTGTATACTACGAGTGGCCAATATCACCGCGTGGTAGCGACTAGCACCACATACTGAAAAAGCCTTATAAAACCTATGCATACCGAAATCCTCTCCAAGCTCGACCTGTCGAAGAACGAATCCAAGATTTACGAGACCTTGCTTGAAGAGGGGGAGTCGCCAATAGGGTTCCTTGCGACAAAATCGAAGATAAACAGGCGGAACGTATACGACTCCATGAACCGCCTTATTGAAAAAGGCCTCGTGTTCGAAATCTTCCAGAAGAACGAGAACAGGTATAAGGCAGTAGGGCCGCACAAACTTCTGGATCTTCTTAAGGAGAAGGAGGCGGCACTCATGTCCATCATGCCAAACCTGGAGAAGCTCTATAACGGCGTGGCGCACGAGGAGGACGTCTACATATATAAAGGTATTGAGGGCTGGAAGAATTTCATGCGCGATATTCTTCGAATAAACGAGGATGTATACATCATTGGCGGGAAAGGGGCGTGGGCTGATTCTAAGCTCGATGGGTTCCGAGAGGACTTCCTTACATCGGCAGAGAAGCAGGGAATAGAAATACACGTCCTCTACGATCCAGAAATTGGGGAAAAGAACCACCCGATACTTTCCCTTCTCAAAAGTACGCATCGCTTTTTGCCAAAAGGATTCTCCACGGGTGCAGCAGTAACGGTCTTCGGTAATCAGGTTGTCATGCAATCAGCCATAAAGGTCGGACAGATACAGGAAGACGTTACCTCTACAGTACTTATCAATGAACCTGTTGCCGAGATGTTCCGCGTCTGGTTCAAGCTTATGTGGGAAGCGAGTCAAAAAGAGGTAAAATAAATTCGTGACTCAAGAAACCCTCCTCAAGCTCGACGACATCCACGTCCACTACGGTGGTGTGAAGGCGCTTGATGGTGCATCAGTCTCCCTAGACGAAGGAGAAGTTGTAGCACTCATGGGTCCTAACGGCGCAGGGAAGTCGACCATCCTCAAAGCAATCTTTGGGCTCGCACCTGTTACCGGAGGTTCAGTCTCCTGGGAGGGGAGCACAATACACCCCGTTCCACATGAAGTGGTCGCCCGGGGTATTGCCTTCGTCCCTCAAGGCCGCCGTGTCTTTGCGGACCTTACGGTAGAAGAGAACCTCGAGATCGGCGGATTCACGGTCCCTGACCGCGCTCTGGTCCGCGAGCGCATCAAGGGTCTCTTCGAAATGTTCCCTATATTAAAGGAGAAGCGGAATGCCAAGTCCGGGACGCTCTCGGGGGGGCAGCAGCAAATGCTCGCCATTGCCCGCGGCCTCATGACCGATCCTAAGGTACTCCTCCTCGACGAGCCGTCGCTCGGCCTTGCCCCTAAGGTGGTGAAGGAGGTCTTTGCCTTCGTTAAGGAGATTAACCAGAAGCGAAATACCGCCGTCATGGTAGTGGAGCACAACATCAAGTCGCTCCTTGAGATAGCAACCAGAGGCTACATCCTCGACAAGGGGAAGGTGGTGGCACACGGCTCCCCACAGGAACTGGTTTCCAAGGGAACGCTCGAAAAGGTGTTTACAGGCGCTGCGCTCTAGACTGGTATACTGCTTCCAATGTTGATCGTTGGTAACTGGAAGACGTACGTTCGTACGCGGGAGAAGGCTAAGAAGCTTCTTGCCGTCGCCAAGCGCCTCGCCGTCGGACGCAAGATTTCTATTGTCATAGCTGCTCCAGCCCCGTACCTCGGCCTCCTTGCCGGAAGCAGGGGAAACGTGGCGCTTGCTGCTCAGGACCTTTCTGATTCTCTCGACACCATTGAGACAGGAGAAATCACCGCACCTCTTCTGAAGGAACTCGGTGTGAAGTACGCCATCATCGGACACTCAGAGCGCCGGGCTCGAGGAGAAAGCGATGAACGCATCAACCAGAAACTCAAGCGCGCACTCGTCCACGGGATAACGCCCATCCTCTGCGTAGGAGAGCGCGAGCGCGATGCGGAAGCACACTACCTTTCCTTTGTACGCGGACAACTCACGAGCGCCTTCAAAGGTCTTTCTGCAAAAGAAAGTCTTGAGGTTGTTGTCGCCTACGAACCCGTGTGGGCTATCGGCAAGACTGACCAAGACGCCATCCAGTCGCACGACCTTAACGAGATGGTGCTGTACATACGAAAGATTCTCGGCGACTTCATTCCAGGAAAGGGAGCAAGCAAGGTGAAGATTATATACGGAGGATCAGTAGAGCCGGAGAACGCACGAGCACTTGCGGGAGGCGGAGGTGTCGACGGGTTCCTTCCCGGACACGCGAGCGTTGACCCGGCTATGTTCGCCGGTATCGTGAAGGCGCTTAAATAATGAAATCCCTTTCAGACATCCCGAAGTTAAACGACGTGCGAGTGTTGGTGCGCTCCTCGCTCAACGTTCCAGTGGCGGATGGAAAAGTAGTAAACACATTCCGCCTGCGTGGTGCGCTCCCGACCATAAACTACCTACGAGAGAAAGGAGCTCGCGTCATTCTCATAAGCCACATCAGCGGGAAGGGAACTGAGTCGCTCGCTCCTATGTGGGAGGCCATGAAGGAATTCATCCCAGACATTCAGTTCTGTCCTGACATCATCGGGGACCAAGCGAGAAACGCAGTCTCGGCACTTGGAGCGGGCGAAGTCCTCATCCTCGAGAACCTCCGTCAGAACCCAGGAGAAGAGGGGAACGACGAAGCCTTCGCCAAAGAGCTCGCGAGCCTCGGGGAGGTCTTCGTACAAGACACCTTCGACGTCTGCCACCGCAAACATGCAGGCGTGGTCGGTATTCCAAAGTTTCTTCCTTCCTACGCCGGCCTTCTCGTTGAGAAGGAGGTGCAGGAACTCGCAGGAGCGCTCCATCCACAGTACCCCTCGCTCGCCATCATCAGTGGTGCGAAGTTTTCTACCAAAGAGCCCGTCATCAAGAAGCTCCTCGCCTCCTACGACAAGGTGTTTGTCGGCGGTGCGCTCGCAAACGATTTCATCAAAGAAGCAGGAAACCCTGTGGGAGCTTCCCTTGTCTCCGGCACCAGCGGCGAAGAAATCCGTGAGCTTTTACATAATAAGAAGGTAGTCATTCCTGTGGATGCAATCGTTGCTCCTAAGGGAGCCGGTCGTGATGCAGGGCACCCTACAAAACTCTCTGACGTCAAAGATGACGAGGCAATCCTCGACATCGGCCCTGAGACCAGTGCGCTTCTGGCAGATATCGTAAAAGAGTCGAAGTCAGTGCTTTGGAATGGCCCACTGGGTAACTACGAGAACGGGTTTACGGACGGCACGGAGAATCTTGCTAAAGCAATTGTGGCGAGTGGCGCACACTCAGTCATGGGCGGAGGAGACAGCATTGCAGTAGTTGAGAACTTGGGTCTTGCCGACAAGTTCTCCTTCATTTCAACTGGCGGAGGCGCCATGCTCGACTTCCTCGCAGAAGGCACGCTCCCTGGAATCGAAGCCCTAAACTGAATTTGGTACACTAGGGCTCACATGTTCTCTCTCCGTGAGCCACTAGACGAAGAAACCCGAGCTGCGCTCGTCGCCTACGACGATCTTGCGGCTCTGTTGCTAGCCCACAGAGGGGTTACCTCCAAGGAAGAGGCGGAGTTCTTCCTGAACCCCTCCTACGACCTGCATCTTCATGACCCGATGAAGATACTCAATATGCCGAAAGCTGCTGAGCGGCTCGCGAAGGCACTAAGCAGCAAAGAACGCATCGCGGTCTGGAGCGATTACGACTGCGACGGCATCCCCGGAGGCGTCATCTTGCATGACTTCCTCAAGAAAGCGGGAGCGAACTTCGTAAACTACATCCCACACCGACACGAAGAAGGGTACGGGGTGAACGAAGGGGGCATCGAGAAGCTTGCGAAAGACGGAGTGACCCTCGTCATCACTGTAGATTCCGGCATCGTCGACAACGTACCTATAGCCCGCGCCAAGGAGCTCGGCATGGATGTCATTGTGACTGATCACCATGAACCAGGAGACGAGCTCCCAGACGCCTTTGCGGTCATAGACCCGAAACAAGAAGGAGAGACCGCTCCATTCCAAGAGCTTTGTGGTGCAGGGCTCGCATGGAAGCTCGTGTGCGCAACCTTGCAGCATGGCTTTGAGGGACGCGAACTCATTCCCATCGGTTGGGAGAAGTGGCTTCTTGATATGGCGGGGCTCGCAACCATTGCCGACATGGTGCCGCTTACCGGAGAGAATCGTGTCATCGCAAAGTACGGACTCTTAGTCATGCGCAAATCCCCACGCATCGGTTTGATAAAACTCTGTAAGGCAGCCAACGTTAACCAGCGCATGATTACGGAAGACGATGTTGGGTTCATGATTGCCCCTCGAGTAAACGCTGCTTCCCGTATGGGCGACCCGCGTGATGCATTCAAACTTTTCACCACTGAAGACGAGAACGAAGCTGAGGTACTCGCGAAACTTCTTGAGAAGGCCAATCGAAGCCGCCGCTCAGCTGCCGCAGGCATTACGCGCGCAGTGCATGACCGCCTTGAGGGTCGCGAGATTCCAGACGTAATTGCGATGGGAGACCCGGACTGGCGCCCGGGATTGTTGGGACTCGTTGCTAACTCAATTGCCGACCAGTACCAGCGCCCGGTATTTCTGTGGGGGAGGGAGGCGAGCATGATTTGCAAAGGTTCCTGCCGCGCAGGAAGAAAGGACGTGCACGTGCTCGACCTCATGGGTGCAGCAGAAGATACGTTCGTACAGTTCGGAGGACACGCGCAAGCAGGTGGCTTCACGGTGAAAGAAGACGCGGTGTTTTTCCTTGAAGAACGTCTCGCCAAAGCGCTGGCAACACTGCCAGGAAGCGCAGAGGCAGTGCTCGCCATTGCGGACGCAGAGATAAGTCCTGATGAGGCGACTGGGAGTCTTCTCTCAAGTCTTGAGAAGTTCGCGCCCTTCGGTATGGGAAACGCAAAGCCGGTCTTTGCGTTTCGAGACGCGGAAGTAAGTGAAGTGCTGTGGTTTGGAAAATCAAATGAACACCTGAAGCTTCGTATCAAGAGAGAATTCGAGGGCCCTATTGATGCTATTTGTTTCTATGCAAAGAGAGAGCTTGGCACCACCTGTACCGAGCTTACCGCCGGAAAGCGCACCGTGTTGGGTTCTCTTGAGCGCGACCAATTCTCGCGCGGACGCCCGGTACGGATTAGGATTTCAAGTATTCTTTAAGCCAGTCAGGGAGCTTTGCAGCGTTTTCGCCGTACATACGAACCTCGAACTTACCCTCGGGCCGATTTGGGTCCTGCTCAATCTCGCTTACCATATTCTGGAGTTCTGCATTCGCCGCGAGAATGGCGTTACGGTCCGTCTCTTGGCGTATCTCAACCGGCTTCTTCGTGCCGTCAGGGAGTTTGTGGCGAAGCACGACAAGTACAGGGCGTTCATTCTCACGCGACTCGGCATCGTAGGACGTCTCGGCCTGTTCACCCTCTTCAAGAGGTCCGAGGTCAGTAAGCGACACAAGCTTCAGACCAGGAAGGTCATTACGCTTCAGGAAACCGGCAATGTCGCGGACGGGCATCATGAAGGTTGCCGGTCCATGCATCTCGTCATTGGTGATGACAATCTTCGCCTCATGACCGTCGGGGATTGAGGCGGTGACAGTGTTCGTAATCTGCTCAGCTCCTTTCATTTCCCCAATAAGAGGAATCTTCTTGGGCCATTGGTTGAGGGTGGGTGTGAATTTTTCGGGCATGGTGTGTCGATAGTGTAGCATTGGGGAACATGGAGTACACGATTCAGGCTGATGGCGGCTCACGAGGCAACCCCGGCCCCGCCGGGGCGGGGGCCGTCATCCGGGACCATAAAGGAAAGACCGTTTTCACCGTCTCTGAATTTCTCGGGCACACTACCAACAACGTGGCGGAATATACCGCGATTCTCCGAGCGCTTGAGGGGCTTGCCGAGGTAGCTGGCGCCAAGAGCGCCACCGTAAAGATTGAAATGGACAGCGAGCTTGTGGTGAAGCAGATGCGCGGGGAGTACAAGATTAAGCACCCAAACCTAAAGCCGCTTGCAACACAGGTTGCGCTCTTGCTGCATCGGTTCAAATCAGTGACGTTCTCGCACATCCCCCGCGCAAAGAACAAAGATGCAGACGCACTCGCCAACAAGGCGATGGACCGCGGTCGCTGAAGTTCGAGTCCTAGACGGCCGCTAACTCTATCGTTCCTGCTTGACCGGATGCAGAACGGCCCGGCCTAAAAAATAGCCATTAGGCAATGAGTTTGGCAGGTGTTAAGCCGACTAGAGCAGCCTAAGAATGACTTAGGGACACGCGGCCTAAAGTATTCCGTTTTGGAATACCCGACGTTGGAATATACAGTTAACTGATGGATTCTTCATACTCGACAGAGCACCAGGCTCTGGTAGAGAGACTTATTGATGCAAGAAAGAAATCTGGTCTCACTCAAGTTGAAGTCGCGGAAAAATTGAATCAGTCTCAATCTTACATCTCAAAGATTGAGAATAATCAGAAGAAAATTGAGGTTATTGAGTTAAAGCGGCTCGCAAAACTTTACGGGGTAGATCCTTCAAAATTACTGAAATGACTACTGTACACGGAAAGAAGTACAGGTCTAAAAAACATCCTGTCCTGGAGCATATATTTCAGAAGTATTTTGATACTTCAGAAATGGAGAAAAATATACCGTTCTATCTGAGCGATATATCCGAAGGGTATAAAGCGGTGGGGCTACAAGAACCAGCTTCGATTTCCAATACAATTCTCGATTTATGTAGAAAAAATGGTGGAGTAAACGCACGTGTACCAGAAAGCATCTCCGCGTTAGGTTATGATCTAAGGAAGAGGACAGGTCCTGATGAGCATCGTCGCAACTACGCAGGAGAATTCGTATATGTAGGAATTGGGAATGAACTAAATTCATGGCTGGTTTGGTCAAATTCCCCGGATGAAATTGAAATAGATTCAAAAGCGCTACCAAGTCTTGTAAAGGATCTAATCAGAAACGATGAAGCGGGATTATTTTCAGTGATCGATTATCTTGACGTACTTTCACAGGTACTAGGAAGAACGTTGTTCAGGATCCAAAACCCTATGAAGTGGCAACCGAATGAGATTGATGGATTCTATGCCTCCACAACTGACGGTGAGATTCATGTTTACCCTGTAGAAGCAAAGGCTCTTACAACAAAAGATGAAATCAATTTAGATCAAATGGAAGGAGGCTTCAAAACAGTCCTGCTTAAATTGAAGGAAAAAGAACACGGATACAAGATTCATGTTCAACAAGTTGCCGTTCGAATGATCAGAAACGGAATCGATATTGCAATATTCCCAGAGAATTTGGCACCAGTTCAGCCTGAGAGATACGTGAGAGTCTTATTCAATCCAAGCATAGAGAATTGGAAATAAGATTTACAAATTTAATGATTTGGATTAATATTCCAAAATAGAATATTATGACTTTTAAATATCATCCGCCCACGAGGAAAACGTGCCAAGTTTGTGAAACCATTGTAAATAAGCATTTAAAACCTGTTATATCGACTACAAAGGGAAAGGCTTCAAGCGCTGATAATTTCCCGTTTCATAATTGGTACAATTTTGTTCTTGGCTATACACCAGAATTCCCTAATTACATTATCAAGAGGGAAGCGATAAGAGATGGTTTGGTAGTCGATCCATTTATGGGATCGGGAACTACTCTAATTTGTGCAAAAAATCATGGTCTTAAAAGTATTGGCATTGACGCCAACGATTATTTCGCTTTTATTGCAAAGACAAAGTTAAATTGGAAGGTCGATACGAAGAGAGCCCGGACTATAGAAAAGGAAATCCTAGATTCTCTTCAAAAGGAATATAAGAAGTTCAATTGGCCAGAGGCAGAAAGTGTAAATGCCAAAAAGAAGGACTACCGGAAATACGCAGAAGAGTTTCGAATCGATGAGATTCCTGAAAGATATATTTCAGACGCACCGTTAGTCCGGTTGCTCCTACTTAAGAAGATCATCTCTAAATATGACTATCCGAACAGTGCTTTAAAAGATTTCTTTGTTTCAGCATTTGCAACAATAACCCTTACCGCATCCAATGTTTATTATGGACCCGGGTTTGGAGTAAGAAAGCCAAAGGTCGATGCAGATGTCTATAGGCTCTTTGAAAAGAAGATCAACAGAATGATCTTAGATCTTGAAGAATGTCCACCCCTAAACAAAAATATCGAGGCAAAAACCCTTCTTGGAGATGCTCGTCAAATGTCCAAACTTTTGGAGCCCGAATCAGTTAGTTTCATGATCACTTCGCCACCTTACCCTGGCGACCACGAATATACAAAGCATTCAAAGATTGAACTTATCTTCACTGATTTCGCGACCTCCTTAGAAGATTTCCGAGTGATCAAGAAGCGTATGTTGCGTGGTTCTACTACTAACATTTACAAAGGTGACGAAGAAGGTTCTGTAATTAAAGACATAAAAGCGATACAAGACGTTACAGCTGAAATACAAAAGAGGTTGGACGCCGACGGCGCCACAAGCGGTTTTGAGAAGCTTTACACAAAGCTAGTGTGGGAATATTTCGGCGGCATGTACAACGTCTTTATAGAAGCAAAGAAAGTGCTGAAGCCTGGAGGTAAATTTATTTTACTGGTCAGTGATTCACATGCCTTTAAAATGGTTCACATAAAAACAGCAGATATTTTGGCAGAAGTTGCAGTTAAGGCAGGTCTCGCGAAACCACATATAGAACTATGGCAAAATAAAGGTAGTACTTCTCATAAATATAACCTCTTTGAGGAAATCTTGACCTTAGAAAACCCAAAGGTAAAAAATAAACGTTGGGCGAATTAACGATCCTTTTATTGGTCAGCGGCCTGGAATTTGGGCGAGAGTGTCGTTATGGGCGCGAACTATGTCCTGTAATTTGTTCGAATACCGTCTCAGGCGGCCAGCATGAGCGGAAGATAGGCTTTGGTGCCATGCGCCGCGTGCAACGGCAAATTTGACCCCAAGCGAAAAGAGTACCGACTACCCGTGCGCCCTCTGGAGGCGTGAATCTACTACGGTCCAGTTAACGTTATCGAGAAATGCTTCGACATACGTTTTCTTCTCTGCCGGAACGTAATCAACCATGAACGCGTGTTCCCACAGGTCGAGCGCAAGAAGAATAGGGAGGCCGGAGAACTGACCGAGCTCGTGGTCGTTCACGAACGCCGTGTGGAGCATGCCGACAGTGGCGTCGTAGTAGACGACGACCCATCCAATTCCGCGAGTTCCAGCTACCTCTTGTATGTGCGCGAGGAACTCGTCCCACCCACCATACTTCTCCGTGACTCGTTTGCGGAGATTCCCTTGGCCATCTGATACCTGCGAACCGCCTTCAAACTGTTCGAAGTAATACTCGTGCATGCGCATACCGTCAAACTCAAAACCTAGGCGGCGACGCAGTTCATTAATGGTGAATGCGTTTGCTGCTGCATCCTCGTCACGCAGTTTCTTGATGGTTTCAAGAATAAGATTCGTGTGCTTTACGTACCCCTGATAGAGCGCGAGATGTACTTCTATCTGCTTCTTCGAAAGTCCCTTGAGTTCAGGGAGGTCAAACGTCCGTGCGGTGTAGGTCATATATGTACAGGGTTTTCTTAAGTATAGCTTCTTTGCCAATGAGGGATAGGTGAGCAACAAAAAAGCCCCCGGAGGGGCTTTAGCTACTTAATGACCTTTGCCTTCTTGAGAGTGGCGTAGGCTCCGTTCTTCTTGATGTGGCGGAGGCCCTTGGTCGAGATGTCCACGAGGACCGACTTTCCGAGCTCAGGGACGTAGATACGCCTCTTCTGGAGGTTAGCGCGGCGACGGGTCTTTCCAACTGGGTTGTACTGGGTTGCACGGGTACGGTTGGAGTACCTTCCGCCTACCTGCGTGCTCTTTCCAGTGATTTCACATTCGCGTGCCATAGTCGCCGCATGCTAGCATAGCGGAAGCGTTTTATGCAAACCGACCTCGAAACGAGCATTTTCACCATCCTCGTGCTGATTTTCTCCATCATCATCCATGAGGTGGCGCACGGGTACGCCGCTTACGCACTTGGAGACCCCACCGCCAAGCTTTCGGGCCGCCTGACGATGAATCCGCTGCCGCACCTCGACCCCATTGGCTCGGTATTGCTTCCAGCCCTCCTCGTACTTACCAACGCCGGGTTCCTTTTTGGTTGGGCAAAGCCCGTTCCGTACAATCCGTATAACCTCAGGAACCAGCGGTGGGGCGAGGCCTTCGTCGGTATCGCCGGAGTAGCAACCAACCTCCTGCTTGCCGTGCTCTTCGCCATTATCTTCCGCTTTGCAGACGCAGGAGGCCTCGACCTCTTCGCCGGACTTGCCGCAATTGTGGTGTTTGTGAACCTTTTCCTCGGTCTCTTCAACCTCATCCCGTTCCCACCGCTCGATGGCTTCACGGTGCTCCGGAGCATCCTCCCAAGCCGCTACGCAGTCCCCGTACGCAACTTTGAGAGCCGGATGGGCATCTTCTCCCTTCTCCTCTTCCTTATGTTCTTCTCCTATTTCCTTTCCGCACCCTTCTTCCAGTTCGTTATGTGGGTATTCAGCCTGTTGGTGGGGTAGGGAGGTATACTTTTGAGGTACCCCTAATCTTCCACTATGGAACTTACAATCCTGCTCTCAAAGATATTCGGCGTCTACATGATTATCGCGGGCATCGCGGTGTTCTTCAACCGACGTCACCTTATGGTCGGCATCGTCGCGATGGCCAAGGAGCGTTTTGCCCAGTTGGTCGCCGGTATGCTCGCACTTTTAATGGGCCTTCTCATCGTGAACATCCACAACGACTGGTCGAGCATGCCTGCTTCACTCATCTCACTTCTCGGCTGGATTGGACTGTTGAAGGGTCTCCTCTACGTTTTCCTTCCAGAGGCACAGCTTGCCAAGCTTATTAAGGGCCTCACCGAGCGTGCCTGGTACACCGTCGACGGCGTCCTCGCGCTTCTCATCGGTCTCTACCTCGCAGGCTTCGGCTACGGTTGGTTCTAGATTCACAGGGCGCGCCAGAAAGTAGGCGCAAAGACGCTATACTATAGGAACATGCAGCTCTTTCGCGTCTCGCTCATGCTCCTGGCACTCGCCATGTTTCCGCTTACGGCGGGCGCGCAGGCCCTGCTTCCGAGCAGTGACGCTATTACGTTCATCGTCACTCCTACGTACCCGCGCCCGTACGACACCATCACTATTTCGCCTCGAAGTACGCTTCTCACTCTCTCCGAATGTATTGTCACCATTACGGTGAACGGGGAAGTTGTGCAGGAGGGGACGGGAACTCGCTCAGCTCAGGCGACGATGGCCGGCCCAGGCTCTGCAACCGTGATTACGGTATCGGCGCAAGATCCGACCGGGGCGGTGTACACCAAGGAACTCACGCTTCGCGCAGCAGATGTCTCGCTTGTGATGGAGCCCATCTCAAGCTCACATCCATTCTATGAAGGTGCTCCGCTAGTGGCCCCCGAAGGTCGGGTTCGCATCGTTGCACTTCCTGACTTCAGGGGCGCCAACGGTGCAGTCATCCCGCCACAGAGCCTGGTGTATTCCTGGAAGAACGGAGACAAACAGCTCACTGACCAGTCAGGAATTGGCCGCTCCGTGCTCGACGGCATTGCACCCCTGCGCTACCGAAACGCAAACATCACCGTGACGGTCACGAGCCAGGACCGCCTGTTTGCAGGGTCCGCCAGCGTGCTCGTCGCACCTGTTGAGCCTTCAGTCTACGTCTACCGCACCTATCCGCTGCTTGGCACGTGGCTTGAGCGCGCCATCGGTTCAAGTGCGACTCTCACCGACACCGAGGACAGTTATCGTGCAGTGGGCTACAACTTCCGTCGCGTTCCGTCCTTCGCATGGACCGTGAATGGGCAGGCAAACGAAACCGATGATGACATTACGGTGCGCATCACGACTCCTGGGAGCGGCACCGCGCAGGTGGGCGTTACTGCAACGGCAGAGGGTCTCTTCCAGCAAGCTTCGAAGAATTTCGCACTTAACTTCTCCTCCGGCAGCTCTGTCGGCATCTTTGGCCTATGACCTACCGACACTTCAATCGCGTTTCGGGAGTGATGGTGGGCATCGTACTTGCCGCACAGATCATCGGACTCTTCGCTCTTCCGACCGTAGCCTTCGCCGTCACTTGTGATACCGACGCCGATTGTGGAGCATACTCCCACTGCGATTGGGTGGTGGCACAAAAGGAATGCATCGCAGGTTCGCGCGATGCTGAGAACATTGGTCCTGCGAACCAGGATACCCCCGGAGCGGATGCTGATGCTGAAGCGGCGAGTGCGCCCGCACAGGAGAACGTCGGATTTATTCCGCTCACTGACTTGCCTGGGCTTCGCGATGTCGCCAACTCCTCCACGATTCCTGCGTTCCTCAACAACATCTACAAGCTCTGCATTGGTGCGGCGGCAGTGCTCGCAGTGCTCCAGATCATGCGCGGTGGTATCACCTACATGATGGGAGACAGCATCACTGAGAAGAAGGAGGCGCGCGGCCTCATCCTGATGTCGGTGGTGGGGCTCCTCCTCGTTCTCTCCCCAGTCATTGTCTTCGGACTCATCGACAAGCGGATTCTGAATCTCCAGATAAACTTCGGCTCGCTCGCGCCAACGGGGACAGGATCTCCTGTCACGGGAGGGACTGAGGCTACCGGCGTATGCTCCTACCTTCAAGCAGACCCTGAGAGTATGGAGACGGTGACACAGTTCACGAACGGTGAGTTGCCGAACGGCGCCTTTACCTGGAACTCTACCGATCCGTCACTCTCAACATGCACCTCCGCCTGCTCGGAGAAGGTGCGTTCAGGACCAGGCAACATCCATTGCGCCGCGACGGTGGTGCCAAACGAACAAGGGAACGTGCGGTACTTCTGCGACTGTCGTCCAAGCAACATTTCCCCAACACAACACCGCTTCCAGTCGGTCATGGTGACCATGGGAGAAGAGACTCACAAGCTGGTCCGCAGTGGCAGCTTCATCCACGTCTCCGCCACGAGCGCGGCCTGCGTTGCTGATGTAACCCCCGCGCGCGTACGTAACTGGGCGACCGGGTCAATAGTGTGCGAGACGCCGTCAACTGCGTGTAGCGCATTCCGTACGAATGTAGCGGCGGCAGCAGACTCGCAAATTAGCGTTAGCTCAGTCGAGTGCGTACCAAGTAGCGTCTAAACCATGGACTTCCTTCGAAAAAGACTCCCCATCATCCTCGGCAGCGTCATCGCAGTGATTATTATCTTGGTTGCGGTGTACTTCGTCTTCTTCCGCACTGTCACACCTCCGGGCGTCGTTGATGGTGATCCGTTTGGTGGAGCCGGCTCCGGCGACTTCCCCGGAGGTGGGGCGCCGAGCGTTCTTGATGGAGGTATTGAGTTCTCTGGCGACGCTGGCGTTCAAGTTGGTCCCCGTCTCGTGCGCATCACCGCCGCTCCCGTCGCCTACGGAGTTGCGGCCCTCTATATACCTGAAGTGCCCGCAGCAACGACGACCGAGGGCGTCATCATCCCTGCCATCCCGCCAGACATCGAGGTGCGCTTCGTCGAGCGGCAGAGCGGTAACCTCTACGCCTACCGAGTCCACGCACGCACCCTTACGCGCATTTCAAACCAGACGATTCCCGGAGTACGCGAAGCAGTGTGGCTTTCCGATGGTTCTCAAACGTACCTGCGCTTCTTGTCGGAGGATTCCGGGGTGCACATGGAAACCTATGCGCTTCCAGCAGAGGGGGAGGGAGGATTCTTCCTTGAGCAGGATTTGATGGACGTGGCAGCAACAAGCACCACCGGGCTTTTGACACTTCAGTCTGATACCAACGGAGCCATTGGCACCATCGCGAGCGCAGACGGCTCCGCACCAAAAACCGCATTCACAACGACACTCTCTTCAATCGTCAGCTCCTTCTTTGGGCGAGGGTACCTCGTCTCGACCAAGCCCTCCGTGGGACTTTCAGGGTACTCGTTCTCCGTCTCGAGTGCTGGAACCTGGACCCGTCTTCTCGGACCACTTGCGGGTCTCTCAGTTATTGGAAATCAAACAGGAGCTGAAGTGCTCTATTCATACGCAACCAATGGCGCAGTCAGGACCACCCTTATGGACACGGCAACGCACACGCCCGTACCACTTCCTATTTCGACACTTGCTGAGAAGTGCACCTTCTCTTCCTCTGGCGCACTTGCGTACTGTGCGGTTCCAAAGACCCTCGACGGAACACTTCCAGATGACTGGTACCGCGGTGTCGTTTCGTTCTCTGACCGCATCTGGCAGGTAAGCATTGCAGATCGTTCGGCAACGCTTCTTCTTGATCCTACTGAGGTCGGACGCATCGATATTGATGCCGTCTCGCTTACGCCTGACCCTACGAACGACGTCCTTGTGTTCACCAACAAGAAGGACGGCTCCCTCTGGGTGTACGACCTTTAGTCCGCGGCCTCTTTTACGACGAGCGGTGTAGCGCGCATCCTACGCGCGATAAGTATCTCCTGCAGGAACGTAAAGACGTTGCTCGTGATGAAGTAGAGGGCGATGGCGCCTGAAGAGAAAGCAACGAGACCAATAATCAAAGGGAGGGCGAAGCGGGCCTGGAGTGCCATGGCGCGACCAAACTCCTCCTGCATAGAGGCGGGAGCCGAAGAGGTGTTCTTTGGCGGCACTGGAATGGCGACCATCGCGTGAGCGAACTGCGTTGCTGCTGCAAGAATAGCGAGCACGAGACTTGCGCCAACAATAGGGAAGATGCCAAGGAAGAGAATGGAGACGGTCTCCGGAACAGGAATGTATGAGTAGAGGAGCGGAACATCCACCTGCGAGAGGGCGTGCTGCTGGAACACGAGGTAGAGGGAGATGAGTACCGGAATCTGGATGAGAAGCGCGAGGAAGCTCGCGAATGGCTTCACGTTGTACTTCTTGTAGAGCGCAAACATTTCTTTTGCCTGGCGCTCTTTGTCGTCAGCGTAGAGGTCCTTGAGCTTTTTAAGCTCCGGCTCCATCGCCTTCATCGCCTTCTGCGTCTTGATGGCGGCAATCGTGAATGGGAGGGTGACCACCTTCACGATAAGTGTGACGACGATAACCGCGAGCCCTCCGTCGCCGTTAGGGAGCACCCCTACAAGCCAAATGAGGAGGTTATAGATAGGAACGTAGAGCCACTCGTGGAAGAATTCAATCATACGGGCATACTACGCGCGAAGCGTCTTGGTGAGAAGGGCGGATAACTCACTTGCGAGCTCCTTATAAGGAAGGAGCTGGGCTCCTGAGCGGGCGTAGGCGACCAAGGACTGGTCCGCATTGCACCAGGGGCGCATAGCGGCAAGCATCCGGCGCTTGAGGAGGTGGCGGGCCACTGAGAGGCGGGCGACCTTCTTGGAGACCACAACGGCACAGCCGCCGTGTCCTGGGGCGGCAGGCCCTAGGGAGAGGGAGAAATGGGTGCTTGAGGCCCTGGCGCCAGCGGCGACAGGGAAGGTCCGCCGGGTAAGACGCAGGCGGCGCGGCAGCATGCTACTTAGAGGTCGAGAGGGAGACGCGGCCCTTGCGGCGGCGGCGAGCAACAACGCGCTTTCCACCTGGGGTTGCGGCCCTGGCGCGGAACCCGTGGGTCTTTGCGCGCTTCCTTTTCTTCGGCTGGTACGTTCGTTTAGGCATGTTCGTGTGTTGTAGTGATGTCCACAGGATACTAACAGTTTCCCCAGCGGCCTGCAACAAAAGGGGAGGCTTCACGAGACGACGTTCACGCGTATACTGTGCCAACGATGAATAAGTCAGATCCTCGCGAACTTTGGGAACATGTGTTGTCGCAGGTCGAGCTTTCAATTTCTCCAGCAAACTTTAATACCTGGTTCCGCGAGAGCTCAATTGTAAAGATTGAGGACGGAATTGTGTACATCGGTGTGCCGAGCCAGTTCTTTAGGGACTGGTACCTGAAGAAGTTCCACCCGCTGCTCCTTAAAATCATCCGCGGGGTCTCCTACGAGTTCCGGAATATCGAATACATGATTGTGAAGGACGCGTCCCGTAAGCCACGAGAGCAAAAGAGAAGGGAGCCTTCCATTGAAATGCCCCTTGATGAGTTCTACATCAACAAGAGCGACAACTTAAACCCGAAATATACCTTCGAAACCTTCGTGATTGGTTCCTTTAACGAACTCGCGTACTCCGCTGCGCAAGCGGTGCTCAATCGCCCGGGCATTACGTACAATCCTTTGTTTATCTACGGTGATACCGGACGCGGAAAGACGCACCTCATCCAAGCAATAGGGAACCACTACAAGAAGTTGTACCCAACGCGCAAAGTGTTTTACCTAACCTCGGAGCGTTTTGCGGTGGATTACACCGACTCTATTCAGGCAGGTAACGCTAACCGCTTCAAGGAGAAGTATCGTCAGTACGATTTGCTCATCATGGACGACGTGCAGTTCTTGGCGAAGAAAGAGAAGACGCAGGAGGAGCTTTTCCACCTCTTCAATGCGCTCCATGACAACAACCGCCAGATTATCTTCTCCTCCGACCGCTCTCCCCAGGCTATTCCTGACATCGCAGACCGCGTGCGCGGCCGCCTCTCAAGCGGTATGACAGTAGACATCGGGGAACCGGACACGGAGAGCCGTATGGCCATTGTGCGCCGCAAGGCGGCCTCTCACGGGGTCACCTTGAGCGAGGACGTCATTGAGTACGTGGCCACCTCAGTCTCGGGCTCTATCAGGGAGCTTGAGGGGGTTATTAACAGTGTGGTTTGCCACACCCAAGTGAAGGGAGTTCCTCCAGATTTGGCTGAGGTCAGGCAGTCTCTAAGGGCCTTTTCACGGCCTACTAAGACGGTTTCAGTCAAACACGTGGTCTCCAAGGTGGCTGAGTTCTACGGCATAGATGAAGAGTCTATCTATGAGAAGACCCGCCGTAGGGAGGTAGTGAGGCCGCGCCAGGTCATCATGTACCTCCTTCGTGAGGACTTCTCTGTGTCCTACCCAACCATCGGAAGTAAGCTTGGTGGGCGCGACCACACTACCGTCATCCACTCCTGTGAGAAGGTGAAGAGGGAGATTGTGGACGACACTGAGCTTGCAAAAGAGATTCAGGATATTCGTGGGCTGTTGGTATAGTTGTGTATAGGCTATGGATAACTCTCAGATAGTCATGTGGGTAAGAGGAGGAAGGACTCGCGTTCGTGTCGTTCGCCGCAAGAATTCTCGTACAGTATCCGCGTGTTCCGCGCAGTTCTCCACACCTTCTCAGTCTATCGATTGCAGTAACACGTCGTACTTACTGGCTGACTATCGTTTTCCACGTATCAACAGGACTAATAAGAAGGTATGGTAATTATTTTAAATAAAAAAGAATTCGCAGAGGTAGTGGGGATGGTATCTCGGTTTGCTGACAGACGTTCAGCAACAGTTCCTGCACTTTCTGGAATCGCAATTGTTGCAGGGGACGATGGAATTAAAGTTCGTGCCACCAATCTTGAGACGGGAGTAGATATTCACATCGAAGGAACGATTAAGAATCCGGGCGCCATTGTTCTTCCGTCGACCATTCTTCGTGAGATTTCCTCCTCCTTCTCTGGGGAGGGTCAGGTGATTATTGAGCACAGTGGAGATACTGCTGTTATAAGCTCTGGTTCCGCCAAGAGCACTATGAAAACGCTTCCGTTTGAGGATTTCCCAACCCTTCCTCTCCCAGAGAACCCTAAGACGACGTTTACCATCGCTGGTGCTGCATTAAAGGCACTTATAAGCACTGTCGCTCCGTGTGCGTCCACCTCTACCATTCGTCCTGAACTCGCCTCTGTTCTTATCTCTTCTGAAGGAGGGATGGTGAAGGCGGTCGCAACTGATTCCTTCCGTCTTGCAGAGAAGAAGATGTCGGTGAAGGGAAAGATTGGGAACTTCTCCATACTGATTCCTGCAAAGAACGCACTCGACCTTGCGCAGACGATTCCTGATGATGAGGTTGAGGTGCGTGTGGGTGAGCACCAGTGCGCCGTTCTATGGGCAAAGAGCACCATCACAACGCGTCTCGTTTCAGCAAGCTACCCTGACTACACGCAGATTATTCCAAAGTCCTTCTCGGTTGAGGCGACACTGCTTCGTAAGGACTTTGAAGGAGCGCTTCGTCGCACTGCTGTCTTCTCTGACTCCTTCCAGAAGGTTCGCCTGAGCTTTGATGTAACAGGAAAGAAGCTGGCCCTTTCGGCACACAATGCAGATGTGGGGGAGTCCGTAGAGCCAATAACTGCGGCCTTTTCTGGCGAGTCTCTTGAGCTCTCCTTCAACCACCGTTACCTACACACCCCGCTACCTCTTATTACCTCTGAGAGCATTACGCTATCCGCAGGAGGCATAGGCAGGCCGCTAATCATCAAGGGAGTAGGGGACACGAGCTTCCTGTATTTGGTGATGCCGATGAATCAGTAACTGGTCTAGGTATGAGTGAAGCTGAGAACGAGGGATGGAAAAAGTATCGAGAGGAAAAAACAAAAGAATGGCAGCAGAATATGTCTGGGGCGGAGGATCCGTCTGTCGCTCCGTACCTAGCGTTTAGTCAATACGAACCTCTTTCACAGGAAGACTACCGCATGCAAATCAGCGCCGCTCTTGGTGAGGACTTGGCGGCCATGCGTGAAGGGGTAGTGGTTGATATAGGTTCGGGCGTCGGATCACGCCTACACGATGCAATGGTGGAACTTGGGGTAACTCCTGTGTGCCTTGATGCGTCTGAAAGTGCGGTTAGAAAAACAACTGCCGATGGGAAGGATGGCGTGGTGGCCGACGCGTTTCGTCTCCCGTTTGCCGACCACTCACTCGACGGCATAATTTCGTCAAACTTTATAAATGCACACGTCTTCGGCTCACACGACAGCGTAGATTTCTACTTCAAGAATATTCGGGATTTTTTTCAAGAAGTTGCGCGCACTCTTAAACCAAACGCCCCCTTCATTCAGGCTCACTTTGGTGGGCTTGCTACCTCTCAGCAAATTGGAGAGATAATACGCGAACTAGGTTTTCACAAAGGGACGCGCATGATGGCCATTAACGACCCGCAGAAATCGCAAGCCAAGGCGTGGGAAAATTCTGGGTATGGATGGGAGGAGCCTCTTTCGTTTATCGTGCGAAATAAAAACTAACCCGGCACCACACCCGGCAGTGCGGTCGAAAGAATACGAGCTTACTGCCCCGTAAACCCACTCGCATTCAGCGCCTGAATCGGATACTCCCAGTGCGCGTTCTGTGCGTCTCTCCTCGAGCTACCCCCGCCTAGTGGATTGTCCTTATCTACCCAGTAGAGAATGTCGTGGATGCCTTCGTCGCCAATGAACACACCGCGGAGTGCAGGCGGAGCGTTCTCTGGAATACCACGCGGCTCACCAAAGAATTCTTTGGGGCGCTTTGGAAGTGCGACATCCATGAACGCCCTCCACATAGGAGCAACCACGTAGCCTGCGGTCTCATGCACCATCGGGGTGTTGTCGTTGTTGCCGGCCCAGACACCAACCGCAAGGGAAGGAGTGTAGCCCACAGTCCACGTGTCGCGGTACTCGTTGGTGGTACCAGTCTTAGCAGCAACGTCATAGCCTGGGATGTTGAACGGGTTGTCCGGACGATAGGAAGGAATGCGCGCCTGGTTATTGGAAAGCATTGAGGAGATGTCGCGAGCTACCCCTGAATCGAGCACAGGCTCTGGGTGCGCCTCGTATTCTTCAAGCACCGTGCCCTTCATGTCAGTGACCTTAAGGACGGCCACAGGAGGCACACGTACGCCGTCATTGGCGAAGACACCAAAGGCGCTCGTAAGCTCAAGCAGCTTCACTTCTCCGGCACCAAGAGCAAGCGAGAGGCCGTACTGGTCGGCGTTCGTAAGGGTGCTAATGCCCATCTGGCTTGCAAGCGCGATGGTGTTATTAACCCCCGCTAGATAAATGGTCTTCACTGCCGGGATGTTAATCGACTGAGCGAGTGCCGTTGTGAAGGTCATCGGGCCTCGGAAGTTGTTGTCGAAGTTACCTGGTGCGTAGCACGGGTATGCGGCATTAAAGTTGTCGGCTGCACTACAGGAGGTAGAGAACTGGGTAGGGAGGTCAAAGATAATAGTTTGTGGCGTGAAGCCCTTGAGGAGTGCAGCTGCGTACACAAACGGTTTGAAGGAAGAACCTGGCTGGCGGTTTGCGGTCACTGAGTTGTAGCTACCATCAATTTCTTCGTTGAAGTAATCGCGTGAACCCACCATAGAAAGAATCTCGCCGGTCTTAGGGTCGATCGCGACAAGCGCGGCGTTATTGGCATTGAACTTCTCGACGTTGGCCGCTCCGTACTCAGAGACAATCGCCTCAGCCTCGTGCTGCATCTCGGCATCAATTGAGGTGATGACCGTAAGCCCTTCCTCGACTACTTCCGGTCCGTATTTCTCCTCAAGATACTCACGCACATAGAAGACAAAGTGCGGCGCGATAATCGAAGAGTTCGGCTGCCCGCTAAAGGTAACAACCTCTGCCTTCGCTGCCGCGTACTGCTCATCAGTGAGGAACCCAACCTTCTTCATGCGCTCAAGCACGAGGTTCTTGCGGGCATCAAGCTCATCACGGTGGTTGCCGTAGGGAGAATAGCGAGTAGGGGACTGTGGAAGCGCGGCAAGATACGCTGCTTCGCCAATAGTGATGTCCCTTGCGCTCTTCCCGAAGAAGGCGCGGGACGCCGCCTCAACACCGTAGAGCGTGCCGCCATAAGGAGTGTTGTTGAGGTAGAGCTCAAGAATCTCATCCTTGGTGAAGCGCTGCTCCAACTTCAATGCGAGCACCCACTCATGCACCTTTCGGATGATGGTTTTCTCACCGGTGAGCAGTGTCATCTTCACTACCTGTTGGGTGATGGTTGAGCCTCCTTGGCTGAAAGACCCAGTCGTAAGGTTCACCAACACCGCGCGCAGGAAGGAAATAGGACGCACACCCATGTGCTGGTAGAAGGTATCGTCTTCAATAGCAATGGAGGCATTGCGTATGTTCTCGGAGATTGCCGAGAGCGGAACAATGTTGCGGCGCACATCGGTGTTGAGGTCGTAGAGAACAGTGTCGCCGGTGCGGTCATAAATCTTGGTCGACTGCGTCACCTTGCGGTAGGAAAGGGAATCGAGATCAGGCACTGGTGTGAGTGCCATGAGAATCAGGCCTGCGCCTGCAATACAGAAGAGAACGCCAGCAAAGACAAAGAGTCTTCGGGTGATGGGGTGGGTGCGCTTCTTACGAGGCATTGGGAGAATGCTATCACAAAAAGCAAAAGGCCCGCGATAAGCGGGCCTTCGAGAGAGCCTTAGTAGGCTTCCTTTTCTTCTTCAGTTTCTTCGTCTGCGGTCTCTTCGCCGTCCTCATCCTCATCCATGTCGTCATCGAGGTCGAGCACGTCGTCATCTTTCATTGCATCGTCGTCCATGTGCAAAAGTTACTTTTTCAAGGCCCCGTATGCCGGGAGTGCCTCTATTTGACCAGACTTCCGCTCCTTTGCAACGGGGGACAACCTCTAGTGGGGAAAACCGACCGAAAGAGCCGTTATACCTATGGCGATGGCATCAAGCTCATCGTCCAGCCGCTTCTTCTCCGGAAGCGTTATAAGGAGGGGCAGCATCTTGGCTATTGCCGCTTTGTCCGCCGCTCCATTGCCGGTAACCGCAAGCTTTATGGTCCCCGGAGCGAACTCCTGTACAGGCACCCCGGTCCTGCCGATAGCAGCCAGCACCGCGCCGCGCGCCTCAGCCACTCCCATGGCGCTCGACTTGTTTACGCTAAAGAAGAGCTTCTCAATGGCGAGCATGTCTGGCTGGTATTTGGCGAGCGCTTCTTCCACCGCCATGCGTACCTCAGAAAGACGGTCATGGTGCGCACCTTTGGCAGGAATAAGGCAGTCACTCCAGACGAGCACGGGCTTATTGCCCGTTCCTTCAACGACAGCGATACCAAGGCGGTCGTAGCCCGGGTCAATCGCCAGTATTCTCATAGCCCTCGGCGTTAGTGAACACCTCCTGCACATCTTCCTGGTCATCAAGGAGCGTGAGTATCTCTTCAAGTTTTCCTTCCTCTCCTTCTGCAACAGGCATCTTCGGATCGTTCGCGGCGTAGCGACCGTCAGGACTCTTGGTAAATGCCCACGACGCACTTCCTGGTGTGCCGAGCTCGTACCCATTCTTTGAAAGTAAATGCTTTATCTCCTGCGTGGTGCGGTTCTTGCTGTCGGTAACGGCGCTCGCAATGATGGCGATGCCGCCAGGGCCGTAGAACTCGTAGGCGACCTGCTCGAGTTCGCTGGAATCCTTGGATGCACCCTTGGTAATCGCGCGGTCGATGTTGTCCTTGGGCATGTTGGCTGCCTTGGCACGAGTAATGACAGCTGCGAGACCCGGAGAGGACACATTCCCTCCAGCTTTCTTAGACTCAAGCGCGAGCTCGCGTGCGAAACGAGAGAAGACGCGAGAGCGGGCAGCGTCCGTCACCCCCTTCTGGCGCTTTATTTGAGACCACTTAGAGTGCCCTGACATGAGGCCACTATACCAAAGGGACCATGATATTGTTTGCTCATGAGCAATGCGGAACGCCCTGTTTCGCCCGAGAAGGGGAGGAATGTCGAAATAACCATTCACCTTGTTCGGCACGGCGAGAAAGCGGACGACGGGAGCCTGAGCGCACGTGGGTATGAAGAGGCGAAGGCAGCTGCGCCCGGCTTCGGTTTTTCGGACACGGTTAAGGGGTATACCAGCGCTGCCCCGAGGGTGGTGAGCACGCGAGAGGCGCTTGAAGCAGGAACACCGTCCAAAAGGCACATGAAGTCACGCGTGCGGTCGGAACTTTCCATAAGTGCACTGCAGACGCCAACAGCAGACTTTTCGCCGTTTTTCAGAGACGTCCTGCGCAAACGTCTTCAGGAGGCGCACAAACAACCTGAAGAGATTCGATGGCAGAAAGTGCACGAAGCAGAAATTCAGACCATGCAAGAGTGGCTCGCGTTCGGGGAGAACCAACCAGATTCAGAAACCACCGCTCCAAAAGAGGTGGCCGCCGGTGTGGCGTCCCATATATTGAGACAGATTGAGATGGCTAAACGTCTCAAAGATGGCTCGAAGGTAGATTTCTCAAACGTTACGCACGAGTTCATGCTGGCAGCGTTTATAAAATACGCGGTTGAAAATGGTGAGGCGGTTCTCAAAACGAAGGGCTCTATCCGCTACCTTGATGACGTCAAGATACTGGTGAAGACGAACGACAAGGGAGAGACTAGCATTGCTGTAGAGTTTGATGGCGAACGACACGCTCTACGTATGGACACAGTTCACGAACTCGCCGCAGGATATCGGACAAAATCAAAGCAGACATGATTCTCTTTCTTGCAGGTCTTCCAGGAGCAGGGAAGTCGTCTCTCTCAAAGGTAGTGTCCGAAGCGCTCGACATACCGCGTTTTGAAATTGACGAAATTAAACGAGAGCTCTACCCCTCGCTCGATCCGGATTTCATGCATAAGCTTGATAACAACATTCCCTTGTCAGAAGAGGTTCACATCAAGGTGTACGAAGAAGCTGCACGGCGACTCAAGGCACTCGCCGCCGCCCAAGAGCATTTCATCGTGGACGAAATGCTGTACAAGAAATCGTTGCGCGACATGCTGTTTGATACTGCTCGTACCCACTTCGGTGGGTATATGACTGTTTGGGTAAAGACTCCCGACGCTGCCATAAAAGAGCGCCTGACCCGCATTCGTGAAGGGCATCTGCTTAAAGACCCCATAGGTACCTATGAAATTTTCAAACAGAAGTTTGAAGATATTGAAGACGCTGATATCGTTTTTGAGAACGAGGGGACATTTGAAGAATCAGCTAGCAAGCTCGTTGCGCTCGTTCGAGAGAAGTGGACCATCTCACGCTCATGAAAAAAATAGTTATCGCTGGCGGTACGCATTGCGGTAAAACGACGCTCATCGAGCACTACCGTGATGCGGGGTATCCTGTTGTTGCGGAAGCGGCAATTCCGATTATGACGCGACTCAAGGACGAGATGGGGCTTGAAGAATATCGTGCATGGCGCAAGACGAACGCACAAGAATTCTTCGAGATGATTGAGGACGCGCAGATTGCCAACGAAGCTGCAGCATCCACTGATGCAGATTTTCTCTTCCTCGACAGAGGCATCCAGGACACCATCGTGATGGAACGGTATGTGGGGGTCGTTCCTACCGAACGCGCACTTCGGCACGCAAAGGAGAACCGGTACGACCTCGTACTCATCTGCGACACCCTTCCCGAGTTTGACGGTCGGGGGGACACGGGACGTACGTTCACCCACGAGGATTCCCTGAAGCTTACTGAACTCGCACACCAACAGTATCTAGCTGACGGCTATGAACCTATTCGTATCCCACCCGTCTCTTTGGAAGAACGAATCGCACTTATAAACAAAGTGCTAAGCCGCTAAGTACGCTCGCCCCTTCTCCGTAAGCACACGCCCTCTCGAAGAGCGCTCAACAAACCCAAGTCGAAGCAGGAATGGCTCGTACACGTTCTCAAGCGTGTCCGGATCCTCGTGGAGCGCAGAGGCGAGCGCACGAATACCGGCTGGGCCTCCTCTGAATCCTTTCTCCAACGTCTCGAGGTATCGACGGTCGTCCTTGGTAAGGCCAAGCGTGTCGATGCCGAACATTTGGCAGGCGAGGTCACAAACCTCAGTGGTGATGTCTTTCTCGGCAACCTCGGCGTAATCACGCACGCGCTTCAATAGAGCATTAGCAACGCGCGGTGTGGCACGGCTGCGTCCCGCAATCTGTTCAATCACATTGTCCGGAGCTTTAAGTCCAAGCATGCGAATGGAGCGCTTCACAATGGAGCGGAGGTCCTCATCAGAATAAAAGTCGAGTTGGTAGACTCCTCCACCAAAACGAGAACGCAGCGGACCTGAAATGTGTGAGACCTTGGTCGTCGCACCCACCAAGGTGAAGCGGGGGAGTGAAAGTTCAACTGTGCGAGCGGATGGTCCTTTGCCGAGCACGATGTCGAGCGTGCCGGACTCAAGGGCAGGGTACAAAAGCTCCTCCACTTTGCTTCCAAGCTGATGAATCTCATCTATAAAGAGGATGGAGTTGGGTTCCAGGTTCGTGAGAATGGCAGCAAGGTCACCCGCGCGCTCAATTGCGACACCGGAGGTGCTTCGAATTGGGCGTTCAAGTGTCGCGGCAACCAAGTGAGCAAGCGTCGTCTTACCAACTCCCGGAGGACCATAGAAGAGAAGGTGCTCGGGCATGTCACCGCGCTTCTTAGCTGCTTCAAGTACCACTTTGACGTTGGCTTTGACGTGTCCCTGGCCCACATATTCGTCCCAAATAGTGGGCCGTAGCGCCGCATCAAGCGCTTGATCGCGCAGGACCTCCTCTTTCTTGGGTTCTAGGGGGGTACTTGACATAAAAACAGGGTATGCTAGTATCCCATTATACCTCAGTTCGGAGAGGTCAGAACCTTCGGGTTCTTTTTCTTTGCAATTGATTGTGCGCATCACCCTCTAGGCAAAGGTCTGACGGCTTAGGGCGACTCCCCAAGGACGCATTGGTGTCCGCTTCATTGCGGAAGTGCTGATGTCATCCTCAGGCGTTTCGTTCAGCCTGGAGGGTAATGCGCAGAATCTCCCAACACAACACGCTTTCTAGAAGCGTGTTTTTCTTTATACAGGAGTCAGCTTATATAACCGTAGCGTATACGGGGGCGCCGCAGATTCCGGACCCGTTTCTGGAGGTGCATACGTCGTGTCGGCCACCGTTTCCTTCTTCAGATTGGCCTGAAGGATTAGCTTCTCGATTAGTTCTGTATCGGCGCCGTGGTCCCCGAAGCCCATATATAGGGATCCTCCCGGGGTCAGGTGCCTCGGTCCTTCAAGGATGAATTGAGAGATTGATTCGTACCCAGGGTCGAACACTCCGTAATCTGCGGCAGACATCTGTGCCTCGAACTCTTTCGGCACCTTCACCCAGGGGGTATTCCAATAAATGAGGTCGAATTTCTCCTCAGGTCTAATGCCCGAATAGACATTACTTTGTCGTGCCTCTATGTTTTTCAGCCCGTTAAGCGCCGCGTTCACCTTCGTATTCTCTACCGCGGCTCCATTTATATCAGTAGCAAGTACGAAATCTGCGGAACGGGCAAGATAACAGGAAGTTACTCCGTGTCCGGACCCAATTTCGAGAGCTTGTTTGCCGACAAGATTCGGAAGATGGGGAGTGAAGAACGAATATGCTTTAGCGTATTTTGGAGAGAATACCCCCTCATGTATTTCAATCTTAAGTCCGAACACTTCCTCGGGGTCTATAAGGTATGGAAAATCCTCCTTCTGCGATTCCTCGCCTATTTTTTTCGCTGCCGCAACTGTCTCCGGCCCGTTTTCCATTGCAGTAGTGCTACCTTTACCCGAGCGGAAGGTCAACGACACGTGCGAGTTCTTCAATCGATGTCTTTCCTTGGAGCACTTTGATGATGCCGTCTTGTGTAAGTGTGGGGAAGCCCTGGCGCAGTACGTGTTTGGCAATATCGCTTTCGGACGGATTGTCGCGGAGGAACTCGCCGAGCTCATCGTCCATGAAGATTGCTTCGTGGATGCCCATGCGGCCCTTGTAGCCGGTGGAACCATCTTCGCCAGGAACAGCGACCCATACCGTATCCATAGAAGGAGGGATGAGTGTTTTGTCTGTAAGAGTAGAAAGGACCGTCTCCATCATGCGCTTCTCTTCAGCGGTCGCTGGGCGCGACTTCTTCGTGGTGTCATCAAGGGTGCGTACAAGTCTTTGAGCCATCGAGACCGTAACGGCAGACGCAAAGAGCTTCGGGTCTACCTCAAGGTCAACGAGGCGGGGGAAGGTGCCGGCAGCGTTGTTGGTGTGGAGCGTTGAGAACACAAAGTGTCCGGTAAGTGCCGCTTGAATCGCGGTCTCGGCGACTTCCGCATCGCGGATTTCTCCCACCATGATGACGTCCGGGTCCTGACGCAGCACCGAGCGGAGTCCTGCGGCAAAGGTGTAATCGGGCCCCACCTGTGTCTGCACGATGCCCTGAATGTGGTATTCCACCGGGTCTTCAATGGTGACGATCTTAATTTCAGGGGAGTGGATGTCCCGCATGAACGTATAGAGACTGGTCGTTTTACCGGAACCAGTCGGACCAGTGTTGAGGAGCATGCCGGTTGGGCGGCGGATTTCTTTCTGCAGGCGTGCAAGCAATTTGGGGTTGATGCCGATGTCGCTCAACGTGCGTTGAATGGCGCGTGGATCAAGAATACGTAGCACCACCGACTCGCCGTAGTTTCCTGGAATCACCGAACAGCGAATTTCGATTTCCATGCCGTTGACGACCACGGTGAAGCGCCCGTCCTGTGCTCGGTCAGTGACGTTCAATTTAAGACCGGAGAGCAGCTTGATGCGGGAGTTGAGCGACCGATACACATGGTGGTCGAAGGCGAATATGTCGGTCAGCATGCCGTCCAGGCGCAGACGAATGCGCGCAGTATCTTCCTCAGGCTCAATATGGATGTCGGATGCCTTCATCACGAATGCAGCAGCAAGAATTTCTTCAAAGATTTTAGACACCTGCGCACCCTTCTTTTCCGCAATAGTTGCGCTAAGACGGTCCTTAAGCGCGCCGAGTGTGGTGAGTTCTGCCGAAAGTTTCTCAAGCTCCTCTCCTGAGATATCAAATGTACCGGCCGTGCTTACGGTGGCGAGCGAAAGATCCGCATAGCGGGAGTAGGCTTTCTTGAGACTTTTAGGCGAGACGAGGAATTTCGTAAGCACGAAGCCCCGTGTCTCAAGCTCGGCAAGCTCTGCTTCAAGCGTAGGGTTCTTGGGGTTTCTGAGCGCTACCGAGACCTGGTGGGCAATCTTTGCGAAGGCCACTACCTCTGCGGCGCGCGCCCGCTCCTCAGGGATAAGACGTAGCGCGTCCACATCAATGGGTACGACTCCAAGGTCAGTGTAGGAAAGGCCATAGCGACCCGAGAGAACCTGCGCGAGGTCCTCCTCCTCCTTCTCTCGTATCGCGGCAAGCTTAGCGTCTTGCCCAGCATCATCGAACTTTGTGTGGTCGGCCATAGTTCCTCATAGTATCGCGCGAGGGCCCTCTTGGTACAATGGGTACATGGAGAAAGTCCTCTCATCCCTTGCTGACCTTCAACTAGAAGCACGCGCCCTTGCCGGGCGCCTTTCTCCTACACCAGGGGCCGCAACACTCGTTACCCTCTCAGGAGAGCTTGGGGCAGGGAAGACTGCGTTCACGCAGGCGGTCGCTAAAGCGTACGGAGTCTCTGAGAGTGTGACGAGCCCCACCTTCGTACTCGAGAAGGTGTATGCGCTTCCCAAAGAGAGCGGGTTTGCGCACCTTATACATATTGATGCGTATCGCTTGGAGAGCGCGGACGAGCTCAAGGTACTCGGCTGGGACGCCTTACTGAAGGAAGAGGGGAATCTGATTCTTCTTGAGTGGCCGGAGAATGTAGCCAGCGCGCTCCCTGCATCCGCCATCGCCATACGGCTCGCGCCCCAGGCTGACGGTTCTCGCCTCATGTCCTATGCCTAAGAAAACCGACACCAAACGGCTGATACTGCTCGACGCGCACGCGATTATTCATCGTGCGTATCACGCGCTTCCGGACTTCACGACGCCCACAGGAGAACCGAGCGGCGCTCTCTACGGGCTCTCTTCAATGCTGCTTCGCATCCTTGCGGACCTGAAGCCTGATTACGTTGCTGCTTGTTACGACCTTCCAAAGCCCACGGTACGCCACGAGGCGTATGCCGACTACAAGGGAACGCGCGCAAAGACCGACGATGCACTCATCGCGCAGCTCAAGACCTCCAGGGATGTTTTCAAGGCGTTTTGCATACCTATATATGAACGCGAGGGCTTCGAGGCCGATGATGTGCTTGGCACCATCGCCCACATGCTTCGCGACGATAAGGAGGTAGAGGTCATCATTGCCTCCGGCGACATGGATTGCCTCCAGTTAGTCGAAGGTAAGCGCGTGAAGGTCTACACGCTTAAGAAAGGATTGAACGATACCATCATGTACGACGAGAAGGCCGTACAGGACCGCTTCGGGTTTCCTCCAGCCCTCATTCCTGACTACAAGGGACTGCGCGGCGACCCCTCCGACAACATCAAAGGTATTCCAGGTATTGGTGAGAAGACGGCGACCGACCTTATCTGCAACTTCGGCAGCGTCGAGGAGATATACAAGAAGCTTAAGAAGAGCGAGAAGCCGTTTCTTGAGAAGGGCATCAAAGCAAGAATCGTCGCTCTTCTCAAAGAACACGAAGAAGACGCCATGTTCTCAAAGATGCTCGCGACTATTCGTACCGACGCCCCGATTGCGTTTGCTATTGGCGACGCAGAACGCCACGCTGACCGAGGCAAGAAGGTGCTCGCGCTTTTCGATGAGCTTGGGTTCCGTTCGCTACGGGGCCGCGCTCGTGCGGTGCTCTTTGGTGGGGACGAAGAGGATGAAGACGAGGAGGGAGACATGGGAGAGGAGCCGAGTGAGGACGATATTCCAGCTCAGCGCCTGGCGGAATCAAAGGTGATGCTCTGGCTCCTGCACTCTGAGTTCTCCAACCCCTCTCTTGATGACGTGCTCGCATTCACTAAGACCAACTCGTTTGACGAAGCGTACGCAGAGCTCGAGAAGCAACTCAAAGCAACCGGCAGGCTTTGGGAGGTGTACGAGAACATTGAGAAGCCCCTCGTGCCGGTGCTCGCAAAGATGAAAGAAGTTGGCGTCTACATCGATAAGAAGGTGCTCGCGAAGCTCGAGAAGACGTACCGAGCAGAACTCGAGGGAATCGAGAAGCGCATCCACAAAGCAGCAGGCCACGAGTTCAACATCAGTTCCCCCAAGCAGCTGGGCGTCGTGCTCTTTGATGAACTTGAGCTTTCTGCCAAAGGACAGAAGAAGACTGCGGGCGGGCAGCGCTCCACGAGGGAGTCTGAGCTTGAGAAGATACGCGACCTCCACCCAATTGTTGCGGACATTCTTGAGTATCGTGAGATTCAGAAGATTCTCTCTACCTATATAGAGGCGATTACTCCCTTGCTCGACAAGGGAGGAAGATTGCACGCAGATTTCATACAGACGGGTGCTTCAACCGGCCGCATGGCGAGCGCCAACCCGAACCTTCAAAACATTCCGATTAGAAGCGAACGCGGTCGCGCTATACGAAATGCTTTCGCAGCACCGGAAGGCTGCGTACTGGTTGCACTCGACTACTCGCAGATAGAACTGCGCATTGCAGCTATTGTTTCGGGTGACGAAAAGCTCGGGGACATTTTCCGCAGCGGGCGCGATGTGCATACAGAAGTAGCAGCAGCCGTCTTCAAGGTTGCGCCCGATAAGGTGGATGCAGAAATGCGCAGACGCGCTAAAGCAATTAACTTCGGCATTCTCTACGGCATGGGGGTGAATTCGCTCAGAAGTGCGCTCGGTACGACGACTGCTGAGGCGCACCAGTTCTACGACGACTATTTCCACACCTTCAGCACGCTTGCGGAGTATCTTGAGAAAACCAAGGGCTTTGCTCGTAAGAACGGCTACACCGAAACACTGTTCGGTCGTCGTCGTCAGTTTCCGGAGATGAAGTCTCCGCTTCCGTATGTGCGCGCGCAGGCAGAGCGCATGGCCATCAATGCTCCTATCCAAGGAACACAGTCCGACATCATCAAGCTTGCGATGGTGCGCATCGACAACTTCCTTGAACAGGAAGGCAACGACAAGAACGCGCACCTTTTGCTCCAGGTGCACGACGAATTGGTCTACGAAATGAGCGAGGAGCGCGCTAAGGAGCTCACTCCTCGAATCAAGGCGCTCATGGAAGACGTGCTTCCTCCAGACGAAGCGCATAACGTGCCTATCGTTGCGGAGGCTAAGCTAGGCCCTAATTGGGGTACCATGGAGCGTATATGATCTACCTCTTCCACGGCTCGGACGCAGGAAAGGCCAGAGCCAAGGCATTTCAGTGGATTGCTGCTTCTCGCGGCAAACAACCGGACGCTCCTTATATACGACTTGATGCGCAGTCCATCACCGAAGACACACTTTCAGAAGCCATTGCCACTCAAGGACTCTTCTTCAAGAAAGCACTCGTCCTTATTGATGACCCATTCTCACTAGCAGAATCCGGCGAAGTGCTACTCAACCATCTTGATGCGCTCGCAGAATCTACGAACCCAATTGCGATACTGGCGCCGAAGCTGCTTGCAGCACGCGCAAAGAAACTTGAGGCGAAGGCCGAGAAGGTATTTGTCTCAGACCTCAAGGAGAAGAAGGCTCAACGAGGGTTCAACTCAGGACTGGTAAACGCACTCGCTTCCAAAGACCGCGAGGCGCTCTGGAAGGAAATCACCACAGCACTGCGCCAAGGAGATGCTCCTGAGATGGTGCACGGCCTTCTACACTGGAAAGCGCGCGACATGATGCAGAAGGGAAGCCCGAAGTGGGGTAAGGACGGCGCGCGCAAGCTTTCGAGAGATTTGATTGAACTCCTTTCTGATTCTAGGAGCGGAAACCTGGAGCTTTCGCTCGCACTTGAGCGGTTTGCGCTTTCCGTATGAGGAAAGAAGAACGCATTCTCCTTTACGGAGCGGCTTTCTGGTGGTTTGGAGAAGGGCTCCTCGGTCCATTGTTTGCGGTCTTCGCCGGAAAAGTAGGAGGAGACATTCTTGAGATTACGTGGGCATGGGCAATCTATCTGTTTGTTACTGGCGCTCTCTCGCTCGTCGTCGGTCGATGGGCCGACAAGATAGGACACGCCAAGCTCATGACCGCAGGCTATGCGTTAAACGCACTCTTTACCTTCGGTTATATCTTTGTCGACAGCACGCTCGGTCTCTTCATCGTGCAGGCGGGACTCGGTGTCGCACTCGCGCTTGCGGATCCGACCTGGGACGCGCTCTATGCCAAATTCGAGAACCCTAAGACGGCGGGGCTAAGCTGGGGTCTCTCCCACGGCCTGGAGCAGATGCTCACCGCGGTCTCCATCCTGATCGGCGGTCTCATCGTCAGCTACTACTCCTTCACCGCGCTCTTCGTCATCATGGGTGTTATACAGACCATTGGCGCTATCTATCAGGCGCGCATCATGATCTACGAGAAGAGGTAGCGCGTGCTAGGATTTTCCTATGGTATCTCTTCACCGGCTCGCGCTCCGCGCCTTCCACGAGGAGCATTCGAAGCTCTACATCTTGGTGAATACGTTGCTCGCGCTGGCGATTGTCGTTTCGGTTACCATCGTCATTCTCGAAACAGTCCCCGCACTCGTAACTAACTACACTGCATTCTTTTTCTGGGCCGAAGCATTCTTCCTGGCGTTCTTTACCATTGAGTATGCCCTGCGTATCTACACGGCACCTCACAAGTGGAAGTACATCTCAAGCCCGATGGGGCTTATCGACCTCATCTCCATCCTGCCTGGATTCGCACTCTTCGGTCCCCCACTTGGGGCGCTCGGTCTTCTTTGGGTGTTCAGGCTCCTGCGCATACTCCGGCTTCTGCGTACCGTGCGCCTGGTGCGTTTCATCGCGCCCTCGGAGCGCACCCGCAGCCGTCTCGGCCGTCTCCTTCATAAGATTCATTGGATTAACGTCGAGATTTATCTCTTTGCCCTCGTACTCGTGGTTGTCTTCTCTGGAACTCTTATGTTCTTGGCAGAAGGCACGCTTCCTGGAACGCATTTCCCTACCATCCCGGATGGTATGTGGTGGGCCATGGTGACCATCACCACGGTGGGGTACGGGGACCTCATTCCCCAGACCGCGTGGGGGAAGGTCATTGCGAGCGTGACCATGTTATCAGGCCTCGCGCTCTTCGCGCTCATGCTTGTGGTCGTGGGCAACGTTGTACAACATCTCCTCTTTGGTTCCGAGGTGAAAGAAAAATAGTCCGCCCGCCAGGGCTCGAACCTGGGACCGTCTCCTTAAAAGGGAGCTGCTCTACCAACTGAGCTACGGGCGGCTTTGGCTACGCTACCACTAGTACGCGAGCACGTCGACAGTCTTACCCTCAGCGTCAAGCAACCGGATGGTCTCATGATTCTCTCGCCAGAGCTCGCTACTCTTACCAAGGAAGACGCGCCAGGTGCCCCCGATGAATGACGGCTCGTCCACGTGCCGCGCGGCGCAGGAATTGTAGTTGAGGTCTCCGAGGATGTCCTCGCAGGAATTGGAGAGGCTCGACGGGGCTCTCGAGACTACCGAGCAGCGCGGGACGGTGTAGCCAAAGTCGATACACTCGTCATCTCCCCCCGCGTCACGTATTTCTGACTGGGCACTCGGGCACTGTTGTGCGAGCTCGGGAGAGAAGTCCTGGAACTCGGAAAGGTACCCCGTACAGATATTCTCGCGGAAAGAGACGCCGATTGGAGAGCGGCCGCTCGTTACGACGGCCGTGTCACCAGGGCCGAGTGTGATATTTGAAAGCGAGTTCACCTTCCCGGAGTGCGGCACCTCGACACCTTGCGGAATGCTTACTGCAACATCAGTCGATGCGCTCTCGAGCTTCCACCCTGAAAAGGTAATAGGGTCAGCGACTCTTCGTGAGACGGAGATAGAAAGGTACTCCTGCTTGGCGTCCGTGTTGCGTGGGCCGCTCGGGTTGCGGCTAATGAAGACTAGGCCACGATACTCCGAAGCTTCTCCGAAGGAGGAGAGGTCGTCTATCTGCGCCTCAAGGTCAAAGAAGCTCCCGGATGTTCCGCTTGTTGAGGAGGTGCCAGCCTTGAGGTCATAGGGCTCGGCAACCTGGCCTGGCCCGCTAATAGGCTTTAGGTACGGGCCTGCAAAGGAGAACGGTTTGGAAGGGCCGCCGGTGATGGCCCAGAGCACGAATATAAAGATGAGAACGCCAAGGAAGAAAACTGCGTTGCTACTCATGCGTCTATGATACCAGCTTCTCGAGTTCGTCCTTCACAACCCGCGCATCACTCCAAGGAGTGCGCAAGCCTTGAGCGCCCATGATATAGGGGTCGGTGCCTTTGCCGGTGATAAGCACAGCGTCCCCTGGTTGTGCGAGCGAGAGTGCAGTCTTGATTGCCTCACGCCTATCCATCACAATGCGCGGCTTCTTCTGCATCCTCTCCGCCATTGCAGCTACTATCGCGTCAGGGTCTTCGTCGTAGGGGTCTTCGTTCGTGAGAATAACCTCGTCGCAATATTCCTCTGCGATGGCCCCCATTTCCGGCCGCTTCCAGGTATCGCGCCCGCCGCCAGTGTTTCCTAACACGCATATTTTCCGACGTGACGGGTACGCACTGTAGAGCGCGCGAAGAGAATCCGGTGTGTGCGCGTAGTCGACAACGGCGAGGAACTTCTGTCCGCCCTCTATCTTTTCTGCGCGTCCGGGAATGCGCGACAGTTTCGCAAGCGCTTTTGCGCTCACTTCAAGCGGCACACCTAGGAAACGCGCGGCCTTCGCTGCAGCAAGTGCGTTCAGAATCGAGAAGTTTCCTGGGTGGGGAAGCGAGAAGCGCACACCATCGAGCGTGAAGGCGACGCCATCGTTTTCCATTACCACGTCCGTAACATCGGTAAGCGAGAACCCAATCTGTTCTTCAAGTGGGAGCTTGAGGAAGCGCTTTCCGTACTCATCATCTGCGTTCGCGATGATGGCACGCGGTCGCTTGGGGGAACGTGCGAGAGCATCTCCCAGTCGATACTTGGCCTGGAAGTAGTTTTCCATTCCTCCATGTGACTCAATGTGTTCTTTTGCGAGGTTCGTGAACACCAGTGCGTTGAGATACGTGAACGAATGCCGATACTGCACGGCGCTTTCGCTCGTAAGCTCCACTACTGCATGTGTGCAGCGGGCCTTACGCGCGTTGTGTAGAAACGACTGCAGGAACCCGCGCCCTGGCAGGGTCATCTTATAGAGGTTGCCGTCTGAGGTGCTGCCGAGCTTGAAGCGAATGGTGCTTGAAAGCGCTACCTGTTTTCCGCCTTCCTCCAAACATGCAGCGAGCATCTCGCAGACAGAAGACTTGCCCTTGGTGCCGGTGACACCAATGACCACCAGCTTCTTAGCAGGGAAGCCATACCAAAGCGCACTCCCGAGTGCCCAGAGATAATGGTAACCAGTTAGGAGTCCGCGATAGAGGGGCCGGGGGAGCAGCACCTGCAGTACCTTCCGAAGGAATCCCATAGTTAGTGGGCAGCAGAAGAGAGTGCTGCCTTGAGCCGCGCATCTTTTCCAACCACCTCAGAAGGAATGCCGGAGACTGCACGACGTGCTTCGCGGTCGGTGTAGCCGAGCGCCACCAGCGTATCGAAGACATCAGCATCCTCGCTGTCGTGTGGAGCGCCGTCAGTGCCAATTTTCTCCGAAAGTTCCAGCGCAAGTTTCTCAGCCGCCTTCTTTCCGAGACCAACCACACGAGTGAGGTAGGAGATGTCGCGCTTGGCAATTGCTCCCTCAAGCGCCTCTCGTGGAGCGCGGCGCAGAAGCGAAAGCGCGGTCTTCGGGCCAACACCAGGAACAAGCAGGGTCATCTGGAAGAAGCGGAGGTCTGCTGGGTCGGAAAAGGCATACAGCTCAACCCCGTCCTGCTTCATCGCAAGGTGTGTATCAAGCGTAACTTCGCTCCCTACAACAAGCGTTGCCGTCGAAGGCATGGACACTGAAACGCCCCAACCGGAGACATCAATGACTGCTCCTTCAGGGCTTACCGACACCACCCGACCGCGTATCTGCCGTATCATCCGCTTAATCCTACCATTTGCAGGAAAAGGACGGATAGCGTACTATGCCGCGACATGGCAATTACGAAATCAGCAAAGAAGGCCCACCGCGCGTCGCTTAATAAGCACGTGTTCAACCTTCGCCGCAAGCGCGCACTCGCCGACACCACCAAGGAAGTCCGCACGCTCCTCTCTGGGGGAAAGGCAAAGGATGCAGCCGCTTCACTTTCTGCCGCCTACAAGGCAATTGATAAGGCAGCAAAGCGCGGCGTCATCAAGAAGAACACCGCATCGAGGAAGAAGTCTCGCCTCGCTGCCGCCCTCAAGCGCGCAACAGCCTAAGCAAAACCGCCCGGAAGGGCGGTTTTTCTATTCACCAAGCTCGGTCCCTATCTTATTGAGAAGCTTGTTTACCTCAACACGTTTGGGTTTGTTAACTTCGTTCCACTCGACCGCCGGCCAGATTGTTTTAAATGAACGGTACATCTCAGTAAGGCGTGCGCGAGTACTGGCAGACACTTCCCCCTGGGCACTCTCTGCTTGATAGTTTTTAAAGCATGCGGAGAGAGGGCCTTCGTTTGCGCGCTCTCGCTGCTTCCGGTACTCCTTGGTCCCCGGGGAAACCGCGTCGATGAACTTCCCCCAATCTTCGTGAAATCCCATAGCAATACGGTAGCACAATGGTGCTCTCGGTAGGAATCGAACCTACATTTCCTCCTTCGGAGGGAGATGTCCTATCCATTGAACGACGAGAGCGTCAGGCGAGTATACATGATTGGACTCTCCGGCTCACGCGTACGTCATGCTCTGGTACCAGCGCCTCTCAATGCCTGATGTGGGAGCCGGGTACGCTGGTGCACCGCGCAGAGTCTTAAGTTGGGAGAAGAATATAAAATCCCCTTCACGTAGGTAATATTCACGCGCACTATTCCTGATTGCTTGGGCGAGCGCAGTGGCTGCTGTCATTAGGTCCTGATTGGGAAGTACAGACAGTTTTTCTAGCTTCTCGAATATGTCATGGCAATTGACGAATTCCGCGTACCAAAGAGCTCTTCCGTCCTTAAGGTTTATCATTCCGTATTTCTGGTACGCGTCACGTTCATATCCCGTGGCATTTCTCCATATGTCATCGACGAATGTGACGTGTGATATTGCCCCGTCCGCGATATTGCAGAACATATTGTTAACACCCGTTTCCGGGTGCGTATGCGTAGGCTCTACACGTATGACGGACGGATCGTCAGGGTCAATCACCCGTATGACATTTCCCATATGCGTAGTGACGCGGTTGCCGC
Source organism: uncultured Candidatus Saccharibacteria bacterium (assembly GCA_964391975.1). Lineage (GTDB taxonomy): Bacteria > Patescibacteriota > Minisyncoccia > Phycocordibacterales > Phycocordibacteraceae > C7867-001. The sequence continues at coordinate 52,165 of CAYMNZ010000002.1, read as the reverse complement.
CGATACGTTCGTTGAGAAGCTCGAATACTTCTCGACTATAGCGCTCACCAGCCTGTTCCTTATGAGTGATTTCAATGTCGAGGTCGTCCGGGCGTGGGTCACCAGTTACCGGAAGACCGCGCACCACAAGGCACGCTGGATCCTGAAGCATGTACATGCGTGCGAGCCGCTCGATGAAGCTCGGGGAAGTAGGGGAGTCGAAGAACTCCGCCGCTCCCGCCAGATTCGAAAGGTTGTCCGCCATAGATTCGTGATAGTAGACTTCGGCCTAATTTGTGTCAGACTGTCGTCGAAAAGCGACAAACTATGGATCTGCAGCAATCACTCATCAACATCGGCCTCAGCGAGAACGCAGCGAGACTCTACTTGCGTCTCCTTGAGATAAAGAAAGCATCAGCACGCCAGCTGGCTGAGTACCTCGATATCTCGCGCCCTTCGGTCTATGACCACCTCAAACTCCTCATTAACCACGGGCTCGTGACGGAAATGGGGGAGGACAATAAGAAGATGTTCCACGTCGAGGACCCAGCCCAGCTCATGGGCTACATCCAGGGGAACATTGAGTCGTTTACTAAGGAAAGCGAAACAATTGCGAAACTCTTACCAAAGTATGCCAGCGAAGACGAAGTGAGTGTCCCACGCATCAAATCCTATTCGGGTGCAGATAACATTAAGAAAATACTCAACGAGATGCTCTGGCATGACGATATTGAGACGTACACCATGTGGCCAACCCATGACATGGTGGAAATACTTGGTGCGGAGTTCCTTGAGGAATTCAATCGTAAGCGTATTCGCCGAAACATCTCGGTAAAAAGTATATGGCCGCGAGGGGAGTCAGCTGATCAGAAGAAATACCCCTTCATTGGAGTTGGGAAGAAGCATCTGCGCGAACGAAGAATCGCACCGCGCGGCATCAAGTGGCAGATGAGCTACTGGCTCTACCTTGATAAGGTCATCTTCGTTTCTTCGAAGAAAGAAGGGTTCGGATTCGTAGTGCAGAGTAGCAACTTTGCTTCCCTTATTAAGGCGAATTTCGATATCGTATGGAGCGTTTCTGAACCGGTGCCACCAGAAGCAGCTGACACGAACGCGTTCTTAAAAACCATCTAGTAGTGCTCCCGGTAGGAATCGAACCTACATTACATCCTCCGCAAGGATGCGTCCTATCCATTGAACGACGGGAGCAATAGGCCTGACTCTATCGCCCTTCGCGAGCTTCCGCAAGGATTAGAGCCGCATCGATTCTATGAGACGATCGACAATGGAATGCTCGTGGTTGCCTTCCGGTACATGCTGGCTGATGTAGGTGTACACCTTGAGTGGGTCGTGCCCAACAATAGGAACGAGAAGGTGAGGGGAGAGTACGTGGCGGGTCTTTATAGAGAGCGCAGGCGGCAGGTCTTTCTCTATGTACTCGAGGACCGAGAAGTGGAGCATGTCTGCGTAGAGATAGAGCGTGTCATCAATGGCGACACCTTCCTCACGCACTGAGAAGCGATGTATGCGCGGGTGGCGAGCGGTGCGTACAGCAACGGCTCCTGCACCGGTAGCAATCACCAGCGCTAGCAGAATGTTGTTGAAGAGAATGCAGGCAACCACCGCAGCAGTCGCGATGATACCGAGTGCCCAATACCAGTCAGCGCCTTTCTCGCCGAACTCGTACTCGCGGCCCTCCCATTCATAGATGATGGCGCGTGCCATAACTCACCTCATGATACCACCTCCGCTAGCGTGGAAGGGGTCTATTCGTACTCAATCGTTGCTGGCGGCTTCTGGGTAACGTCGTAGAGAATGCGGTTGACGCCACGTACTTTGCCCACGATGGCGCTTGAGATGCGCTCCATGAGTTCCGGTGGCATCTTGTGCCAGTCGGCGCTCATGCCGTCGACTGAATCAACGGCGCGAAGGGCGAGCACGTACTCGTAGGTGCGCGCGTCCCCCATAACGCCCACTACCTTAAGTGGAAGGAGTGCAGCAAAGGCCTGCCAAATCTTCTCGTACTCCCCGGCTTTCTTCAGTTCCTCTATATACACAGCGTCTGCTTCGCGCAGTATGGAAAGGCGCTCGGGGGTAACTTCGCCGACGATGCGGATGGCAAGTCCTGGACCTGGGAACGGGTGGCGCCAGATAAGTTCCTTAGGCAACTCAAGGGTGAGGCCAACACGGCGTACCTCGTCCTTATACAAATCCTTGATTGGCTCAAGAACCTTGAGACCGAAGCGCTCGGGAAGGGTAAGGTTGTGGTGGCTCTTAATCTTTGACGCTTGCTTGCCGGTTGCTGCGCTCTCGATGCGGTCCGGGTAGATGGTGCCCTGCGCTAGGTACTTGATAGGGAAGTCAGAGAGCTCTTCCTCAATTGCTTTCTCGAACACCTCAACGAAGGTGTGACCGATGATGCGGCGTTTCTGCTCGGGGTCAGTAACACCCTTAAGGCGCGTGAGGAAGGTCCTTGAGGCATCCACCACATGGAGCCCCTTGAAACCGTGCTTCTTAAGATACGTTGAGACTTGCTCAACTTCTCCCTTGCGTAGCATGCCGGTGTCGACAAAGACGGCGTGGAGTTGGTTGCCGATTGCGCGGTGAATGAGTGTCGCCGCAACAAGAGAATCAACGCCACCTGAAATACCTACCAACACGTGGTCCTTACCAACTTCTGCTTTCACATCCGCGATAATCTTTTCGCCGACCTTAGAAATCTTCCAATCCTTCTTTGCGCGCACGATGTCGAAGACGAAGTTCTCAAGAATCTTCTTTCCCTTCTTTGTATGCGTTACCTCCGGATGGAACTGGATGCCGTAGAAGTGGCGCTTCTCATCAATAAATCCCGCGTAGCGGCAGGTGGAGGTGGAGGCAGTTGGCTTGAAGCCCTTCGGAAGTTTGGTTGCCTGGTCGCCGTGCGAGAACCATACGACTTCGCTTGCAGCGAGTCCTTTGAGCACGCCCTTCTTCGAGGTGACCTTAATGGTCTCCTTTCCGAACTCGCGCTCTTTCCCGAGCGTTACCTTACCGCCGAGCATATGTGCCATGGCCTGGTGGCCGTAGCAGATACCGAGTACCGGGACGCCGAGGGTGAAGACGCCTTTGTCTGGAAGGGGAGCTCCCTTCTCAAGCACAGACTTAGGACCACCGGAGAGAATGATGCCGGCTGGATTGAGCTTCTGAATAGCAGCAATGGAGGCGTCCCCGGGGAGAATTTCGGCACGAACCCCAAGGTCGCGTACGCGCCTGGCTATAAGGTGGGCGAATTGGCTCCCGTAGTTGAGAACAACAATCATGACCTATGGTACCACAACGCCTTCATCTTGATGAGGGAGGGGAGCGGCACGCTATACTTTCTCTATATGGAGGAAGCGGTCATAAATGAGCGGGAACGACAGGCGGCGCTCAAATTGACCCGGGACCGGGTGCCCATTCAAGAATGGTGGTGTAAGGACAACGCGCTTCTCACCTTCGCCTTTAATGCGAGCTCCGCAACAGTGCCTGAAGGAGAGCGATTCATCGTGCGTGCGGTAGAAGACGCGCAGAAACTGGTAAGTGACCCCGTGCTCAAGAAGCAGGCAGAGATTCTCATACACGAGGAGCTCGCTCATGCTGCGATGCACGACGCCTATAATCGCTACTTGGATTCCCAGGGACTTCCTGCCTCAAAGCATGTCGCAGAAACCAAGGTCCTGCTGCTGTTCTTTGAAAGGATATTTACGCTCAAGATGCGGCTCGTGACCTGCACCATCATTGAACATTTCACTGCCATTTTCTCGAAACAGGTTATAGAAGTGGGTGTACTTGAGGGAGAAGACACGGACGAACGCATGGATCGCATATGGAGCTGGCACTGTATTGAAGAGATGGAACACCGCTCAACGGCAATGGACCTCTATCGTGCGCTCGGCGGTGGATACTTTCTTCGCGTAAGCATCGGAGCGTTTGTGAGCCTACTCTTTCTGTCCACACATATTCCTTGCCTCATAGATTTTCTCGTAAAGAAAAAACTCCTGTGGAAATGGAGCATGTGGCAAACAGGGCTGCCGTACCTTCTTGGGAAGAAAGGCGTTTACTATCTGGTGGTCAAGTACTGGCTCTTGTACTTCAAGCCTGGGTTCCATCCAATACAGATTCCTATCGAAAACAGATTCAATAAACAGCTACACCACTACCACATTGAGGACGAACTCGTGGGGTATTTTAACGTTCCGGCGAACTAGTGCGGAGGAGGTGAGATTCGAACTCACGGTACCTTGCGGCACTCCTGTTTTCAAGACAGGTGCGATAGACCACTCTGCCACTCCTCCCAATCTACAGCGCTGATGACTCAGGCGCCGTAGAGGCTTTGTACACGAAAAGTGAGCGGAAGGGAACAGTAGCCCGATCCTTACGGAACCACACGAGGTACACAATCTCGAGGATGCCTGCCGTGTGAATGAGGAGAAACGCGACAAACCAAAGGACCTGACCGTTCTTAGCGGCGCGCCAGAGCGCGATACCTTTCCAGACCAAGGTCCAGAGCATGACGACAACAAAGAGTCCTGCGAACGCACCCATGAAAGGGAACATCTCTGCGCCGAATGGACTATACATAGAGGTAGAGTATACCATCAGCATATGAAGTACCTGGGAATTGATTTCGGCATGCGCAAGATAGGCCTCGCGCTCACGGACGACGCTGGTCGCATGGGATTTCCACACTCAGTGGTGCCGAACGACGGGAAGCTCATGAACACCGTTCTCGCCCTCATACAGAAAGAAGGAGCGGGAGCAATTGTTGTGGGAGAGTCCATGAACTACCAAGGGGAGGAGAATGCGGTCGCCAAACCTGCTCGCGCGTTTGCCGAAGCACTAGCGGAGAAGGCAGGCATCCCGCTCCACTTCATGCCCGAGGTACTGACTACCGAAGAAGCTCGTCGTATGCCCGACGGCTCGCGTGTTTCAGGTGGTACCGTTGACGCCTCCGCTGCAGCGCTTATCCTTACCCACTATATTGAAGCCCATGATAACGCTTGAAGATTTAAAGAAAGCAGAAATAAAGGTAGGCACCGTGCTTTCGGCTGAACGCGTACCCGAAACCGACAAGCTCCTGCGGCTTATGGTGGACCTCGGGGAAGAGTCCCCACGCCAGATAGTCTCGGGTATCAATATGTATGTTACTGACCCTGAGGAGCTCGTGGGTAAGCAACTCTCCTTTGTGACCAACCTCGAACCGAGAACTATTAAAGGACTCGAAAGCAACGGCATGCTCTTTGCGGTAGGCGAGGGTGACTCGTTCGCGTTCCTCACTCCTCACAAACAAGTGCCTCCAGGAACCGGAGCGCACTAATCCCTTTGCTATACTCATAGGGATGAAAGGATCGCTCGCTCGATTTGCGCGCGTGGAGCTTGCACCTCCCGGCTACCTCGCGCTCCCAACTGCGGGCGTCGACATCTCAACGAGTGGCATTAAGATTGCCTTTCTTACAGAGCACGCCGATGGTCTTGAACTCTCTGGCTTCGGTGAAGAACATCTTGCACTCGGGGCGGTCGCTAACGGTGAAATTGCCGACCGCGCAGCGGTTGTCTCAGGGCTCAAGACGCTCGCAAAAAAGCACAGCATTCACTTTGCCAATATCGCGCTCCCGGAATCGCGTGGCTACCTCTTTGAAGCAGATGCAGAAGGCGACACCGACGCAGCTCGAAGGACTTCAATAGAGGCGCACATTGATGAGTACGTACCGATTCCCCCAGCAGAGGTGATGTTCGATATTGTTCCGCTCAAGGAAGGGAAGGGGGCAGTTCGTGTAGCTGGCATCGGGTACGCGCGCCGTGTGATTGAGGAATCAGTTTCTGCGCTCGAAGAAGCGGGCATTACCGTTCGCGGAGTGGAGAGCGAGAACTTTGCGCTCCCGCGCGCCTTGCTCCAGCACGGAGACACCGAGACGGTACTCATCATTGATATTGGTAAGACCACCACCAAGCTCCTCATTGTTACTGCCCGCATTCCTCGGCTTGCAACGACGCTCGACATTGGCGGGCATGCGCTTACGCTCGCCATTGAAAAACATTTTGGTGTTTCAGAAGAAGAAGCGCGCAAGATTAAAGCAGAGAAGGGCATCGTCTCTGGAAGTGAGGGAGAAGAGTATGTGGCAGCCATGCTTTCAACTGCAGCGGTGATTCGCGAGGAGATTGGGCAGCGCCTCGACTACTGGCAGTCGCATGCGAAAGAAAGCGGCAACGATCCGGTCACGCGGGCCATTCTCGTAGGGGGCAATGCAACGGTGCGTGGCCTTCCAGAATATCTTGAGGCCGGCTTCAAGCTCCCTGTTGAGCTCGGCGACGTGTTTGTAAATCTTGCCTCACGCGATGACTGGCTTCCACCGCTTGATTACATGCAGTCACTTGCGTATGGAACCGCTATTGGGCTCGCGCTTCGGCAACACGTACCATGATTACCAAACTTATTCGCCTACTCCCGGATGAGCGTCGTCGAGCATTTCAGAACGACTACTTCTTTCGTCTAGGCACGATAACCGCGCTCATCCTTTCGCTGCTTATCGTTATTCACGGCATCCTGCTCGCCCCTGCCTACTTCAACCTGCAGCAATCAAAATCTCTTGAGCAGGGTCGTCTTGATGCAATTGCTGAGCGTCTTGCCTCTTCGGGAGACCAGGAGATTGTTGGTCGCCTCTCAGCGCTAGATAGTGAGACCGAGCACCTCGCAAAGATTGGAGGCACTCCGTCGGCAGTCGCGAGCGTGCGCTCCATTCTTACGCTGCCGCGCTCAGGCATCAGTCTTACCGGGTTCTCGTTCACGCCGCCTGCAGGGAAGGCCGTGGGGCAGATGAAGGTCACTGGCACCGCAGCGTCTCGTGACGCCTTGAGGCGCTACCAGAGCACGCTTGCGACATTGCCGGGGGTTTCAGGCGCTGACCTTCCCATAAGTGCGTATGCCAAAGAAAGCGACATACCGTTCACCATCACACTCTCCGGTACCTTTGCCCCTACACCATGAAGAAGTCACTGATACATCTGGTGATTGCGCTTGTGCTGCTCGCTGCTGCGGGCACTGCCTACGTATTTTGGTACGCACGGGTGACGGCGCTTGAGCAAGAGGTGGCGGAACTTGCGACTCAGGCGGAGCAGGCAGACAAGGCAGCCGCAGACATCGCCTCCGCACGTTCTGCGCTTTCGAAACTCGTGGCGGACGAAGCATTCTTCGGTTCCTATTTCGTTTCAACGAGCACCGTCGTCTCGTACCTTGAGAACCTGGAGACTACCGGAGATGAGCTTGGAAGTTTAGTTGAGGTTGTATCGGTGACTCCGGCAGGCAATGCACGTCTCTCCATTTCGTTCCGTGCCACCGGCTCATTCGCTTCTGTCATGCGCACACTCGGGGCGATTGAATTTGGTTCGTATGATGCATCAATGATGAACCTTACGCTCGACACTAACGCCAGCAGCGAAGGGGAGTGGACAGCAACCGGCGTGGTTTCAGTGGGGATGAACCCTGCGGGGGTAGTGGCGCCACCGCCTACTCCGACCGCAGCCCCAGTAGAGGAAGAACTCGACGTATGAACCTCCAAGGACTCACAAAACACATTCCAAAGATTGGCTACGGCGATCGCATTCGTCCCGTACGCGACTGGTTCGTGCTCCTTGCCGCTGCACTCATCCTTCTTATCGCGAGTGTTGCTTGGAACGCGTGGCTTTTCTACCGCGTGACGAATGGGGAGGGCTTCACCGTAGAGGCGCCGGCAGCTTCAACGCCTGCGCTCAATGCGCTCCCTAAAGCCCGTGAGGTGCTCGAGATTCGTGCGTCGGAGGAGACGAGATATCGCAGCTTTTACGAATTCGTTGACCCGGCGCGCTAAGGCAGGGTAGTGTGAAGTTGCCCCCATAGCTTAATGGATAAAGCAGCGGACTTCTAAGCCGTTGATCTAGGTTCGATTCCTGGTGGGGGCACAGCTGGCGGAAGCGAGCAGTGCGGGCATGTGGCGGAATTGGTATACGCGCACGACTCAGACTCGTGTGGAGCAATCCTTGGAGGTTCAAGTCCTCTCATGCCCACTATCCTTGATTGAAGAGTTCAAGCTCTTCTCTCGATAGAATCGTTTCGTTTATCAAAAGCTCGCGCATGACGGGTGCGGTGCCCACGATGCCGTCGACAAGACTAATGCGAGTCTTCGTTACGCCGTTCACTTCAAACTGCTGTGGCCACGATGCGACGATCTCGCAGATACCCTGACGTTCTGCGATGGTTAGCCCATTTCCGTGGTCGTAGGCGATAAGAATATCGAGGAGATGCTCGTACATCACCATTGGAGTAATGCGCTGTCGTTCAGCGTGTAATTGCTCGAGGATGGGTGTGATGCTCTGGCGTTCTCTGCGAGCTTCGTAAATGCGAGTGCGCACACCTTGGTAGGCACCGTACGGGCGTCCGTCTGCATCCGCTCCTTGGCCCCAGTGCACGAGCCGATCTATGTCGTGGTCGGAGAGGCCATCGGCAGGTGGCCATGGTTGCTCTGTGTCCCCCGTGAGCGCGCTTGCTGCAGCTCCGGCTATCAACGCTTCGGTGACCTTCCGTCTCGTGAATTTGTCTTCGTCGGACATGATACTTCCAATATACGGTGTGGGCGCTAGAGGACTCGAACCTCTGACCATCCCGGTGTAAACGGGGTGCTCTACCAACTGAGCTAAGCGCCCGATGTGAAGACGATAGCGCACCCGGCGCTGTTTTGGAAGCAACCACCGTAGCGTATGCTCAGTTCTTATATATATGAATGAACGGCTTAAGGCCACGGTATCGGGGCGCGTACAGGGCGTGATGTACCGTGATTTTGCCCAACGGAAGGGAAGTGGGCTCTCATTAGTAGGTTATGTGCGCAATCGAACAGACGGAATGGTCGAAGTTATCGCCGAAGGACCACGCGAAAGGCTCGAACTCTACATTGAGCGTCTCAAGAAAGGCTCCCTGTTCTCGAAGGTGGAGGATGTGAGGCCAACATTCCTGCCGGCAACCGGAGAGTTTGTGGATTTTGTTATCTCCTATGAGTAACGTCCCCACATCAGTGGGCGTCATCATGGACGGCAATCGCCGCTTCGCGAAAGAGAACGGCATGCCCCAGCTTGAGGGGCACCGTCGTGGACTCGAGAAGGTACGCGAGCTTGCAGACTGGGCACAGGAAGCAGGTGTGAAAGAAATTATCCTCTACGCGTTCTCAACGGAGAACTGGAACCGCTCGAAAGAAGAAGTGCAGTACCTCATGAATCTGTTTGAGGAATCTTTTGATACATTCGCGAAGGACCTTGAACAGAAAGGTGTGAAGATTCGCTTCATCGGGCAGCGTGAGCGTTTGCCGCAGACACTGCAGAAAAAGATGCAGGAGGCTGAAGAGAAGACGAAGGAGGGCACAAAAGGAATATTTACCGTTGCTATTTCCTATGGCGGGCGCGCAGAGATTGTCGCGGCAACGAACACGCTTCTTGCCTCGGGAGTGAAAAGCATCGATGAAGAAGGATTTCGTAAAGCAATGTGGAGCGCAGACCTTGCGTACCCAGACCTCATCATCCGCACCGGTGGGGACCAGCGCCTCTCGAACTTTCTCACCTGGCAATCTGCCTACAGTGAGCTCTTCTTTCCGAAGACCAAGTGGCCTGCGTTTACCAAAGAAGAATTCGATTCCATCCTCGCGCAGTACGCGTCGCGTGAGCGCCGTCTCGGTAAATAAGGTAGGGTAGGGAAATGGAACTCCCCATCATCTACGAAGATGACACACTCGTTGCGGTGAATAAGCCGGCGGGCGTGATGACGCACCCTGATGGGAAAGGGGACGAAGAGACCGGAAGCGATTGGTTTGCGCGCACGTATCCAGGAAGTGCGGAGGTGGGGGAGACACAACGACTGCAAAACGGTACTGAGATTAGGCGCCCGGGCGTCGTGCATCGGCTCGACCGAGAGACCTCAGGTGTGCTGGTATTCGCGAAGACACCTGAAGCGCATGAATTCTTGAAACAAGCCTTCAAGGACCGACTGGCCAAGAAGACCTACCTCGCCTTTACCTACGGCGTACCAAAAGAACGGAAAGGGACCATTGATTTCTCGATTGGACGCTCTCGGAAAGATTTCCGTCTCCGCTCCGCACAACCCAAAGCGAAAGGCACACTCCGCGAAGCCATCACCAACTACCTCGTGCTTGCTGACAACGAGAAGTACTCCCTTATGAAAGTAATGCCTGAAACTGGCCGTACGCATCAGATTCGTGTGCACCTGAAGGCCATTCATCACCCAGTGGTCTGCGACCCCCTCTATGCTCCTAACCATCCCTGCGAGCTCGGGTTCAAGACCCTCGGCCTCCACGCCTACAGGCTCGTACTTCCGACCCCCACGGGCGAGACTCTCGAGCTAACCGCCCCGCTGCCGCCTGATATGGCCGCCGCGCTCAAGGCATTCCCAGGGAGTGAGGACGCGATTGCCTCTATATAGGCGCTGTGATAGAGTGCGGCGACTATGGGAAAGATAATCACTCCGGTAAAGACGGAAGAGCGCACCAAGCTCGGCATTAAGCCGGGTGACACTGTCCGCGTCCACCAGAAGATTATCGAGAAGGGCAAGACCCGCCTCCAGGTATTTGAGGGTCTCGTGATTGCCGTTAAGCACGGTACCGAAGCAGGTGCCTCCTTCACGGTTCGCGCTACGCTCTCGGGCATTGGTGTTGAGCGCGTCTTCCCCCTCTACGCTCCGTTTATCGAGAAGATTGAGATTGTGAAGCGCTCAAAGGTTCGCCGCGCGAAGCTCTACTTCATCCGCGAGAAGGTTGCTCGTGAGGTCCGCCGCCAGCTCCGCAACATGCGCATGATGAATGTCTCCACTACCGACTTTGCTGAGCCTGAGGTAGTCGAGGAAGTACTTGCGGCAGTGACTGAAGAGACTCCAGCAGACGTCATTGAAGAGACTGTAGCCGAGGTGATTGCAGAGGCAGTTCCTGAGGAGAAGGAGGAAGAGAAGGCAGCAGCCTAACAAACGGCCAGGGAAACCTGGCCTTTTTTGTAGCTAGTGGGTATAGTACGGGACACCTGCCCGGGTGCTGAAATTGGTATACAGGCTACCTTGAGGTGGTAGTGTCGAAAGGCATGGAGGTTCGAGTCCTCTCCCGGGCACAGGCACAAAGACCGGCACTGCCGGTCTTTCTCGTTCAGGGCGCGTTTCCTGTTCCTGTGCTATAAAAACTCGGTACATGGCGACTATAGTTTAGTGGTAAAACTCCTGGTTGTGGTCCAGGCATCGAGAGTTCGATTCTCTCTAGTCGCCCCAAGATATACTTAGGACATGAACTCCTTCCTCAAAGAATTCAAATCCTTCGCACTTCGTGGCAATGCACTCGACCTTGCGGTCGGTGTGGTCATCGGCGCTGCGTTCAACAGCATTGTCACCTCACTGGTGAACAATGTACTGACGCCCCCACTTGGACTTCTGATGGGAGGTGTTGATTTCAGTGCGCTCTCCCTCTCGCTTGGCGGGGACGTCACTATCGCGTACGGACTCTTCCTCCAAGCTCTTGTGAGTTTCATTATCACCGCGTTTGCACTCTTCCTCTTTATAAAATTCATCACCAAGTTTGCAAAGGAGAAACCAAAGGCTGAGTCCACGCCAGCAGAGGTGAAGCTTCTTGAAGAAATCAGGGACCTCCTCAAGGCGCAGAAATAGAACATGCTAGACTTTTTGAATATGAAACAGCTTCTTATGGGCGTCGTGCTTCTCGTGCTGCTTGGTATCGCCGGATTCTTTTATCGCAATGCGCTTCAGACCCCAGGCCCTATCACCGCGTGCCCGATGGACGCCATGGTGTGTCCTGATGGCTCGTCGGTCGGACGCATAGGCCCTGCCTGCGCATTTGCACCGTGCCCAACCAACTCCTTTAACGTGAGCACGCTCTCAGTTCCTGAAGGGTACACAGAGAACCCGAATCCTAACGTCAACATGAATGCTGGTGGCGATATGACTATTGTTCGAGAATTCACAAAACCCTCTCTGTCTCCGAGCGTCTCCCACATCATCCGGGTGCACCACCTTGGTGTTTCCGCAGAAGGCGCCGAAGCCGACATCGTACGCACGACTCGTCTGCAGCCAGCTGATATGGCAACCGAATCCATTGACCAGTTCGAGAAGGTAACGATTGGTGCTCACACCTTTTACTCAATCGTTATCGAGCGCTTCGAGGCACAGGTGGAAAGCGCCTACTACCTACCAATGGGCGACGATCTCTTCCTCTTCACCGTTATCGAGCGCGACGTGATTGATTGGATGGAGCCAACACTTTCAGTGAAGAATCTTCCCGAGCACGCCACACTGCGTGCGTGGCTTGCAACGCTTCCGTAGCTACTCGAGCCCAAGCAGAAGTACCATCGCGATAAGGCCAAGAACGATGGTTGCAAACTGGAGTGCCGACTGCCACGGGGCGGTGGTTTTGTGGAGCTCTGGTATAAGGTCGGAGGCCGCGATGTAGATAAAGTTTCCTGCAGCGAACGCGGCGATAAGCGGCGCAGCTCCCTCAGCTGCAGTTGAGAGCCAGAAGACAAGTCCTACACCAACGAAAGCGAAGAGGGCAGATAGGAAGTTCATAAAGAGTGCCTTTGCACGTGAGTACCCGGCGTGAATCAAGAGGCCGAAGTCTCCAATCTCCTGAGGTATCTCATGCAGCACGATAGCGATGGTGGTCGCAATACCTACTTCTGGCGAGACGAGGAAGGCAGCCCCAATAGCAAGACCATCGATAAGGTTATGAACGCCGTCGGAGATGAGTACCAGGTGGCCCACTGGGTGGATACGCGCGTGCTCAGGAGAGAACTCATCGTCCCCGTGACTGTGGTGCCAGTGCAGGAATTTCTCGAGCACGAAGAAGGAAAAGAAGCCGACCAAAACGAGGATAGAGACCGTGAGAGGTGCGGCCTCCTCAAAGGCTTCTGGGAGAAGATGGATAAAGGCATCTCCCAGAAGGGCACCTGCGGCAAGTGAAATCAGCAGAAAGAGTGTCTTGCGGAGGAAGCTTTCCTTGAGAGACAGAGTCGCGGCCCCAACCAGGGAGACAATACTCACCACACCAACGGCAAGAAGACTTGAAATCAAGGGCGTCATGAAGGGAACGGTAGCATAGAGGGCCGGTAATGTTTACCCCCACGGAGCGTCATCGCTCATGATAAACTCAACCAATAACAGACACTATACATAGCTATGGACACATTTAATGAACTCACGGGCTCAAAGGCATTCCGCTTTGCAGCTATTGCAGCAGTAACGCTGCTCGCCCTCTTTCTTCTTGTAAAGACAATCGACGGTCTCTATGCTCTCGGTAATTCCGAGATGTACCCAGCACGCACCATTACGGTGGAGGGCACCGGAGAGGCAACTGCTATTCCGGACGTCGCACAGATTTCCTTTACGGTCATGGAGCGCGGAGCAACCGTTGCTGAAGCACAGGACAAAGCAACTGCTCGCATCGACGCCGCCCTCGCCTCTGTGGAGGACATGGACATCGAAGAGGCTGATGTGAAGACTACGTACTACAGCGTTAACCCAACGTATGAATACCCACAGCCTTGTTACTCAGGCGTTTGCCCTCCAGTAGCTTCAAGCCCACGTATCACGGGCTACGAAGTATCCCAGGGAGTAGAGGTTAAGGTTCGCGACACGGCTAAGGCGGGCGAGGTCCTCCAAGGTCTTGGCAGCGCCGGCGTGCAGAACATCTCGGGCCCGAACTTCGTTCTAGACGATGCTGATTCGGTTCGCGAAGAGGCACGCGATGCAGCAATCAAGGAGGCAAAGGAAAAGGCCAAGAAACTTGCGAGCGAGCTCGGCGTTTCTCTCGGCAAGGTCGTTTCCTTCTCAGAGAACACTGGCTACTACCCGTATGAGTACGGCTACGGCGGCAAGGCTGAAATGGCCATGGATGCGGGAGTGAGCAACCGCCCAGCCCCATCTCTTCCAGTAGGGGAGAATGAGACTTCCATCACCGTGATGGTGACCTACGAGATTCGTTAAACAGACTCTCTGAAAAACCGCCCCTTCTGGGGCGGTTTTTCGTTATCTTGACGCCCCCCGGCCAGGGTTGTACTATCCTCTTGTATCAAAGGCCCTCGGGGCTTTTTATTTTGGACCATGAAGTCACTCTTCACCTATCTTAAGAACGTACGCGCAGAACTCGAACATGTCGTGTGGCCTAAGCCGCGCACGGCCGCTACCCACACGTTGCTCATCATCGTGATTTCGGTCATCTTCGCACTTATTATCTCCGGGTTCGACTACGTGTTCACGAACCTCGTCGGCTCCTTTATTCGCTAACACTCTTCTTATGGAAATGCGCACCTCGCCCAGTTTCTCCGAAGACTCCATTAACCCGGAGCCTCGCTGGTACACCATCCACACCTACGCTGGTTACGAGAACGCCGTTGAGCGTAACCTCAAGCAGCGCATTGAATCCCTTGGCATGGAAGGGAAGATTTTCGAGGTAGTCGTACCTACCGAGAAGAAGATTCGCGTAAAGGGCGGCAAGCGCGTTGTTGAGGAAGAGAAGATTTACCCGGGCTACATCCTCGTGCGCATGATTGTGGACGAGGATTCCTGGTTCGTGGTGCGCAACACGCCTCGCGTCACCGGCTTTGTAGGCTCAGGGGTTACCCCAGTCCCTATGAGTGACGACGAGGTCTCCTCGCTCATGAAGCGCATGGATGCAGAGGCTCCTAAGCACCGCATCGACCTCGGCAAGGACGACCCTGTGGTCATTGCTGACGGTCCGTTTAAGGACCTTGAGGGTAAGGTAGGGGAGGTCGACGAGGAGCGCGGCAAGGTGAAGGTCCTCGTGGCCATGTTCGGCCGTGAGACCCCGGTCGAGCTCGATTTCTTGCAGGTTCGCAAGCTCTAGCGTAAAGTCATTCAACTATGCCTAAAGTCGTAAAGAAGATTAAGCTCCAAATCCCCGCAGGGAAGGCCACCCCTGCGCCTCCAGTCGGTACCGTCCTCGGTCCAGCCGGTGTGAACATTGGAGATTTCGTTAACAAGTTCAACGAGGCCACCAAGGACAAGATGGGAGATATCATCCCTGTGGACCTTTCCGTCTACGAGGACCGCACCTTCTCCTTCGTTCTCAAGACCCCTCCAGCTTCTCGTCTTATTCTCAAGATTCTTGGTATGGATAAGGGTTCTCAGAAGCCAGGCGGCAAGCCGGTTGCAACCTTGACCAAGGACCAGGTTCGCAAGGTCTCTGAGCAGAAGATGCCGGACCTCTCCGCAGGCTCTCCTGAAGCGGCCGACCGCATCATTGAAGGCACCGCCCGCTCGATGGGAATCAACGTTAAATAAGAACCAGCCCCGCGAAAGCGGGGTTTTTTCTTGTGTAGAATACGCGCATGTCGAACACTCCTGAGACAGCCTCCAATCCTGAGAAAGGACCCATGTCTGTGGCGGAGATTACCCCAATCTTTGAGCGCGCCAGAGACATGAACCTGGTGTTCCCGCAGGTACTTCAGGGCATTGCCATCGGCATGATTGAAGACCTCTTGAATACGCAGAACCCCGCTGAAGCGATTATGCGTTTTATGCAGACACCGCTTCCGGAAAATCTTGTTGAGAAGTATGGAGAGAATGCGACTACCGCGCATGCTGCACGGGGAATAAATCGGGAAATAGATGCCAGCAATGCCGCGTGGATTTGGGAGCGTGAAAAATGTACAGCGCTCGCCATTCTTATCCGGGTCTTCTTTACGGTTGAAGATCGCAAAGAACTGGAGATGAATAGCGAACGCATCATTGTCATCATGAAATTGCTTGAACGCCAGCTCTACCTCGGTGGTGCGCGCGATCTTCCGCAGCCCGTTATAAATAACGAACTCGTAGCTGCTATCTGTCGTACGCTCGCGAAACGCATGCACAAAGACACGCAGGGCGTCGAAGCACTTCGCTACTACGGCCCACTGTTTGCACAGGCCCTTAAGGAACTACCCGAAGAACTTGCCGAGTTCCGTAGGGCGTTCGAGCCCATTGTTGCCGAGTATAGACATACGGGCGACCAGTCGCGCTATTTTATGAAGATAGGAGCTATCACGAGCACTATGTTGGGGAAAGCACTGACGACTGCGGGGACGCTTCTCGAAGAGAAAGAACTTCCCCCCGCACTGCGGAGCAGAGTTGAACTTCTCATTTCTATCTTCAGTACGCAGTACTACGCACGCTAGCGTTCAAGGGTGAGATACGTGTAGGGCGGCGTGTGGTCGAGGTGCTCGATGCGCTCAATTACTTTCGTGAACTCCCCGTAGTCGGGGAAGTGCACATCACCTTCTGCGTCGTCATGCACTAGCGTGAGATAGAGACGGTCAGTATACGGGAAGGAATCTTTGAAAATCCCGCTGCCACCAATGATATAAATCTCTTCAGCTCCTGGTGAGTTCCTTGCCGCTTCAACAGCAGCTTCAACTGAAGACACAACCACTGCGCCCGGAGCATCGTAGTCAGCTTGGCGTGTCACCACGATGTTGGTGCGCTTGGGGAGTGGTCGGCGTTCGGCAGGCAGCGATTCCCAGGTCTTGCGGCCCATGATGATGGGGTGGTTGCGGGTGAAGTTTCGGAACCGCTCAAGGTCTTCGGGGATTTCCCATACGAGATCGTTGTCCTTTCCGAGGACGTTGGTGGTAGCTCCGATAGCAGCAATGGCAGCAATCATGTCCTTAGAGTATCAAATGCCACGCGCTTTGGTGTGATAGACCACGAGCCCACTTCCTTCGGCCACGCAGACGTAGTCCATGACCTGATCCCACGGCTCCCGGGTGATGGGGCCCTCAAAGAATTGAGTAGGGTAGCAGAATCCAACCCGCAGCCAGTTCTTGGGAACAAACCCAAGGAAGCGGTCGTACCAGCCGCCGCCTTGGCCATGCCGTGTGCCGTGAAGATCAAAGGCGCGTCCTGGCATGAGGATAGCAACTGGAAGTCCCTTGGCAGCGGCGCGTGCAGCTTCAGCTTCGCGCTCGGGATTGAGAGAAGCGCGGGGTGTAATTTTGTATTGCGCTGCTTCCTTGGGAAGTGTGAGGTAGTCGTTGAAGGGGACTTCGCCCTTGAGCGGGACGTAGGTAACGAAAGCGCCATAGGCGCTTAGGGTGTTACTTATTTTGATTTCTTGTGCCACGGTTGTCGCTTCTTAATATCGCGATCGTTCCAAAGACGAGGGAGCATCATCTCCGGCTTCCAATCACGTTTGAGCTTCTTGAGCTCGGTTGAGGTCTGGTACTTGCCCGTGGATGCGTAATCCTTTTTGAGAATAGGTCCGGTCTCAAAGAAAACCAGCTGCGCGATGCGGCGACCAACGACGAGCGGGATGATGTAGTGGCGGGAGGAGTTTGAAATCTCCATCGTCCAGCGGTTGATGTAACCGACATCCCCCCAGCCAGCGCACTTACAAACGTTGATGAAGTTACGCCCGAGAGAGGAGCGCGCCTTCATCATAGTAGTGACCGTATCGCGTCCGCCGATGAACTCGTTGGTGTGCGCAAGAATCGTCTCGCCCGGCTCAAGGAGGATAACCTTGTCGTCAGGGCGGATGCCTTCGAACTTAAAGTTGAAATCGTTAAGGCAATCTTTCGCAAAGCTTGCGCGATGTGGCTCTGTGCCCCAGATAAGTTCAGTATCCTCTTTGCTGTAGAGGTTGAAGAGGTTCTTGTAGCGTTTCGGGCGCTGTTCGCGGTAGAACCACTCGCCGAGGGTAACGTCCATTGAGGACGTGCAGAGGTTGTCTTTATCAAACGGCTCGATGACGACCGTGCCGGCCTTCATGTGTTCGAGAATCTTCTTGTCGGAGAGAGCCATAGTAGAAAGAGAATACAGCGGGGAAAGGGAAATGCAAAATTACTGTGGGAGAGTAAGCGTTTCGCCGGTAGCACTCTGGTAGAGTTCAACGAGTCGATCAAGCCTATCCTTTGTTTCAGATCCGAGCGTTGGGTAGGAAGTTTTCAAGAAGTCTCCAACTTTCCTCCACATGTCCTGGTATTCCCCTGGTTGGGGAGGGGTTTGACGACTTCCTGCAAGATGGGTCTCGCGGTTAGGAGAGAGGCCATAGAAGCACGCCATAGAGAATCCGACGCGCGTGCGGGCTTCCATAAGCCCCTCTTTCTCACCACTTTCTGCCTGTTTGTAGAGTACTATTTCGCGACTCAGGGTTTCTCGAGCAAATGCTTCAAGCGGCGCTGCTTCTGGGTGCTGTCGGTACAGTTTTGCAGCCTCAGCTGCCTCAAACAATGTCTGCAATCGGTCGCGTACTTCTTTTTCAGCTTCGAGTGGAGGGCGGGAAAGATTAGTGCTGTGAATAGGGCTTGTTCGGCGGCGCCCAACACGATCAACAAGCCGAGCAGCAAATGGCGTATCGAGCCACGCGGGAGAATAGTTACCAAGTTCCTGGTGTAGTTTCTCAACTTCTGAAACGAGTCCCGGGTTTTCCGTAAGAAGCACGATGAAGGTAAGTGTATGAAGTGCTTTGCTTCCTTGTGAGGGATAAAAGGACCAGAAGAACAAATTCTCCAGGTCTTCGCGGGTATATTCTTTTGACTCAGGTGTTATCGGCCTCTCTGCGCTCATACGGCCATCGGCGCTTTTATGGAAGGATGTGACTCGTAATTCTCAAGCTTGATGTCATCCATGGTGAACTTGTCGATGTCTGTAATCTCAGGATTGAGCCACAGAGTTGGAGACGGCATTGGTTCGCGCGCGAGCTGTTCTTTTACCGCGTCCATGTGGTTCATATATATATGAGCGTCGCCAAGTACGTGTACGAATTCTCCGACTTTCAGGCCTGTCACTTGCGCGACCATCGAAAGTAGAAGGGAATAGGATGCGATGTTGAACGGGACGCCGAGGAACATGTCGCAGCTGCGCTGATACATCTGTAGCGAGAGCTTTCCGTCTGCGACGAAAAACTGGAACATCATGTGGCACGGAGGAAGCACCATGAGGTCTAGCTCGCCTGGATTCCATGCAGACACGATGAGACGACGGTCGTTAGGATTTTTTTTGATGCGCTCGATTACATCCTTAATCTGATCGACGGTGCCGCCATCGGGCTTCTGCCAACTTCTCCATTGCACGCCGTAGACGCGACCGAGGTCCCCAGGAAATTTTGCTTTTGGCTTCCAGTAATCGGCTTCGCCATTGGCTGTCCAGATAGAGCGCTCGGAACCGTTTAATTCCTTAAGACGATTGTCATCGCTGCTGCCCTCCAGAAACCATAGGAGTTCGCTTTTCACGGCCTTGAATGCGAGCTTCTTGGTAGTCATCGCAGGGAAGCCTTTGGAGAGATCAAAGCGCATCTGAAAGCCGAACAGGTTGCGGGTACCTACGCCTGTGCGGTCATCTTTATCTTTCCCTTCTTCAAGGATCTTTGTAAGGACGTCTAGGTAGGGTTGTTCCATATACAGGCAGTATACTAAGGGTATGAAAAAAGGGGTGTTTATAGTCCTCGACGGCAATGACGGCTCTGGGAAGGCGACCCAGACCAGGCTTCTGTCTGAGCGCCTCCAGAAAGACGATGTAGAGCACGAAGCGCTCAACTTCCCCTCCTACAACCGCAACTTCTTTGGGACCCTCCTTGCCGCCTGCCTTGCCGGGAAGTGCGGAGACTTCGCCAACCTCGACCCAAAAATTGCCTCCACCCTCTACGCGCTGGACCGCTTCGAGGAGACGCCTAGAATTAAGCATGCGCTCGACCAGGGGAAGGTAGTGATTACGGACCGCTTTTCCTCCTCCAACCAGATACACCAAGGAGGCAAGATTTCCGCGACAGAGGAACGCGAGGAGTTCCTTATCTGGCTCGATGGCATGGAGCACACCACCCTTGGTGTCCCAAAGCCTGACGCCGTCATCTACTTCCATGTGCCACTTGAGATTTCCCTCAAGCTCCTCGATGAGAAGCGGGAGGTGAAGAATACGGACGGCAAGGATGTAGTGGAGAAGGACCAAGACTATATGGAGCGCAGCTACGAGGCAGCCAAATGGCTTGCCGAGCGCCAGCCTAACTGGCACGTCATTGAATGCGCGGAAAATGGCCAGATGAGGCCTCGGGAGGCAATCCACGAGGATGTGTATAGGGTAGTCAAAGGACTCCTTGTATAATCGGTACTTAGAAGCCTAGTGTGTCTCTTATGAACAGCTACGATCACGTGAAGCGTGATGACCCGGAAGTTTGGAGTGCAATAGAGGGAGAAGAGAAGCGCGAGCGCGAAGGCCTCGAGCTTATTCCTTCTGAGAACTACGTGTCGCTCGCAGTACGCGAGGCGATGGGCTCTGTCCTCACCAACAAGTACTCGGAAGGGTATCCGGGCAAGCGCTACTACGGCGGCCAGCAGTACACCGACGTTGTCGAGGACCTTGCGCGTGATCGTGCGAAGAAACTCTTTGGTGCAGGATTCGCAAACGTGCAGCCACACGCAGGTGCTCCCGCAAACGTTGCGATGTACTTCGCGCTTCTTGAGCCCGGAGACACGATTCTCGGCATGGACCTCTCCCACGGTGGACACCTCACACACGGACACCCAGTGACCTACCTCACTAAAATCTTCAACTTCGTGCGCTATAAGATGAAGAACATTGAGACGGGAGAAATCGATTACGATGCAATGCTCGAGGTTGCGAAGAAGGAGAAACCTAAGATGTTGCTTGCTGGCTACTCTGCGTATCCACGCGAGCTCGACTATGCGAAGTTCGTCGCAATCGCGCGCGAAGTGGGAGCTGTTGCCGTCATGGACGTCGCGCACATCGCTGGTCTCATCGCTGGTAAGGCAGTAAAAAATCCGTTTGATTACGGCTTCGACGTGATGACTACCACGACGCATAAGACACTGCGTGGCCCACGCGGCGGCATGATTCTCACACGCGAGGATGCAGACATCGCAAAGAAGATTGATAAGTCCGTCTTCCCAGGGTTCCAGGGCGGCCCACTCATGCACATGATTGCTGCCAAGGCAGTCTGTTTCGGTGAGGCACTTGAGCCTTCCTTTGAGACCTACGCCAAGCAGGTGGTAGTAAACGCCGCTGCAATGGCGGATGTATTCCTCAAGGACGGTGCCCGCTTGATTACGGGCGGTACCAGTAACCACCTTATCCTCGCTGACGTCTGGGGCTCGTACCAGATTTCAGGACACGATGCAGAGACGCTCTTGGATGAGGCGGGCATTACGCTCAACAAGAACTCGATTGCTGACGATACGCGCAAGCCGATGGATCCTTCTGGTATTCGCTTTGGAACTCCAGCAATTACCACGCGTGGCTTCAAAGAAGCGGAGTGCGTACGTGTCGCTGAACTCATGATTGAGATACTTCGC
Organism: uncultured Candidatus Saccharibacteria bacterium; assembly: GCA_964391975.1. Classification (GTDB taxonomy): domain Bacteria; phylum Patescibacteriota; class Minisyncoccia; order Phycocordibacterales; family Phycocordibacteraceae; genus C7867-001. The sequence continues at coordinate 30,847 of CAYMNZ010000002.1, read as the reverse complement.
AAACGCGACGCAGACACCGTCGCGAAAGCCAAAGCAGAAATCAAGACGATGGCAGAGAAGCATCCGGTTCCAGAGTCGTTTCGCTAGATGAAAGTACGCAAAGCTACCAGCAAGGACGCAAAGTCCATTCATAAGCTCATACGCGAGCATGCAGGAATCCTGCTGCAGGATCATCTGCCGCGCACAACAGAATTCTTTGTTGCGGTAGATGGGAAGCCTGCTCGTATTGTTGGCTGTTGCGCGCTCGTCATTTACTCCAAGCGTCTTGCAGAGATTCGCTCACTTGCGGTATCCAAAGCGTTTCGAGGGAAGGGCATTGCAACCGAACTCATTGATGCCTGTGTTGCACTCGCCGATAAGAAAAAGGTATATGAGGTGCTCTCCATCACCGGCGCCAAAGAACTCTTCGAGAAGAACGGGTTTGGCATGTTGAAGAAGGAGAAATATGCGCTCATCAAGGTCCTTCGGGACTAGGGCGCTTTTGCTATACTCGTTTGATGGAAACTCGCATTAGGGACGTCGTAGCGGCGGCACTGGCAGATATCGGAGCTCCCGATGTTGCCTTCGCCGTAGAGCGCCCAGCTGACCACTCTCACGGCGACTACGCCATAAACGCCGCCCTGGTGGTGGCCAAGATTCTGGGGAAGAACCCTAAGGAAGTTGCTGACACTATCGCTTCAGGCATCACGAAGGCCCTCAAAGAGGAGGTCACGAGCGTCACGGTTGCAGGACCTGGATTCATTAACGTCACACTCGCACGGAGTGTCATCACGAGCGAGATTCTACGCGCAACAGGAAAAGACTGGGGGCGCGGAACCGCAAACGAGGGAGTGCGCGTGATGATGGAGTACACGGACCCGAATCCATTTAAGGAGATGCACATTGGGCACCTCATGAGTAACGCGATTGGGGAATCAGTCGCGCGCTTGATTGAATTCTCCGGTGCTACCGTCTCGCATGTGAACTACGAAGGAGACGTTGGCCCGCACGTGGCTAAGTGTCTTTGGGGGTTGCAGAAGGTTGGGAACCTGGAGCCCGCAAACGCTACTGACATCGGGAAGGCATACACCCACGGAGCGAAAGCGTACGAAGAGAGTCCTGATGCGAAAGCGGAGATAGATGCGCTCAACCGGGCTATCTACAAGAATGAAGACCGGGAACTCGCAGAACTCTGGCGCAAGGGCAGGGAAGTATCGCTTGCAGCGTTTGAGGAAATCTACAAAGTGCTCGGCACAAAGTTCGACTACTACTTCTTTGAAAGTGAGACTGCTCCTATCGGTCTCGACATCGTGCGCAAGAATCTCGAGAACGGTGTCTTCGAAGAAAGCGATGGTGCCATCGTGTACAAGGGAGAGAAAAAGGGGAAGCACACTCGTGTGTTCATCACGTCACAGGGTACGCCCACCTACGAGACGAAAGAGATTGGACTCGCCTTCCTTAAAGAAGAGCGCTGGCCCGCAGATGTTTCCATCATCGTTACTGCAACTGAACAGGTCGGGCACTTCATGGTCGTGCTCGAGGCGCTCAAAGAGGTAGCCCCGGCTCTTGGCGAGAAGACCTCGCACCTTGCGCACGGCATGTTGAAGCTTCCGTCGGGCAAGATGTCGTCGCGCGAAGGGAACGTGGTGACCGCACGAACGTTCATCAACGATCTTATCGAGCAGGTGTCCGAAAAGAGCGAGGATCCGATTGTTGCTGAGCAGGTAGCGCTTGGTGCGATTAAGTATCCAATTCTCCGCCAGGCACTCGGTTCGAACATAATCTTCGATCCTGAGAAGTCCCTTTCTCTAGAGGGGGATTCAGGTCCGTATCTGCAGTACGCGATGGTGCGCGCAAAGTCGATTCTTGCGACCGCGGGTAACGATGGAGACGCGAAGGACGCACCAGCAGAGCCGTATCTTATCGAGCGCCTGATTACGCGCTTCCCAGAAGTTGCTGCACGTGCTGAACGCGAACGCGCTCCACATCATGTGGCGCAGTACCTTACGCAACTGGCAGGGGAGTGGAACTCTTTCTATGCAGCCAACCGCATCCTTGGCGGGGAGCATGAGGCGTACAAGCTGCTTGTTGCCCGTGCGTTCGTCACCACGATGGAGAATGGTCTCTGGCTTCTTGCCATTCCGACGCCAGCGAAGATGTAGTATCGTTTACATATGGAACAGAGCGGCGAACAACTTCCTCAGCAGCTTTCCGCTACGAACGCGGAAGGGGTTCTTCAGTTGATTGCCGACAAAAAGGCAGCCTACCCGATTTTGATTGCGCCGTGGGGCGAGCACGGTAATGCACGTCAGTACGTAGTCACTAACGAGCTCGAACTCCGCGAGGCTGTAACTAGAGCGTTGAAGGATTCAAGTCACGACCAGAAAGTACATGTCATACAGGGACACGGGAAGCCTGACGCTGGTCGCATCGTCACCCATATCGATAACTAGGTTTTTGGGGAATCCTTCCCCCTACGATAGGATGGAGGATTATGGCTGAAACTACGGCTAAAACAGACGTCGCCACGCGCGAGGAAGAGGTTCTCGCGTTTTGGAAGGAGCAGCAGATTTTCGAGAAGTCGCTTGAGAAGCCCGCCCCCAAAGGCGAGTTCACCTTCTATGATGGTCCTCCGTTCGCTACTGGTCTCCCGCACCAAGGCTCGCTGCTCTCCTCGGTCGCCAAGGACTTCATCCCGCGCTACAAGACCATGCGCGGATACAGGGTACGCAGGCGCTGGGGGTGGGACACGCACGGTCTCCCGATTGAATCTCTCGTGGAGAAGAAGCTTGGACTCAAGAACAAAAAAGAGATTCTTTCCATAGGTATCGAGACGTTCAATGAGACGGCTCGCTCGATGGTGCTTGATTATGTGCATGAGTGGAAGCGCTACATTGAGCGCCTTGGACGCTTCGTCGACTTCGACAACTCCTACAAGACGATGGACAACAGCTTCATCGAAAGTGTGTGGTGGGGACTTAAGGAGATACATAAGAAGAACCGCCTCTATGAGGGTAGGAAGGTGCTTATGTACTGTCCGCACTGCGAGACACCACTCGCCAAAGCAGAGATTGCGATGGACAACACGTACAAGGACCTTACCGAGGAAGCGGTAACAGTGAAGTTCAAGGTGAGGAATCCGGAGAAACACGGACTTCCGGAGAACACCTATATACTCGCGTGGACCACGACGCCGTGGACACTTCCCGGGAACGTCGGACTTGCGGTGGGGCCGGAGATTTCATACGCACTCTACGAGAAGGACGGCGTATCGCTTGTTGCAGCAAAGGAGCGTGCTGAGACGCTTGGACTTTCGAATCCGGCAAAGGAGTTCGTGGGGAAGGAACTTGTGGGCATTGAGTACGAGCCGCTCTACACCATAGCGAAGGCAGCGGCACACACAGGAAAGAAGTGGATGGTGCTCCCAGCAGACTTTGTCACGACCACTGACGGTACTGGCGTCGTGCACACCGCCGTCATATACGGAGAAGATGACTACGCGCTCGGTCTCAAGGAAGGACTCCCGATGATCCCACTCTTGAACCCCAACGGTACGTACAACACGGACGCACCTGAGTTTGTACACGGCCAGTACATCAAGAAGGCAGAACCACTTATAAAGGAAGACCTTGAGAAGCGCGGCCTCATGTTTGCGCGTGCGATGAATACGCACTCCTACCCGCACTGTTACCGCTGTGGTACAGCGCTCATCTACAACGCGGTGTCTTCCTGGTTCATCAACATACAAGACGTGAAGCAGAAGCTCCTTTCAGAGAACGAGAAGATTACGTGGGTGCCTGAGCATCTTAAGCACGGACGCTTCAAGCACATTCTTGAAGGTGCCCCTGATTGGACCATTTCTCGCAATCGTTTCTGGGCGTCTCCGCTTCCTATATGGAAGAGTCCGAAAGGGGAGGTCACAGTGGTCGGTTCTCTTGATGAGCTCAAGCAGCTCACGAAGAAGAGCGGGAATACGTACTACTCGCTCCGACACGGAGAAGCCGACAGCAATGTGGAGAGTCGCATAAGCGCTGACCCTACGGAGCCTGTACACCTCACGGAGCAAGGGAAGGCACAGGTAGCCAAAGCTGCGGAGGAACTCAAGAAGTGCGATATCGATGTCGTTATTACCTCTCCATTTGTGCGCACGCGCGAGACCACGGAGATTGTCGTGAAAGCCATCGGCTGCAAGCCTGAACAGGTCGTCGTTGATGCTGCACTCTCGGAATACAATCACGGGTTCCTTAACGGACAGACGCTCATCGAGTTCCACAAACACTTCCCGGATACGAAAGAAAGCAACCTCGCCCGCTTCGAGAAGGGGCCTGAAGGAGGGGAGTCTCTTAACGACCTCAGGAAGCGTGTGGGAGATTTCCTCTACTCGCTTGAGGAGAAGTACAAAGACAAGAAGATACTCATCGTCTCGCACGGCGAGCCGCTCTGGATGCTCTATGGCATCGTGCGAGGGGCAACAGCGAAGGAGATTGTCGATATTCCGTACCCCGAGCGCGGAAAGATGGTGCCGCTTAACTTCGTACCGCTGCCGCACAATCGCAACTACGAGCTCGACTTCCATCTCCCATACCTTGATCGCGTAGTGCTTGAGAAGGACGGCGAGCCGCTTACTCGCACACCAGAAGTCGTGGACTGTTGGGTAGAGTCAGGCTCCATGCCGTTTGCGGAATACCACTATCCGTTCGAGAACCAAAAGGAATTTGAAAAACGAGCTCCGGGCGACTTTGTGTCCGAGTACATTGGTCAGACGCGCGCATGGTTCTATTACATGCACGCCATCTCCGTCTCTATCTTCGGGCGCCAATCTTTCAAGAACGTCATCACGACCGGAAACGTGGTGGCCAAGGATGGTGCGAAGCTCTCTAAGAGCAAGAATAACTACACGGACCCGTACGCGCTCTTTGATCAGTATGGTGCTGACGCCTTCCGCTACTACATGCTTTCAAGCCCCGTGATGCAGGCAGAGGATCTCATGTTCCGCGATGAAGACGTGAAGGATGTGCACGCGCGCGTCGTGAACATGCTGCGCAATGTGCTGTCGTTCTATCTGCTCTTCAAGCAGGATCTTAAGGAAGGGGAGGGGAAGAGCACGCACCCACTTGATCGCTGGATACTCGCGCGCCTTACGCAGGTAATTGAGGACGCAACAGACGCGCTTGAACGCTACGATGTTCCGCGTGCCGTGCGCCCGTACCGCGAGTTTATTGATGACCTTTCGACTTGGTACTTGAGGCGTTCTCGTGACCGCATGAAGGGAGAGGATGAGGCAGACAAGCAGGCAGCACTCCGCACGCTTCGTCATGTGCTTCTTGAGCTCTCCAAGGTCATCGCTCCGGCAATGCCATTCGTTGCAGAGGAACTCTATAGGAACGTAAAGAAGGACAACGACCCAGAGAGTGTGCACTTGGCTTCCTGGCCGGAAATCAAGAAACCGTTCTTCGGCTCTCGCAAAGAGGACGCGCTGATTGCTGATATGCAGAAGGTCCGCGCGGTTGCCTCCGAAGCACTCATGCTTCGCCAGAAGGCGAACATCAAAGTGCGACAGCCGCTTGCAACGCTTACGGTCACTGAAGCACTATCACCTGCGCTCTCAGCAATTGTCGCTGACGAAGTGAACGTGAAAAACATTGTCGTTGGAACGGAGGTGAAGCTCGATACGGTGCTCACCCCAGAACTCGTACAGGAGGGGGATGAACGTGCCTTTGCCCGCGCGGTCGCCGAAGCGCGCAAGACCGCCGGCTTTTCACCGCGCGATACTGTTTCAGTGGTTAAGGGAAGTGGCCCTCACACCGCCGAGCTTTCAACGGGTCCCGTTTCTTTCTCTCTTACGCGCGATGCGTCCTAACTACGTCACGCCGGCCATTGTCCTCTCCCGTACGTCTATCGGGGAGGCGAGTGCGCTCGTGACACTCCTCACCGCAGACTTTGGTTTGCTTCGTGCACGTGCGCAGGGAGTGCGCAAATCAGGAGCAAAGCTCTCGCATGCGCTCCGGACCCTCTCAGAGCTCGACGCGAGCTTGCTCTACGGAAAAGAAGGATGGCGCCTTTCAGGTGCCTCGCTTGTGGAAGACCACTTCACAGAGCTGCCTCCTGCAGCGCGAGTGCGAGCGGGGCGCATCTCGCTCCTCCTTTTGCGGCTTGTTCACGGGGAAACAAAGGAGCCAGAACTCTTTCGGGCCTTCCGCGATTTACTCATCGCGCTTAAGGATGAGAACGAGGAGAAACAGGATGCCGCAGAGTGCCTAGCCGCGCTCCGGATTGTGAACGCGCTCGGGCTTGATGCTGGAGAGGTGCCAGCTTCCATTGAAGGGAATCGGAAGCAGATTATCGCACGCATCAATCAGGGCATCGCTGCTTCCGGTCTGTAAGGTATACTTTTGTGTATCATGCCAGGCGCGCAAGAAGACACTGGGCCGCTTGAGGAGACGCGAAAGCGGCTGTACTCCCCAGGGACCTCGTTTGATATACATCCCTCCTCGCTTTCCGCGAAGGGCTCTAAAGTGCCCCATGGCTGGACCAAGGAAGCAGGGAAGCCGCAGGCACCCCAGGGGCCAGAGCGTCCGGGGCTCTCCCGTTCCGCGCTCTTTCTTATGGGTGCTGCGGGGTTCTTTCTCATAGCGCTTATCGTCGCGTTCTTCCTCGTGGTGCAGGGCGGACGCTCTGTCTCAAACGAGCGCGTAAAGATTACGATTGAGAATCCTCCCACCTCTATTGCTGGAGGAGACACGGTCTCGCTGTTCTTGGTTATCAAGAATGAGAACCCGGCAACACTGACTGATGCGAGACTCCTCGTTGATTTCCCCGATGGCACGTACTCGGCAGATAAGGACCCGCAGCCGCTCTCGCATGAAGCAGTTGCTATCGGGACCATCGGTCCAGGTGAGAGTGTGAAGCGCACCGTACGCGCCACGCTCTTTGGGGAGGCGAATCAAGGCATCACCATACCAATGACGCTTGAGTACCGCACCGAAGGCTCAAACGCGGTGTTCGAGAAGAAAGAATCCTTTGACTTCACTATCGGGACATCGCCAGTATCAGTGAATGTCGATGCGCTTTCTGAAGTTTCCTCCGGCCAGGAGATGACGTTTGATATCACGATACGTTCGAATGCACCGGCAGCCATTGATAATCTCGCAATCACCGCTGAATACCCATTCGGGTTCTCATTCACTGGGGCCTCCCAGGCATCGGTAGGCAATACACTCTTTAAGATTGGAACACTGCAGCCGGGCGAACAGCGCACCATTTCTATACGCGGCATCCTGGGCGGCCAAGATAAGGACGAACGCGTCTTCCGTTTCTCCGCCGGAACCTCGAAGGCAGACGGCTCGGGAGACTTAAGCGTCTCGTTTATTACGAAGGAGGCGCTCGTTGCTATTACGCGTCCGTTTATTGCAGTCTCGCTCTCGCTTGATCGTAGTGACGCGAACTCGGTTGCGGTGAAGCCAGGAGCGGAAGTGCAGGGCATCATCTCCTGGCAGAACACGCTTCCAACGCAGATTCTCGACGGCGAAATTGAAATTCATCTTTCCGGTGCAGCGCTCGATAAGAAATCAATTGCAAGCAGTGGAGGCTTCTACCGCTCTTCTGATACGACCATTGTCTTCAACCGAGATACCACCACGGGACTTCGCACACTGCAGCCGGGTGATAGTGGCGCGAGCTCCTTCACGTTCACGAGTAAATCTGCGGCCGAACTTGCAACGCTTCACAATCCCTCCATTACGGTGAACGTGGCGGTGGCTGGTCGTCGTGTGGGGGAGACGGGTGTGACTGAGGAAATTACTTCGACGCTTTCAAGGACCGTCCAGGTCGCAAGTCAGCTCTCGTTCACCGCAACCGCCTCCAGGAGTGCCGGCCCCAACCCACCAACCCCCGATGTCGAGACCTCCTACGTTGTTACTCTCTCGGTTGGCAATGGGGTCAATGCCGTTGCTGGCGCTATAGCCAAGGCGACGCTCCCGTCCTATGTCCGCTTCGTGAGTGGGTCAGAGGTCGTTTACAACGCAACTTCCCGTGAGCTGTCATGGAACGTTGGAGACCTCGCGGCCCACGCAAGTCCTCGCTCAACCTCCTTTGAGGTTGCGTTCCTCCCGAGCCTCTCGCAGGTCGGGGTAAGTCCTGTCATCGTGACCAGCCCGACCCTCTCCGCCTTCGATCGCTATATTCAGGAAGCCGTAACCGCCACCGCGCCCTCTATCGACGCGGGTGCGCGCGTGAAGTAAGCTCGGGGGTATGAAGGTCTCACTCGATACGCTCGTTGCCCTCGCCAAGCGCCGAGGCTTTGTCTATCTGGGTTCCGAGATTTACGGAGGCCTTGCTGGTACGTACGACTACGGACCGATGGGCGCTGCGCTCAAGAGAAACATTGAGACTCTCTGGTGGAATCGCTTCGTGAGCTCGCGTGACGACATGTACGGTCTCGATTCAAGTATCGTCATGCCGGAGGCAGTCTGGAAGGCGTCCGGCCACCTTGAAGGCTTCACCGACCCAATGGTTGAGTGTGAGAAGTGTAAGCACCGTTTCCGTGCCGACCACGTGGAAGGGGAGAAGTGCCCAGATTGTGGAGGGAAGCTCGGCGCTACCAAGCAGTTCAACCTCCTCTTCCCGGTTGAGATGGGAGCAGCAAAGGGCGGCACGACCACCGGCTACCTGCGTGGCGAGATTGCACAGGGAATGTTTGTAAACTTTAAGAACGTTATCGATTCCTTCCACCCGAAGCTGCCGTTTGGTATTGCGCAGAGCGGCAAGGCATTTCGTAACGAGATTGCACCGCGCGAATTCCTCTTCCGTGTGCGTGAATTCGATTTGATGGAGTTCGAGTACTTCATCAAGGAAGCAGACTGGGAGGAACGTTTTGAATACTGGAGGAAAGAGATGTGGGCGTGGATTGAAGAAGTGGGTATTGAGAAGGATGCGGTGCACGAGCTTGAAGTATCTGCTGACGACCGAGCGCATTACTCTAAGCGCACGATTGATTTCGAGTTTGATTTCCCAATGGGACGCAAAGAGCTCTATGGTCTTGCTTACCGCACTGACTACGATCTTTCGCGCCACGCGGAAGCGTCCGGGGAGAACCTCACGTATCTTGATGAGGAGACGAAGGAGAAGTTCACCCCACACGTGATTGAGCCGACGTTTGGTCTCGGGCGCACGGTACTTGCAGTGCTCGCCTCTGCATACCGCGAAGACGAACTTGGAGGAGAGACGCGTGTGTACTTGGCGCTCGCACCCAAGGTTGCGCCGGTAAAGGCGATGGTTTCTCCGCTTCTGAAGAACAAGCCAGAGCTGGTTGCCAAGGCGAGGGAAGTGCGCGAGACCCTACGGAAGGTGCACCCTTCTATTGCCTGGGACGACAACGGCAACATTGGTAAGCGCTATCGCCGTCAGGATGAGATAGGTACGCCATGGTGTGTCACCATCGATTTCGATACGCTCGAGGACGGCACAGTCACGGTTCGTGACCGCAATACGGGAGAGCAGGAGCGCCTAACGGTAGAGGCGGTGGTTGAGAAGTTACGCGCCGCGCTCTAGAGTCTCTTCACTTGTATGAAAAAGGAAGGTATTCCTAAAGCCATACAACCCAATCACGAAGTGCTAGCTGCAGTAGCGGCGAAGCTGAGCCCCGAGGCCTTTATTGGGAATGAAGATATGGGGCTCGTGAAAAGTGCCGGTATTACGTCAAAAGAAGAGATTGCCTGGATTGCGAAGATAAAAAGCAACGATACGGGGTGGAGTAAATCCCATCTCGATTTGAGGGCAGAGGACGGAGGGAAGACATCGGAGCCCTTGAAAGAAGCTTTTTCTCGCGTTAAGTCTGCGCTTGAAGGACAGCGCCTGAATGCCTATGGACTGATTCGCCTCCACCTCATGCTTCAGCGAGACATCAACGTACGGGGCATCAACAATATAAGCCAGAGTACCGAGGGGTACATCAATCGTTTTTGGAAGGCGGTTGCTCCAGTCATGGATCTGCAGGTATGGAAAGGGAACATGTTTAATACAGAGATTGTTGAGAAAGACATTGTAAATCCCTACTGGAAAGCTGAGACAGCACAAGAAAAGATGATGATACTCGAGCGGCTCATTAACGTATTTCATTACGGAGGCTCGCCATTCGGCCTCGATATTTTTGGAGGATTTCATGCTCCCACTGAGCAAAAATGGGACGGTCAGGATTTCGAACGGTACAAAGAATCAGCTCGTCTTTTCCTCAAGAGGCTCAATAATCTTGGGCATCAGGAAGAAGGAGAGTTCAAAAACGAGCGGTGGCTCTAACCGCCTCAAAATACGGACTGTGCTACTATTTCCTCTATGGATAAGCAGATAAACGTCTCCATCACTCCGGGCACGATAGTGATGATTATCTTCATCTGTACTGCAGCCTATTTGCTGTGGTTCCTTCGAGACCTCGCCCTTCTGGTGCTGACCGCCATTGTGATTGCCTCGGCAGTGGAGCCAGGCGTGGCCTTTTTCATGAAATATAAGATTCCGCGCGTGCTCGCGGTTCTGGGTATGTACCTTCTATTGTTCGGGTCCTTTTTCGGTATCGTTTATGTGTTCCTCCCACCACTCTTGGAAGATACGCAGGCGTTCTTCCTTTCGGCTCCGCAGTATCTTGAAACACTCGACCTCCCAGCGTCGCTTACTTCTATTTCGGTCGCAGCAGAGCAGGCAGCGGAAGGACAGACATCGCTTGTCGATACCATCTTCGCGTTCCGCTCCGCATTCGCGGACACTTCAGAGGGTGCCTTCCGTCTTGTCTCCTCCTTCTTCGGCGGTATCTTCTCGTTGCTCCTCGTGATTGTGTTGTCTTTCTATCTCGCCATCCGCGAGACGGGCATTGATGACTTCCTTAAGATTGTTACCCCGCAGAAATACGAGCCGTATGTGCTTAACCTCTGGCGCCGCGCACACGTGAAGATAGGGCAGTGGATGCAGGGGCAACTCCTTCTCTCGCTTCTCTCAGGCGTCATCATCTATTTGCTGCTCCTTATCCTTGGCGTGCCCTATGCGCTTCTCTTGGCTGCGCTGACTGCTGTTGCAGAACTCATTCCTATCTTCGGTTCCTTCATCGCAGCGGTGCCTGCGCTCATCATTGGTTTCTCAACGGGCGGCGTCACTCTTATGGTGCTCGTCGCGGGAGTCTTCCTCATCATGAACCTGTTTCAGGCCAACTTAATTTACCCGCTCGTGGTGAAGAAGATCGTCGGTCTCCCTCCGTTAATGGTGATTCTCGCAATCATCGTGGGCGGCAATATCGCCGGGTTCCTTGGTGTTCTTCTTTCGGTGCCGGTGGCTGCTGCGTTCCAGGAGTTTCTTATGGACTTCGATAAGAGCAAGCGCGCGAAGGCGTAAGTTTCAATGAGCTCACGCTACCTCACGACGACACTTCCGTACGTGAATGCCGACCCGCACATCGGCAATGCACTTGAATTTGTCCAGGCTGATGCATTTGCACGCACCCTGCGCCTTAAGGGCGAGGAGGTGTTTTTCAATATAGGTACTGACGAGCACGGTCAGAAGATACTGCAGGCGGCAGAGAAGACAGGAACCGATGTGCACGCGTACGTTGACCACTACTCAGATGAGTTCAAGAAACTCGGAGGCGCACTCGACCTTTCCTACGACGCGTTTATCCGCACGACGAACCCATCTCATTACAAAGCGGCACAAGAGATGTGGCGGCGCTGTGATGCGGCAGGTGACATCTACAAGAAGACCTATTCAGGGTTGTACTGTGTTGGCTGCGAGGCGTACAAGACGGAGAAGGAGCTCGATGAGAACGGAAAGTGCACCATCCATCCTTCGCTGACTCCTGAGACTATCTCCGAGGAGAACTACTTCTTTAAGTTCTCTAACTACCAGGAGCGGCTCGTGGCCTATCTAAGCCGCCCGAGCGTCATCATTCCTGAATGGCGCCGCGAGGAGGCACTCACCTTTGTGAAGGGGGGTCTCGAGGACTTCAGTATCTCGCGTGAGAAGGCCAGGCTTTCGTGGGGCGTGCCGGTACCAGGGGATGATTCCCAAGTTATGTACGTCTGGTTTGATGCGCTCACCAGCTACATCTCAACCTTGGGTTGGCCAGAGGACCTAGAGGGAAACTTCAAGAAATTCTGGGAGGGAGGGCATGTGCTACAGATGGCAGGGAAGGACCAGGTGCGCTTCCAGTCACTCATGTGGCAGGCGATGCTTTTCTCGGCAGGCGTAAAGAACTCCGACCAGGTTTTCTATCACGGCTTCATCAACTCCGGAGGTCAGCGTATGAGCAAGTCTTTGGGGAACGTCATCAATCCCTACGACCTCGTGCAGAAGTATGGGACTGATGCGACGCGCTACTTGCTGCTCCGCCATGTGCACCCAGTAGAAGATTCCGACATTACCTGGGAGCGCCTTGATGAGTGGTACACCGCGAACTTAGTGAACGGACTTGGGAACCTGGTCGCGCGCGTGATGAAACTTGCAGAGGAACATCTATCGGCGCCAGTCGCACTCGATGAAATAGAAGTAGAACCAGCCTTCGCTAATCTTATCGAAGAGTTCAAGTTCAACGAGGCGGTGGACCTTATCTTCGTGCATGTTGCGAAGGGAGACGAGTACATGACAACGGAGGAGCCGTACAAAAAGATTAAGGTTGAGGCGACTGCAGAAGAGGCGCGCGCTGTTATTGCAAAACTCGTTGTGCACCTTGCGAAGCTTGCTGCGCACCTGGCGCCGCTGATGCCAGCGACTGCAAACGCAATCATGGCCGCGGTACAGACGAACACAAAGCCCGAAAACCTATTCCCGCGCCTTCCGTGAAGTATTTCGACGCACACTGCCACATACAATTCCCTCAGTACGACGAAGACCGTACTGAACTCTTGGCTTCCATGAAAGACGCAGAAGTGGGTGGACTTATCGTCGGCACCGACAGTACCCTCTCTCGGGGGGCAGTAGAACTCGCTGACGGCAAGACACTCTTTGCTGCAGTGGGTTTGCATCCCAACGACAAGCCACGCGAAGGTTACGACGATAGCTACTATCGGAAACTCGCAGAAGACCCGAACGTCGTTGCGATAGGGGAGTGTGGGCTTGATTACTTCCGCCCTGAAGAGCCGGAGAATGAGAAGACGCGACAGAAGGAAGTGTTTGATAAGCATATTCAGCTGGCGCTTGATACTGACAAGCCGCTCATGATTCATGCCCGTCCTTCAAAAGGGAGCATGGATGCGTACCTCGATGCCATCGATATGCTCAAAGGAAAGAATGTGCGGGGCAACATGCATTTCTACGTAGGAGATGTTGAGACCACGAAGAAGTTTCTTGAACTAGGCTTTACCTTCTCCTTCACCGCAGTGCTGACCTTCACGCACGACTACGATGAGGTGGTGAAGTACCTGCCGCTCGAGAATATTCTCTCCGAGACTGACGCTCCCTATGTTGCGCCCGCACCCAACCGGGGGAAGCGGAACGACCCACTGGCGGTCAGGGAGGTGGTGAAGGCTGTAGCTTCTATTCGAGGGGAAGATGAAGAGGTGGTGCGAGAGGCTCTACTTGGGAACGCACTCAGGGCCTTCAGGCTTCCTACGGCCTAAAACCTCAGTATTTGCGAGCCCCAGGGGCACGTGCTAGGATACGGCGACTATGGCAAAAGACACAGAGGAGCGCGAGATGCGCGAAGAGGAAGCTGATGCTGACCACGCCGAGGTGCGTGTGTACGAGCTTGGTTTCCATGTAGACCCAGAGCTCGCCCAGGAGGAGGCTAAGAAGGTCTACCAGACCATGCGCGACCTCATGGAGGGGGCAGGTTCTATCGTTGCCGAGGGCACCCCTGAGAAGATTCAACTTGCCTACACCGTTTCTCGCATGGAGCACGGAGGCCGCCGCGACTTCGATAACAGCTACTTCTGCTGGATTGCATATGAGGCAGATGGGGTAGGACACCAGAAGGTTACCGACGCTGCACGCGCCGAGACCCGCATTTTCCGCTTCCTCGACCTCCGCACGACCAAGGAAGAGGCCGCTCACTTTGCTGAGATGCAGGAGATGATCCGCCAGGCCGCTACCCAGCCAGCTGCTGAGGAGCCTGTTTCCGACACCGAGCTCGACGCCGCTCTCAAGGAAGTCGGGGTGTAGTACAATACGAGCATGTACTTGAACAAGGTAATGCTCTACGGGAACCTCACACGAGACCCGGAACTCAAAGCGCTCCCGTCAGGCCAGAATGTGGTCAACTTCGCTATTGCCACCAATCGCACCTACAAGGATAAGAATGGTGCTAAGCAGGAGCAGACAGAATTTCATAACGTTGTTGCTTTCGGCCGCACCGCCGAGGTGATTGCGCAGTACATGAAGAAGGGCCGCCCAATGTTCGTTGAGGGCCGCATCCAGACCCGCTCATGGGAGAAAGATGGTGCCAAGCAGTACCGCACCGAGATTATCGTTGAGACCTTCCAGTTCGGCGCAGGAGGTGGTGAGGGCAGGGGAGCAGCTCCTGGTAACGACATGGACCAATCTGGTCCGGCAGACTCCGGCGAGCAGATTCAGTATCCGGACGAGGAGATAAACCCGGAGGACATTCCGTTTTAACAGGTTTTTGACAGGGCATTCCCTTTAGAGTAAGGTACTTCGACTTATGGCATATCAATCAGAACGCGAGGAAATTGAGCACAAGAAGTTCATTAACTGGAAGGACATTCCGTACCTCCGCCAGTTCGTGAATCCACACGCAAAGATGCTCTCCAAGAGGCGCACCGGCGTGAATGCCGCCCAGCAGAGGAAGATTGCTATGGCAATCAAGCGGGCCCGCTACATGGCCCTCCTGCCGTACCTCGCGGCGTAACGAACAAACCGCCCGAAAGGGCGGTTTTTGTTTACGCTTTCTCCTTCCTTTCTACGTAATCGCCTGTCTCGGTGTTGATGGTAAGAATATCGCCCTCGTTGATGAACAGGGGAGTGAGGACAGTGGCGCCTGACTCGAGCGTCACCTGCTTGGTGCCGCCAGTTGCCGTGTCTCCCTTAACTGCAGGAGGGGCGTCGGTGACCTTGAGGTCAACCTTCACCGGAATATCTACCGTCATCGGCTTCTCGTTGTAGGTGAGAACTTCAACAGGGGAGTTGGAGATAAGCCACTTAATCTTGTCGTGCACAACCTCTTCAGGGAAAGAGAAGCGATTCTTCGGATTGCCGGCCTCGCAGAACCACGCTTCGCCACGCCCGGCGTAGAGGTAGAGCGCGTTCATGGTGTCGATATCAGCCTCTGGAACGCTCTCGTTCTGGTGGAAGGAGATTTCAGTTACCTTGCCGGAGACCAAGTGCTGGAGCTTAGTCTGGTTCACTGGCTTCCTCTGCTGCATGCGGAAGATGTGTGAGGAAATAACCTTGTACGGGTCGCCGTTGTAGACGATGACCTTCTTCTGGAGGATTTCGTTGTAGGAAAGTATTGCCATAAAAAATGCCCTGAACCGGGTTAAGGGGTATCATACAGGACATCATGGATGACCTCAAGGATGAGGAAATACTGGCGCTCTCGAGGGAGAACCCTGACCACTTCGGCATACTGGTGGACCGCTATGAGGAGGCGTTTCTCCGGAAAGCCAAGAGCATTGTGCGAAATAAAGAGGATGCAGAGGAGGTGGTGCAGGACTGCTTCACCCGCATCTACGTCTACGCCGACAAGTTCAAGAAGCAGGAGGGAGCAACCTTCGCCTCTTGGGCCTACGCTATTTTGACCCGCCTCTGCTTCACTCGGTACCAGAAACTGAAGAAGAGCAGGGGTGTAACCCAGGAGTTAGACCCTGAGTTATATGAAAGGATCCCGGATAGTAGCGAATTTTTAGAGGACCTCTCGATTCGTAGCGAAGTCCTCATCGCTCTCTCCAGGATTCCCGACATCAGCGCGCGGGTACTTCGCCTCCAGTTCATAGAGGGGAAGACCCAGGAGGAAATCGCTGAGATAGAGGGCTCAACCGTGTCTGCCGTGAAGACCCGGGTGCACCGAGCCAAGAAGCAATTTAAACAAGCACTAGAAGATACCAATGCCTATGAGTAGCCAAATCAAACAGCGAGTTATGCGGAGGGTGCATACGATTCGTATGCTCCGCCCGCTCACAAGCGACATCGTCGTTGCTCCTGTTCTGTTTGTGCTCGCTGCCTATGGCATTGGTCAGCAGGTGTGGGTGGCGAAAGTGTTCGCCAACATGCCGTCAGTATTTGACCTTGCTGCGATGTTCCGTTTCTTCGTCGCAGCATTCGTACACACAGAATTTATTGTGCAGGTGCTCGCGGTGCTCGCGGTTGTTGCCGCCCTTTGGGTTGCGCGTGGATTGGGAATCGCGCTTGGGAACGCTCTTACTCTGCGCTCGCGGGTAGCTGTGTAAGGATTTCTTGCGCGGCAGCCTGACCGCTGATAAAGGCATCTTCGTGGAAGCCATAACCCGCGTACGCGCCGGTGTACCAAGTCTGATGGACTCCTTGAAGTTGCGGAAGCTTTTTCTGCGCAGAGACGAAGTTAAGATCGAAAACAGGGTGCCACAGCTTACGTGAATCAATGAGGTACTCCGATGCTATAGGACGAGTGGGACCTATCGTTACAAACACAGGATTGCTTGTTGAGCGGCCCTGGAGGCGGTTTACGAAATAGTGTACGGAAGAATGGACACCATCCAATATGTACGTCCAACTTGCCCAGCACTCCTTTTTTCGTGGCATCACTGAAGTATCAGTGTGCGTGCACACTTCAGTTCGGTTGTAGGTAAGGGCTCCCAATACCGAAAGCTCCTCAGGTGTCGGGTCTGCAAGTAAATCGAGCGCGTCGTTTGGATGACAAGCGAAGATGACTGCGTCGAACGATTCAGCACCTCGAGCACTGTGTACGGTGACACCATCTGCCGCACGCACAACGCGTGTGACCGGACAGGTAAGGTATATGGACGATGCAAAGGACTTAGTCATGCGCTCAAGATATTCCCGGCATCCACCGGGGATGTTGTACCAAGTAGGGAGGCGGAGCACATCTAGGACGCCGTGCTTTTTAAAGAACGTGATGAAGGTGTTGGCTGAAAAACGTAAGAGCGTATCTACTGAGCAGGTGTAGATTGAGCATCCCATAGGAAGGAGGAGTTGGTGAGCAAACGCTGTTCCATAGCGATGTTTCTTCAGGAATTCCTCTAGCGTTAGATTAGACTCTATTGCTTTGGTATGAACGTGGGAATAGAAACGGACGAAATCAAAAATCATGAAGTAGGTGCTTGGTCTCACGAACAAGCTGAGTTGGCGCAGAGGAGCAATGCTTGACCACCCGAGCCTGCCGTCCCCCCACGCCATGGCAAACGACATACTGCACTTCCTAAGAGGGACCTTAAGCAGGCGGAAGAGAGCAAGGACTTGTGGGTAATCGCGCTCGCTAAAGACGTTTACACCGACATCTACCCGTGTTTCCCCGGCGTTTATGGTGAGGGCATGTCCACCAATGTTCGAGTCTTTCTCGAACACGGCGATATCGCACTGAGTGTGCAAGGCATAGGCGGCACTCAATCCCGCCATTCCTGAACCGATAATAGCGATTTTCATACTATGCGGCTCGCGCGACCTTCTCGTACAAAGTAGGGAGGAGAGTCTTCGGGTCGTATTTCTGTTTGAGCGTAGCGCGGGCATCTCCCGCGTAGAGGCGATCGAATTCTCCTTCGCTGATGAAGGTTGAGGAATAGAGCATTTTTATGCCCCCACGCGCAAAGCAGAATGCATCCATGACTTTCGTATTGTAGTAGGGTTCTTTGCCCGCTTGCTTACGCGCGAACGTATAGCACCCGAGATTGAAATACAACGTATCAGGTTTGATTGGGTACGACGTCGCTTTTCCTGGCGAGACAATAGGCGTGATGAGCCACGGCTTGCCCAGAATGTCGACGGTTGATAGTGCGAAGTCGAGAAGGACT
Source organism: uncultured Candidatus Saccharibacteria bacterium (assembly GCA_964391975.1). GTDB lineage: Bacteria > Patescibacteriota > Minisyncoccia > Phycocordibacterales > Phycocordibacteraceae > C7867-001. The sequence continues at coordinate 12,935 of CAYMNZ010000002.1, read as the reverse complement.
TTCGCCTCAGGCCAAGGCACCTGCCAGTCCTGAATCAAATGTTCCTGGTCGTCCTTGAGCGGCGAGACTCCCTTTGCGGCCGCACGTTTTGCAGCGGCTGCGTACTGTCGCTTGTAAAAACCGGAGTTCCGCAAACTCTTCGGGGCGAGCAGGCGGAAGAGGGAATACAGTGGGCCCTCAGGAAGTCCCCAGAACCATTCAGGGTCGTATCGAAAGACGTAGTCTTCGGTGCGTAGGTATACATCTCCTGGCCGACTTATTTCTTTATAGAAAATAGTTAGTCCGTAAATGTTAAGAAGTCGAGGTACTTCGCGCACCTGCTTGCCAGTGGTGAGGTACAGTTCGTCCTTCGTGTACGTCGCGCTCTCAATGTATTCAACTTCCGGATTGCGCGTAGCTGCTTCCATGGCATCCAGCAGGCTCTGCGTATCGTTGAAGCGCTCAGTATGGAGTGCGACGTACGGCGTTACTGGAACGACTCGTATCTTCGCGCGTAGAATATACCCCAATGTGCCGTATGAATTGCCGAGTCCATAGAACAAATCGGCATACTGGTTATCAGGAGAGCAGGTAACAATAGTTCCGTCGGCAAGAAGCACGTCGGCTTCTAGCAACCCATCATGCACAAATCCGTAGCGGTAGCAGGTAGATTCTATGGCGACCCCCACTATCGCTCCTGCGATGGTGATTTGTTTGAACCCCGGAGCAACTGTTGGGAGAAAGCCATTGGGGACGGTAGAGGAAACAATGTCCTCGTAGGTGGCTAGTCCCTGCACCTCGAGTGTTTCTGCTTCCCGGTCGAGATAGAGGGGCTTATTGAATGCGCTGAGGTCGATTACTCGGCCTTGCTGGTCCTGCTTTCCGTCATAGCGAAAAAGATTGGAAGCGGTCTTCTTCTGTATGCTGATGGGGTCCGTATTGCCCTCAAGCTGCGCAGCCAGAGCAGCGAGCTGCTGTTGGTGCTCTCTGCGCAGGTCCTCCATGGCTGCTATTCCGCGTCCAGCTTCGCGCGTATCTGCTTAAGAATCTCGTTGGCAATCGGCTTGTTCTCCCTAAGGAACGTGCGAGAGGCATCATAGCCGCGGCCCAAGGTCTGCTCGCCGTATTTGTAGCTCGTACCTGACTTCTCAACGATTTCATACTTCTCGCCAAGTGCGAGCAACTCTCCTTCACGGGAGATTCCTTCGTTGTAGAGGAGGTCGAACTCAGTCGTCTTGAAGGGAGCTGCGACCTTGTTCTTCACCACCTTCACGCGCACGCGGCCTCCCACAATCTCCTCACCCTTCTTAATCTGCGCGATGCGGCGGATGTCGAGGCGTACAGAGGTGTAGAACTTAAGGGCCTTACCACCAGTAGTGGTCTCTGGGTTTCCAAACATCACACCAATCTGCATGCGAATCTGGTTGATGAAGATGATGAGCGTCTTGGACTTCGCAGTGATGGCAGTGAGCTTACGAAGTGCCTGCGACATGAGGCGTGCTTGCTTACCCATCTGTGCGGAGCCCATATCTCCTTCAATTTCATCCTTTGGAGTAAGTGCGGCAACGGAGTCGACGACAATTACGTCCACTGAGTTTGCGCGCACGAGTGACTCGACAATCTCGAGCGCCTGCTCACCAGTGTCTGGCTGGGAAATAAGAAGCTCAGGAAGCTTCACGCCAATGCGGCGAGCGTACTCAGGGTCGAGCGCGTGTTCTGCATCCACGAATGCGCAGATGCCGCCCTTCTTCTGTGCCTCTGCAATCACGTGGAGAGAGAGTGTTGTCTTGCCAGAAGACTCCGGACCATAAATCTCAACGATGCGGCCGCGGGGAAGTCCCCCGATACCGAGTGCGGCATCAAGACCAAGCGAGCCAGTTGGAATAGAAGGAATCGCGGCAACTTTGCCGGAGCCGTACGTCATGATGGCTTCGTCACCGAACTTCGTTCGGATTTCTTTGAGCGCGAGCTCGATAGCTTTATTCTTCGTTTCCCCCGGAGCCATCTCCCCGCCCCTCGTCGATTCCGTTGTCTCCTCCTTCGCTTTGGATTTCTTCTTCGCCGCCATGGTTAATCTCGTTAGGTATATAAACGTTGCGCCTGACCGTCCGGGTCCGCCCGAACCGGTCAGTTGCCGTTAGTGACAGTATAGCGCCTCCCTGGGGAAGGGTGAGTGAAGTGTTGAAATTACCTTTCTGGTCTATGAGAAGCGGTCCACCATTTAAGTAGAGCGTCTCGGTGCGAGAGGCCACGCCTGAGACCAAGACCTCGCCGTCAGGGTAGGTGGCGTAGTCGATAGGGGAGTCGATACGGATGGAAGGGCCTGCAATAAGCGGATAGGCCTCTTTCGCGCCGTAGGCCGCAAGCAGAAGAAGCACCAGGCCTATCGCGAGTCGTATCGTCATTAGAACGGACGTTCAACCTCTTCCTCTTTCACTTCACCACCTCTGGAGAGGACATCGCGTGGGCGGGAGCCATCAGCGGCCCCAATGACGCCCTTCTCTTCAAGGAGGTCCATGAGGCGTGCAGCGCGCGAGTACCCGATACGGAGCTTCCTCTGGAGGTAGGACGTGGAGGCGCGGCCTGCTTCTTCCACCGCAGCCTTTGCCTGGAGGTAGAGGTCGTCGTCGACATCATCGTCCTCAGTGGCAAGCATGATGGCATCGTTGACCTGATTGCTGTCACCGCCGGCAAGGTCGAGAGAGCCCAAGGAACCTGCATTGTGTTGCTTGATGTAGCTCACAATCTTCTTCACCTCACCCTCGCCGATGTAGGCAGTTTGGAGACGCACTGGCTTCTGCATATCTGCCGAAAGGTAGAGCATGTCGCCGGCACCAAGAAGGAGCTCTGCGCCTCCGGAGTCGAGGATGGTGCGGGAGTCAATTTGGCTGGCTACCTGGAGCGCCATGCGGGTCGGCACGTTGGCTTTGATGAGGCCGGTAATGACGTTCACCGATGGGCGCTGTGTTGAAAGGACGAGGTGAATACCCACGGCGCGTGACATCTGGGCGAGGCGCACAATGGATGCCTCGAGCTCACGAGGATAGCTCTGCATGATGTCAGCGAGCTCGTCGATAACTACGACGATGTACGGCATCGCCTCAGGCATGTCGGCGAGCTTCTTGCGCTTAGCAGGCTCTACAACGGTGTTGTGGTAGGAGTCGATATCGCGCACCGCCTCAGTTTCAAGGATGTTGTACCGGCGCTCCATTTCCTTGGCTGCCCACTTAAGCGCCATGATGCACTTCTTTGGGTCCGTGATGACCGGAGTGAGGAGATGGGGAATACCGTTATACAGCGTAAGCTCCACGCGCTTCGGGTCCACCATGATGAACCGGAGTTGGTTAGGGCCATTGCGATAGAGGAGGGAAGTGATGAGGGCGTGGATGGCCACTGACTTTCCAGAGCCCGTCGCACCAGCAACAAGACCGTGCGGCATCTTAGCGATATTCACATAGTGGGGAGTACCAGTGATATCGCGACCCACCGCAGCCAAGAGCGGTTTCTCGCTCTCGCCCCACTCAGGAGCAGAGAGGATGCCACCGAGGCCCACCATTGCCTTAGAAGCGTTTGGCACCTCGATACCGACAAGAGACTTACCAGGGATGGGAGCTTCGATGCGTACAGGGTGCGCAGCAAGTGCGAGCTCAAGGTTGTTCTGAAGCCCGATAATCTTTGAGAGACGCACTCCTTCAGCAGGCTTAATAGCGTAGCGGGTAACCGTAGGACCAACGGACACCTCATCCATCTCTACTGAGATACCAAAGTTCTGGAAGGTGCGCTTGATGATGTTGGCATTTGCTTTGATGTCTCCCACGCCTGGCTTTCCCTTGTCTTCGGAGAGGAGAGAAACCGGAGGCGCTTCGTATTCCGCATCAATGTTTGGGATAGCAGCAACCTTCACTTTTCCTTCAACAGGAGCATTGAACATTGTCACCACTGGGTCTGCTGAGTGTTCCTCTATCTGCTCCTCTTCCTCTATATAGTCTTCTTCCTCTTCGTCATTCTTCTGTTCTTTGCGCTTTGGAAGAGTCGGGAGCTGTACGGAACCGAGTGCTTTGCCGGCATTCTCTGCGAGCTCTGCCGCACCAGTTAAAAGTGCAACGATATCAGTTGCGACAATAAGTCCGATGACGATAAGGGCGAGGAGCAGAACCAGTGCTCCAGCGAGCCCGAAGAAGTCGTGCATCAACCCTCCAATAAAGGAGCCGAACACGCCGCCCAAGGTTTCAGAAAGGATGCCAAGGAGCGCGAGCGCGGAGAGCACAATGAGCGCACTTCCGCCGGCAAAGGAGGCGGAGACCTCCATCTTCTGACGGGCCAGTGCGATGCCGCCGGCAAGCATAAGGAGGGGGAGGAGTGCTGCGCCGACACCAAGAATTCCGTAGATAAAGGAAAAGGCGGCTCCGCCAACAAAGCCACCAAGGCCAAAGCCCGAGAGACCGAGAATAAGACCAAACGCAACGAGGGCCACAGCCCCCGCCCAGCGGATGACCCCGTTTAGTTCAGCTGGCTCGCGCCGTTTTCGCCGCTTCATCAGGCCATTTTAGCACCCAGTGCCTTGTCCCCATGTTTATCTCCACCGTTACGGACACCAGAAGTTTGCACCTGCCAAATTAAGGACATATAATCCTGCGACGTCACAAGGACACCCAAACTACAATGAGCGACACTAAAGGACAGACAGGGGATTCCAAAGCGCTCAAAGGAAAGACACATGGTGCTGACCTCGACCATTTTGTCCTAGAAAAGAGCATATTCTCTAGTATCTTCGAAAAGGACATCCGCAGGGTCTATATCTACAAGAAGGCAGAGCGCCTCGCCAAGGCCATTCACATGGTGGCTCCGGCATTCACCTCAACTCCTGCACTTCGTGACCGAATCATAGGCGTGTCCGTTTGTTTGGTTGATAGCGCAGTGTGCACTCCAGGTCAGGCTCGGGATGTCCTTTCGCGCGAGCTCCTCGCCCTTTCGAGTGTCCTCTCGATTGCTCGGGCCACTGGCATGCTCTCGCACATGAACGCCGACATCATCGCCCGCGAAGCCCGCAATCTTTTGGAGGAGATAGCGAGCTACGAAGACCCACACGTTACCTTTGAAGAGACCCCGAATCTTTCGCAGGCATTGAAGAGTGGCAAGTCTGCAAAGCCCGCAAAGCGCGCACCAGTTGTCAAAGAGGCAGCTCCTTCTTCTAAAGGACAAGATAAAGGACAGGTGAAGTTATCAGATAGCAGCCGGAGGGATTCGATTATCTCCGTCCTTCGCTCCAGGGGTCCGTCCTATATAAAGGACATCTCCATCGTGGTTCGGAACGTGAGCGAGAAGACCATCCAGAGGGAGCTCCAGAACCTTGTCCTTGAGGGGGTAGTCGCTAAAACAGGTGACCGTCGTTGGACGACCTACAGTCTTATCTCTTCATTATAAGGACACCCTTCAAGGGGTACCCTTCGTTGCGGAACTTCATGAACTGAAGTACTATCCGACCTGTGGTAACCGTATAGGGAAGGGGACACAACAAAGGCCGGAAACGGCCTATTTCCGTACCCTCCTTATCCGGTTATCCACATTGTGTTTACAGGGCTTTCGAGCGGCTTCTCGCTATACTGCTAGATACGGCAGTCAGTGGGTTAAGACTGCTCGGTAATGACTGTACGTTGATAAGTGAATAGTGCCTGAGGGCACACTGTTACGTGGCAGTACCTAGTAATAGGCTGCCTGTTCGCTCGTCACTGTATAGACGCCGAGATGGATGCTAATGACCTTACGGATGAATTCAGAAAGAATAAACTTTGCCAGCTAGCCGATGGGACGCGAGTCGATACTGCGCCTCGTCGGATAGTATAGGAACCTGTGCGAACTGATTACAAAGAAACAAAAAGTGTGTGGAGTGCAACTTATTAGCCGCACTCCACGCATTGGGAATTACTTAAAAACAAACATGAACATTGCATCTACGAATGTAATTGCGAAGATCGCGGCAGTTGTCGCCGGTCTTGGTCTCGTGGCTATGTCTTTTGCTTCGTTTGCTCCAGCAGCACGCGCAGCAACTCAGGCTGAGCTCGAGGCACAGATCGCAGCGCTTATGGCGCAGATCGCAGCTATGAGCGGCGGTTCTACGTCTTCTGGTTCAGCTACCTTCATGGTGGATCTCACCATTGGTTCAACTGGCCCTGACGTAACCGCACTTCAGAACTGGCTTATCAGCAAGGGATACAGCATCCCTGCAGGCGCAACTGGCTACTTCGGTGCCCAGACGCAGGCAGCGCTTGCTGCATTCCAGGCAGCAAACGGAATCTCTCCAGCAGCTGGCTACTTCGGCCCTATCACCCGCACCAAGGTTAACGCCATGGCAGGTGGTTCTACCGGAGGCAGCACTGGAGGCTCAACAGGTGGTTCTTCTTCGTCTTCTGACGAGGAGGGTTACCTCGATGAGTTCGACAGCCTTTCAACCTACACCAACGAGGAAGTTGGCGAGGACGAGGAGGATGTCGCGGTTCTCGGTGTTGAGATGGAGGCAGTAGATGCCGATCAGACGATCGAGCGTGTATCTGTTGAAATCGAAATCGGCACTGAGGCTGGTTCGGATGACCTTGAAGATTACATCTCTGAGGTTTCCGTCTGGCTTGATGGCGAGGAGCTCGATCGCATGGACGTCTCTGACGCTTCCTACGATCGTGACGGTGGTGACACCGGTGCAGATGATCAGTGGACGTTCCGCTTCACGGGCCTCGATGGCACCATCGCAGATGGTGACATGGGCGAGCTCGTTGTAGCCGTCACTGGCGTCAGCAACCTCGACACAGGTGATACAACCGAGTGGCAGGTCCGCGTTCCGTCTGACGGAATCCGCGCGGTATCTCCAAACGGAGTTGATGACACCTACGACAGCAGCGACTACGAGACCAACTTCACGGTGGAGACCTTCTCCGACGCGAACGACGTTGAACTTCGTGCAACTCTCGGTGACGAGAACCCTGACGAAGGCGTAGCAGTTGTTGACGACGAGGGCGATGAGATCGTCCTCCTCGAGGGCGAGCTCAAGGCAGAGGGATCTGATATTGATCTCACTATGCTCCGCTTCGCTCTTACGGGTGGAAATGCAGACATCGAGGATATCTCTGATGAGCTCAGCCTCGAAATCGACGGCGAGGAGTTCACTGAGAACATCCCTGATGGTGCAGGTACGACTGAGAACGTTGACTTCGATGATATCGATCTCACGATCTCTGAGGATGACACTGTTACCTTCCGCGTTACGGCGCAGTCGGCAACTTCGTCTGTCCTTGGAACTCAGGACATCACGCTTGATGCAAACCTCACCGTCGCTTCGACGGAGGCAGAGGATGCTTCTGGCGAGGACCTTGAGTCGTCTGACCTTACCGGTACTGCAAACGGTGAGGACCAGCACATCTACACGATTGTTCCGGACATCGAGATTGTCTCGACGGACATCGATGAGAACGACAACGGTTCAGCTCCGGCTGAGGCCGCAACTGCCACCATTGTTGTAGACGTGACCGCCCTCGGTGGTACCCTCTACCTCAACGGTGACAACGAGTCTACGGAGAACAAGAGGTTCTTCGTTGGCCAGGTCTACGGTTCCAGCGTCTCGGCTTCCACGACTGCTTCTTCTACGACCTACTCTCTCTCGGGTGAGTACGACGTGACGAACAGCGGCGCGGACAACGAGTACTACACGGTGAACGAGGATGACACTGTTCGCGTTACGATCACTTCGGTCGTCAACCAGAGCACTGTCACCACGAGCGCCGTGCTCGCTGGTCTCAAGGCCCTTCTCTTCCAGTTCGGTACCGATGCAACCAGCGATACAACTCGCTCTGCTATCGACCTCGACTGGAGTGACTTGACCGACAACACCCAGACGGGTACTGTCTCTCTCGTTAACGCTTCCTAATCCCTAGTCCTCACGGACAACGGTTAGTAAGAGGTTAAGAACCAAAAAGGCCCCTTCGGGGGCCTTTTTGGTATATATACCCATGCTATTCTTTCCCGGTGAAGAAATACCTCCTTGAGTTCTTTCAGTTTCTTGCAGGCTTTGCGGTTATTCTCGTGCTCGCGTTCATCGTCCTCCAGCTTGCGGGGTAGGGGAGTTTCCGGTAGAGTCCCTTGGTACGGACCGAAGACAGCAGGCATCCATAAGCCCTGCCGAGGACTCAAAGGAGAGCGAAAGCTCTCCGGTCGAATGTCTCCAATGGTCCCGAAAGGGACCCTTTTCGTATCCGTACACCAACGAACACTATGGCAATCACCAAAGCAAAGAAGGCTGACATCGTCGCGAAGATTGCTGATTCTCTTAAGAACGCAGTCTCTGTCGTCTTTGTCCGCTTCAACAAGATAACGGTCGCCGACACCAGCGCCATGAGGAAAGCCCTCAAGGTTGAAGGTACCGGCTACTACGTTGCGAAGAAGACGCTTCTCAAGCGTGTACTTACTGATGCAGGCTACAAGGGAGAGCTTCCGGAACTTCCGGGAGAGGTCGCCATTGCCTGGAGCGACACCGACGCTACGGCGCCGGCTCGTGCCATCTTTGAGCACGGCAAGAAGCACGAGGGTCTTTCGATTCTCGGCGGTATGTTCGAGGGCGCGTTCATGGACGCAGTGAAGATGAAGGAGATTGCAACAATCCCATCACTTCCAATATTGCGTGGCATGTTCGTCAACGTCATCAACAGCCCTATCCAGGGCTTGGTGGTCGCGCTCGACAAGATTCGCGAAGGGAAGAGTGCGTAATTACTGAACACTTAAATTACTTACTATGGCAGATGATACAACCCAGGATGCAGCAGCAGTTGAAGAGACTGCCGCTCCAGCCCCTGAAGTAAAGGAAGAGGCTCCTGCTGCAGCTCCTGTTGAGGAGAAGGCAGAGGTAGAGGTTCCAGCTAAGTTCAAGAAGCTTGTGGAGGAGGTTGAGAACATGACTGTTCTCGAACTCTCTGAGCTCGTGAAGGTACTCGAGAAGAAGTTCGGCGTCTCCGCAGCAGCGGTCGCAGTTGCAGGTCCTGCAGCAGGCGGCGCAGCAGGCGAGGAGAAGTCCAGCTTCACTGTCGAGCTTACCGACGGCGGCGCAAACAAGATCTCCGTCATCAAGGCGGTGAAGGAGGCGCTCGGTCTTGGACTCAAGGAGGCCAAGGACCTCGTCGACGCAGCTCCTTCAGTCCTCAAGGAGGGCGTGAAGAAGGAGGATGCAGAAGACCTCAAGAAGAAAGTGGAAGAGGCCGGCGGCAAGGTTACTCTCAAGTAACTCACCGTTTCGCTTTGGAAAAGCCCCCGCGTTGGGGGCTTTTTTATTTGCTGCTGCGGTAAGATGGAAACATGAAGACCTACGCCGAGTTCTACCAAGCAATTGAAAAACCATTCTTTGCTCCTCCTGATTGGATGTTCGGCGTTGCGTGGGGAATTATCTATCCACTTATCGCCGTCGCGCTCGTGTATCTCGCGTATCTTACCTGGAAGAAAAAAGTACCAGTCTCACTCATTGTAGTTTTTGCGATTAACCTTATCGCGAACTTGTTGTTCACTCCCATTCAGCTCGGCCTTGAACCACTCTGGCCGGCAAGCATCGACATACTCGTCGTCCTCGGGACACTTATCTATCTCGAATGGAAGCTGCTGAAATACTCGAAGATTATCTTCGTCCTGCTGCTCCCGTACCTGCTGTGGGGCGCCTTTGCGACGGTCTTGCAGCTCACTATTACCCTCATAAATTAGGCTTTTGCTTTTTAATAGGGAGGCCCTACAATTCCCCTATATGGATCCACTCGCCAAACTCTTCGGTTCTCCGGTACGTGCCAAGCTCCTTCGTTTGTTCCTCTTCAATCCTGAAGAGGCTTTTACCACTGACGAGGTTGCATCCCGCACGAAAGTTGCGAAGGCGGCGGCAAAGAAAGAAGTGAACGCACTGGTTGCAATCGGTGTTGTCCGCAAGAAGGCGGGCAAGAAGCCTTCGTTTATGGCAGACGCTCGCTTCAAGCACTTCGAAGCGCTCTCTGGTTTCCTCAGAGCATCAACTGGCGTGTCGGACACTACTGTAGTGGGCAGTCTTAAGAAGGCGGGGTCACTTCGCCTCGTCGCTCTCTCAGGCCTCTTCACAGGCGCCCTGGAGCCCAAGGTGGACCTCTTGGTGGTGGGGGACAGACTTGATGACCGCTCGCTTGCAAGTATCGTTCATACCCTCGAAGCAGAGCTCGGCCGAGAGCTCAGGTACGCTTCATTCTCTACTGAAGAGTTCCGCTACCGTACGGGGGTCTATGACCGCCTCCTTCGGGACGTCTTTGATTACCCCCACCGCACCATCCTCGATCGGATAGGGGCCTAGAGGCGCTATCCCCAGACCCCTCTCTGAGGGCCTAGGTACTTGCTACACTTATACCGTTACCAAATAAACGCAGTTAACCGCTACAAAACCTTATGTTTCTTTCACAATGGGCTGACGTGCTCTCGATGTCCTTCATGAACCTGTTCGCAGGCATCGTGGCGTTCATCCCCAACTTAGTAGTCGCAGTCGTTATCTTCGTGATTGGCTGGATCGTAGGTTCCCTTCTCGGCAAGGTAGTGATGCAGATTGTTGCATCCATCCGTGTTGATCAGGCCCTTCGCGCCGCTGGTGTGGAGAAAGTGATGGAGCGCACAGGCTTCCCACTTAACACGGGCGCATTCCTCGGAATGCTCGTGAAGTGGTTCTTCATCGTCGTATTCCTCGTGGCCGCTCTTGATGTGCTCGGCCTTACGCAGGTTACGATCTTCCTCCGTGCCGTTGTCCTTGGATACCTCCCTAGCGTCATCGTCGCGGTGCTTATTCTCTTGGTGGCGGCAGTCGTCGCCGATGCCGCGCAGCGCGTAGTAGCGGGCGCAGCTCGCGCGGCGCACCTGCGCACTGCGAACCTCCTTGGTTCTGTTGCACGTTGGGCTATCTGGGTCTTCGCGATCCTTGCAGCCCTCGCGCAGCTCCAGGTGGCAACTGCGTTCGTCCAGACTCTCTTCACGGGTGTCGTGGTCGCTCTCGCACTTGCTCTCGGTCTCGCATTCGGACTCGGCGGCCAGGCCGCTGCAGCCGACTACCTCAAGCGCATGCGCGAGGAGATTGCAGAGTAAGTTCGACTCTACTTGTGCTAAAAACGCGCCCGAGAGGGCGCGTTTTTGTTTGCTTGATTAGGCGTCAGCAAAAACTAAGAAGTAGCGGTATAGTATTTGCGTATGGCTGGCCAAGAGGACTGGGCACTTGAAGGGCGAAGGATTTCTCGAAAAGCGTATGCACAACGTGATCCTGTGCTCTCGTCAGAGGTTGCTCTCCCTCTGCAAGCGTCCTCAGAGGACGTGGCCGAACGAAAGTTCAATGCCTATACTCGTGTGCTCGGCCTCACTGACAAGGATTTGAAGGAAGGAAAATCTATTTGTGTTATCGGCGCCGGAGACAATGCATTTGCTGCGGGGGTGAAGCGTCGCTATCCGGATGGCAAGCACGCGTTCGTCATGGGAGTTGATCCTGCAGAGAAGCGGTACCACCAGCTTGATCCCGCAATTATTAATCATGATGCGCGTGAGCTCGGGTTCCCGTCCGATTTTGAAGGATTCGATCTTGTCGTCTCAGTGCATGCTGTGCCGAAATACCTCCTCATGTGGGGAATTAGGCAGGAGAACCGGGACGAGGTCATCAATAGGGGAAGCGACATGTTTGACTACACTGTCGCGGACCGAGAAGCGTCGAATGAAGAAATAGAACAAGCACTCTACGAAGCGTTTTCGGAAATGCTCCGCATTACTAAACCTGGTGGGATGATGAAGATGTATCCGTTCCCAGTGTCGGGGGTCATTCCGAGCATGGACGAATTTCTTGTTCAGCAGACTATTGAACGGCTCTCTATAGAATACCCAGGAATCGAAGCGCATCTCATTGTCGATGATGAGGTTATACGGTCTGCGGGCCCACGGGATAGGATTCTGGCGACTTTGGAAATCTCTCGGCCTCTGGTGAAGCCGTCCACCTCTTAGGGAAGGGTGCTGCTATCCCCAGTATCCCCATATTTAGGCCGTTTTGACCCTTATTTGACACCCCTTTTCGCCTACGGTATATTACTTCGACGTGTCTACGAACCTAAAAAGACTCACCAAACGAAGCGGATAAGGCCGAGAGGCCCTGCGTGCCACAAGCACCGCCGCTTAACGGCGGTTTTTCTTTTCGACGGGGACACGAGTTCGTTGACAGATGAATATGCAAAAGGTAATCAACCCATTCTCGTAAGAGAGTGGGTGTGAAGTGCAAATAAAAAATCACTGAGAAAAAAACGTTAGTGGTGTTCAGGTTTCCGCACAGGAAACATGAAGGGTGCACGGTGGATGCCTTGGCTTGTAACAGCGATGAAGGACGCGATTAACCGGCGAAACGCTCCGGGGAGACGGTTTTTAGTCTTCGATCCGGAGGTGTCCGAATGGGGAAACCCGGCCAGCAATGGTCACTCTGCTTGCAGAGAGCGAACTTGGGGAAGTGAAACATCTCAGTACCCAAAGGAACATAAAACAAAAACGAGTTATGTTCCGTTCATGCATTATGTTTGTGTGAATGGAACATAACTCTCGTTATTCCCTTAGTAGCGGCGAGCGAAACGGGAACAGCCCAAACCGGGGTCTTCGGACTCCGGGGTTGTAAGGCAGAAGCACCATACTTGTATGGCAAGAGTTACAAACGGTTCATATAGTGGAAGCTGCTGGGAAGCAGCGCCCTAGAGGGTAATGGCCCCGTACACGAAATGTGTAACCGCTCTTGTGCTTCTGTTCTTGAGTAGCTCGAGACACGAATAGCTCGAGTGAATCTGCCGGAACTAACCGGTAAGGCTAAATATGTTACAAGACCGATAGTGAACTAGTACCGTGAGGGAAAGGTGAAAAGCACCCCGAGAGGGGAGTGAAATAGAACTGAAACCGTGCACTTACAAAGGGTT
>CAYMNZ010000001.1:0-527882 GCA_964391975.1 uncultured Candidatus Saccharibacteria bacterium | reverse complement strand
GACAGTGGTGGCGATACCGGAGGCGGTGACGCAGGGGGAGGAGATTCTGGCGGCGACAGCGGAGGTGATACGGGAGGTGGCGACACTGGCGGAGGCGACAGTGGTGGCGATACCGGAGGCGGTGACGCAGGGGGAGGAGATTCTGGCGGCGGCGAAGCTGGTGCCTAGATAATGCAATGTTCACTATCGGTACCCATGCAAATCACACTTTGATATAATTAGAACTAATCGCAGATACCCATGCTTTCTTCTCTTACCACTATCGCCAAGACTCTCTCCTTTGTTGCTCTGGGGTTTTGTATGTTTGCCGCGACCGCAGTGGCAGCAGAGCCTGGAAAATTCCTCACCACCAACCTCTCAGCGGGAGACGAAAGTGCAGAGGTTACACTCCTGCAAACATGGCTTTCTGAAGACCCGGACCTGTACCCGGAGCAGGTGGTTAACGGCATTTTTGGTCCTGCCACCGAACGTGCAGTGCAGCGCTTCCAGCAGGAGGTGGGCATTATCTCTGCTGACCCGAACGGCGGCAGCATGTACGGGGAAGTGGGTCCAGTAACTCGCGCAAGTCTGAATGCACGCTTCTCTGAGATGAAGGGAGGTGTGACGTCCATTGAAGGAAGCTACGACAGCATGATGCGGTTTGATGGGACAGGCTTTGTTGCGCCCGAAGAGAAGGACTACGAGCTCAACAAGCCGATACTTTCCCGTCTGGACGTCTGGGTGAACCCCGCCACTCCTGCCGAACGCAGTGTGCCTATCTTTGAAAACGAGGCAGGGTATAGCGTGGGTCTTGAAACCTCCGGGCGCCTCTTTGCAAAAAGTCAGAGCGCTATGGCAGTGACAAGTCTTGCCCCAATCAAGACCGGGGAGTGGCAGCACATCACGGTCTTGTTCACAGAGAGCGACGTGGTCTTTGTGTACGACAACGCGGTCCTGGAAATCACCCCGCTTGAACCAACGAAAAAGCTTTCGTTCTTCGGAAACCTGTTCGCAAAAATATCTCAAGCATTCACAACGCTGTTCCCTGACACGAGCTACACTGCCGACGTCCCTTCACCGGAGCTAAAAGAGACACCTTCTCCTACAGGAGGAATTCTCGGCTCTCTCGCATCTTTTGTCCGCGGGCTCGTAGGCGGCGAGCCAGAGCCTGTCGTTGTAGTGGAGACGGACCCACTGCCTGCGGAGCCCTCAACGTCTAGGGAGACGGCATCCGCGCCACTTGTCACAGCACCTCCTCCAACCACACCAGCACTTACCATCCCTCAAGTTGTCATCCCACCAAGCACCACGACCACGGCAGATGACATAGAATCCTCAACAACTGAAGCTGCGACCACGTCAGAAAAGAAGACCTTTGCAGAGGTGCGTGCGGCGAAAATAGCCGCAACAATGGTGGTTGCAACCACCACCAGGAAGACCTTCGCGAGCACACACCCAGAGCAGGGTGACGACAGTCGAGGAAGAACCCCCAAGGATTCGACCCCACTCATCACACTCATAGGAAGCTCTCAGGTTTCTATTATCTCCGGGGCCGTGTACAACGACCCTGGCGCGTACGCGCAGGACCTTGAAGACGGAGAGATATCAGGGTCAATCGTCGTGGGTGGAGACACTATCGACTATGACACTCCAGATACGTACACCATCACGTATAACGTCACCGACTCCTCGGGACTTGCTGCAAAACAAGTTACCCGCAAAGTGACCATCGTGGGTGTCCCTGAGCTCTCTCCAGAAGACCAGGAACCTCGGTACTCACTCGCCCCAGCAGGGCAATCAGTTGAATACAAAGTCTCGAGTGCCCAAGGCGCTGACCCACAGTTCATTTCAATTGATATCAGTCCGCTCCATGTGTACGTCGGGCAAACCCAAACGTTCACCGTAGAAGTAACTTCCGGAAGTGGCGTTGAGTCGGTTACTACCTATACAGAACTCGATACAGTCACGCATGAGATGGCGCTTACCAAAATAAACGACACGACCTTCGAAGGTTCGTGGGAAGTGTACGACACGCACGTGAGGGAATACCGTACGGAATTTACGGCAACCAGCGGTAACGGTAGCGAGAACTCGATGACCATGGCGTGGTCAGATCCTTGTTCTGGTGTTCAACAAGGAGTGGCCTCTTCCCTCAGTGCACACTGCACCATCTCGACTGTCTACGGACTTGACGGTGGCAACCTGTCATTGAACGGCTTCACGCTTACCATCAACAACGGCGGCACGTGGGGTTTCAACCCCGGGACCACTATTACCGCTAACGGCACTATCACGAAGGCTTCAGGCGGAACAATCAAGAAAGGGTATCTGTTTTATGGAGCGTGTGTCAACCAGGATCTTTGTGAGTGGGACACAGGTACTTTCTATTTCTTCACGACGACGCCGCAGGGTGGATATGAGCGCGCGGCTACCTATTCGCAGAGCACCTACGAGACCATGTATCTGTGCTTTGTGCCGGAGACGCCAATCCTTATGGCCGATGGTACCGAAAAAGCTATAAGTGATATCCAAATTGGCGATATGGTGATGGGCGAAGATAAGTACGGTAATCGTCGCAAAAACTTTGTGCAGCATGTCTATAATCACGGCCCTGAGGAACATCCCAACGATCCTCTAGGAATGATAGAGATTAACGGCAATCTCACTGCCACGCCGGAACATCCAGTGTATACAACACGCGGATGGCTCGAGACCTCTGAGCTGGTAGTTGGAGACGTCATGACTGGGGTGCACGGTCCGGTGCCAATCACTTCCCTTAAACGCGCGGCGACACCGTCCAACGTCTACAACCTTACGACCTATCCGACGCACACCTACTTCGCAGGCGGAGTGCTCGTCCACAATTTCAAAGGGCACTGCACCTTCTGCTAATGCAGCGTTCAGGTCTATCTCCTCTGGTAACGCAGTATCTCGTTCCGGTAGTGATTCTTGTCGGCGTGCTACTTGCTGTTGAAGGCATTACCGCAGCCGTAACGGTCTTACGACAGTTTGAAGTGGTCGAACTTTCATTCGTGCGTGGATGGGATACCGCGCAGTATCAGGACTATTTCGACCGTCTGGCCAAGCACAAAGGAGCCGTGTACGCCTACGAAGTGTTAGAAACCTCCCGTCTTCCAGAGGATGTTGATGCACATGAGATTGGGCACACTATCGGGTGGATACTCTACGATGAAAAGGGGATAGCGGGCATGGCCGACTGCACGCCGTCATTCAGAAATGCGTGTGCTCATGCGCTCGTCATCAGCGCGTACATCGAGCAGGGCGAGGCGGCGCTTCCGGATATCGTTAAGGCCTGTGAGCAGGCACCAGGAGGCAAGGGTGCATATGCAACATGCTTCCACGGTATTGGGCATGGCATCCTCGCGTATGTCGACTACAACTACGAGCAAGCCATGCAAAAATGTAGGGAGGTTCGCGACCTTCTGAAACTTGATGATTCACGCGCGACGCCCAATGAAGTGTGGAATCGATGCGTCGAAGGCGCGACGATGGAATTAGATCTCGGCACGCACGATCCCAAGGTGTGGGAACAGGCAAAGAAAGTGTATTTTCCAGAAAGTGATCTTTATATGCCGTGTGATGCTCCCTACGTCGACCCACAAGTGCGCCCCATGTGTTACTCCTATCTCACCTGGCGTTTCCTAGAGGAGGCAGGCGCAGTGCGAGGCGCTCCGTCGCCGGAGACGTACCCTGCGGCAATGGCGTACTGCGGCGCAATTGAAAAACCCAATGAGCGGGGAGGATGCTATGCAGGGTTCGGCAAGAATTTTATCTATCTTGCGACGCTCGACGAGCGCAAAGCAAGGACGTTGTCTGACGCAGCCATGACTAACATGACTCAGTGGTGCAGGATGGCGGGAACAAGTGAAGGGGAAGAGGCCTGCATGCTAGCGATACTGAACGGCATGGACCTCGCGAATCTCGCAGGAGCCAACACTGCCGCTCGTTTCTGTGGTCTGCAGCAGGAAGAAGGGGGAGTGCAAGATTCTTGCTATATGCACCTCATCTACAACAGCCACTACTATTTTGGTGGAACTGGGAATCTCCCAACCTTCTGCGAGGGTCTACCGGACACGTATCGTAAAGTCTGTATTTCACCTACCGACTCCAACTATGTCTTCTGAGAAGTCACGTCACGTTCTTGGAGTGTTCGTGTTCGCACTGTGCCTTGTAGGAGTGATTACTATTGCGAGCGGATACGGCTCGAATGATGCCTATCCAGAGCTTGCCGAGATAGAAGCGCATGGAGAGTGGACACTCGCACAGGCTACTGACTATTTCCGCACACTTGCCGAAACACGCAGTCCTTCCTATGCGTTTGAGGTCCTCAATCGCGCGACGCTACCAACTAGTGTGAATGTTCACGGAGTCGCGCACGTCATTGGGTACGCGCTCTATGCGAAAGAGGGATTGGCGGGCATGGAGCAGTGTACCGAAGACTTCCGTTACGCCTGTTCGCACGCGCTTGTCATTAGCGGATTCGTTGAGCACGGCGCAGCTGCGCTCTCTGACATCGTTGACGCTTGCGAAGCGGCTCCCGGTGGACCTGGCGCATACGAAGCGTGTATGCACGGACTTGGTCACGGATTGCTCGCGTACGCGGACTATAATCTGCCGCAGGCGCTTAGAACCTGTCGAACGGCAGCTGACTTCGGGCCTCCGAGGGAAGGGAATGGGCATCGGCTTACGGACCCCTATGAAGAGTGTGTTGGTGGTGTTGTTATGGAAATGGGTCAAGGAGCGCACGATGAAACCGTACACGCTCTGATGGCTCCACGGTATGCACCGGAAGATAATCCGTTGATGCCCTGCACTTCCGACGAGATGCCAGAAGATGCGCGCGATGCCTGCTATCTCAATGTTACCCAACGGCTCTTAGTCTCCGTCGGAGCAGTAGCAAGTATTCCGGAACCCGAGCTCTACGCACCCGCGATGAGACTTTGTCGCGGAGCCCCTCGAGAATATCAGGCCGCATGCTACGGGGGTTTTGGAAAAGAGTTTTCCTTCTACGCAATTCAACGCGATACACAGGATCCGACCCGAGTCTCTGACGCTGCGCTAGGCGACGTGTGGGAGTGGTGCGGGTATGCAGAGGATGCGGAGGGTGTTCGGCGCTGCGGCCAGGTTGCTCTTGATTCTTTCTTTTGGGCAGGCCGCAACGGTCTCTTTACGCCCTACGCTTTTTGTCGCCATGCGCCGGAAGCACACGCTGAGAGCTGCAATTTGTGGCTCTCGGAAAATATTGACCATTTCAGCTATAATTGACGCATGAGTGTACTGCCGCGTTTCCTGCCCGCGATTATTGTAGGCGTATGCCTCCTCGCTCTTATTTTTCTTGCGGGAGAGTACAGCTCGTCGCTCCAGCATCCGGAACTCAAAACCATCGCCAGCCATTCCGAATGGACGTACGAGGAGTTCTCTGAATACTTTGAGTCGATTGCGCGAGAGAAGGGTGCGCTCTATGGATTTGACATACTCCTAGAAGCAGAGCTGCCACCGAGTATTAATGTGCACCTCATAGGCCACTTGCTCGGCACAGCTCTCTATGAAGAGAAGGGCATTGATGCGATACGGTTTTGTACACAGGATTTCAGGAATGCGTGTTCGCACTCGGTCGCCATTGCCATCTTTCGTGATTACGGTGAGGGCGGGCTAGCGACGATTACCGATGTGTGTCACGAAGCTCCTGGTGGGCCGGGCGCGTACACGATGTGTTTCCATGGCTTGGGGCACGGAGTCCTCGCGTATACCGGTTACAACCTCGAGAAGGCTATTGATTTGTGTAGGAAGACGGGAACGCCTGCCTATCAGAACCGGGAATTTGTCGAATGCATTGGGGGAACAATCATGGAGCTCGATTCCGGCTTTCATAATAAGCCCGCGTGGGAGGCTATGGCACCCCTCTACTACAACAGGGAAGATGTCTTGGCGCCGTGCACAACGCTGGTGCCTGAGGAAGCGCGCGGAATCTGCTACACCTACCTAACACCGCACTTGTTCCGGCGGGCAGGCATCGACGTGACGCAACCCCAAGACACTTCATTTGCAAAAGCGTTTTCATTCTGCGAACTGATTCCCGAGGAGGAGAAAGAACAACGCGATGGCTGTTATGGAGGGTTCGGAAAGGAATTTGTCGGCTTGGCAAAAATGCACGACATACGAGATGTGGGCTCAATGGGCCAGGACAGTCTCCGTAAGATACGTGGATGGTGTAAAGAAGCAGGCACGCCTGATGGCGAGGCGGCCTGCCATGAGCAAGCGCTTGCTGCGCTTTACTGGGGTGGGGAAAATAAGCCGGATGCTTCGTTCAACTATTGTGCGATTGCGGAAACGAAAGAGGGCATGACCGCTTGCTACGGCGCTCTTACGGAAAGAATCATACTGTTTGCGCCGGACTCCATTGCCAAGACACTCCTGTGCGCGCGGTTGCCGGCCGAGTACCGAGCTGCGTGTACTGAAGGCAGGAACCTATGAGTGCGTATCGACCACTCGTCCTCATCCTCGTACTTGCGGCACTTGTTGGCATTGGGTTTGTTGCGCAGCAGCGCTCATCAGACATAGCCTACAGTGACTCCGACCCTGCCTATAATCGTCCGTATTGGGAACAGCAGATTTCCGCGCATGGGGCTACGCGCGCCTATGCTGAGTTCAGCCAAACAAATGCAGTTGCGCCTCGCAATCGGCAGCATTTTTCTGCGCATGCTATGGGCGCAGCGCTCTATACGAAACTCGGCATGTCAGGGATTTCGGTTTGCGATCAAACATTTGCTTTTGGGTGTTATCACGGTCTCGCGTCCAAAGCTATTGCCGAAGGCGGAGAGAAGGCAATACAAGCACTCGATGCGGAGTGCACACGTGCATTTGGCACGCAGGAGTTTAATTTGATGTCGATGTGCCAGCACGGTATTGGGCATGGCATTCTTGAATACGTGGGATACCAGCATCTCAATCAGGCGCTTGAGATGTGCACTTCGTTAATTAATCAGCCTGCCCCACGGGTTGGCTGCACCTCTGGTGTGTTTATGGAGTATTTCACTCCGCTTGCGGAACAGGGCGAGGGGATGGAGCCGGCTATACGTCCCTTTGATTCTTCTGATCCGTACGCACCGTGCCCATCTGTTGCAGCAGCATTTGAACAATCCTGCTACTTCGAATTGGGGCAAGCACTGCGACAGACGCCAGATTCTGAGTACCTGTCTGTCTGTGCAGGTTTATCCGGAGCACCACGCACGAACTGTTTCCTGGGCGTCGGAACAGATTTTGCTCGCATGCCGGACCCGGAGCAGGTGGTAGCGCGTTGTGAGACGGCAGCCCTCAACGAGGATGCATTATTTTGTAGAGCGGGCGCCGCGTGGGGCTATTCGAACGACGGGACCGAGCGATCTCACGTGATGTGTGACTACCACGATGCAGCTAAGCAAGAGGTGTGCGAGCGTGCAGCTGATTTGACTGATGGCATAGAATCGCCGTTTACTGCAACGCCATGAAGCACGTGCGTCTCATCATTGCCTTGGCAGTACTTGGCGCCGCCGTTCTCATTTTGCAGAACATCTTCCCTGATCGCAGTCTTGCGCGCTATGCAGACGCAGTCATTGCCACCTGTAATACCGTGCCGTATCCGCGAGCTTGTTACGACGAAGAGCTACCGCGTCTCATGAGGCGCGGACTGTCCATGGAAGAGACCTTTGCTGTCACAAAACTCGTGCAGGAGCAGGTGCCAGATTATTTCTACTGCCATGTGCTCGGACATCGGCTCGCGGAACAGGAGACTGCAAAAGATGTCTCTCAGTGGACCGACGTCATCACCCGGTGCCCAACAGGTATGTGTTCGAACGGCTGCATCCATGGTGCGGCACAGGAACGGTTTCGCGCCGAGTCTCTGTCGCCGGAAGAAATTGAAGCGGCGCTCCCTGAACTGAGAGAGACCTGCAGCCTCGGAGGTGCCCGCGCCTTTACCGGCGTTGAGCAGGCAAGTTGCTACCATTCGCTCGGACACCTCGCGATGTTTATGACCGCCGGGAAGACGCAGGAAGCGCTTGGTGTATGCGCCGCAATTGTTCCCACAGAGGACGGCTCGGCAACGCTCTGTTACGAAGGCGTCTTTATGCAAATCTTCCAGCCGCTTGAGCCTGAAGATGTGGCACTTGTTCGCGACTTCGCTCCGGAATCTCAAGCAGAAGCGCACTCGTTTTGCAGCAGCTTCCCGGGAGAAGAGGGTGGGGCATGCCACCGGGAATCATGGCCACTTGCACGCGATACGCTTAGTACTGCCGCAGGCGTTGACGCGTTTTGTAGTTTTGCCACTGGAGCGGAGAATGCAAAACGATGCTACTCCTCACTCTTTTATGTACTGGTCCCACAGCTGAACTTCGAGGAAGAAAAGATTGTCGCACTCTGCGATTCCTTCGATGAAAAGCGCGCAGCGCAATGCTATGCGAGCGCGGCATCTCGTACGCTTGAGACCGACGAGCGGTTGATACCGGACGCCGCCCGCCTTTGTGCCATTGCTGCAGACAAGGGCGCGAGCATTCGCTGTTATAGCGAGCTTCTGTTTTATTCCGTGAATGGCTTCACAGAGGGGAGTGAGGCGTTCCATACACTCTGCAGCGCTCTTCCCGAGCCGTGGGGCTCTCGCTGCGAGAATGGGGTAGGGCACCAGGTTCGCGTCGGCGACCTTGATTTGTAAACTAGATTGAGAGGTCGGGCAGAAGCGCGTGCAGAGCCTCCTCGAGATTCACGGGCATTGTGCGCGTGGAATCTTCTGCAAGATTACGAGACTCGTTCGGGTCGCTCGCAAGGTCGTACCAATGGAGACCGGCATGCGAGGCTGGTATTTTTTGCATAAAAGCTTTCTGCGATCCAATGCGCACGCCAACTGACGCCGCGTCCACTATCGGATGCGTGGTACCGACGGCGCCCGCAGCTTCGAGTGAGGCAAAGAAAGGACTGTCTCCAGGCGTCCAGGCGAGGAAGAACGGGCGGCCGTTCACGTACGGAATCACTCGGTCTTCAAGTTGTTTCCCGCGCATAATCGGCATGAGATTCTCACCGAGAAAGCCGGAGGGAGCCTCGATGTTCCCTAGAGCGAGAATAGTCGGGGCTATATCAAGCAAGGATACTGGGGCTGAGATACGTCCTGCAGATACGCCGGGAACCCGCATCATGAGCGGGATGTGTAGCTCCTCTTCAAACAGGGCATTGGCATGGAAGAGGGAGTCGTGTTCGTTAAATGCTTCGCCGTGGTCTGCCGCAAGAATGACGACGGTACGCTTTAGCAGCTCGGGCGATAAACTTTGAAGGAATCGGGCGATATCCTCGTCCGTCTGTCGGAGCTGCTGGTCGTAGCGGAGGCGGAACAGGTCAACTCGTTCCTGGTCTGGGGTGCGGTCGGTATATTCCTCAAGAAGATCTTCCATAGTAACCGTCTCGTACTCTTCGCTTTTCCCGTACGTTTCGTTGAATGGAGCAGATGGGCGATACGGGTCGTGTACCTGAAAAGTATGGAGCAGGAGAAAGAATGGCTGTCCGGATGCGAAGAGCGCCTGTGCCTTTTCTTCACCTTGGCGAAAGGGTGAAGCGTATTCCGTACCGGTTAGTTCGGAAGAATCGTAGACGCGCGTTATGCCATCGAAGATGAAGTTATCCGTGCCCGGTACAATTGCGTGTATTGCCACGCCATTATCCCTGAGCGTCTGAATAAGATTAGGTCGTGCTCCTTTTTCAAGATCCGCATACGTGATGTGCGATGCGACATCAGAAAAGTACAAGCTACTGAAAGAGGGAAGTGTCCATGGTGCGTTTGATGTCGCCTCTTCAAACACCACACCTTTATCGAAAAAGGCGGACGTGGCAGGCATCGTGCTGCGTTCATATCCATAAATCTCCATGTGCTTGGCGGAGAGGGTATCCATCATGATGAGAATGACATTGCAGCCTTTAGCGCATGGTTGCGGCATAAGCGCCCCCATAGCAAAAAGGACTACGACGAGGCCAATCAAGAGGTAAATGCGTTGCATGACAGGGGCTATGGGGCAGTAAGCTCCTTCCACTGCGTGAATCCATCAGTGGGAGCGTAGTCGTCCGTAAGAATAATGCCTGACGTTCCTGGCTCAACCTGTCTCAGAATAATCTCGTCAGTTTCTATTGTTTCCGGAAATACTCGGGAGTGCGATAGAACCATGACCATGTTCTGCATCCGGCTCGGCTCGTCGGTGTATGCGTACAGCGCAACATTAGGGAAGACGCCGCGAGCAGTTTTCAGCGTTGAAGCGACCAGGTAGGAAGTATGGTTGTCATAGGTACCAATCACATTAACGATAGCGATTCCGTCCTCGGTAAGCGCCGCTGACATTTGCTCATACATCTCTTTCGAGGCGAGGTGCGCGGAGGGTTTGCCGGTCGCGCCCCATGCGTCAAGCAGAATCATGTCGTAGGACTGCTCATGTCGGTTGATGAACGTGCGAGCATCCTCATAGACGAGGGTTAGGTTTGGAAAGTCTTCCTCCCGGAAATCGAAGTACTTGTTTGCTACTTCGGTCATGCCTGGATCAATCTCGACTGATGTTCCTTTGGTCTCCGGATAGGTTCGCAGGAGATAGCGGGGGAAGGACTCAATGCACCCTCCGAGAAAGAGTGCATGCGAGGGGCCGGTAGGAAAGGCAAAATCAATCACTGCCGCTTGGCCAGTGTGGTAGGTAAACACGAGCTCCTCTTCACGCACGGTTCCGTCAGGCTCGATAAACATTCCGCACTGCCAGCCGAATGGGCTCGTGGATACGACGACCGCTCGCCCCGCTTCACTTATTTTCCCTACGAATATTCGGTTATACGGTGTAGAGACGTCAGCTATGAGTGTATCGGCAAACGTGGGAACGGCGTTGAGGAAAAAGGCAAGAACGGCGATTCCAAACATCATGCCTGCCTGCGCACGCACTGCGCTAAAAAAGAGCACGCTCGCAAGTATAAGAATCGAGACGGCGACACCAAGCAGAATCGCACTCACGCCGAAAGTCGGAATCAAATAGAGACCCGTGCCAACCGCTCCCACAATTGAACCGACGGTGCCAACAGCGCTCAATTCTCCAACGACCTTGGCGGAGTCATCCAGGCGCAAGAGCAGGTTTTTTGCGACCATAGGAGAAACTGCAGCGAGTAAGATAGTTGCCGGCATGAAAAGTGGAATGCCGACAATGAGTGCGCCGAGGGTGACGCGCATCTGGAGGCTCGCAACGAGCATCGGTATAAGATCGCGCACGCTCCAGGCGAGGAGGGTTACGACACCAGCCGCAATCAGCACGCCGGCGATACGTTTCTTTGAAGCGTCCTGGTCTGCATAGCGGCCGCCGAAATAGTACCCGATGGCCATTCCGGTCAGGACCACCGCGATAAGTCCAGCCCAGACACCGACTGACGTGCCCAGATACGGTGCAAGGAGTCGTCCTCCGGTAATTTCAAAGACCAGAATCAGTGCATTCGTACAGAACACTAGCGCGTACAAGAGAAGGCGATTCATGCAGTATGCCCCATGATACTATAGCTTCATCATGAACCAGAAATTCATTACACTCGTCGTACTAGTCCTACTTATTGGTGGATTTATTGCGTACCAGCAGTACGGAAAACAGGCGCCGGAGCCCGCTCCAGCAGCACCAGTCGCCGAAGAGGGCGCACATATCATCACGCTTACCGAGACTGGGTTCGTGCCTACGGATATCACGATTACGGTCGGCGAGACGGTCACGTTTAAGAGTGAGATCGGCGACCCGTTCTGGCCAGCGTCCAATCTTCACCCGTCACACGCGATTTACTCAGACTTCGATCCTCGACAACCAGTACAGCCAAGTGCAGCTTGGAGCTTTACGTTCACTAAGACGGGGGCGTGGGAATACCATGATCATCTCGCACCCTACTTTACTGGAACCATCACGGTCACCGAATAAGCATGAAGTTCTTACTTATCTTCTCAGTGTGCATGTTCGTGGGCATTCCACTTATCACACTCGCCCATGGCGACGGGGCATCGTTTGAGACAACGGTAGGAGAATACTTTATCGACATCGGGTACAGCGCACCGAATCCTTTGGTAGATGAAGCGGTGCTTTTTGATTTCGAACTTACTCAAGGTGAAGAGGGTCCGGCTGTTCCGTTTTCCGATGTCTGGGTTCGGGTGGAAGCTGAAGATGGGAAGGTGGTGTTTGCTAGCGGCATCTATAACTCGGAATTTGGGGGACCACGCATCAGTTACGTGTTTCCAAACGCAGGGAACTACACCGTTTCAGCCCGCTATGAAAACGAAGCAGGGCCGATTACCGAAACCTCGTTCCCGATTACGGTAGGGGCTGCAGAAGACACAGGTGCTCCTGGAGAAGCCGAACCGTATCTCTTTGGCGCAGGGGGGCTGGTACTCGGGCTCCTTATCGCTTCCTTTGTGAAGCGACGGAAGTCGGTGTAGTACAATCGGGGCATATGAAAACCATACGCGTAGCAATCAACGGGTTCGGACGTATCGGGAGGGCGTTCGTACGACAGACCTGGAACCGCCCTGAAATAGAGCTGGTGGCAATTAACGACCTTGGGTCTATCGAAACTGCCGCCTATCTGCTTGCCTACGACACGGTCTACGGCCGCGCACCCTTTTCTGTTGAAAAGAAGGAGGGCGCACTCGTGATTGATGGGAAGGAAGTGAAACTTCTTGCGGAGAAGGACCCCGCCGCGCTCCCCTGGAAGGACCTCGCAATAGATGTGGTGGTCGAAGCCACGGGCGTCTTCAACGACTATCAGAAGGCGCGCGTGCATCTTGATGCTGGTGCTCGTCGCGTGGTTATCACCGCACCTGCGAAGGGAGATGAGGGTCCGGACAAAGGGGCAACCGTACTCATGGGCGTCAACGAGGACATGATGAAAACCTGTCCGGTCACCAGTAACGCTTCTTGCACCACTAACGCGGGAAGTCCGGTCATCGCCATCATGGATGAGAGTGTCGGTATCGAGCACGCAATGCTCTCGACGACACACGCGTACACTGCGACGCAGTCTATTGTCGATGGTGCTTCGAAGAAAGATTTGCGTGAGGGCCGCGCGGCAGCGCAGAACATCATTCCTTCGTCTACGGGCGCAGCCATTGCCGTCACCAAAGCATATCCATCTTTGGAAGGGAAGTTCGATGGTATTTCACTTCGCGTTCCGGTACCAGTCGGTTCAATTGCTGACATCACCTTTGTTGCTAAGCGCGACACGAGTGCCGAGGAGATTAACGACATCCTTCGCAAGGCTGCTACTGAAGCACGCTGGAAGGGAGTCTTTGCAGTGAGCGATGGGGCACTGGTGAGTTCCGACATCATCGACGATCGCCACGCTTCAATTGCCGACCTTCCCATGACCCGTGTCGTGAACAAGCGCCTGGTGAAAGTACTTGCCTGGTACGACAACGAAGCTGGATACACGCACACGCTCGTGGAGCACGTCATTAAAGCTGCCAACGCATGAAGCTCTTCATAGCGACTGACCACGGAGGCTTTGAACTTAAGGAAAGCTTGAAGCCGTGGCTTACCGGACTCGGACACGAAGTAGAGGACTGTGGTGCGTTCACCTTCGACAAAGAAGATGACTACCCAGATTTCATCACTCCGTGCGCAGAGAACGTAGCAAAGAACCCAGGAAGCATGGGCATCATCATCGGCGGGTCAGGTCAGGGGGAGGGAATGGCAGCTAACCGTATTAAGGGAGCGCGCGCAGCAGTCTTTTATGGAGAACCTTCTCGCAAGCAGACTGACAGCGAGGGGAAGGAGATAGACATGATTGTCTCCACTCGGGACCACAATGACGCTAACGTTCTATCGCTTGGCGCCCGGTTCCTCACGGAAGAGGAGGTAAAAGACGCAATTACGCGGTTTCTGGCCACTCCGTTCTCTGACCACGACCGTCACAAGCGTCGCATCGCGAAGTTCTAGGAAAACCCCTCCCCACTGGGTATACTTTTAGGTAATGGGCGTATCCATCGTTCCTGCGATATACGCAAACTCCAAGCAAGATGTGGAGCAGCAGCTTTCGCAACTCACCGGCTTTGCTGACACGGTGCAGATAAATGTGGTTGATGGAAAATTCGCGGCACCGGCCTCATGGCCCTACGCCCTCAACTCCCATGACCTTTCGCACATGGTCGCCAACAAAGAAATGCTCCCGTACTGGGGGCGTTTTCGTTTCGAGATAGATATCCTTGCTGACCCGGAGGAAGTAGTCGGACACTGGATTGCGGTGGGAGCATCACGCCTCACGCTCCATGTCGGGAGCACTAAGAATCTTGAGAAGGTGATGCGAGAACTTGAAGTGCATTATGGTCACGATAAAGATTTCGCGTCAGACCTTCTCTCGGTGGGGCTCTCGCTCGGCATTGATACAGACCCAAAAGTTATCGAACACTTCATCGATCGCATCGATTACGTTCAGTTCATGGGGGTGGCGCGTATCGGTAAGCACGGAGAGCCGTTTGATAAACGCGTGATAGAGCGCATCCGCGAGTTCCGCAAAGCGCACCCACTCATGCCGATTCAGGCTGATAGTGGCGTGTCGCGTGCCACCGCACCTGCCTTGCTCCAGGCGGGAGTCTCGCGTCTTGTCGTAGGAAGTGATTTGTGGCGAGCGGAGAATAGAGCTGGCCGCTATCAGGAACTCAAGGGCCTCATAGAGCAGTACGGCATCTACGAATAGCTGGGGATTACGGGATGGGGAAGAGTCCGGTACACTACCAACAAATGATTGAGATAGTCCCCACGGTAGTTCCGGAATCCCTTGAGGACATCATTGCCGTCGTCGAGCGTTACAAGTCTTTTGCAACAAGGATTCACGTTGATGTGGCAGACGGGAAGTTTGCCCCCAACACAACGTGGATGCCCAAAGAAGGAGACCGACTCCCTCCGGGCATGGAGTACGAGATTCACATGATGGTCGCAGACCCGCACGAAATGGGTCTTGAGTACGCTAAGGCGGGCGCGCACTCCTTGATTGGGCACGTAGAGGCATTTGGAAGTGCGATGACCGCACAGCTCGCGTACGACGCATGGAAAGGAGCAGGAATCAGGGAGGTACAGGCAGCCGCCCTCTTCCAGACTCCTGTTGAAGCTCTTTCTCCGTATGTACCCATGAGCGATTACATCCTTCTTATGACCATCGCCTCTATTGGAGTGCAGGGTATTCCGTTTGAAGAGGAGGGAATCGAGCGTATCCGCCGCTTCCACGAGCTTTATCCAGACGCAAAGATTGCGGTAGATGGTGGGGTTTCGCTCAAGAACATTGACCGCCTTGCAGCAGCTGGAGCTTGCCACTGTTGCGCGGGCTCTTCTATCTCACGAGCGGAGGACCCGGCGAAGGCCTACGCGGATCTTATTGCGCTTGGAAATAGCGCGGTATAATCACCTCGACATGGCTCTCACCGACGAACAGATTAAGGCGCTTGAGGACAAGGCGCGGGAGATTCGTATCACGGTGCTCCAGATGATTCACGCGGCAAAGAGCGGGCATACTGCCGGTTCGCTCGGCATGGCGGACATCTTTACCGCCCTCTATTTCCATAGTGCGAAGAATGATCCCAAGAATCCTGACTGGGATGAGCGTGACCGCATTGTGCTCTCTAACGGTCACATCACTCCGATTCGCTACGCCACCATGGCGCACAAGGGATATTTCCCAGTGGAGGAGTGTTTGACACTGCGTAAGCTCGGTAGTCGTCTCCAAGGACACCCGGAGCGCCACAAACTTCCTGGTCTTGAGACCACTTCTGGTCCTCTTGGTTCTGGTCTTTCACAAGCTGCTGGCATGGCGTACGCGCTTAAGATGGATAAGAAATCACCAACGGTCTTTTGTTTGACCAGCGATGGTGAGCAACAGGAAGGGAATACCTGGGAAGGAGCAATGTTTGCAGGTAAGTACCGCCTCCACAATCTCGTTTCGATTATGGACCGTAACAACATCCAGATAGAAGGGAACACGGAAGACATCATGCCGCTTGAGCCACTTGCGGATAAGTACCGTGCGTTTAATTGGCACGTGATTGAAATTGACGGCCACAACATGCGCGACATCATCGATGCGATTGAGGAAGCGCGTGCGATTAAAGAGAAGCCTATTTTGATTCTTGCGCACACCATCCCCGGCAAGGGAGTGAAAGAGATTGAAGGTAATTACAAATGGCACGGTATTGCTCCTAAGGATGAGGACCTGCCGCGTTTTATTGAACAAGTTGAAGCCACTGCAACCGTATGATTAATCCCGCAGCAAAACTCGTCGAAGGACTTCTCGATGGTACGCCGGAGAAGAAGCCAACCCGTGACGGCCTCGGCAACGGTACCGTAGAAGCAGGGAAGGAGAACCCAAACATCGTGGTGCTTGCCGCAGACCTTGGTGACTCCACCCGTGCTGCCTGGTTCCAGAAGGAATTCCCTGACCGTTTCGTAGAAGTGGGCGTTGCGGAGCAGAACCTCGCCACGGTGGCTTCCGGTATGGCCAACGAAGGAAAGATTCCATTTATCGCTTCCTACGCAGCATTCTCGCCAGGGCGTAACTACGAGCAGATTCGTACCACCATCGCGCTTAACGATATGCCGGTGAAGGTCTGTGGCATGCACGCAGGCATTCAGACTGGTCCTGACGGTGCGACGCACCAGATGCTTGAAGACATCGCGCTTATGCGTGCGCTTCCCAATATGATTGTCATGGTGCCGGGAGATGCGGAGGAGGGAAGGAAGTGTGTCGTGGCGGCTGCAAAGAACGGCAAGCCTACCTATATACGCTTCGGACGCGCGGCAGAGCCAGTCTTCACAACAAAGGACACACCGTTTGAGGTAGGAAAGGCACTGGTGATGTGGGAGAGCGAGGACCCGAAGGTTGCTATTTTCTCAACTGGCTCAATGGCCTATCACGCACTCATGGCAGCCAAGCAACTGGAGAGTGAGGGAATCGGTGCACTTGTGCTCCATTTCCATACAGTGAAACCCATTGATCGCGAAGCGTTGATGTCAGTGGCGAAGCGCGTAGGTAAGGTCATCACTATTGAAGAGCATCAGGTTATGGGCGGCTTCGGGAGCGCAGTCGCAGAAGTAATTGCAGAAGAGCCACACCCTATTACGGTACGACGCATGGGTATACAGGATGAGTTCGGGCAATCGGGAGAAGCCGATGAACTCGTTGAATTCTATGGACTTTCCGGTCCGCACATAGCTAAGGCTGCGAAAGAAATGCTTGAGAAATAGCTCATGACCAAGAACACCGTACAACCTGGTAGTGAGCGCGTCATCCTCCTCCTCCTTATCGCCGGGCTTGTAGTTCTTATTGTGTCGTTTATTGGTACGGCGATACGCGAAACTCAATCGACTGACCCACATTCGTATTACGAGCAGGAGATTATTAAGACTGACGCACGCTAGGTATGGCACAGACACTCAAGGAACATCTCTCAGAGCTTGGTGTGGAAGAGGGACTTTCCTCCATCTTCCTCGACATGGCAAAGGCTAGCAAGCGCATACGTGAGGTCATCAGTCTCCGTGAAATGGTAAAGGGAGGAGAAACGAATGCGACGGGAGATGTGCAGTCGTCGCTTGATGTGAAGAGTCAGCAAATTATTGCCGAGACCGTTGACCAGAATGAACACGTCTGTGCACACCTTTCCGAGGAGTGCGAAGAACTCCGCACATGCAAAGCGACGGGGACGTACTTTGTCTCCTACGATCCATACGATGGTGGGTCAGTGGGGGATGCCAATATCACCGTCGGCTCTATCTTTGGTGTCTGGAGTCATCCGCCAGTGATAGGCGACCCGGCGGGGAAGAACTTGGTCGCGGCTGCATACTCGCTCTGGGGTCCAGGCCTTGTATTCGCTTTCGGGACTAAGGAACACGGTATCTTTTGGTACGAATACGACGGCACAGATTTCATCCTTATCGGCCCATTGAATTTCGATGTCGGCAACCAGCACACCTCGGTGTTTGGTCCGAGCGACATCACGAGCATGCAATACAGTCCCTCGTATCAAGCTTTGTTTAACTACATGCTCGCCTCCAAGGTGCGGCTGCGCTATGCGGGCGCTATGGTTACCGACACACATCACATTCTCATGCGTGGTGGGGCGTTTTGGTATCCCTCAAGCAAGAAAAAGCCAGAAGGTCACCTGCGTCTCATGTACGAGTGTGCACCGCTCGGGTTCCTAGTAAAAGTCGCTGGAGGACAGGCCGTGAACTCGAAGGGTGTCGACATTCTCGACACGGTCATCGAAAATTGGCACCAGCGTACGCCGGTCATGTTCGTCTCTCCAGCCTATGCAGAAGAAGCGATACGTCTCTTCACTGAGATAGGAAAGGAGGTTAGCTGATTTTGTAATCAGCTGGGGCTTTCGCGAGAAGGTCCTCGAGCGCTTGTCGTTTGAGGAGGCCGCGCTGTGCGCCCGTTTCTTGAACGACTGCCATTGAGTTAATTGGTCCCCAGAGCAGTGCCTCGGGAAGTGTCTTACCAAGTGTCATCGCTGCAGCGACTGTGGAGGCAAACGCATCTCCTGCACCAGTGCGCTCGAAGGGAGGGCGCGGGTCCGGGTACATAGGAACGAAATGCATTGCGGTGCCGTCGTAGGCGTAGGCGCCATTGGTGCCGTCAGTGATGATGACGTTCTTAGGACCAAGCGCCATCAATCCTTTGGCGAGTGCGAGGATTTCTTGTGGACCCTCAAGCTTGAGAATGCGCTCTGCCTCCTCTTTGTTAACGGCAATAAAGTTTGCGTGCTTGTAGAGGCGTGCGAGTTTCTCAACACCAAGCTTCATCTGGAAGGTGCCAGGCTGGAACGCAAAGAAGACGTCAGCATTCTTTTCAACATAATCGGCGATAGCGTTGTGGTACTCCTCTGTACCGTCTCCAAGCGAAGAGAGGTAAATGGTCTTTGGCTTTGGAAGGTTTGGGAGGGCGTACGGGTAGTGCTCGTGCTTTACGAGAATAGTGCGCTCGCTCTCAAAGGAAAGGACGTAGTGGTGGTTGGTGGGAATTCCCTCGTGCAGCTTTATGTACTTCGTTTCAATCTTTTCTTTCTTAAACACATTCAGGATTTCTTTGCCGTAGGCGTCCTTACCAGTGTTCGCGACAAAGGCGGTCTTGAGACCAAGACGAGCGGCGGCAACGGCAGCGTTCGCTGCATTACCCACACCTGCAATCAGTTCCGCCTTCTCGAAGGGAATCTTGTCTCCCCAGCGCATGCAGATTTCGCACTCCGCGGTGTCGATTTTACAGTGAACCGCTGCGTCCTTAAGAGTAATGAATTCGTCGACGACGGTATCGCCAATGGCAAGGAAATCGATTGATGACATGGCAAAAGTGTAGCATGTGGCCCTGGTATACTTTCCACTATGATTGACCTTGAAGCCTGCGCCCGCTCCCTGGTCGCTCCCGGGAAGGGGCTCCTTGCCTGTGACGAGAGTACGTCGACGATTGACGAGCGCCTTACCGCCGCTGGCATTTCTTCGAGCGAGAAGATGCGTCTTGCGTACCGCGAAGTGTTCCTTGGAGCACCCGGCATCGAAGAGTTTCTTTCAGGCATTTCGCTTTCTGATGACCTACTGACTCCTTTTGCTAAAACGCTGCATGACCGCAACATCGTGCCGGGCACGAAAGTAGACGAGGAGACCGAACCTATGAGTGATAGCCCAAAGGAGATGGTGACCCGAGGTCTCATTGGACTACCAGAGCGTCTGGCCGCGTATCGCGGCGAGCATCACACTGGCTTCGCGAAGTGGCGGGCGGTCCTCACCATTGAGGGCGACCAGCTCCCAAGTCCGCTCGCTATTGTTGAGAACGCAAAGCGTCTTGCGATGTTTGCGAAGTACGTTCAGGAAACAGGGATGGTACCGGTAGTGGAGATGGACGTGCTGCGTAAAGGCAAACACAGCAGAGTCCGAACAACAGCGGTGCTTGAAGAGGCACTCACCGCACTCATGCGTGCACTCTCGGACCAGGCACTTGACCTCTCGGGCGTCATTCTCCAAACCTCGATGGCTACTTCAGGCGAGGGGAGCGGCCACAAGGATGCTCCAGAAGAGGTTGCGAAGGATACGGTGGCTGCACTCATGAAGGCGGTGCCGCGTGAGGTCCTTGGCATTGTGTTTCTTTCCGGCGGGCAGGAGCCCGACCAGGTAACTAACAACCTGCGTGCCATAGCGCGGGCTGGTAAAGCTCTAGGCGCCCCTTGGCCGCTCTCGTTCTCATTTGCCCGCGCGCTTACTGAAGAGGGTCTCGCTATCTGGGGAGGGAAGAAGGAGAACGTCCCGGCGGCCCGGGAAGCCTTCCTCGCGAGACTCGGAAAGGTAGCCCTGGCTTCCCGCGGGGAGTAGCCACGCCTTGATTTTGGGAGCCCTTTAGGGCATACTCGCCCAATCATGCTTACGCTCACGGTGATGAAGCGGGAAGAGACTGGAAAGCGCGCACAGCGCCTTCTTTCGACTGGCGTCATGCCAGCGGTCGTCTACGGCCCTAAGCAGGAGGCTACCTCCATCAGCGTTAACCTCCCAGAGTTCGTAAAGATGCTTAAGACAGCAGGTGAGTCTTCGGTCATCGAGCTTACGGGCCTTGGTTCTTCGATTCAGGCGCTCGTTCACGAAGTGGACCGCGACCCAATCACGAACGTCCCTCGCCACGCAGATTTCTATGCAATCGAGAAGGGCAAGAAGGTGGAAGTCGCTATTCCTCTTACCTATGTTGGTGAGTCTCCAGCAGTGAAGGCAGGCTCTAACCTTGTGAAGGTGCTTCACGAGCTTGAGATTTCTGCAGACGCAGCGAATCTCCCACACGATATTACGGTGGACATCTCTGGTCTTGCTGCAGTCGGTGATCAGATTCACGTAAAAGACCTTTCTATCCCTGCAGGCGTTGAAGTGATGGTGGAGGCTGACCAGATAGTCGCGCTTATCCAGGAGGTCACTGTTGAGGAGGAGACCCCAGTTGCTGCTCCAGATATGTCTGCTATTGAAGTAGAGAAGAAGGGCAAGGAAGAGACAGCTGAAGAAGCTCCTAAGGAGTAACCAAGGCCCTTCGGGGCCTTTTTCGTTCATGAAGTAACGTCGGGAGCATCCCGACGTCTTCTGTTATAATTCCGAAGAATATGAAGACTCGCGTTCTTTACGTGTGCGCTCTGACCTTTCTCGTATTCTTGTTCGGGCCGCTTTTGCTTGGACCTGCACACGCTGAGGAGCTTCCGGACGAGTGTCCGGGCATGTCGCAGAGTGACTGCGACAAACTCAAGAGTGAATACAACAAACTCCAAGACGAGATTGCGGGTCTCGAGAAAGACGTTGCGGCAGCGCGCGCAAAGAAAGGCACACTCCAAGGCGACGTCACGCTGCTGAACGCACAGATAAAGCAGGCGGAAGCACAGATAAAATCTAAGAACCTCGCGATTACAAAGCTTGGGAGTGAAATCTCAAAGCGGACGAGCCGAATAGGGGAACTTGAGTCACACATTGGTGCCGGACTTGATTCACTCGCTGCGCTCATTCGCCGCCAGAATCAAGTAGACGACCTTGATTTGGTGGAGGTCGCGCTCGCAACCGAGAATGCGTTTGCGCTTTTTGAGGATGTCGATGACATGCTTTCAGTACAAATAGGACTCCACAAGCAATTTGCAGAACTTCGGGGCGTGAAGGCTGAAACGGAATCAGAACGCAAGACGCTCGCTGCTCGTCAGGATGCGGAGCTTGATGCTCGTGCGGTGGTTGAAACCGCGAAGCAGCAGGTTGCGCGTGATGAGGCAGAGAAGAAGAATCTGCTCGCGTATGCAACCACGGAAGAGGCTGCCTACAGCCAAGTGCTCGCTGAGCGACAGGCACAAGCTGCCGCCATTCGCGCACGCCTCTTCCCGCTCAAAGACTCCGCAAGTATTCAGTTCGGTGAGGCAGTTAAGTTTGCGCAATCAACCTCTATAAAAACTGGTGTCCGCCCGGCAATGGTGCTCGCCATTCTCTCGCAGGAATCAGGATTTGGAACGAACGTTGGTAACTGTCTTGTTACCGACCTCGTAACCGGCGACGGCAAGGGAAAGAATACGGGGACGCCATTCTCGGGCGTTATGAAAGCACCACGCGACACGGTACCGTTTGAGCGCATCACGAAGGCACTCGGCAAAGACTGGCAGACGACACCAATATCCTGCCCACAGCCGGGCGGTTACGGAGGCGCCATGGGCCCGACGCAGTTCATTCCTTCCACGTGGGAGTTGTTTGAATCAAGGCTTAAGAGCACGCTCGGGGTAGCTGCAACCAATCCTTGGAACGCTGAGCACGCCATTATGGCCATGGGCATCTATCTTGCAGACGTTGGTGCTGCCGGTCAGACCTACACTGCTGAACGCAACGCTGCCTGTAGCTATTACTCCGGACGAGCGTGTCCGAACACGGGAGGTGCAGTTGATACGTACGGGAACTCCGTCGTTGCCAAAGCGAACGCGTATCAGCGCGAGATTGACTTCCTTAAAGACAACTAATCTTCGAGTGCAAAGAGCACCAGGTTTCTGTCGACTGGCTCGCCTAGGGTGAGCCAACTTTGTATGAGTGCCTTTTCGGGGAGAGGGAGCGGAAGAGAATCGAAGAAGTTGCGGTTATCTGCATGTACTGCCCGCAGCAGTGTCGCTACATCTGTTCCGGTCTCGTGTTTTTTGAGCATTCCTTCAATTCCTGCCATAACGAGCGGCGAGAGAACGTAGTGTAGGTACGCGTCATCTTTTTCAGCGGAGGACTGTCGTTCAAGAAGATGGGTAAGACGCGCTACGCGCCCTTCCTCTGATGTGCGGAATGCGGTCTCTGCCCACGTTGCCTCAAACTCCTGCCACTCTTCACTAGTGGCGGGGGATTGATGCGCCTGGTACTCGAGCACGTAGTTGGGTTGGAAGCGGTTATAGAGATGCGCAATCGCATGGAGGAACAGTTCCTCGGAGCGCCTCTGTGACGGTTTCAATATAAGGTATGACACTTCAGGTCCGGGATCTGGATAGATACTTGCAGACTCTTCTTCCGAAAAGGGAATACCCGCAGTGATAAGTACCGTGTGCGCACGTGTGGGATATCGGGAGTCGTCGCCAAATACCGGGCCTATGCCTTCAAACGCGTTACGTACCATGGCGGTATAGGTAGAGAGTAACTCCGGCGGAGTCTGAATGGGGTAGGTAAGTGACACTTCGTACGAGCTGTGCTCGAACGCAAGAGTCGTTGAGGCGAACGCATCACGTTGTATGAACACACCTGTAGACCCGTCTCTAAAAACGGCCCAGTCACGCCCTACACTTTCAGCGCCGATAGGCTGCCAACCCGCCGGAGTACAAGTGCGCCCGCCTGTGTGCTCGAAACTCACCAAGGTTGCACCGGACCACAGTCGGAAACCGTGGGAGCCCGGAGTGGGTCTCTCAGGTGCAATCGGCTCACAGGACGGAGAGAGCGTCACCAGCGCGAAAACCATGCCAGAGAGTATGAGAATAAGCGCGTACCTCGGTGCGGTCCTCATGAAGCTCAAGTATAACGTTATACACACGCTACAGAGCATTCAACTGACTCATTGCTAGAATGGAAAGATGAATAACACCACGCGTCGTGCGGCGCTCATTATTATCGGTATCGCAATAGTGCTTGTGCTCGTATACGTAGCCTTCCAGTTCTTTATGTTCCAGCGTGCGGTAAGCGCGCTCCCAACGGAGGGCTCTGTCGTGACGTTCGTTGAACTTGGAGCGGGGGAATCCTACACACTGAATGATAATGTTCTGGAACGCGTCGTTGAAGAACCGAGAGGGGACGGCGCCGTCATTACTGAGCGCGTGTCCTCACCAGAGGGTGAAGCGGTGCTCTTCTCCGTTCCGGGTATACAGGGTATGAGCATGGGTATACTCCACTCAAGTGGAGCCATCTCTGCGCTTGTCGGTGACCCAACCAACAAGGCGGATCTTGCTGTGAGCGCAAACGGCATCGCCGTCTTTTCCTCGAGCCCCGCACCCCTCATTGAGGAAGTCGAGGACTCCGCCTCAGGTGAGGAACCTGCTGAGTCGTCGGCTCCGGACGAAGTGTGGAGCGTGTCTGGCCCCACGAACACGAACGTAGAGGTTGATCTCGCCGCCGGGTTTCCTCAGCTCTTTGCCGTCAATCTCGCTACGCGTGCGATTTCCGCACTTGGGGCAGGGTATGCTCCTCGCATTCTTGCCGACGGTTCCATCGTCGCCATCGCTCCTGATGGTGTCGTGCTGATTAATCCGTCGACCTACGCGAGGACGCTTCTCATGGAGCGCCAAATGTCCGCGTTCCCACGTGCTGCCATTTCTCCTTCCGGGACGATTGTGGCACTCCCTGCATCTGATGGTGCCTCGATTGGTTTCTACCAGCTTACTCCGGGAAGTACGAACCCACCGCAGGATCTTGGCGTACTCGACTGGCGCGGTACGATAAGCTTCTCCGACGACGAACACTTCTTCGTGCGTAGTGCGCTGGAGTCCGCACGCTACTACATGGTGCCGACCGAGAAGCTCCCGATTGCGAATCCAGTCGCTATTATAAGCATCACCCAATAACCATGATTTCCTCAAACACGAAACAGGCGCTCCTTTCTCTTCTCTTCCTAGGAGCACTTCTTGTGCTCGTTCCCGTCATCTCGACCGCGGCAATCAACCGTGACGGTGGCGATGGTGGTGACATGGATGGAGGTGGTGTGGGAGGCGGAGGAGGAGGCGGCGGTGCCACGCAGTGTAACGATGGTACCGATAACGACGCGAACGGTCTCACTGACTACCCGAATGACCTTGGCTGTACGAGCGCGGCTGACCCGACCGAGGCCGGTTATTCCACTGCGACGCAGTGTGCCGACGGCGTCGACAACGACGCAAACGGATTCACAGACTTCTCAAGCGACCAGGGTTGTACGAGCGCGTCCGATACGAGCGAATCTGGATATCACACGCAATGTACCGATGGCATCGATAACGACGGGAACAGCGTCACAGACTTCTCAAGCGACCAGGG
The DNA here is from genome assembly GCA_964391975.1 of uncultured Candidatus Saccharibacteria bacterium. GTDB lineage: Bacteria > Patescibacteriota > Minisyncoccia > Phycocordibacterales > Phycocordibacteraceae > C7867-001. The sequence continues at coordinate 502,869 of CAYMNZ010000001.1, read as the reverse complement.
TTGTAGCTCAAAGACCGACACGACGGAAGCAGGCTACACGGTCCCCCCAGTTCCTCCTCCAGGTGTGCAGGTATACAAGACTGCGTCGAAGCGCGATTTCCTTTCCAAGGTGTACGTGGACCAGCTCGCCAATGGTGGTGTGACTAGCGAGACTGCTGCGCACGGATATCCGCAGTACCCTACGAACCAAGCAACGCCTACAGGAAATCGTATCTGTTCGCTCTATGACCCTACGGCGTACATCACAGAGTGGAGTCTCGGAGGTTTCGATTCTCCAAGTGGCGACCGCATGGCGGCGTGGAATCCTTCCACTAGCCGGTGGTATGTAGGGTCAGCGAACAGTTTCGGCAACAAGCGTTATAACTACCTGACCTGCAAGACCAACGCAACTCCCGACACCTCACTTACGGCAACGGCTGCGGGTCAGAGTGGCTCGACCCTCACCGTTAGCTCCGGCACCCCCGTAACTCTTACGTGGTACTCACAGTATGGCCAGATTCGACAGGGAACCATGAGTGGCGTGAACTTCAGTCTCACCACGACCGTCCCTGGGCACTTTGAGACGATTACCAACATGACCTGTACTGATCCCGGCGGTGATGGATGGGGTCCTGATGAGAACTACAACATAGTGCAGGCTCCATCAGCACGCTCCCTCATGGCGCTTCCTGCGGGCTGCTTCAGCGAGACGGAAACCGTATGGGTGCCTGAATCGACAACTCCTCGTCCGCTCGGTGGTTCCCAGGTGGTGACGCCGACCGAAACGACTACGTACACGTATCGGGGCACTAACGCCAACGGCACCTCAAGTTCAAGCGTTACCGTTACTGTCACCGGAGCGGTCCCCCAGTGTAACGACGGTATCGATAACGATGGTGACGGCCTCACCGACTACCCAGCCGACCCTGACTGTACGAGTGCCGACGATACGACTGAAGGGAACCCAATTCAGTGTTCCGATGGTGTCGACAACGACACTGACACGAGGGTGGACTATCCGGCTGACCTTGGTTGTTCAAGCGCGAGCGACACGACGGAGGCACCAGATCCGGGTCAGACGCAGTGTAACGATGACTACGACAACGATGGCGCCGGTGGCACGGACTATCCTGCCGACCCGTCCTGCACTAGCGTAAACGACACAACTGAAGATGGTTCGGTAGCTGGCGGAACTGTCTCTTGTACCGTTGATGCGACTACTGTCGCTCCAAACGGCAGCACTATCTATCACGCGGTACCGGCAGGTGGGGCGGGTGCACCGTACACATGGACCCCTTCCTCACAGACGGGCTGCACTGGCGGCACCGATAACACGTGTCAGTTCGGCGCTACCGGTCCCTACACCATGGGCCTCCAAGCCACTGGTGCAGCATCCGGCGCCTCGTGCCCAGTCGTAACAGTCGGTTGTACCGGAACACCTTCGGCAACGCTTACCGCTGATAGTGATCGCGTGAAGCCAAACACCAGCACGACGCTCAGGTGGTCGGGAAGTGCGATTGCCGCCACCAGCTGTACGCTCACAGGTACCAATGGTCTCAACCAAGTCATCACACCTAATGCCTGTACACTCGCTAATGGCTCATCCAATTCGGGAGTGATTACGACCCAGACCTTCTTCACTCTCACCTGTGACAGTCTCACGGAGTCGCTCATTGTGAATGTGACCTCGAACCCGCAGGAGTTCTAGAGCGCTATCCCCGTGGGGGAAAGGGCAGAGGTAGGGCACGTGTGTAGAATAGGAGTATATGGACAGCAAACCCGCATCGTTTCGCGTGCTTCTGGGCGTCATTATTCTAATCGTAGTAGTCGTGCTCGCAGTTGCGTTTCTCCCCTGGTTGAGCCCGGTTCGCTCTTGGTTAGGAAACCTGATGCTTCCCGACTACGCCAAAGCCCCGTTTATCGGCGTTGAAGGAGACACGGGCGTCCTGTATACAGTCGGCCTCTTCGGAGTCGAAACACGCACCTTCGGCGACTATTCGCTCGTTGAGTACGCACGCCAGGGCGAGGTGGAGGTAGCGATTCTTCGAAATGGTACTTCCTACGACGTTTACGATGTCTCCGAGGCGGAGGCTGTCCCCCTGACTGACGACGGAGATGAGAAGAGCTCGATCGATCTTTCCAAGGATGGATCCCAGATTCTCTATAGCGTGAAAGCGCGCGCACTCCCTCTGCCCACCGGCGCAGGCGAGAATGATATCGTCTACCAGCTTGCGGAATGGGACGTCATGAATGTAGACAGGATGACAAAGACGGCCGCTCGTGTTGGACCTGGGAACAACGCACACTTCTACAGTGAAGGCATCTTCTATCCAGCACCAACCGGCCTCGTCTATCGCGTTCCCGGCGAGAACGGATTCGATGTAAGTGATGAAGGAAGCGTCCTTGCCGACGTCATGGCGTATCGAATGATGCGGATTGCCGATCTTTCAGAGGAAGGAAAGCTTGCGTTTCCTGGTGTTATTGGAGGCACCTTTGAGGTGATTGTCATTGACTCAACTGTTCCTCTGGTGGTTACCGCCGCTCCTGAGCATCCTATTCAGATGCAAGGTGCTAAAGATGTCGCGCTTCGAGGAAACACCACGTTTGTCCTTGGTGTGAAGGCAGACGGTAACCTCGCGGTCTTCAAGCAACTTGGAAGCGGTTTACATCCTGTGTATACCTTCCCCGCAGGGAAGTATCCGGAGCGATTTGTCAGGACCTATTAATCACGTATGAATGCACTGCCTATGAAGCCCTCTAAGATGTTCGTTCCGCTTCTCGTTCTCCTTCTCGGAGTCATCATGGTGCCCCTTGCGGCCGTTGCTCAATGTGGAGGTTGGGTACCTTCAGGCTTCGGGGGTCCCACGCACATCGTGTTTGATCCTATGGGAGGAGGAGTCTATTACGGAGGACCTTCAGGAGCACGGTGGGAACCGCTTCTTGCTGACATGCAAAACAATACCCTCGACTATCACTATTTCGGAAGCACATTCTCTCTACTTAACTCCTTCCTTCCTTCCGCGTTCGCTCAGTGTGGCGGCGGACCTCATCTGCAGAATCCTGTGGTGAGCCTTACCGCGACACCGGGAACCATTAACCTCGGCAACTCCTCGAGCCTCACCTGGGGTTCAGCTAACGTTACCTCCTGCACCGGTACGGGCTTCTCAACCGGTGGCGAGACGCGGGGAACAGTACCAGTTTCGCCAACGAGTACTACCGAGTACAGCATCACGTGCAGCACTGGCAGTGGAGGGAACGGCACCTGGCAGTATGAAAGTACCGACTACACTGACCTTGCGTGTCCAGTAACCGAGCCAGAGCGTGTTCACAGGGATATGCCGGACTGTCCAAATGGTGATCCAAGCGGCATGCGTTGTACACCTGGACAGGATAATCGCTGCAAGATTAATTCTGGCGGCGGCGGCGCTAATGGCATGAGCGGCAGCTGTGTGGTCGAGACCGCCATATACAGTTGTGAGGGCAGCGGCAGTGTGAGCGATGACGCGACGGTGGTCGTCAATTCCGGCGGTCCTCTCGCGGTCTCCTGTTCGGCAAACCCGAATCCCCAGAGTGTTGATGATTCAGTCACGTGGAGCGCAAACGTCTCCGGAGGAGAGGGTGGCTACACCTATAGTTGGTCGGGTTCCGACGGGCTTACCGGAAGTGGCTCCTCGGTACAGAAGTCCTACTCAACGACTGGCAGCAAGAGCGCCAGTGTGATGGTCACTTCCGGGACGCAGGCAACGAGCGTTGCGTGTGAAGCCCTCGAAGTTGAGAACCCTGTCGCGCCTGAATGTTCCGACGGTATCGATAACAACGGTACGGGAGGTGTCGATACTCAAGATACTGAAGCCTGTGACGGCCCCAACGACGAAGATGAAAATAACCCGAACGGGAATCTCTCCTGTGCGGTTGATTCCACCCTCATTGATGTGGGTGAGAACACCACCTACCATGCTATTGGTGTCGCAGGCCCCTACACCTGGCAACTCTCAGGTCAGACAAACTGCAGCGGCGGAGCGAATAACAACTGTACTTTCCCGGACCCGGGAGAGTACTCAATGCGTGTATCAGCACCTGGAGTTGGCGCCCCGAAGCTCTGTCCGTTCGTGACGGCAGGGTGCGCCGGAACGCCAGCTGCCAATATCGAGGCAAGCAGGACCCGCGTGAATCCAAAGGACACCGTTAACCTCACCTGGAACGCCAGCGGAGTGATGCAGGCTACCTGCGTGATCTCAGGTCCGGGCGTTAACCAGATTGTGCAGCCTACTTCCTGCCAGGTCTCAGGCGGCCCGCTCTCAGTGCAGGTCCTGACGCAGAGTATCTACACGATTGATTGTGGGGAGGATGCAGTCGACTCCGTTATCGTGAACGTCACCTCAGACCAGATAGAGTTCTAGGGCGCATTTGCAGGGCCCCTAGGGCGCGTGGTAGGGTATCCGCACTATGAAGACCGACATACATCCCGCAGGCTATCGCACGGTTGCCTTCGTCGACATCGCCTCGGGCGAGACCTTCCTCATCGGCTCGACCATCGAGGCCACTGAGACGGTTACCGTTGACGGTGTTGAGTACCCAAAGGTGATTGTCGAAATCTCTTCGAAGTCCCACCCGTTCTACACTGGGGAGGACCGCACCCTCGACAAGACCGGCCGCGTCGAGAAGTTCAAGCAGCGCGCTTCCAAGAAGAAGTAGGGACTATAGCTACACACCCCGCTCTAAGCGCGGGGTGTTTCGCGTTATCATTTACCTAACCCATGGACTACTCCTCAGACTTTAAGAAGAATCACGCCACCGCCTACCTTGCGGAAGAATACGAGCGCCTTGAGGCCGAGCGGAAGTCTGCGCTTGAGGCAGCAGGAGGGGATGCTGAGCTTCTTGCAATGGCAGAGGAGGATGAGGTTCGCATTGGTGCGCGTCAGAAGGAAATTCTTGCTGATATTGAACGGATTCTCGCCAAGGAGAAGGAGGAGGAATCTAAACCCAAGGCCATCGTGCTTGAGTTTAGGGCCGCCGCTGGTGGGGATGAGGCCACGCTCTTTGCCGCTGAACTTAAGGATATGTACCTCAAGTACGCGGAGTCCGAGGGGTGGAAGGTACGCGTGATTGATGAAATGACGCTCGAGATTGCAGGGGAGGCTGCTTACGACGCGCTTCGTTACGAGACGGGCGTGCACCGTGTGCAGCGGGTGCCGCTTACGGAAAAGTCCGGGCGCATTCATACCTCGACCGCCTCTGTTGCGGCGCTTCCCATACGCACGAAGCCAAAGTTTGAAATCAATCCGGCTGACATTGAGATGGAGTTCTCCAGATCCGGTGGGGCAGGGGGACAGAATGTGAACAAGGTAGAGAGTGCGGTGCGCCTCATTCACAAGCCAACCGGCATTGATGTGCGTTCAACTTCCGAGCGCAGCCAGATTGCTAACCGCGAGCAGGCCATGCAGATTCTTGTGGCTAAGCTCGACAACCTCTATGAAGAGGAAGAGGCGAAGAAACACGCCGCTGAGCGCAAGGGACAGATTGGAACGGGGGACCGCTCTGAGAAAATACGCACCTACAACTTCCTCCAGGACCGTATTACCGACCACCGCATCAAGGAATCCTGGCATAACCTCCCTAAAATCATGCTCGGGGGCCTGGGGCCGATTGTAGAGGAGCTCAAAGCCCGGGCTGCGGCAGGCGGGATAGGCCCGGCCGAGGAGGATTGATACCCCGGAAAGGGCATGGTAGACTCTCGCTTAATCGGTATATGGTAGTCAACGACCTCAAAGGCCCTGGAGTGGACCGCCTGTTTTCTACAGGCGCTCATTTTGCGCAGGTAAAGAGCCGCCGCCACCCATCCATGAAGAAATTCATCGTGGGGGTAAAGAGCAAGGTGGAGATTTTTGACCTCTCCCAGACGGACGAGCAGCTTGCTAAGGCTAAGGCTGCTATCGCTGCTATGTCCCGCGACGGCAAGGTCGTCATGTTTGTCGGAGGGAAGCGCGAGATTACGGATGCTGTCCGCAAGGTAGGTGAGCGCCTTTCGGTGCCCTACGTTGCAGGACGCTGGCTCGGAGGTACCATCACGAACTTCGTCGAGATTAAGAAGCGCATCGACCGCCTTGCTGACCTTGAGGGCAAGAAGGAGAGCGGTGAGCTCGCAAAGCTCCACACCAAGCTCGAGCGCGTCTTCATTGACCGCGAGATTGCACGCCTCGATGAGCGCCTCCACGGTATTAAGGACCTCGCTAAGCGTCCTGACGCTATGGTCGTTGTCGACACCCGCCAGGAGGCACACGCAGTGAAGGAGGCACGTGCAGCAGGCATCCCAATCATCGGCATCATGAGCTCGGATTGCGATCTTGCTGATGCTGCGTTCCCGATTGTCACCAACGACGCTTCTCGCGCAACGGTGGCGCTCGTCCTTGAGGAGCTTGCTGCTGCGTACGAGGAGGGAAAGAAGGCGTAAGCTGTTCTTTCAGGTGCGCTTATTTATTTTTAGTACATTGCCTATATGGATATCGCAACCGACGTATTGAAGACCCTTCGCGACAAGACCGGTGTTTCGGTCATGCAGTGCAAGAAAGCACTTGAAGAGGCAGGAGGTGATGTCGACAAGGCAGAAGTTATTTTGCGCAAGAAGAGCGGTGCTGCAGCAGAGAAGAAGGGTGACCGAGAGCTTGGAGCTGGCTGGATTGGCTCGTATGTCCATGACGGGACTATCGGCGCGATGGTGCTCCTCTCAAGCGAGACTGACTTCGTTGCAAAGAACGCAGAGTTCGGTGCGCTTGCTCGCGAGATTGCGATGCAGGTGGCTGCAGGGAACCCAACCTACCTTACGGACGCTGAGATTCCTCAGGAGGCAAAGGATGCTGCTTCCGCAGTGTTTGCGGGTGAGGTAGAGGGAAAGCCAGAGGAGATGAAGGCAAAGATTCTCGACGGCAAGCTTGCCGCCTACTTCCGCGACCAGGTCTTGCTCGACCAGCCGTACATCAAGGATGACTCGAAGACCATCCGCGACCTCATCAGTGAGGCTACTCAGAAGTTCGGCGAACGCATTGAGGTCTCTAAGTTCTCACGCTTCTCCGCACGCTAATGCTGTACCTCGCGCTCTTCGGCACAGCGCTTGTTCTCTTCTTCGGGTTTCTCGGGGTAACTGCTGTTGAAGGGAAGCGAGGAACGCGTTTCTTTGCACCTGCTCGTGCCACCTTCGACGCCAAGGTGTCTCGCGTTACCGTAGCGCTCCAGCATGTGGATTTCAGTGCGTTTCTTTGGCACCTTACGAAGGATGTCTCGGGCCGTGTGGTGCATGACGTCGCACATATCTCACTCATCATCGTTCGCTACCTTGAGCGCCTCCTGACCCGCCTTGTCCGCTACATGCGTGGGAAGGTGAAGGCCCCGGTTGCTCCGGTGGAAGGGAAGCGTTCTGCCTTTGTTGAGACTATGTCGTACTTCAAGAAGACACTCCACCGGTCCAAGCAGACACCGGTTGAGACGAAGGAAGAGGTGTAGTAGGTTGTAAGAGCGCCGCCTTAGCTCAGTTGGTAGAGCAACTCTTTTGTAAAGAGAAGGTCCCCAGTTCGAATCTGGGAGGCGGCTCCATGGAGATAGTCGTGCAAGACGAAAGTCGTAACCCCTACGGCACCCACAAAGATAGGCGCTCGCAGTACATCGTTGCGCAGGCGAAGAAGGAGGGTGTCACGAAGCTCTGTCTTATCACGAGTGGGAACGCAGGCTATTCGCTTGCCAAGTATGCGAAACCCGAAGGCATCGAGGTGGTGTGCGTCATCGACCAACACCTCAGTACGGGGATAAAAGAGGTGCTTGCTCGTGAATGCTCGAAAGTCGTTGAGGCTGACCTTGCAGGCAAGGTATTAAAGCCAGAGGAAGTAATCGCACTCGCTCGCACCAACGAAGAGGAGAGCATCTGGGACGTCACCAACGGCTATGCTTCTGCGTACGCTGCTATCATCAAAGACATCACCGTGCCGTATGACTACCTCGTGTGCCCGGTAGGGAGTGGAGAGCTTTATGTAGGTCTTGCTCAAGGTCTCAAAGAAGAAGGGAAGCAGGTACAGCTTATTGGCATTGGGGTAAAGACGCACCCATCCTTTGCCGACAAGCTCTCTGCGCCATGGACTCCGTACCAGGCAAAGATGAAAGAGATAGAGTGTGAGGGGAATCCCATCATCCGCCTGAGCGAGGAAGAGGTGCACGCCGTGCATGAAGAGTACAAAGACCGCTATACCTGCGAGCCCTCAAGTGCGGTCGTGTGGGCAGCACTTACAAAAGCAGAACTCCCGCAGGATGCGAGAGTGGTGGTGATTAACTCAGGTCGCGGCTTGCTCTAGTCTCTTGTTGAAGTCGCGGTGGTCGTTGCGACAGGAATCAGCACTCCCTTAGGGAAGGAGCCTTCAAGGTCTTCAAGTGTGGTGAAGCCGTCCACACGCTTACCCTGTACGACGAAGGCGGGGAACTCCTTCTCAATCTTCTCGATGGCAATCAAGGTCTTGAGTGCTGCGAGGTCGAGGTGGTAGTCAAAGGAGTATACACGGAGCGTCGGGTAGGTCTGACGGAGGTAGGAAAGGGCGTAGCCGGCGCGGTCACAATCCTCACATTCTCCAGGAACGTTACTGTAGAAGTAGAGGGCAGTGACAGGCTTAAGGCCACAGGTCTGTGCAAGGCGCTTGGTGAGGAGGTAGTCACGTATCTGGAGCAGAGTGTAGCGCTCCTTGAGGCGGAGCACCTCAGGGTCGTTGGCGCCTGCGCGCTCCTCAGCAAAGGCAAGGCGATCTCCAAGTCCACCAAGCTCAGTAGCGAAGGAGGTGCCTTCCTCAAGTCCTTCACAGGGTGCTTCTGCGAGAAGGGCGTACTGCGTTTCTATAGAAAGGGTATCGGTAGCTAGCTGGTCCTCAATGGCACGAAGCTCAGCAACACGCTGTTCGTTAAGGAAGTTCACTGCATAGAGCACCGTCGCGATGATAGCGAGCGTGATAAGAAGCGCGATGAGCGCGTTGCGAAGGTAGAAGGGCATGATTTAGCGCCAGGAACGGCGAGTATCGGTCGCTACGTCAGCGAGCGAGCTGATAAGCCACAGCGGCGCAATGAGGCCATAGACGAGCATGTAGCCCAACATACCAATGCCGAGGTCTGCGGGTGTCTTTGAAATTTTCTTACCGACGACGATGAAGAGGACGCTGCCCACCACTGCGACGATGGCAAGCAAGGTGAAGAGGGTAACAGGAATAAAGAACCACTCAAAGCCATTGCCGAAACTTGGCACCAAGGTACTGAGGGTGTAATCGAACGGAACGCCGGAAACTACAAGAATCTTGCTTACCACCTCCTTAACAATCTGGTAGATAACGACGCCGAACATGAGGATGCCGCCCAGGATGGCAAAGAAGCCTAGTGGCAGAACAATGATGCCGAGTGCACCGTACTTAGGGTTGCCCACGAAGTCCCCATATTCCTGCGTCATGTTGCGCAGGAAGCCAGTGGTCCAGCGAATGCGCTGCTTCACGAGTGAAGGGACGGTGCGCGGGGTAGCGGTCTCCACACGAGCGCGCGGTGCGCTATCAATCTTGTAGCCTGCGCGCTGTATGCGAAGCGCCATCTCCATGTCCTCAGTGTTGTGGCCGTGGCGGAAGCCGCCCAGGCGTGCGACAAGGTCCCGGCGGTAGAGGGAAAACGGTCCGGGAGTTACGTAGATGCCGTTTACTGCGGCAAGGATGTGGCGCAGCGCGATACCGAGAATGTACTCTGCGTTCTGCATGTGCTCGAGCATATTCTTTGGGTTGTGTACCGACATGGCGGCGGTAGTAGCACCAACCATTGGGTCATCAAAGGTAGCAATCATTTCGCGAAGTGCGGTGGAGTGTACGAACGAGTCGGCATCGAGGCAGCCGACAATTTCATAGCCTTCTGAAGCCATGATGCCCGCGTTAAGTGCCTCGTGCTTTCCACCGTTCTTTTGGTGTATGACGGTCACCTGCGCGTTGTCTGCGTAGCGGTCCATGACGCTTCCGGTGGTGTCGGTTGAGCCGTCATCAACGAGCACGATGCGAAGCTTGTCAGCAGGGTAGTCGAGGTCGAGAAGCGAGTCTACGGTGCCGCCAACAGTCTTCTCCTCGTTGTAGCAGGGGACAATCATGGCAACCGTCGGGGTCTTTGTAGAGACTGCACGGTCACGCGCCACCCTGGCTGGCTGGGAGAGGAAGGTGACTAGCAAAAAGGCCTCAAAGTAGATGGCCGCAAAGAGGAACGGATACGCAAGTATCGTCAGGTCCATATGCCGTAATACGGCCTAGTATAGCACAAATGGCCCCTCTCAGCGGATGGTGGCTTCGTAGCTTGAAGCCGTCACTTCCTCGAGTTTTTTGTGGAGTGCGTCGACCTCTGCGTTGGTGAGTGTGCGGTCGATGCTGCGGTAGGTGATCCGATACGCGTAGCTCATTTTATCTGCGCCAAACTTCTCATCGTTCTCGTATTTATCAAGAAGTTCTACCTGCTCCACGAGGTCGCCGGCGGTCTCACGCACGAGATCAAAGTAGTTGTTGGGGACGAAGTCCTTAGCAACGATGAAAGAGATATCGCGGACTACTGGTGGGAACTTGCTTACTTCGTTGAATTCCGCGCCGAGTACGAGTTGCTTCTTCACGCGCTCGTCGTCCGACCAGAGAAGGCGGATGTCCGGGAGTTTCATGGAGAGAATGGCGAGGCGCTCGATGCCGAAGCCGAAGGCCCAGCCGTTGTAGCCTTCAATACCCATCTTGGAGAGAACCGACGGCTTCACCATGCCGCAGCCCAGTATCTCCACCCACTCGCCGTTGACCATGACCTCCACCTCAAGCGATGGGTCGGTGTAGGGGAAGGTATCTGTGTTGAAGCGGAACTCAGTATCCTTGCCGAAGACAGTCTGCACGATGTCGGAGAGTACGCGCTTCAATTCCTCCACGGGGAGCGTGCCCTCTGAGTTCGGAATGAGCTTCCATCCATCTATCTGGTGGAAGACGTTCATGTGTCTGCGGTCAATTTCGTCCTTGCGGTACACCTTACCGAAACAGAGTGCGCCGAGGTGCTCGCCACGCGCCGCCTTCTCGATGACCTTCGGGTCGTGGAGGTAGTAGTACCAAGAGACCGTGTTGTGGGTGCGAAGGATATTCTCGTCGTCGACGTAGTACGTGTCGGACTTAGAGCGCGCCACGTGGTCGGCGGGGAAGTCGAAGAGGTCAAAGGAAATGGAGGCGGGCACAATTTCTGGAATCTCAATGATGTCGAGACCTTCGAGTGAAGGGACCTTCTTTACGCGCTCAACGATGTCGTTAAGTGGGCTCCCTTGGGTGCGGGAAAGGTCGGGCATACCGAGGTAGCGCCTAATGCGGGCAGCTTCAATGTCGGTGCGCGCCTCGACGACCTTACGGAGCCGCTGTTCCTCATCCTTGGGGATGACTATATCCATAGGAGGAGTGTAGAGAAGGGAAGCCTCTTTCGCAACTTGTGCGGGTGCCCCAAGGTAGTAATAAGCAAAAGGTACGCTAGAATACTCGGACTACATGAACTGCAGCAAAATAGCGATTGTTACTGACGCGTACTTTCCGCAGATAAGTGGCGTGGCGACCACCATCAAAGCGACCAAGGAAGAACTTGAGCGGCGTGGGCATACCGTGCTTATTGTGTCTCCTGCAGACTTTAGATTTAAGATTCCGGCTCCTTCCTACCCAGAAATTAAGCTTTGCTTGTTCCCAGACCGACACCTCGCAAAGATTCTTGACGAGTTTGCTCCTGATTCTCTCCATGTGTCAGTTGAGGGCCCGCTTGGTCTTGCTGCTCGTGCATACGCAAAGAAGCGGAAGCTGCGTTACACCACCGCCTACCACACCCGCTTCCCGGAGTATGTGCATTGCCGCACTGGTATCCCAACCTCTTGGATTTATGGATTCGCGCGCTGGTTCCACAACAGTGGCAACGGCGTCATGGTTGCCGCGGAGTCTCTTCGGAAGGAACTTGATGGGCACGGGTTCAAGAACCTCGTCATCTGGAACCGCGGCGTTGACCACGCCCTTTTCAATCCTGAGAATCCTGCTCAGTTGACTGGTGAGCGCCCAATCTTTATGTACATGGGACGTGTGGCAATTGAGAAGAATCTTGATGCGTTTCTTTCGCTCGATCTTCCAGGCACCAAATACATTGTGGGTGATGGTCCTGCAAAGAAGTCGCTTGAGGCAAAGTACCCAAAGGCGGTTTTCACCGGCTACAAGTTTGGTGCAGAACTCGCAAGTCATCTCGCTGCCGCTGACGTCTTTGTGTTCCCGTCACTCACCGACACGCTTGGTCTTGTGATGCTTGAAGCCAATGCCTGCGGTACGCCCGTCGCCACACTTCCGTCCCAGGCATCGTCCTCTGTTATCAGGGAAGGGGAGAACGGCATTGTTTCAACTGACCTCAAGGATGCGTGTTTGCGCGCTCTAAAACTTCCACGTGACAAGGTCAGACAGATTGCGCTTGAAGGAGGTTGGAAAGAGCCAACTGATCTTTTCTACAACAACCTTGTGCCGGTGAAGGGAGGCAATACTTGTTAGCGAATTTTAGCCCGTAGCTAAGCCCTCTTTTTCCACTTTTGGACGGGTAAAATAGCTCGCCTCGTGGTATACTTTCGGGAACAAGACATGGCTAAGAAAGCAGCAGAAAAGGCTAAGGTAGGCGGCGCCAAGAGCGCCGCTGGTGCTGCAAACAAAGGGTACGACGCCTCCTCCATTACGGTGCTCGAGGGTCTCGACCCGGTCAGGAAGCGTCCGGGAATGTACATCGGGACCACAGGCCCTGATGGTCTTCATCACCTCATCTGGGAGGTGTTCGACAACTCACGCGACGAGGCCATGGGTGGCTTCGCTGACGATATTGAAGTTGCGCTCCTTCCAGGCAATCGTGTGCGTGTGGTCGACAACGGCCGTGGTATTCCGGTAGATAAGCACCCAACGACGAAGGTCTCTGCACTTGAGACCATCATGACCACGCTTCACGCGGGAGGTAAGTTCGGCGGAGATGCATCAGGCTACAAAGTCTCGGGAGGTCTTCACGGCGTGGGTGTGTCAGTCGTCAACGCGCTTTCGGTATACACGCGCGCAGAAGTGCATCGTGATGGCGCTTCGCATTTCCAGGAATACAAGATAGGAAAGCAGACAGCGGCTGTGAAGAAGATTGGAGCCTCTGACCACAACGGCACCATCATCACGTTCGAAGCGGACCCTATTATCTTCAGTGAAATTAAGTACGACTGGAACCGCATCGTCGCGCACCTTCGTCAACAGGCCTACCTCGTAAAGGGAACTCGCATCACCGTCATTGACGCGCGCAATCTTGATAAGGTCGAGGACCAGAGCGCGTTCTATCTCCGCGAGCTCGCACTTGAGGCGCCTTCGATGACCTTCTACTTTGAGGGGGGACTTCGCTCGCTTGTCTCTTTCTATAACCAGCACCAGGTCGCAGCACACAAGAACATTTTCTATGTCGATGGTGAGAAGGATGGTGTCATGGTGGAGATTGCACTTCAGTACACCGACGACATCACCCCGAGGTTGATGGCGTTTGCTAACAACATCTACAACCCAGAGCACGGTACGCACGTCACGGGCTTCAAGACCGCGCTTACTCGTACGCTTAACTCCTATGGTCGTGGCGCCTCCATCCTCAAAGACAGCGAGGAGAACTTCACGGGAGACGATGTGCTTGAAGGCATCACTGCAGTTATCTCGGTCAAGATGCCTGAAATCCAGTTCGAGGGTCAGACAAAAGGGAAGCTCGGTTCCGTTGAAGCGCGCGGCGCGGTAGAGGCAGTCTTTGGAGACGCGTTCTCTGCATTTCTTGAGGAGAACCCAGATGACGCTCGTTCGATGGTGAACAAGGTGCTGCTTGCGCTCAAGGCTCGCAAGGCCGCAAAGGCTGCGAAAGACTCAGTGCTCCGTAAGGGCGCACTCGAGGGCATGACGCTCCCAGGTAAGCTTGCAGACTGCCAGACCAAGGATGCGTCGGAAAGCGAGCTCTTCATTGTGGAGGGAGACTCAGCAGGAGGCACCGCCAAGACCGGTCGCGACCGCCGCACGCAGGCCATCCTTCCACTTCGTGGAAAGATTCTTAACATTGAACGCGCACGCCTCGATAAGATGCTCGCCTCCGAGCAGATTAAGAATCTCGTTATTGCACTCGGTACCGCTATTGGCGACGTCTTCGACCTCTCGAAGCTCCGCTATCACAAGGTCATTATTGCAACCGATGCCGACGTGGACGGCGCACACATTCGTACCCTCATTCTCACGCTGCTGTATCGTCACTTCCGCCCGATTATTGATGGCGGGTTTATCTACATCGCGCAGCCACCGCTCTACAAGATTAAGCGCGGTAAAGAAATCTTCTACGCCTACACCGACGAGGAGAAGTTTAAAATAGTAGGAAAGGACGCAGAGGTCGTTGAGGCACAGTCAGAAGAGGCCACCGAAGCAGAGTCTGAAGAAACCGAAGAGGACACGAAAGCCAAGAAGAAGCCGGCGAAGTTCTCCATCCAGCGCTACAAAGGTCTCGGAGAGATGAACTCAGAGGAGCTCTGGGAGACCACCATGGACCCAACCAAGCGCATGTTGAAGCAGGTGCGCGTTGATGACGCAGCAGAAGCCGACCGTATCTTCGACATTCTTATGGGCAACGATGTGGCAAGCCGCAAGTCGTTCATTCAGAGCAACGCGAAGCTCGCTAACTTGGACGTATAATCTAGACATGGCACGCGGTCCCGAAGCGAAGGGGGAAAGGAAAGGAAACAAGCCACCTATCCGCTTTGTTCCTGAACTCTGGCCGAAGGAGAAGGACCCTTCCTATGACCGCTTCGCGCAAGAGGTGCTCGACTCAATGGTCGATTCTTCTGTCGAAAGTCAGGCAGACCGACCGCGCAAAACCATTATTGACCTCAAGCGAATACCTGCCGAATCGACCGACGACCAGATTCTCGGATGGGCTGCCGTCGCTCTACATCTGCCCGTCGAATCGCTCAAGGAGAGTTCGCCGGTAAGCTATCAGCTTCTTAATGAGGGACTTGCCGACGCGAAGGAATATTTCGTTGCACTCCATGCTGAACGGTATCTTCCGGAGTCCTTTCCGATTGTACGCAATGCAGAGGAGCTTGTAGCGCTCGTTCGCAAGAGTGCTCAGGTCAACAGCAAGACTGGCCTGCCACCGTCAGAAGATGGCGTGAAGCACTGCGCGATGATATGCGCAGCCATCGCAGGTATCGAAGCAAGGCAGAAGAAAGTTGCAAACCTGATTGGAGAAGTGGAGTACGTTGGTCAGCAGCTCGGACGTCCGAGCAAGGATGGTACACAATTCCTCCACTTCCTTCTTGGGAAAAAAGGGAAGGCAGCTACAGAACAGGTGGATGAAAAGCAGGCGCGCAGAGCCTTCTCACTGTTCCCTCGTGCTGACTCCAAGAGTACAAGGGCGATACGTGGGACGGTCGAATGGCGCGCCAAACAAAAACTTTCAATCATGACGAAGTTCCTTGAGCGTCAGGACGCGTCAGGAGAAACGGCATTCAAGGACGGCATTGCCATGCGTTTTACCGTTGCGCCTACGGACATGGCGCAGGTGGGGAAGAATCTCGCACTTTGGCTAACCACTAATTTTTCAGCACAAGGCCTCAAGTTTGAGAATGCCAACGCCTTCAGTGCGGCAGGGTGGGAGGAACTCAAGGAAAAAATAGCGCACGAGTCTCTGAAGGTCACTTTTGCAGACTCTCATAAAGGAAGTGGGATTTCTCAGGGTACGTATACGGCGTTCAAGCTCGTTGGCCGTATCTTCGTACCAGTTGCAGGAAACCGCACGGGCGAACTTGAACCACGTGCGTTTGAGGTTCAGATTATTCCCGAGGGCGTTCATAACGAACGCAAGGGTCTTTCTCACGATATTTATGAAGTGGTGAAGAAGGTTTCCGTAATGACTCGCCTATTCGGAGCATGCCCAGAGGATATTTTCCAGAAATATGTTGAGGAGGCAGCGCGCCTTTCACGTCTCGAAGTTAAGAATGTGCACGAGCTCCTTAACACGGATGGGCGCGTCCACAAGTTCGATAAAATGGTCGCGAATCCCAAGGTGTGGGATGAGTGGCTTGAAGCTGGTATGCCGGGAGTAGCGGCCGAACGTCGCTTCTACAAGAGCATTCTTGATCGTCGAAAGAAGAAGGCTTAGTTGCGCTCGACGTCAATCTGGATGCTACACTTTTTCCATGGCAGGCGAGATTCCTGACAAATCGAAGCAGCTCTATGAGATAGGCCGGGCCATCGAGAAGGGGCGTCTAGGACTCCAGGTTCCGGAGATAGTCATGACTCTCGAAGAGTATCAGGACCCGTCGAGTGTTATAGGAGAAGCGAAGGAACGTCTTGCCAATCTCATGGCACTTTCCGAAAGCCGGCTTGGGAAGATTATCTTCCGTTGGCCGGACGGCACCGAGGAGGTGCAGGCGATTATAAACGAGAAGATACCGGAATTGAAAAAACCCACCTAAAGGTGGGTTTTCTTAGTCGCGCTCGACGTCGATTCGTGCGCTATCGTCGTTGTTGCGCTCGTTAATCTCGTTCACGCTATTGTTATAGTCAACCGTAATCTCCATGCGGCGGTCGTCACCTTCGTCTGGGTCATCAAAGCCGATGGTGTAGGTCTTGGAGGCTCCTGGCATGAGGGAGGTCTGCCAGCCCGAGGTGTAGGTGTCGTCATCGTTATCCTGCGTTGGGAGCTCTGCGCGGAAGCGCCAAAGGCCCGTGGCGTTGGTGCCGCCGTTGCGGACCGTAAAGCGGAAGGCGCCTGCCTCGCCCTCAGGAACTTCGCGAGCCCTGCGGAAGGAAGATGCGGAAGAGGTGCGTAGGTATCCGACCTCGATGATTTCTACGGAAAGGTCTGGAAGACCGTACAGGCGTGGCTGGTTCGAGTAGGTATACGTGTAGGTTGGCTGGCGCACGATAAGTGGTCCACCGGTGGATGGGGGAGTAACCACTGCAGGCGTGGTCGTTGCGGCAGGAGTAGTTGCTGGAGTTGTCGTTGCAGGAACCGGGACGAACACGGTGACGGTAGTCGTTGCTGTAGGTGTAGGCGCAGGAGTCTCAGGCTCGGAAGAGAGATACACCGCTGACGTGAGGCGGGAGATAGTATCTGGGACGAAGCGAGCGCCGTAGATGGCGAGCATGACGCCAAGGAAGATGAGTGCAATAAAGCCAACGACCGCAAGGCCGTTGATGGCTGCACGCTTGGCATGCTGCTGAACGCTCAGGTCAGGAGCGTGCTCGTCGGTGTGTGACGTATCCATAAGTTGAATGCAGGCTACCACAGGAACCTGGATTGTCAAGTCATCGGCAGTAATCCCCAAGGCCTGGGTTGACAATAGTGTCTTTTGTGTGTTTAATCTACTACAGCATATGTCGACCCTGATGAAATACGTAATCAAGGCGGCCCGCCGCGCATACGCGAGGAAGTTTGAATTCCTTGGCGTCTATCTCGTGGTCTTTTTTGTTGGCCTCGTCATGCTCCAGGAGCTCGGCGTTGCGCCCTTTCAGCTCGCGCAGGCAGATAACCACGTACCGGTCCAGATAACTGAGACTACAGCGGTGGTCAACATTCCAGACGAGGCGAAAAGCCAGAGCCCGAAACGCATTGAGATACCGAAGGTGGGTATCGAGGCATCGGTTGAGAATCCGGAGACCACTGACATCGCGTCTCTGGATGAGGCCCTCCTTTCTGGAACGGTGCGCTATCCAACGTCCGCCACTCTTGGTGAGGACGGAAACATGGTCATCTTTGGTCACTCAAGCCACCTCCCGGTGGTGCATAACCAGGCGTTTAAGGCCTTTAACGACATTGAGAAGCTCACGGTAGGGGATACCATCATCGTCTATGGCAGCACCTACCGCTACGTCTATGCGGTGGAGAGTGTGGAGCAGGCAGATGCGGAGAGTGACCTCATTCCGCTTGATGTGGAGGGGGTTAAGCTCACGCTCTCAACCTGTGACACCTTCAGGGCCAAGAGCGCTAGGTTCGTAGTGACGGCAACGCTGGTCCTCACGGAGCCGATTTGACCGGATTCCTAGAGGTGCAATACTTATCTGCATAACCTAATTTAAGAACTTATGAGCGGACACGGATCATCGGGCGGAGGCGGCGGACCAACTCCAGACAGGTGGACCCATGGCAAGCATGTGCACACCCGAACTGGGAACGGCTCAGTGACCGAGACCTGGCATGAGAGCGGTTCGGGAGGTTCCCACGGTGATAAAAATAACGAACTAGGCAATGGATGTGTCAATGGCCTAGCGTGGGTAGGAGGCACAGTGCTTGTTGTTGGACTTCTTGGCGCTGCCGTCACAGGCGGTTATTTCGCACGTCCGGTCAACTCCTCGACCGTAGAAAACGTACAAGGCGGTGGAGAAACTCGCCGTAACAACGAGCAGGGAAGCGGTGGAGCTCCTGAAGACGATGATAACGTAGAGGCAACAGAAGAAGCTACAGAGGCTGAAGTTAGCGTAAGCGGTATGCGTGCCCGCGTTTCGCTTGAAGGTCTTGATCCAGGCGAGGAAGTGCAAGTTATTGTCGTCTCAGAAGGCTCCAGCGTGGAGGTGTGTCCCGAGGGTGTCTGTGGACCACTCAATCAGTTTGCTAGGGAGGTCAGAGCTCGTACTCTAGATGAACGAATGGTTATGCTGACGCGCCCGAATCGTCAGCCTCGCCTCACGCCTGAACAGGCACGTGCAGAGAATAGCTACCAGAACGTTGAGTCCATGCCTCTTGGCGGAGCTATCATTACGCTTCGCGCTGACGGTGAAGGAATGCTTACCATCCCCTCTACGGTCACCATCACCACTGGGGAGGCTGACCCAGAGATTGTTAATGTAAACGACGGAGCTGCAGTCCGCATTATGGTGCCTCTTGAAGTGCGTATGGAAGGGGACCAGAGTGTCACTACGACCATTCCGTACAGCATCATGTTTGGTCCTACGTACCCTCAGGGCTCCACCCTCCGCATAAGCAGGGACGGTACTATCCGAGTAGAGCAGTAAAAAGCCGGAATTCGGTCTAAAAAGAGAAAAGCGCCCTTGACGGGGCGCTTTTCTCATGTGCTTGACAAAATAGCTGTGTGTGCTAGTGTATGTCTTATCTATGGAGGAATCCGTAGGGGCGGCCAAGACAGGCCATTAATTACTCAATTATCAAAAATCTTATGACCATCAAGAATCGCATCCTTTCCGTGTTTCTCGTTCCAGTATTCGTACTCGGAGTGTTTGCTGTGACAACTCCGGTAAACGCCGACGACGGATACGGTGCACCTGGACAGGCATGGGTAGGTAGCCCAACCACGTCTACGTACGGCTCGCCGTCGCCGACCAGCAACTGGTCCCCGACCCCGGTGTACAGTTCGAAAGACAAGCCCAAGACCACCACCTCTTCCTGCTACTCCTGCGGTTGGGGATCTTCCCCGAGCTCGTTCTCCTATGACCGTGATTCGTACTTCGCCCTTACGCTCGACTTCTCCGACAACGACATTGACCAGAGCGTGACGAACAACATCACGAACAACGTCATCGGAAACACCAACTCGAACATTGGTATCAACAACAGCCAGGAGACCAACCAGAATGCAGCCATCACTAACGGCCGCACTGAGCAGTCTCGCAGTGGGTACTACTCGTACTTTGACAACTTCCACAACGGCCGCTCTACCTCTGGTAACAGCAACAGCTCAAACAGCGGTCAGAACAACAACGCCAACCAGTCCAACATCTTCAACAGCTCGTCTAAGAACAACAGCGATGACGACGATGACGATGATGATGACAACGACGACCTCCGCTGTGAGCTTGATGCCTCTGACACCAGTGTTGAGGAAGGCGACCGCGTGACCCTTGAGTGGGACACGGAAGGCGCTGATGATGCTCGCATCAACCAGGGAATCGGTTCTGTTGATGAGGATGGTGGTACTGAGCGCGTAACCATCGACGACACCACGACTTTCCGCCTTACGGTTGAGAACGATGAAGGCGATGAGGAGGACTGTTCGGTAACGGTTCGCGTCGATGAGGAGAACGACTTCTCTTCAATTGTGATTGATGATGAGCCAATCCAGCAGAACCCTTACAGCGCAGTCTACCTCTCTGACATCCCGTACACTGGTTTCGATCTCGGTCCTTACGCATGGGCGTACTGGGCAGCGATTGCAGGCCTTGTAGCCGCAGGTAGCTATGTGGTCTTCTTCATGGGCATCCCGTTTGTCCTTCGCCGCGCTAGCTCGTCGATCGAGGAAGCTGAGGAAGAGATTGCTCGCGAGGACGGCACACTCAAGTCAGCTATGACGCTCCCAGCCACGGTCACCACGACCACTGGCACGGCAGTCATCGCTTCTCAGTCGGATGTTCAGGACTTCGTTGAGGCCCTTGTGCACGCTGATGATGAGACTGCTTCTGAGATTCTTGAGGAGGCGACCACGGATGGTGTATCCGCCTCGGTCTTCCTCAACCGCGCAAGCGCTCTTCTTCGCTCGGGCACTGAGGCCACCAAAGGTCTTGAGGCTTCGATCATCGAGAACCTCGTGCTCTCTCTTGAGGCTGCTGCAAAGGCTCGCGCCTAAACACTCTCTCTAACGAAAACGCCCCACACACTGTGGGGCGTTTTCTTTTTACCCCACGAGCGTACAATAGGGGAATCTATGGTTGGAATCGTTCTTTACTGGATAGTCCTTTTCGTTTGGGCGGCGATTGTGACGTACTTCATCGTCTTCGACCTCATCCCAATGCTCACGGGAGAATGGCACCCTAAGCACGGGCACCATCTTCCAGGAGGAAAAGCACCCGAGGCGCCCCCAGGCTATTCAATCTACGAAGGGTTCCGCTCCTTTGCAGATAAGGACGGAAAGCTCACGACGGAAGACATCGTGAAAGGGCTCGCTCGCGAAGAGAAGGACGTCTAAGCGCGAGCGCGGATTTCCTCCTGTATGAGGGCAAGGAACGCGTCGGTCGCCATGGCGTCCAGCTTTCCCTTATCGCGGCTTTCTACTGACACCGTACCGGCCTCAACTTCCTGGTCGCCAACGACGAGCAGGTAGGGAATCTTGTCACCCTTGGCGTTCCTAATCTTTTTGCCGAGAGATTCGCTTGCGTCATCCACATCAGTGCGTACACCGGAAGCATTGAGCTTCTCTGCGACGGTGCGTGCGTACTCCGCGTGCTTATCAGAGACGGGAAGCATGCGAGCCTGAACAGGGGCGAGCCATATTGGGAAGGCGCCTGCGTAGTGTTCAATCAAGATGCCCATGAAGCGGTCAGGGGAGCCGACCAGTGCGCGGTGAATCATGACAGGCGTCTTCTTGGTTCCATCGTCTGCAGCGTATTCAAGCTCAAAGCGTGCTGGGATATTGCGGTCTACCTGAATCGTTGATATCTGCCACTCGCGGCCGAGCGCGTCCACTGCCATGATATCGAGCTTCGGCGCGTAGAAAGCCGCCTCGCCCTCAACTGGCTTGAAGGGAATGCCACTCTTCTCGATGATGTGACGCAGCTCTCCTTCGGAGCGCTCCCACTCAGCGTCAGTTCCGAGATACTTTTCCTTGCGGGCAGGGTCACGTAGTGAGAGACGTATCCAATACTCGATGTGATAGGTCGAGAGCGCCTTCCGGATAGCAGTGAGTACCTTCTCAATCTCTTCCTCAATCTGGTCCTCGCGACAGAAGATGTGCCCGTCGTCTTGGCTGAAGGAGCGTAGGCGTGTAAGGCCGGACAATTCACCTGGGCGCTCGTCACGATAGAGGACCGCGAAATCGGCATAGCGGATAGGGAGGTCGCGGTAGCTCCTAGGTTCTGCAGCGTATATCTGCGTGTGCTGAGGGCAGTTCATCGGCTTGAGAAACATCTCGTCTTCGACGTACTGACTCTTCACCTGGAGCATGTCCTCCTTGTACTTGTCGTAGTGACCTGAGGTCTTAAAGAGCTCAGCCTTGTTGGCGTTTGGTGTGTGTACTTCGCCGAATCCAAGCTCAGCATTCAGTTCTCGAGAAAAGCCGATGATTTCTGAGCGGACGACGTTTCCTTTGGGCGTGAAGAGCGGCATACCGGAACCCACGAGCTCCGAGAAGACGAACAGTCCTTGTTCCTTACCAATCTTGCGGTGGTCACGCTTCTTGGCCTCTTCGCGTAGCTCACGGTATTTCTCAAGCTCTTCCTTGGTGTCGAAGGCGAGACCGTAGATGCGGGTGAGCATTGTGTTCTTCTCGTCTCCACGCCAGTACGCGCCGGCAATACGATCGAGTGCGAAGGAATCAGCAGTTATCTCCTTAGCCGGATTCTCAGAGTGTCCTCCACGGCAGAGGTCCCAGTAGTCGCCTGACTTATAGAACGAGACCTTGGCACCATCCTTGGTGAACTCATCGATGAGTTCGTGCTTGTAGGGGTTGCCCGGGTATTCGGCTTTCGCTTCATCTCCAGAGAGCTCGGAGCGCACGAATGCGGTCCAAGACGGAAGAATCTCGCGCATGCGCTTCTCGATTCTCTCAAGGTCCTTCTCAGCCGGCTTATTGGTGGGGAACTCGAAGTCGAAGTAGAAGCCGTTGTCGATGGCGGGTCCTATCGTTCGCTTGGCGTCTGGGTAGAGGTCAAGCACCGCTGCGGCAAGCAGGTGGGCAAGAGAATGGCGTTTGTATTCGAGGTCCTGGTTCATAGTCCGTTAAGTATAGTCGATAAAAAATCCCCCGCTCTTTGGCGGGGGAGTATTGGAGTAGACCACCGCCGAGCAGCTTAGCGCGCCGTGGTAGTGGTCGTTAGGATCATAGGCTCAAGTATAGACTGGGGGATGCCGGTGTCAAAGGACACCAATGATAGACTCTCCGCATGACCGAAGATCTCAAGCCTCCCCTAGCGGACGAGAAGAAAAAGAGCCGCCCAGAAGGGAAGAGGGTGACTGCGCCTGAGTGGTGGGTGGAGCGTGAAAGCCACGTGCTTAGTAGGGAGTATGTGGAGTTTGAGCTCGAAGTAGCCCGTATTATTGCAGAGAAGACAGGACTATCACTTAAGGAGGCGGGGAAACAGTTCACCAGTTATGTGCGAGCTTCGGTCCTCTATGACGGGGGCAAAAGCTTCGAAGGCACATCACATAGTAACGAACTGGCAGACCGACTCTATGCGCAGCTCAAGCGGCTCAATCGTACAGACAATGGTGAGTACCATCCAACTGGAAGCGACCAGTACGGGTGCTTCAATTTCGAATACGTGTCGGAATGGAAGATGGTGCGTATCCATTTCGATAACCGCGAGCGTGATGATGAGGGGCCTCTCACTGAAGGGAAGATTGCTCACCGCCTTACTGAACTTCATGATTTGTTTGCAGCTATTAAGCGCAAACATCCGGAAGTAGATACGGTAGTGGGTGGCTCTTGGCTCTATAACCTTGAGGCGTATAAGCGACTCTTCCCAGAGAGCTACCTCAAGACTCCCGAGGCTGACCTCAGCCCTCGTTCACTCACCGTTGGCTACGGCGTGTACGGCCAATTTCTTGATGATCATCTTGAAGTAAAGCGCGACCTCACCAAATGGTTTATTACGAGCCTCAAATCTCTTGAGCATGTGGATGCTGAATCTGTGCAGAGCATACTGCCGTACAAGCTCCTGCGAGTTGAAGGGCCGATTGCAGACTTCTACGAGAAGTACGGAGTGTCCTAGAGCGGCTTCAAGTCCTCAATCGCAAGCGTGGTCTCTCCGTTGCGAAGGGAAACTTTCCCCTTAAGCAATACGCAGGACCCCTCCACCAGGGCGGCTGATTGTTCCTTGAAGAGTTTAGGAAATACAACTGCCTCAATCGAGTCGGTCTTGTCTTCGAAGCGAACAAAGGACATCTTCTCGCCGTTCTTGGTGAGGATGGTGCGCACGTCGGCGACGAGTGCTGGAAGAATAACCGGGAGGCTCTGCTGCGGGTCCTCCTTAATCTTTGCGATGGTGAGCTTTGCTTTGGCGAGATAGGTCGCGTGGGAATCAAGCGGGTGGCCCGAGACGTAAATGCCAAGCAACTCTTTCTCCCAATCAAGCTTGTCCCGAAGCGTGGTCTTCTTGTCGCTTTCGGGAAGGGTGAGTATTGGTGCAGCTGAGGCGAAGAGCGCGTCCTGTGTAGGAGCACTGGTTGCGTCGCGGTGGAAGGTAAGCAGTGTCTCGATGTGGGTGAGGAGTGTCAGCCGCTCTCCGAAGCGGTCGAGCGCACCACACTTGATGAGTGACTCAAGTGACTTGCGGTTGAGGTTCTTGGTTCCTATGCGCACAAGGAAATCGGACAGAGAAGCAAAGGCACCATTCTTCTCCCGCTCCTCGATGATGGCTTCAGAGATACCTTCGCCGAAGTTCTTGATAGACGAGAGCCCGAAGCGAATGGTGTCCTTGCCTTCTCCCGCGACGGTGAAGACCGCCTTAGATTCGTTCACGTCTGGAGGTAGTACCGGGACTTTGAGGCGTTCGCATTCAGCGACCATGGTGGCAATGGAATCGGTGTCGCCAGAGTCTGCAGTGAGTACTGCTGCCATGTATTCAACAGGGAAGTTCGCCTTCATGTAGGCAGTCTGGTACGCGACTTTACCGTAGGAAGCAGCGTGCGCCTTGTTGAAGCCGTAGGCGGCAAACGGCTCGATGAGCTTCCAGATGGCTTCAGCTTTCTCCTTGGAGAGCTTGCCGAAGTTCATGAATCCGGCGACCAACTTCTCCTTCTGTTCCTCCATCTGCTCAGGAATCTTCTTACCCATAGCTTTTCGGAGCGCGTCCGCCTCAAGCCAGGTGTAGCCGGCGAGCTTGATAGCAGTGAGGAGCACATCGTCCTGGTAGACGATGAGACCATGGGATTCGGAGAGGTACTCCTTCATACGCTCGTCGATGAAGCGAACGAGCTTCGGGTTTCGCTTGCGCTCGATGTAGGCGGGAATAGTTTCCATCGGTCCCGGGCGATAGAGGGCCACCATGGCGTTGATGTCGTGGATGGTAGTGGGGCGTAGCTCCTTGAGGTAGCGCGTCATGCCGGAGCCGGCGAGCTGGAAGAGCCCCTCAGTATCACCGCGCGCAAGCATGGAGAACGTCATCGCGTCGTCCAGTGGAATCTTCTCAATATCAATCCAGAGATCGCGAGACTCTTTCACGCGCTCCACGGAGTCAGCGAGAATCGCAAGGTTCTTAATACCAAGGAAGTCGAACTTAAGGAGACCCACGCCGCCGTACTCGTCGGTGATGGAATACATGTCGTACTGGGTGATGAGCGCTGCGTGGTCGTCGTCACTCTTCGGGTCGTACTGCAGAGGCGCCCATTCAACGAGAGGGGAGGGTGCGATGACCACTCCTGCAGCATGCACGCCCACGTGGCGCACACAGCCTTCAATGCGGCGAGCCAGGTCAATGACCTCGCGCGCGTCCTCATCCTCGTCGTAGAGGCTCTTCAGGTCCTCTTCAAGGGTGAGTGCGCGGTCGATGGTCATAGGGAAGCCTTGTGAGCCCACCGGAATCAGTTTTGCGATACGGTCGCCGGTACCGTAGGAATGCCCAAGCGCGCGCGAGACGTCACGTACTGCAGCGCGAGCCATCATGGTCCCGAAAGTACCAATCTGCGCGACACGGTCAGCACCATACTTTTGCTTCGCGTATGCAATCACTTCGCCGCGACGGTTATCGGCAAAGTCCATGTCGATGTCCGGTGCCTTAGGACGCTCCGGGTTCAAGAAGCGTTCGAAGGGGAGCTTGTAGAAAATAGGGTCGACGTTCGTGACGCCCACCAAGTACGAAATGAGAGAACCGCCAGCTGAGCCTCGAGTAGTGGTGAGGATGCCTTCTTTCCTCGCAAAGGTGAGGAGGTCCGAGACGATGAGGAAGTAGGGAGCGAAGCCCTTGTCTGCAATGACCTTGAGCTCGTACTCAATACGCTCCTCAACTTCTTTGGTCTTCTCCATGCCGCGCATGGAGAGTCCGGCCTGTGCCTTCGCGCGCAGTTCCTCGTCGTGTGTTTTTCCGCTCTCCACCTTGAATTCAGGGAACACCCACTCACCGAGGGTGAACTCAATGTGACAGCGCGCCGCTATCTCACCGCTTCGCTCTACTGCGTCTGGAATATCTTTGAACCACGCTTTCATCTGTTTCTCGAGGACGAAGGAGAAATCCTCTTCCTCGTTGAAGCCTTTCTCGCCGTGCTGAATGCGGCGCATGACCGAGCAAGCCTCGCGGTCTTCAGGGTCGAGGTAATAGACGTCGTGCTGGGCGACGAGTGGAACACCGGAAGACTTGGAGAGTTCTTTGAGAGCTTCCATCTTCTTCTCGTGTCCCTCCACTTTCGGGTGGTGCGTAATTTCAAGAAACACATTGTCCTTGCCGAAGATACTTACATATTCTTCTAGAAGAGCGCTGGCTGCTTTGAGGTCACCACTTGCGACCGCCTGCACAACATCTCCGGAGAAGGAAGGAATAAGTGCGATAACCCCCTTAGAGTGTTGCTTCAGGATTTCCTTGTCCATTCGAGGCTTCTCGAAGAGCCCTTCGGTAAACGACTTCGTGACGAGCGCAAGCAGATTTTTGTAGCCTTCAATGTTCTCAGCCAAGAGTACGAGACGCGAACGTCGTTCATCACGGTTCTTCTCAAGACGTGAACCCGGAGCGATGTAGGCGTCGACTCCGAGGATGGGATTTATCCCTGCCTTAGTTGCGGCCTTATAAAACTCGATAGCGCCATGCAGGTTCCCGGCATCAGTTAAGGCGAGCGCTGGCATGCCCGCCTTCTTAGCAGCTCCCACAAGCTCATCGAGCTTAGGCAGGGCCTGCAGGAAGGAGTAGTGGCTGTGGGTATGGAGATGCACGAAGCTCATAGACACAGGATAGCAAGGTAGGGGCCACTTGGTATACTGTGGAGGACTTACACATAAGCGCTATACCTATGGGGGGAGAGAACAAAGGTGGGGGAGAATGGCGTCCGAAGGCCGGGGAGCAGGCACCAGAGCCGCCGCTCGTAGTTGCGGAGACAGTGCCTCAGGCGATTGCTCGTATCATGAAGGAGATTGGAGAGGCAGAGAAGCAGGGCAACAAAGAAGCGGCAGAAGAGATGAGGGCAGAGCTTCGTAAGCTCGAAGAGGAGGCGAACACAGGATAACGATGCGCATACTCGGTGTCGACGAAGCAGGCAGAGGACCGCTTGCAGGTCCGGTCGCCGTCGGTGTCGTGATGGCAGAAGAGGGATTCGATTTCCTTTCTGCTTTTCCGGGTCTCAACGATTCCAAGAAACTCTCTGAGAAAAAGAGGGAAGCGTTGTTTGAACTGTTGCTTGCTTGCGACCAGATTTCCTTCCGCGTGAAGTCAGTGGATGCGCTGACTATAGATAAGGTAGGTATCGCTAAGGCAGTGCGAAGCTCCGTGCACGCCGGTATACGCGACCTCGCACCGGAGCCTATGGATGTCCGGGTATATCTCGACGGCTCACTTTCAGGGCCCGAAGAGTATGAACAGGAGACGGTCATTGGGGGAGACGCCCTCATTCCAGCGATTATGCTTGCATCAGTTGCCGCCAAGGTCACGCGGGACCGTCTCATGGTCAGGCTTTCGGAGAAGTATCCAGAGTATGATTTTGCCAAGCATAAGGGGTACGGGACTAAGGCCCACCAGGACGCAATCCGCCAGTTTGGGCTCTGTGACCTCCATCGGCGCAGCTTCTGCCGCAATTTTGCATAAACGAGGGTAATAAGGTAAGGTAGCGCCTATGTCTATACGGATGCGCCACACGAGCTCCCATACGAAGAATCGTAGGAGTCATCATGCCCTCAAGAACAAGAAGATTCTCACCGACAAGGAGACGGGCAACCTCCGCCTGCCACACCGCCTTGATGAGAAGACTGGTATGTACCGCGGAAAGC
Source organism: uncultured Candidatus Saccharibacteria bacterium (assembly GCA_964391975.1). Classification (GTDB taxonomy): domain Bacteria; phylum Patescibacteriota; class Minisyncoccia; order Phycocordibacterales; family Phycocordibacteraceae; genus C7867-001. The sequence continues at coordinate 474,980 of CAYMNZ010000001.1, read as the reverse complement.
TTATCGCCCCTCCGAAGGTAAAGAAGGAGAAGAAGGACTACGCCAAGGCAGATGCTGTTGGTCCTGCAGAAGGCCACGTCCACCTCGAGAAGGAGGAGAAGCCAAAGGAGAAGAAGACCGGACTCCTCGGTCGTATGACCAAGGGCAAGGCGAAAGCCCGCTCAGGAATGGGAGGAGGAGTGTAACCAAAAGGCCCGCGAAAGCGGGCCTTTTTCTTTGCTAGACTTTGACTATGGACGCGGAAGGAAGGAGGCATGAAAGCATCGAGCAGATGATGCGTGATCACACCGCGTATGTGGACCGAGCTGAAGAGGAGCTCGAACAGCTCGGTGTACAACTACGAGAGGCGGACCTGCGGCAGGAGAGTGGTGCGCTTCAGCATGCAAACCACATCGGAAAAGTAAAAGACCGCCTTGGTCGCAAATATAAGAGCCTACTTCTTATCGGGAATCTTACGGGCCTCGATACGTATGAAGAACTTCTTTTCGGTTCCTATGAGGAAGCGGTTGAGCAGCTTGTCGCTAAAGGATATGCGACGGAAGCGTACCAGACTGGAAAGGAAGTGTTCGCGTTGCTTAAGCGGATACGCGCAATTATCGGTACTGAGTACGGCAAGCCCAAGGAGGGCTAGACACTCTGGGGCGTGTGCTATTCTTGGAATAGTTCTTTCCATATATGGCTAATCGGCATCTCGCGCGTTCGCTCGTCCTTCAGACCCTCTTCGAGTGGGATACGGCCAACGTTGCCGATGCTGACGTCACCGACATCCTTGCCCGCAACACTCGCGAGTTCGGCGGGGACGACACGGAAGGCCAGTTTATGGAATCTCTCCTTGAGGGTGTACTCGCCAAGCGCGATGACCTCGACCTTGTCATACAGAAAGCCGCACCAGACTGGCCCATCGACCGCATCGCGCCGATAGACCGCAACATATTGAGACTTGGTCTCTACGAGCTTCTTTTTGCTGACCGTGCGCAGGTGCCGCCGAAGGTTGCGATTAACGAAGCGATTGAACTCGCTAAGATTTTCGGCGGAGATTCTTCCGGACGCTTCATCAACGGAGTGCTGGGCGCTGTCTACAAAGAGATGGGAGAGCCGGGCAAGGAAGACACCAGCAAGAAGAAGGAGCGCGTGGATGTCAGCACGCTTCCAATGGAAAAGCTTGGTGGCGCCATCGTGTACGCGGTGCATGAGACTCAGTACTATGTCGCGCTTGTCCATGACGTCTTCGGGCGCTGGACGCTCTCTAAAGGGCACATCGAGAACGACGCCACTCCCGAGGAGGGTGTTGCTCGTGTGGTGAAGGAAGAGCTTGGTCTTGAAGGAACAATTGAAGACATGGTGGGTGAGAACGAGTACATCGCTTCACACCCCGAGAAGGGAAAGGTTCGCAAGCACGTCTATTTCTTCCTTGTGAAGGCAGAGTTTGCGAAGCTCAACCTCAAGCAGAGCGGGGGACTTGATGATGCGCGCTGGTTCAGGCTTCCAGATATCCGGGCGCTCAACTTCTACGACGACATGCTTCCTATTGTGACGGCTGCCGTGCAGAAACTGCTGGATAAGGCGGGGAAGTAAGGTTCGAACCCTGGGCGGCCAGGTTTCTATGGTCTAATTAGGCTAATGCTAACGGAAATCCAGAAGGAAGTACTCGAACGTCTCGTTGAGACGTTACAGAAGAACAATATTGAGTTTCAGGTAAGTGGTGGACTCGCTGCAATTATTCATGGTGTTAATCGCTCTCTCTACGATATTGACCTGGAGATACATAAAAGAGATGTAGAAACGGTGCGCTCACTCTTCGAAGACTACATAACTGAAGACTGGAACAACGATATGGAAGGTCCTGACGATCAGTTCGATATTTGGATAATGAAGTTAGAGATAGACGGTGTGCCTATCGACATTAATCAGGTAGAAGAGGTGTACATAATCTCAAAGACAGGGGAAAGGACGCTTCAACCATCCGACATGGATTTCGAACCGAAACAATTTGAAGGATTGATGGTGCCGGTTCTAAGAAAAGAGCCGCTCATCGCCTATAAGACGAAACTGGGAAGAGAAGTCGATTTAGAGGATATCCGTCAGTTAAGGTAGTTCCAACATCGTCCCAGACAGCGACACTTTCTTTTTTCTTTCTCCTGCCGCATAGTTTGCGTATGGACTTCACGGAAGCCGCCCAAAAGCTCGGGCTCACCTTCAAAGACCTCGAGCTCCTCGAGGAGGCGTTGACGCACCGCTCCTATTTGAATGAAAACCGGAGTTCGAAAGCGCACAACGAGCGCCTTGAGTTTCTTGGTGACGCGGTGCTTGAGCTCGCGACTACGCGCATGCTCTATGACAAGTTCCCACAGAAACCAGAGGGCGACCTCACTGCCTACCGCGCGGCTTTGGTGAACACCTATTCGATTGCCGAGGTTGCCGAGCGCCTTGGTATGAACGACATGCTGCTTCTGTCGAAAGGGGAGAAGCGCGATACGGGACGCGCACGCCAGATTATTCTTGCCAATGCGTTTGAGGCATTGCTCGGTGCTTTGTATTTGGACCAGGGCTACGACACCGCGGTTACGTTCCTTGAGAAGCACCTCTATCCGAAGCTCGACAGCGTGCTTGAGAAGCGCTCGTACCAGGACGCCAAAAGCAAGTTCCAAGAAGCTTCCCAGGAGAAGGAGGGAACCACCCCGCATTACAAGACCATTGATGAGACGGGGCCTGACCACGACCGTCATTTCACCGTCGCCGTCTTTGTGAAAGACGAGGAAGTTGCACGCGGGAAAGGGAAGAGCAAGCAAGAGGCGGAGCAGGATGCTGCTGGGAACGGGCTCAAGAAGAAGGGTTGGTAGGTTATAATTGCTCTAAATGCTAAAGCGACTTGAGATCGCGGGGTTCAAATCATTCGCGAAGAAAACCGCGCTTGATTTCTCGTCGTCCGTAACTTCCATTGTGGGCCCTAACGGCTCAGGAAAGAGTAACGTTGCTGAAGCCTTCCGCTTCGCGCTTGGCGAGCAGTCTATGAAGAGCATGCGCGGGAAGCGCAGCGAGGACCTTATCTGGAGCGGTTCTAACACTGCGCCACGGTCCAACCGGGCGTCGGTGTCGGTCGTATTTGATAACAAGAAGCGCATCTTCCCGAAGTGTGAGTTTGAGGAGGTGTCAATCGAGCGTGCCGTCTTCCGTGATGGGGCGAGTGAGTACTCAATCAACGGCTCGAAGGTACGCCTCCGTGATGTGCAGGAACTGCTCGCCAGCGCGAACATTGGCGACACCGGGCACCACATCATTTCTCAAGGTGAGGCAGACCGCATTCTTCTCTCGCACCCACGTGAGCGCCGCGCCATGCTCGAGGACGCACTTGGCCTCAAGGTCTATGAGTTCAAAAAACAGGAGGCAGAACGCAAGCTTGAGAAGACCGAGGATAACGTAAAGCAGGTGGAGGCACTGCGTCGTGAAATCCTTCCGCACCTAAAGTTCCTCGGCAAGCAGGTAGAGAAGCTTGAGCGTGCAGAGGAGCTCATCAAGTCGCTCACCGATGCGTGTCGCGAGTACTTCGCCATCGAGGAACTCTATGTCAGAAGTGAGAAGGCTGCTTCAACCACGCGCCTTTCAGATGCTAAAGAGCGTCTTGCGGTTGCTACTGCAGCACTCGCTCCACTTCAAGACCGCGCGACGCTCGACACTGAGGGACTCAAGAGGGCAGACGCCGTGCGTGCTGCAGAGCGCGAAGTAGACCGCGCGCTTGCCGAGCAGGGAACTATTTCTCGTGAGATGGGTCGCGTTGAAGGAGCACTTGAGGCTGCGAAGCGTCGTGCGGAAGCGGTAAAAGAAGAGCCGTATGTGAAGGTTCCTCGCGAGCAGCTTGGTGAACTTCGGAAGGAGCTTGATGCACAGGCAACGGTTGCTGAGGGAGCAGACGCAAGTGCGCTCCGTGCTGCGCTCATTGCACTTAAGAACGCTGTGGCTGCCTTCTTCGACCGCTTCGTCTCGCCAGAAAGCGAATACCTAGCTGAAGAAGAGCGCGCGGTCTATACACTTGAGGAGGAGCGCAAAGGTCTTGCCGCACGAGAGCAGGAACTCTCCGCAGCCTCTGAGAAGGCGCGCCACGCGCTCGTCAAAGCACGCGAAGCAGTCTCAGTGCACGAGGAGACTGGGCGCGAGAATCAGTTCCGTGTGCTCGATATGGCGGAAGCGAAGGCGCGTGAAGAGGCAGCGGTGCTGCGGGAGGAAAGCAGGCAAGGAGAACTGCAGTCGCTTGCTGATGAGCTTGAGCGCGATCGTGCTGAGGTGCTCGCGCTTGCGGGCGCCGCAGCGCTTTCCTATGCACCGCTCGACAGACTTCCTGAGGAAGAGCGCCGGGTGCAGGAGGAACGTAAGAAGACGATGGAGCGCCTCAAGATTCGCGTGGAAGAAGCGGGAGGTACTGGAGAGGAGGTGCGCACTGAGTTTAAGGAGGCGAGCGAGCGCGAACAATTTCTTGCTCGTGAACTTGAGGACCTCGCGAAGTCGGCAGAGGGACTTCGTGAACTTATCGGCAACCTTGATGAAGAACTCGGAAAATCCTTCTCTGAGGGACTTAAGAAGGTGAACGAATCGTTCAGTGAATTCTTTGCACTCATGTTCGGAGGAGGAAGCGCGCGTCTCGTGCTTGAAGAGTTCGATGACGCTGAAGAAGACGAGGAGGAAGAGATGCAGGAAGAAGGACCAAAGAAACAGCAGAAGGCAGGTATTGAGATTTCAGTGAGCCTCCCAAAGAAGCGTGTGCAGTCTTTGATGCAGCTTTCCGGAGGCGAGCGTGCACTTACCTCCATCGCGCTCATCTTTGCCATGAGTCAGGTGAACCCGCCACCATTCTTGATTCTCGATGAGACGGATGCAGCACTCGACGAGGCCAACTCTCGCCGCTACGGCGACATGATTGAGAGCCTCGCTAAGAAGTCGCAGCTGGTCGTCATCACGCACAACCGCGAGACGATGTCGCGCGCAGGTATTCTCTACGGGGTCACCATGGGTAACGACGGTATATCGAAGCTTCTATCAGTTAAATTCGAGGAGGCCATGACGGTCGCCAAATAATATGGAAAAACGAACAGGCAAATGTCATTGTGGTGCAGTTACCTACGAGGTTGAGATAGACCTCTCGCAGCCTGTTGTTGAGTGCAACTGCTCCTACTGCGAAGCTCAGGGACTCCTGCTCTCCTTCGTACCCGGAGAGAAGCTCTCTATCCTTTCAGGGGAAGACAACCTCGCGGAGTACCGTTTCAATACCGAGAAGATTAAGCACCAGTTCTGTAAGACCTGCGGGACCCAGTGCTTCGGACGCGCTCCTATGCCGGATGGGACTCTTGGGGCAGCTATCAACGTAAGGACTATAGAGGGGATAGATCTCACGAAACTCACTCGCATGCCCTTTGACGGCCGGAGCCGTTAGTTATCCCCAGGCTTCATAGACGGTTCGGGGGTATGCTTACCCGCAACAACATGGGGGCCTTCGAGTACTTCAAGCACAACACCTCGAAAGCAGCGGACCTTCTTGGACTGTCGGAAAGTGCACGTGAGCGCATGATGACCCCGGACCGGGTCCTTCGCGCTGAGCTCACCATTCCTCTTGATCAGGGCGGCACTGCGACCTTCCCGGCCTACCGCGTGCAATTCAATAACGTGCGTGGTCCGTACAAGGGAGGCATTCGCTTCCATCCCGCCGCTGACGAGGATGAGGTCATGTCGCTTGCCGCGATGATGGCCATCAAGTGTGCCGTTGTTGATATTCCGTTTGGTGGCGGAAAGGGAGGCGTTGCAGTTGACCCGCACCTACTCTCCGCGCATGAGATTGAAGAAGTGTCGCGCGCCTATGTGCGCGCATTTGCCGATAACCTCGGTCCTGACGTCGACGTACCGGCTCCCGATGTTGCGACTAATCCGGAAATCATGGCAATCATGCTCGACGAATACGAGAAGATTGTCGGACGCTCAGCGCCTGCAATGATTACCGGAAAGCCACTTGATAAGGGAGGAAGCGTTGGGCGCGACACAGCCACTGCTGACGGTGCCATTGCAGTGTTATCTGCACTCCTCAAGGACCAGCACCGTGACCCAGCAAAGCTTTCCGCTGCCATCCAGGGAGCAGGGAACGCGGGAGCACGTGCTGCGCAACTCTTTGCGAACATGTCGACGCGCGTGACCGCCATTGCTGACCGGAGCGGCTCTCTCATTTGCGAGGGCCATGTTGACGTCGAGAAGACACTCGCGACCAAGGATGTCGTTGGTACGCTGCGCGATATCTACTGCAGGGGTGGGGTATGCGACGACGCACGCATGAAGGAAGATAAGGCGCAGATGCTCGATACCGAGGCGGTGCTCAAGGAAAATGTCGACATTCTGGTTCCTGCAGCGCTTGAGGAGCAGATACGCGCTGACAACGTCGCAGACGTGAAAGCTTCAATTGTGCTCGAGATTGCTAACGGCCCGACGACTCCCGAGGCAGACGAGATACTCGCTAAGCGCGGTGTGGTGGTTATTCCGGACGTACTTGCGAACGCTGGCGGGGTTACCGTTTCGTATTTCGAATGGGTACAGAACAGAAGCGGTGAGGTCTGGGACCGCCCGACCGTCACCGACCGTCTTGAGGAAACTATGGCCAACGCCTATCGGGACGTTGCAGATTTTGCGCTTGATAGGGGAGTGACTCTCAGGGAAGCAGCGTACGCACTCGCCCTGACGAGGATTGTCGCTAAGGAGTAGGAAGTGCTAGTGCGAAATCAAGCTCGCGCTCAGGGACACGTGCTGCAACCAGCTTCACCTTTATAGGGTCGCCAAGGGCGTACTCCTTTTTCGTGCGCTCACCGACGACTCGATAGCGTTTCTGGTCGTAGATAAAGTAGTCGGTGCCGAGTGCGTTCATGCGCACCATGCCGTCAGCATGGGTTTCGTTCAATTCAACATAGATACCGCGGTCGGTAACACCGGAGATAACGCCGTCGAAGTCCTCGCCAATGCGGCCCGCAAGGAACTCCACCTGCTTCATCTTGATGGAATCGCGCTCAGCTTCAGAAGCAGAGACTTCGCGTTCTGAGGAGTGATAGGAGAGTTTTTCAAGCTCTTCCATTTCGTTCTTGGAGACGGGTTCACCAGAGACATAGCTCTTAAGCATGCGGTGCACGAGCACGTCAGGGTAGCGGCGAATCGGGGAGGTGAAGTGCGTGTAGTGGTCAAAGGCGAGACCGAAGTGCCCGATGTTCTTTGTGGTGTAGATGGCCTTCGACATAGAGCGAAGCGTGGCCATCTTGATGAGGTATTCCTCAGGCTTTCCCTTCACCTGTGCCATGAGTTTGTTGAGATCAGAGCCCTTCACCTTGCCGGTGGCACCAACTGGAAGCTCGTAGCCCATGACCTTCAAAAACTGCGAGAGGTTCTCAATGCGCTCCGGGTCTGGAGCGTCGTGGATGCGGTAGACGGATGGCTGGTTACCGTTTTGCTTACCGAGCTCGGAAAGTTCTTCGGCAACACCCACGTTTGCAAGCAACATGAAATCCTCGATGAGGAGGTTAGTTTCTTTGCGCTCTTTGAGGTGCACGGCAATAGGCTTACCCTCTTCGTCGAGCTCAATTTTTACCTCAGCGGTATCAAATTCAATGGCGCCCTTGGCAACACGTGCGGTGCGAATCTTGCGAGCGAGGGCGGCAATGGTGGAGAGCTCGTCATAGAGCGTACCCTGACCTGCATCAAGCACGTCCTGTGCCTCCTCGTATGCGAAGCGCTTATCGGAGTGGATGATGGTCTCGCCAAACCAGCGCTCTTTTACATTCGCGTCCTTATCAAGCACGAAGACTGCAGCCATGGAGAGGCGGTCAACGTCAGGGTTGAGCGAACAGTAATTGGTCGAGAGCACGTGGGGGAGCATGGGAATCGTGCGGTCGACCAAGTAAACAGAGGTCGCACGCTTACGGGCTTCCGTATCGATAATTGAGCCGGGACGCACAAAGAAGGAGACGTCGGCGATGTGTATGCCTACTTCAACATCTCCGTTATCGAGCTTCCTGACCGAGAGTGCATCGTCGAAGTCCTTAGCGTCTGCTGGGTCGATGGTAAACGTGGTGATGCCACGGAAGTCTCGACGCGCCTGCGAGGTCTTGTTCTCATCCCACGGAATGACAGTCTTCGCTTCCTCAGCAATCATTGCCTCGCCGGTTTCTTCAAGCTTTTTAGCTTCAGCGATGACGCCAGGAGGGAACTCAGAACTGAAGCCCTGTGAAAGCGCGAGTGCGCGCATCTCCGTCTCGTGGATGCCGGCAACACCGATGTCTTCGGTGACCTCGCCCCACGGGAATCCAGGATGTGTGTCCCATCCTTTGAACTTGAGCACCACCTTGTGTCCGAGCGGGAGGTTCTCGCCGCGCGCCTCAAACGGCACGTACATTTTCTTCCAGTCAGGAATAAGGAGAATGCGGCCCTCGTCTTCAACGAGCTTCCCAACGAAAGTCTCGCGGGTGCGGGAGACCACTTCCACCACCTTGCCGGCAAGGCGCTTCTCACGGGTCTTAGGGTCGTTGTAGGAGCCGGTGACCACTACCTTTACGATGTCGCCAGGGAAGGCGCTTCCCAGGGCCTCTGAGGGTATATAGAGGTCGTCCTTGTTAGGGTCGTAGGTAAAGAAGCCCTTAGCGGTCCGGGTGATGCTTATAGGGCCTTCGTAGATCTCTTTGTCTTCTGCACTCATTTCCTCCACTTTAGCATATAGGCCTTTTTGACGGATGTTCCCTTGTCTGGTAGGCTCCCGTAATTATGTTGATGGTACGCCTCCAGCGCATCGGCCGTAAGAACGACCCGTCGTTCCGTATGGTCGTACTCGAGAAGGCATCGGGCCCTAAGGCGGGTACCAATGTCGAGGTTGTCGGTACCTACAACCCAAAGACCAAGCAGTTTGCTGCCCAGGGGGACCGCATCAAGCACTGGATTTCTCAGGGTGCCCAGCTCTCCCCATCGCTCTCTAACCTCCTCATCGACAAGAAGATTATCGAGGGTAAGAAGGTGAACGTTCTTCCTAAGAAGTCTCCTATCAAGAAGGACGAGCCTGAGGTAGCTGCTCCAGCAGCCCCTGCCGCAGAGGCAACCAGCGAGGAGGTCGTTGAGGCCGCTATCGCTGAGGCAGAGCCAGCTCCTGAGGAGGTAGTAGCAGAAGCAGCACCCGCAGTGGAGGAGGCTCCAGCTGAGGTTGCTGCCGAGACGCCTGCAGAAGAGACACCGGCCGCCTAACTTCATCGCCGCTTCCTGCGGCCTGTGCTTCCATTAGCTGAATATCCCGTAACTCTGAACACTCTTTTATGGAACAAGACCACGCATTTCTCGAGTACGTTGTTAAGTCTCTGGTTGATAACCCGGACCAAGTAGAAATTGCCCGCTCAGTTGATGAGATGGGAGTCCTCCTTACGCTCACCGTTGCTGCTGATGACATGGGCAAGATTATCGGTAAAGAAGGGAACATCGCTAAGGCGATTCGCACCCTCCTTCGTGTGGTGGGCATGAAGCACAACGCTCGCGTGAACCTCAAGGTGAACGAGCCAGTAGGCGGCAAGCGAGAGGAGAAGACGGTTGACCAGGTGGTCGACGAGCTATAATCAGGGGATGTTAGACGGAAACCTTGCACGAGCTGCGGAGACAAAAACAGCCGCACAGGAGACGGCTGAGGCGTTCGCTACACGTCTGCGAAACGAATGCTCGAACACTGCGTGCGTCGCGGTGTACCAGCAAGGTCGCGATAAGAAGATTCACGCGCTCCACGCGTCAGGTGGCATCGTGCTTGCCGATGCGATTACGGACATACACGCTACCGATGCCATCACCCCACTCACTTTCATTCCTGTCGATTCAGCATTCTTTGGAAAAGTGCATAGTGATCAAATTCACGACGTGAAGGCGGAGCTCGCGAAGCTCGACATCATCACCGGCAGGCTCGACATCGAGTACGCTTAGGGCCATCCACACGTCTGTCTTGAACCGCCCGAAGCGGCTATATACTTATGCGTATGAACTACCACAAAGGATTCGCGGCCGTCACGGCCCTGTTAGTAGTGCTCGGGCTTATCGTTGTTGCGGGCGGAGGATATGTTGCGCTTAACCCACAGGTGCTTCAGGCCCCTGACGAGGTAAAGATGGAAGAGGGGAATCAGGAGACAGGGGGCGAGAGCGCACGACAGAAAGGATGGATTGAACTTGAGTCGGCACAACTGGGCACTGCAAAGACCTCTATTTCCTGGAAGTTCGATGAGCTCACAGAGGTCAATGGTGTTCCGCAGACCAAGGTCACGGTCACCATTAACGGAACTGCACACGCTATGGGTACCTATGCTGGGTCTTGTAACGAAATCGGCGCGAACGGCGGCGTTGACGGCAAGGGTCTTCTTGCGGGAGAGCTTTCGGCTGCACAGTGTTGGTTTGCTGGAAGTGGAGATGAGATTGGCGTCTTCGCGCACGAGGACGGAGGATTCGACGTCATGGTCGGGGAACTTGGTGAGCCTATCGAAGGTGGTGTTGGTTTCCGCGGTAATTTTGAGGTGAAGCTCGCACTCTAAACACGTTGTTGTTTGAAGAGAAAACCGCCGCTTTTAGCGGCGGTTTTTCGTGGTAGTGTGCCGGTTATGGTCACGTTCCATCTCATTACGCTCTTCCCGGAGGCCTGCGAGGCGTATCTTTCGGCTTCCATTCTTGGGCGCGCACGCAAGAACAAGAAGATGCATGTGGTGTATCAATCTCCTCGGGATTTCGTTGATAACAAGTGGGGGAAGGTAGATGAGCGCCCGTATGGTGGAGGTCCTGGCATGGTGATGACTGCGCTTCCGGTTGTACGGGCTGCGAAGAAATCTCTTGGACGCAAGAAAGGGAAGACGGCGCTCGTGTGGTTCTCTCCAGGAGCTAAAGCATTTGATAACAAGGAAGCTGACAAGCTCGGTAAGTTCGACAATGTCGTGTTGGTCTGCGGCCGCTACGAAGGCATTGATGAGCGTGCTGCAAAGATTTTGAAGACCATGGGAACCCTGAAAACGTACTCAGTAGGGGAGGCGGTGCTTACTGGAGGGGAAGTGCCGGCGCTCGCGATTGTGGACGCGGTTACCCGCAGACTCCCAGGTGTACTTGGAAAGGACGAGTCAGTAGAGGAGCGTCGCATTGCCTCAAGTGCGGTCTACACACGACCCGACGCTATCAAGTGGGAGGGGAAGATTTATAAGGTGCCGGCGGTTCTTAAGACCGGGAACCACGCGAAGATTGATGGGTGGAGAGAGAAGAAATAGCCATGAAGTATTTTGGCTACGGAGCGATGAGTAGCGAGGAGGTGATGGAAGCCGTGATTGGCCGTCGTCCTACCGGAACTGCCGGTTCGGTAGCGGGAATGCGACTTTGCATACAGCGCATTGACCAAGTACCTGCTTCTGCGCAGGAGGTGCTTCGAGTTGAATGGCCAGACAGTTTCAGAAGTTACGTGACGGTTCCTGACCCGGAAGCGAAGGTGGCCGGCATGGTGTGGGAGGTCACTGAAGATGAGCGAGCGATTATTCGTGACTGGGAACTAGTCGACCTCGGCTGGTTCGACGTCATCGACGTCACGGTACGTGAAGACAATGGCAGCTCTGTAAGTGCATCCACGGAAATCCTTCCTGCGGGGCAAGACTATGACGCAGAGGTCAGTGGGGAGGGGTATCCAATTCTCCTTAACCCACGGGAAGAGGTACTGCGGGTGGCAGAGAAATCGCGTCTGGAGTTCTTGGCCAAGAGGTAATCCACAGCCTTGACCCTCCCAGCTCCCGGGTGTAAGTTATAAGGAACCAGATTCAGATTGAGTGACGGGGGCACTCTGGGGGGCAACATTCGGGCGACAATATTTATCAAGCGTCTCGAGGAACGAGACGTCGGTCCATGCGCGTATGGACCCGTTTTCCGTTCCTATAGAGCACTCTTTCATAGCTTACTCACATGCCGATCAACAAACCTCTCGTGCAGAAGACGTTCGCGGCCTTCAAGAAGCCGCGCGTCGAGTTCCCAGACTTGGTCGCCCACCAGCGCCAGTCCTTCGAGTGGCTCGTCAAAGACGGGCTCACCGAACTCTTCAAGGAGTTCACTCCAATCCCGGACTACTCGACCAAGAAGTTCGAGCTCAAGTGGAACGGCTTCGAGATAGGAGAGCCTAAGGGCGACGAAGAGTCTGCACGCGAGAACATGAGGACCTATGAAGCCCCCCTCAAGGCCTCTGTTACCCTCCTAAATAAAACCCTCGGTACCGAGAAGACGCAGGACATCTTCCTTGCGGATATTCCGGTCATGACCCCACACGGGTCCTTTATCGTGTCCGGTGTTGAGCGCGCGATTGTCCCCCAGCTCGCTCGTTCCTTCGGCGCCTTCTTCATCTCTGAAGAGGCAAAGGGTCAGACCTGGTTCGGCGCAAAGATCATTCCATCGCGCGGTGTCTGGATTGAGATTGATTCCGAGCCATCCGGCGCCATCATGGTCAAGATTGACCGCAAGCGTAAGTTCCCAGTCACCAACCTCCTTGCTGTATTCAGCGGGGAAGCAGGTGCTCCTCTTTTGAAGCGCTTTGCAGGAAACGCTGACGCCGTTGCTGCAATCCAGACCACCCTTGAGCACGACCCAGCTAAGACGCTCGAGGATGCGTACGTTGAGATTCACCGCCGCATGCGCGATGGTGACCTCGCTACCCCTGAGAACGCAAAGCAGTACGTCAACGCACTCTTCACCCCAGACCGTTACGACCTCTCGAAGGTTGGACGCTACCGCCTTAACAAGCGCTTCGGCGGCAAGATGGAGCCAAAGGCTCTTGAGCAGCGCGTACTTACGTACGACGACCTTATCCACATCGTTGGTGAAATCGCCAAGATGAACAAGGACCCAAACGCGCGCCCTGATGACATCGACCACCTCGGCTTCCGTCGTGTCCGTTTCGTCGGTGAGCTTCTTCAGGCTCGCATGCGCGTTGGTATGTCACGCATGAAGCGCAACATTCAGGACCGCATGTCGACCATTGAGAGCGACACCAGCCTTCCAATGGCATTCGTGAATCCACGCCCACTTCAGGCATCCATTCGCGAGTTCTTCACGGCCAACCAGCTTTCGCAGTTCATGGACCAGCAGAACATTCTTGCTGAGCTCGAGAACATGCGCACCCTTTCCGCTCTCGGTCCCGGCGGTCTTACCCGCGAGCGCGCAGGCTTCGAAGTGCGCGACGTGCACCCATCCCACTACGGACGCCTCTGCCCAATTCACACACCGGAAGGTCAGAACATCGGTCTTATCCTCCGCCTTGCACTTCACGCTCGCACCAACGAGTTCGGTGTTATTGAAACTCCGTACGCAAAGGTCACCGATGGTGTTGTTACCGAGAACATCGAGTACCTAAACGCACTTGAGGAAGAGGAGTACGTGATTGCTCACGGTGCCACCCCAGTGGACGACAAGGGCAAGATTATCCCTGACACCATTGAGGCACGCCGCGGTGGCGAGCCTGCAATCGTTCGTCGCGATGAGATTCAGTACATCGATTCCTCGACGTACCAGATGTTCTCCGCTGCTACCGCAATGATTCCGTTCGTCGACCACGACGACGCAAACCGTGCACTCATGGGTTCGAACATGCAGAAGCAGGCAACTCCGGTCATGATTCCGGAAGCTCCGCTTGTCGCTACCGGTATTGAGGAGCATGCAGCTCGCAACACGGGACGCCTCGTCATTGCGCAGGAGGCAGGTGAAGTCACCTTCGCTGACGCTCGCAAGATTATCGTCCAGGGCAAGGAGAAGAAGCCGATGGAATACCGCCTTCAGCAGCTCACCCAGACCAACCAGAACTCAGCCTTCCTCCAGCGCCCAATCGTCAAAACTGGCGACAAGGTGAAGAAGGGAGAGGTGCTCGCAGACGCATCAAGCTCCGACCGCGGCCAGATGGCTCTCGGTCAGAACGTACGCGTCGCCTTCATGAGCTGGTCTGGTGCTAACTACGAGGACGCCATCATTGTGAGCGAGCGCCTCGTGCAGCAGTCCAAGTTCACTACTATTCATATTGAAGACTTCGAGGCAGCAGTGCGCGACACCAAGCTCGGTGCTGAAGTCACCACCCACGACATTCCAAACGTCGGTGAGCTTCGCCTCAAGAACCTCGACGAAGAGGGAGTCGTGCGCATCGGTGCAGAAGTGCGCCCAGGCGACATTCTCGTCGGTAAGGTAACGCCTAAGGGCGAGACTCAGCTCACGCCTGAGGAACGCCTTCTCCGTTCCATCTTCGGCGACAAGGCCAAGGATGTGAAGGACACCTCACTCCGCATGGAAGGAGGGAAGCGCGGTCGTGTCATTGGAGTTCGCGTATTCAGTCGCGAGCGCGGTGACCAGTTGGAATCCGGCATCATCAAGAAGATTGTCGTTACCGTTGCTCAGGTCCGTAACGTTTCCGTTGGAGACAAGCTCGCAGGACGCCACGGTAACAAGGGAGTTATCTCCCGCGTGCTTCCAGCAGAGGACATGCCGTACGACAAGGACGGCAACCCAGTGGATGTGATTCTCACACCGCTCGGCGTTCCATCCCGTATGAACCTCGGACAGATTCTCGAGCTTCACTTGGGACTTGCCGCTAATACGCTTGGCTACCAGGCAGTGGTGCCTCCGTTTGCCGGAGCAACCGCAGATGAAATCCGTGACGAGCTCGAAGCCGCTGGCTTCAGTCGTTCCGGAAAACTGCAGCTCTACGATGGCCGCACCGGTGTTGCCTTCGCGCAGCCAGTCTCCGTGGGCTACATGTACATCCTGAAGCTTCACCACATGGTGGAGGACAAGATCCACATGCGCTCTATTGGTCCGTACTCCCTCATCACTCAGCAGCCGCTTGGTGGTAAGGCACAGAACGGAGGTCAGCGCTTCGGAGAAATGGAAGTCTGGGCACTTCTCGGTTACGGAGCTGCCTACACGCTCCGCGAGATGCTCACCATTAAGTCTGACGATATCCAGGGACGCTCTGCGACCTTCGATGCCATCGTGAAGGGCGAGCCGGTTGTCCACTCGGGCACCCCAGCTTCCTTCTCGGTACTTACTAACCAGATCCGCGGCCTCGTGCTCGACATTGAGCCAATGGATCAGCCAACCGATAACGCGTAATACCATGGCTACCTACCCCCCAAAGAAAACGTTCACACGCCCTATGGCAAGCCGCCAGGATTGGAATGCGCTGAAGCTTTCGCTCGCCTCACCTGAGAGGATTCTCGAGTGGTCGCGCGGCGAGGTCACGAAGCCTGAGACCATCAACTACCGCACCCAGCGTTCGGAGAAGCATGGTCTCTTCGATGAGAAGATCTTCGGTCCTGAGAAGGACTACGAGTGTTACTGCGGTAAGTACAAAGGTATTCGCTACAAGGGTATTGTTTGTGACAAGTGTGGTGTTGAAATCACTCGCTCCATCGTTCGCCGTGAGCGCATGGGTCACATCGAGCTCGTAACTCCTGTCGCGCACATTTGGTTCCTCCGCTCAATGCCTAGCCGCATGGCACTCCTTCTTGGAGTCCCTGCAGCTGACCTTGAAAAGGTCGTCTACTTCGCTGGCTACATCGTCACGAAGGTTGCTGAGGACGTAAAGAAGCGCCTCCTCTCTGAACTTGAGAGCGAGTACAAGACCAAGCACAAGGCAGGAAAGGATGACAAAGACCGTGATGCTCTTAAGGAGCGCATGAATCTCGCAAAAGCTGAGATTGACTCAGTGGTTGTTGGTAAGGTCTTCGACGAGATTCAGTACCACCGCTTCTCGGTGAAGTACGGAACGCTCTTTGAAGCAAAGATTGGTGCCGAGGCTATCTACGACCTCTTCAAGGCAATTAACCTTGAGGACCTCAAAGCAACGCTAGAGGCTCGCTACGAGCAGGCAGGCATTGCAGAGAAGGAGAAGCTTGCAAAGCGCATTGCACTCATCACCTCGCTCATTGCAGCGAAGGTTCGTCCTGAGTGGATGTTCCTCACCAAGATTCCGGTTATTCCTCCGGCACTTCGCCCGATGGTTGCGCTTGAAGGTGGCCGTCACGCAACGTCTGACGTCAACGACCTCTATCGCCGCGTCATCAACCGCAACAACCGTTTGAAGAAGCTCCTCGACATTCACGCTCCTGAAGTGATTCTCCGTAACGAGAAGCGCATTCTCCAGGAAGCAGTCGACGCTTTGCTCGACAACTCAATCCGCAAGTCGGGAGCGTCAGGTGGTGCACTTACCCCTGCACAGCGCCGTCCGCTTAAGTCACTTGCTGACTACCTTAAGGGTAAGCAGGGGTACTTCCGCCAAAATCTTCTTGGTAAGCGCGTGGACTACTCCGGTCGTTCCGTGATTGTGGTGGGTCCTGAGCTTGAGCTTGATGAATGTGGTCTTCCAAAGCACATGGCGCTTGAGCTCTTCCGCCCATTCGTTATCGCAGGACTTCTTGAGCGCGAACTCGCGTTCAACATCCGCGGTGCCGGTCGTCTCATTGAAGACGGTGTGTCTGAGGTGTGGGAGATTCTTGAAGAGGCAATTAAGGGCAAGTATGTGCTCCTTAACCGCGCCCCTACGCTTCACCGTCAGGGTATCCAGGCATTCCGCCCTCGTCTTATCGAAGGCGACGCTATCCAGCTACACCCGCTCGTGTGTCCGGCCTTTAACGCCGACTTCGACGGAGACCAGATGGCCATTCACGTGCCGCTCTCAACTGAGGCGCAGTGGGAGGCAAAGAACGTCATGTCTGCGAACAAGAACATTCTTAAGCCAGGGTCTGGCGAAATGATTGTACTTACCGCCAAGCCGCTTGATATCGTGCTCGGTACGTACTGGCTCACGAAGCAGGTGGACGGTGTAAACGGCGAAGGAAAGTTCTTCCAGAGCCCGAACGCCGCTATTCTTGCGCACGAGTACGGTGCCATCGATCTTCGTGCCAAGGTTTCGGTTATCCCGATGCCAGGAAAGAAGAAGTACGAAGGATTTGAGGGCAAGGCCTTCGAGACTACTGTCGGACGCCTTCTCTTCAACACCGTGCTTCCGAACGACTATCCGTTTGTGAACGAGCCGATTACGAAGAAGGCGCTCTCGAAGATTATGGACGACTCCGTTGTTCGTTACGGTCTCGACCGCATTCCTGAGATTGTGAACAAGATTAAGCGTTTCGGTTTCCAGTACGCCACTCTTTCGGGTGTCTCCTGGTCGCTCGACGACGTGTCGGTTCCTCCAAAGAAGCAGCCGATTGTGGATGCTGCTCGCGAGAAGGTTGCCAAGATTAACGCAGATTACTTCGAGGGACTTCTCTCTGAAGAGGAGAAGCGCCGCATGGTGATTGAGGTCTGGCACGCAGCTAAGACTGAAGTTGAGAAGCTCGTGGAAGAGCAGCTCGACCCAGCAGGCTCAGTGCATGACATGGTGCGCTCTGGTGCTCGTGGTTCTATCGGAAACCTTACTCAGATGGCAGGTATGAAGGGTCTTATCCAGAACACTGCCGGTGAGACCATTGAGGTGCCGATTGTGTCCTCGATGACCGAAGGACTTAACCCTGTTGAGTACTTCATGAGTACGCACGGTGCACGTAAGGGATTGACTGACACTGCGCTCGGTACTGCGCGCGCTGGTTACCTCACGCGCCGCCTCTTCGACACTGCACAGGACTCCATCATTACTGAGGAGGATTGTAAGACGAAGCGCGGAGTATCGGTGAACCGTGTCTCTGCTTCCGGTATCCGCACCGACTTCGGTGAGGCTATCCGCGGTAGGACGCTCGCAGCTGAAGTAGAGGGCTTCAAGAAAGGCCACTACCTCAATGCTGAGGACGCACAGAAGATTGGTGCATCTGACGTGAGCTCCGTCATGGTGCGCTCAGCAATGTCCTGCGAAACCCGCTACGGAATCTGTGCCACCTGTTACGGTATGGATCTTACAAGTCAGGAGAAGGTGGACCTTGGTGAGGCTGTCGGAACCGTTGCCGCTCAGGCAATTGGAGAGCCGGGAACTCAGCTCACCATGCGTACCTTCCACGCTGGAGGTACAGCCTCTGTTGGTGGAGACATCACGCAGGGTCTCCCTCGTGTTGAGGAAGTGTTCGAGAAGCGCTCGCCGAAGAACCCAGCCATCGTCTCGAAGACCAATGGTATTCTCCTTGAAATCAGGGACGCAGGTCGCGACAAGATTCTTGTCGTTGCACCTGAGGCAGGTTCTGAGACCAAGAAGCGTAAGGGTAAGAAGGAAGGGGACTCATACGAGTACCTCGCTACCTACCCTCGTATGCCGCTTGTGAAGGCAGGAGACTCTGTCGTGAAGGGCCAGCTCCTCACTGACGGATCCGCTGACCTTGATGATCTCTTCGAGTACGCCGGACGCGCTGCGGTACAGGAGTACATCATCACGGAGACTTCTAAGATTTACGAGCTTCAGGGCGCTTCGGTTTCTCGCAAGCACCTCGAGGTTATCGTGAAGCAGATGTTCTCACGCATGAAGATTACTGAGACCGGAGATTCCGACTACTCAGTAGGAGACGTGCTTGAGGGCTGGGAGTTCGAGGAGGATGTGAAGAACATGGAGGCAGACGGGAAGCTCCCACCGAAGGCACGCGAGATGGTGCTCGGTATCAAGGAGTCTGCGCTTAGCCGCCGTTCCTTCCTTTCTGCTGCATCGTTTGAGCAGACCACGAAGATTCTTATCAACGCAGCTCTTAAGGGCTCCGTGGATACGCTTCGCGGCCTCAAGGAGAACGTCATTCTCGGTCGCCTTATTCCCGCAGGTACGGGCTTCTCTGGAAGCCGTAAGCACGCTTCGATCGGTGCACTCCAGAAGGAGCGCACGGTACGGATGGCAGCAGCTGCCGCGGAAGAGGAGGCGAGGATGCCGCTCGAAAGCACGAAGTAAGACACTCTACGAGCCCTCTGGGCTCGTATGTGTTTAGCGCGATACACTACACACAATGGCGGATACCGTACAGCTCGTGAAGGAGAAACTGTCGATTGTCGATGTAGTATCGCCGTACGTAAAACTCACTAAGGCCGGCAGGTACTGGAGGGGTCTCTCTCCCTTTAACAAGGAGAAGACGCCGTCCTTCTACGTGAACCCGGAGCGCAACTCCTACTACTGCTTCTCCTCAAGTCAGGGAGGGGATGCGTTCACCTTCATTGAGAAAATGGAGGGTGTGGACTTCAAAGGTGCACTCAAAATCTTAGCCGAGAAGGCGGGCGTGCCTCTGGTGTATGAGAAGAGTCCGGTAAACAAAGACAAGCAGAACAGGCTGTACGAGGCGTTGGCACAGGCTGAAGCATTCTTTGCTGCAGGACTGGATCCCAAGGGAACTGCGTATCAGTACGCGTTGTCTCGTGGCCTCACGCCAGAGAACATCAAGGCGTGGAATCTAGGCCTTGCTCCTGAATCGTGGCGCGCACTTCTTGAGGACCTCTCGAGTAAGGGCTTCACCGTTCCGGAGCTTGCCGCTGCAGGTCTTGTGAAAGAAGCGGATGAGAAGAAGGGAACCTTCTACGACCGCTTCCGTAACCGCCTGATGTTCCCGATTAAAGACAGTGCAGGGAGGACGGTGGCGTTCACAGGGCGTGCGCTTGGGGATGATGAGGCGAAGTATTTGAACTCGCCTGAGACTGAGCTCTTCAAGAAGTCGATGGTGCTGTTCGGTATGGACCGCGCAAAGGATGCGATTCGTACTCGAGGGTTCGCGCTTCTGGTTGAAGGGCAGTTCGACCTCCTGCTCGCACACCAGGCAGGCTTCCAGAACACGGTGGCACTCTCAGGCACCGCGCTGTCTTCATCGCATCTTTCGTTTATAAAGCGATACTCAGATAACCTCATGCTTGCCCTTGATGGAGACAGGGCAGGGCTCGCTGCCTCAGCGCGTACGGCAGCGCTTGCGCTCTCGACAGGCATGAAGGTGAAGGCAGTGCGCCTTCCTAAGGGACAGGACCCTGCGGACCTCATTAAGGAGAACCCGAAGGAGTTCGCAGGGAAGGTAGCGTCTGCTGAGCCGATTGTTGAGTTCTTCCTCTCAGCACTTGCTGCAGCAGAAACGGACCCACATAAGCTCCTGCTTGCCTGCGAAAGGGTAGTGGTGCCACTCATTGCGGCCATGAAGAGCCCTATGGAGCAGGAGCACTTCATAGGGAAGACCGCGAGGTCTTTGAACCTCACTCCAGATGCTGTCAGGCTCTCGGTGAAGAACGCCGCTCGTGCGCTTCCAAAGGAGGAGGCTGAAGTAGGGTCAGCCCGAGCTGCCTCTATCAAGCTCACTCCGCTTGAGATGCGTAAGCTCATCCTGCAGGCTGCAGCCCTCTCGTATCCCGGCACCCCGCTTGCAGAAAGGCTCGCAAGCGAGTACGCTCGAATTACTGGCACCGCCTTCCCGGAGGAACCCCCTCCTGAACGCGTGCTCTTTGAGGCGGGACTCGCTCTCGGCGAGACGCCTGATGAAGGTTCTGCAGACGATCTCGTGCGCGCATTCGAGCATGCACATCTGAGCTACCGCCTAGGCGAGGCGACCGCCCGCTTGCGAGCCGCAGAGACCATGAAGGACGAGGCAGCTATCAATGCTGCCGCCAACGAATGCAAGGAACTTTCTCAGCTCCTCTCAGCCCTTTCCCGCTAATTTTAAATGCCATGAAAAAGAAACCCCTCAAGAAGAAAGTCGTAAAGAAGACCGCTAAGAAAGCGGTCAAGAAAGCTGCACCTAAGAAGAAGGTGGCGAAGAAGGTTGCCAAGAAGATGCCCGCTAAGAAGAAAGCGATGGCCGTCGTTCGTGTTGCTGCCGGAGGCGCTAAGGCAAAGGCTCGTAACGAGCGCGACGCCAAGGCGGAGAAGCTCGTCCTTAAGGGTCGCGAGCGTGGCTACATCACCTACAGTGAGATTTTGAAAGAGTTCCCACACATTGAGGACGATGTCTCGTTCCTCGACCAGCTCTACGAGCGCTTCTCCATTGTCGGTATAGATATCCTCGAAGGCGGCATGCTTGAGGACAATGCTGACGAGTATCTCGCTACCCGTAACATCAAGGGTCGTGAATCCTCGGGCTATGACTCCATCCAGATTTATCTCCGTGAAATCGGACAGTATCCGCTCCTGACTGCCTCTGAAGAGCGCGAGCTTGCTAAGCGCATTGAGTCAGGTGACGACGAGGCTCGCAACATTCTTGCACGCAGCAACCTCCGTCTCGTGGTCTCGATTGCCAAGAAGTACGTAGGTCGCTCCCCGGACCTAACGCTTCTCGACCTTATTCAGGAGGGAAACCTTGGTCTCTTCAAGGCCGTCGATAAGTTCGACTGGAAGAAGGGCTACAAGTTCTCAACCTACGCTACGTGGTGGATTCGCCAGGCTATTACCCGCGCCCTTGCCGACCAGTCCCGCACGATTCGTATTCCCGTGCACATGGTGGAGACCATTGCTAAGTACAAGCAGGTGTCCCGCCGTCTTGCCCAGACTCTTGGCCGTGACCCACAGCCGGAAGAAGTTGCTATTGAGATGGGTGTGGAAGTTGAGAAAATTTACCAGATTGAGAAGATCAACCAGGACACGCTCTCGCTTGAGAATCCTATTGGCTCTGACGATGATGAGAAGTCGACCCTTGGAGACTTCATCGCTGACGACAAGATTCCTTCCCCGGTGCAGGAATCCTCTGAGCGCATCCTCGCTGAGCAGGTCCGCGACATCCTCGACGATCTTTCTCCTAAAGAGCGCAAGATTCTTGAGATGCGTCACGGACTTCTCGATGGTATCTACCACACGCTTGAGGAAGTGGGGAAGGAGTTCGGCGTCACTCGCGAGCGTATTCGTCAGATTGAGGCCAAAGCACTCGAGAAGATTCGCACCCACGAGAAGAGTAGGCGCCTTAAGAGCTACTAAAAGTTATGAACCTGGGGGTCGTTGACACTCCTCTGGGGCAGGCGTAGTCTCCATCATTAACGTATGCAGGCATCAACCTTTACAGGGCCTCACGGCCAAGCTTCTTCTGGATTACCAGTTGACCCCCACGCGACCCTCTCAAAGTACTTCCCTGAAGGCGCAGCGTACTTCTATGGCTTTCCGTCAGGGAATGGCTCAGATTTCTTCAACAACGTTCCGTCATGGGTGGAGGAACTGGTATCGGCCCGCACCCTTGTCTGCGCCGGCCTCGGCATTCGCCCGGTCGTCTTCGACGCGGCGTCTACTCCGCAGATACGCCATTGGCTCGAACAGGAATGCGGTGTCACGCTGACGAAAGAGGAAGACTGCATACAATTCCCAGCTGCACTCAACGATGAGCTAAGTGGGTCGGCACGCAACGAAGCAGTGAAGCAGGTGCTGCGCGATACAGTTCCCGAAGGAAAACTCTTCATGGCCCAACCGTTTCTTGATGGGGAAGTGAACCACCTCTTTCATCTCGATCCGAAACTTTCGGCGCAGTTTAATGATAAAACCAATCTTGGCACGTATATTCCGGAGGCCTATCTTCCAACCCGCTACGTGTCCTTTGACAATGGGGCTGCGTTCGCACGTGCAGCGATTTCCGTACCATTCCCTTGCGTGGTCAAGGTTGCATCCTCAAGCGCAGGGGATGGCGTCCGTATCTGCAGAAGCGTGGAAGATGTCCAGGCTGCACAGGAGACTTTCAAAGGGGTGATTGATGGCATTTTTATCGAAGAGTTCGTCGAAGCTGTTGAGAATTACTGTATTCAGTTCGGCATACCGTTTAAGGCACAAGAGCCGATAGAGATTATCGGCTACAACCACCAAGTGATTACAGACGTTGGCGAGTTCTTGGGAAGTGTTGTGTGCCCGCCTCACGTTATCGCAAATCCACTTCTGCACGATATTTTCCGCATCGTTACCACAGAGATTTTACCGAATGTACGTAGGGCAGGATGGTACGGCGTTGGAGGACTTGATGTGCTGATTTCCACTTCAGGAAAACCGTATTTTATCGACCCAAACTTCCGCCAAACCGCTACCTTTGGCCTCGTGTCTCTTTCGCGTCGTGGCCTTATCCCAAAGAAGGCGGTGGGGTTTATCGGTACCTTTACCGGCTCTGAGGAGGCCTTCGCGAAGCTTTTCGCATATACGAACCCAAAGTCCACCCATCATCTTCTTCAGATGATTTCTATGAGCCGTAAGGGAGACCTCTACCGCTTTAACGCAGGCCTTCTGTATGAAAACCACGAGGAGCTTGTGGAGAATGTTCGTTTGCTTAAGTCGATTGGTATTGAGGGGAAGGTGATTGACCTGATTCTCGAAGGTCACGTTTCGGGTCTCTAAAATTCCCACGTTTTGTATACTGTGGGGATGCCTGCTCCCGATGGATTCCCTATAGCCTATTGGAGCCACTCCTCGCTCCTGGCGTTCCTCCGGAACCCACTTGCGTGGCACACGCGGTATGTTGAGCGCATTTATGACGCTCCTCGTACCCCCGCCTCTATCATCGGGTCAGCGGGACACGTTGCACTTGAGCATTTCTATAGTGGAGCAGAGAAAGAACTTGCGATGCGTCTTGGTGCTGAGTCCATGGATGCGATTGCGGATTTTGAGATTAACTTTGGGGCAGCAAAGACCAAGCGAGCGCAGCGGCAGAAGCGCGAGTCTATGAAGCGCGAGTACTATCAGGCCGTGAATTACTATCTAAAGCGACCTCCCAGACACAAAGTGCTGGGCGCTGAGGTGAAAGGGGTGGCGGAAGTACCTGGCCTTCTACTCCCAGTGAAGGCCATTTCGGACCTGGTGGTGGAATCGAAAGGGAACCCAGGGGCAGTCGACGTGGTTGATCATAAATTCGTGCAGTCATTTAGTGCGAGCGGTGCCGACCGACCAGCCTTCGCGCTCCAGGCAATCTTCAACTACTACACGGTGAAGGATATTTTTGATAAGCCAGTGAAGCGCTTCATCGTGTATGAATGCAAGAAGACCCGGAACGCTGATGGACGCCCGCAGCTTAAGAAGTACGTACTCGAGTACGAGAAGGCGGAAGAGTCGTTCAAGATATTCCACCGCCTCCTTATGGATGCAACCGAGGAAGTCGCCCGCAAGCGGGTCTACCTCCCAAACCCCTCAGATATGTTTGAAGGGGAACACTCCTTTGAGCTCTACCGCCTGAAGCTTAACGAGTGATCTCTTCGAGCGCCTGCTCGATAATCATCTTCATTTCGCCGTAGGTAAGAGCGCCAGAAATGGCAACGGGCTCTTCACCTTCGACAACGACTACGCTGTAGGGGGCGGCAATGGCGCCTATATCAAGTGCGTTGGTAAGGTCGCTTTCGACCTTCTTCACATAGCGGCCTTCCGACATGCAGGCTTCAAACGCAGCGTCCTCCACGTCCACTTGGGGGAGGAGGGCGATGTAGGCGTTGGGGTTGAATTCATTCGTACCGGGCGCTGAGGAGTGCATAAGGTCAATGAAGCGCCAGAAGGCATCCTCTCCAGCAAGCGCTGCCACGCATTCGCTTGCCTCTGCGTGGAGCCCCGAGTTGGCGTGCGCAGAGACGAGCGGGAGGTGACGGAAGACCCAGGCGACCTTTCCGCCTGCGCCGTAGTCGGTCATGATTTGGCTCATCGTGCGCTCGAACTGCTTGCAGTAAGCACAATCGAGGTCTGAGTACGTGATGATGACGATGCCTCCAGTAGGGTTACCTACGACGTGTTCATCAGGAGAAACAGGGCGCAGCGCGCTAATGTCTGGAGCGGGGACAGGAGGCAGGTTGTTGACCCGCACCATATAGACGGAGATGGCAATGATGACCCCGGCGAGGATAATCGCACCGGGGAGCAGGATGGTGCGCTTCATTGCTCTTCAGTATACCAAGCCTAGAAGGGCAGGGTGTGCGTGAGGGAAGGACTACTTCCTCCGTTCTCCCACCCAGAAGCATCTATTTTCATCTCGCGTACCTCGCGGAGGTCCTTGTATTTTAGGCTTCCGTTCGTGCGGGCGTAGTCGTAGAGCTCGCGGGTAATCCTCACATCCTCAAGACAATACTCCTTCACCTGTTCATAGAGCCCTTGCTCCCACCACTCCACCGCCTTGAGTCCGTCTCCCGTCTTTCCGCGGCCAAGCGTTGCTTGTGCCAGCGTATCAAGCCGCACCCGGCGTCCGAGGACGTTATAGACCTCAGTAAGAAGGTCGAGAGATTTAATTTTCGTGAGGTCGCCAGGGTAGTAGCGGTTCAGTATTGGAATGTCGAAGCTATCGGAGTTGAAGCCAATCAACATGTCTGCGCGCTCGAGGATGGGCCAGAGCTTGGAGAATTCCTCAACGAAGAAGGCAGAGTATTCATTCGTCTCTGAATCGTGGATGCCCACGACCGTAACCTCCATAGCGGAGATATCAAACTTTCCGCGCACCATGGACGCGGCCTTAGTCTCGATATCAAACGTAATCGCACGCATGCTATGCAAGGAATGAGGCGACCGCGTCTTTCGTAAGGGCCTCCTCTTTACCGCTGGCAAGATTCTTAACGCGCACCTCTCCGCTCGTGGCTTCGTCCGCTCCGTACGCCATGAAGAGGGGGATGCCGCGGCGGTCAGCGTCCTTGATTTGGTCGCCTAGGCCCTTGCTGCCGATGTGGACGAACACACGTGCGCCTGATTTCCTCAGTTCCTGCGCGAATTCCTGAGCAGCGGGAATGAAATCTGGAGAGGGGGTACCGATGTAGAGTTGTGGAGCGTATTCGTTCTCAATCATGAGCTTGTGTGTCTCGAGGAAATCCATAAAGGTGACATCCCCGAAGGCGAAGCCTACGGCTGGAATCGGGTCGCCACCGAAGAGGGAAACGAGTCCATCGTAGCGGCCACCACCAAAGAGCGCGCGAGGGTTCACGGGGTCTGTGTCGTTTACCTCAAACACCATGCCCGTGTAGTAATCAAAGCCGCGTACAATCTCGGGGTCAAAGGAGACATTTGTTACCCCACGGCTCTTCAAGGTCTCGATTAGCTCCATAACCTTCTCTTTCTCAGCTTTCACCTCAGGGTCGGTAGCTTCCTCGACCGCGGCAAGAGGGTCCTTAGTACTTGCGCGAGCTTCATTGAATTCTGCAGCGCTCATCTTCGACTTCTTATCAAGCAGCTGCCAGTACGCCTTAACGCCTTCGGCGTCAGTGAGTCCGACCGCTCTGCAGGCAGCGCCTAGGAGTGCGCGCGAGTTGATGCGGATAGCGAAATCCTTTGGTGTCGCACCAAAGGAGGTGAGAATGTCGCTTGCGAGCATGAGAACCTCAAGGTCTGCTTCTCCCTCTGGGAGACCAACGAGGTCCACGTCTGTTTGGAAGAACTCGCGCAGGCGGCCACGCTGAGGGCGCTCGTAGCGGAAGCGATTGCCGATTGAGAACCAACGGAAGGGAAGCGGAAGTTCGCGGCGCTTAGCAGCGACCATGCGTGCGAGTGTTGGAGTCATCTCGGGGCGAAGCGTCACGCGCCTGCCGCCACGGTCCTCGAAGCTGAAGGTTTGTTCGCGGATAATCTCTTCGTTGCCCTTACTTTCATAGAGCTCGGAAGGTTCAAGTGGGGAAGCTTGGTATTCCTCGTATCCCCATGCACGAAGTACCTTGCGGGTCTTCTCGAAGACGCCCGAGAGGCGCGCCCAGTCAGCTGGATAGAAATCGCGTACGCCCTTGTAGGACTCAGTTGAGAGAGGTTCGCTCATCAGGGGAGTATACCGGGACCCTGTAAGGTCGCCAAACGTCTACTTCTTGTCGACGATGACGTGCTGTGGGCGCTCTTCAAACTTGCCTGCCTGGTGCATGAGAAGGTCCCGTACGTCCTTTGGGTACGCGATACCCGGGAGCTCGGTGCGGTCGGCAGCTCCTGCGCTCTGCACCATAAGGTTGCCGAACCCGAAGAGGGTGTGGAAGAAGCCAGTCTCGTGCACGGTGACGTCTTCAATATGGTCGAGGAAGAGTGACGTTACTTCGCGGCTGAAGAAGTCGATTTGCTCAACGTCGATGATGCGCTTGTTGGTGATAATCCAGACATCGAGGAAGTAGCGCATGAAGTTTGAGAAGGCGGCCATCCAGACAAAGAGCCACCAGACGCCAAGCACAAAGAGTATCCACGGATTCTCAAGCGAGACGTAGTGCGCCCATGGTGCGCTTACAAACGGACTCTTGGCAAAGAGCTCAAGCGCAAGTACTGGAAGGTAGGCGAAGACTGCAAAGGGGATGGCAGCGCCCACATAGATGAGCCAGTGTTTCCTGACCGCTTTCAGTACATGCTCGCCCGGCTGGAGGTGAAGATCTTCCATACTAGTGGAGAGCTGACGTCATGTAGATAAAGATGCCGCCTGAGACTGCTAGGTGCAGTGCGATGGCTGGAACCGCCACCCAAGACGAGCGACCGTAGCGGAACCAGTGATAAATAGCCACCAACGTGTAGACGGTCCACCAAATGAACACCAAGGTGAAGATAACTGAGAGCACGGCCTCGCTCGTGACATTTCCGAAGATGGCGGGGAAGCGAAGGAGCGTCGTAGAAGCATCCATACGTTAGTAGTGTCCCACGAGAAGACGTGGCCTGCCATATGGGTCCGTGCGTATCTCACTGTGCGGAAGGAAACGACTGGCTGCCCCGATGTTCTCAACGTCTGCCTCAATCCATACCTCGCCACCTTGTATGAGGTATGACGGTGCCTCCTGTGCGATACGGCGTATCACCTCAAGACCGTCGGTGCCTGAGTAGAGCGCCTCTTCTGGTTCGTACTCAAGAACGCTCTCGGGAAGTTCGCGTCCTTCTGGAATGTACGGAGGGTTTGAGACGATGAAATCAAAGGTCTCACCACTGAAGGGTTCGAAGAGGTCGCCTTCACGTATGTCTGCTCGAGAAGCGTCAAGGCCGTTCACTATCAGATTCTTTCGTATCTGTTCAGCATGCTCTTCCATGAGTTCACCAAAGGAGACATGCGCGCCCGGCACCTTTGCAAGAACCGAGAGTCCGATTGCACCGGAGCCCGCGCAGAGATCAAGCACTCGCAGTGTGCGACCGTTAAGTTGTTCAATGAGTTGCTCTGTCCACCACTCAGTTTCGGGGCGGGGAATAAGGGGGCGTGAGTCGAGGTTGATTCTGAGTCCAAGAAACGGCATCCATCCAATGACGTAGGCCAGGGGTTCTCCCTCACTGAGGCGTGCCAGGTCTCCAGAGAGGTCTGCGCTCCGGTCCCCCGCGTATTTGTCGCGAATCAGGGCTTCCACATCCTCTCGGCTGGTCTCCATAGTCATACGGTATACTACCCTCATGAAAACAGCACTGTGGGATGTGTTCTTCGCGCTCTTCTTCGCGGTCCTTATGTTCTTCGGCGTTATGTGGCTTGAGGAGACTGGCCGCTTTACTACGTGGGTACCACTTGGGGATTTCCTCTTGATGTCGCTCGCACTCTTCCGTCTGATTCGCCTTACGTCCTACGACCTCATCACGAAGTTCATACGTGATGCCTTTGTTGGGAGGCCTCAGGGCACCTTCCTTGGTACACTCGGCGCGCTCATTAACTGCCCATGGTGCGTGGGTCTCTGGTGGAGCTTCTTTATGGTGTTCTTCTACTTCGCCACGCCGTACGCTTGGCCGGTGATTCTCATCCTCGCGCTCGCAGGTGTCGCGTCCTTCCTTCAGATTCTCGTAAACCTTATAGGTTGGTCTGCAGAACAGAAGAAGAGGGCAGTGCTTGATGCTCCGAACTCGGGGAACCATACATCCACCTGCGGATAGGCCATGAGCGAAGACGTGTCAGCCGCACCTATAGAAAAAGGCTCTCGCTATATTCTTAAGGCGGAACGTCTCTCCGATCTTCCTTCGCTGATAGAGAAGGGCGGGGCACGGGCAGCGTATATCGAACTGCCGCCTCATCCTCATGTGGAGGAATTACTTAAAGCAAGTGCGGAGATTGCGCCGACCCAATATCACTACAGTGGACGCCACACACATACAGAGGTTCGAACTCGTTTCGCTCGACTCGGTCTAGAAGCTCCTGTGCTCGATTACGTGATGGCTGAGTACGAACTCCTTGAGGACACGTTTCGTGATTACGATATTGTCACGGTCTTCCTCGCGGGAGCACGCTCTGTAAATCAGGGAGATGACCTTGTGTTGCATCCAGATGTGGTAGAGCCCGAGATGGCTGTAGGGGTACGTCGCGTGATAGCGACGATGGCTGGCCCCGCAACTTTCTACGCAGATGACCTTGCGGGAACGAACCTTATTCAACCAAATGGTCGCGCGGTGACGGTGCATCGTATGTCTGGTGGCGCTCTCGGTCCTTACGGAGCTGGGATAGACGAAAAACTTCGTCTAGGTGCGTATCATAAACGGCCAACCGATAATGCTCCGCGATTTACCATGGTCCTTGACCTCATAAAAAAAGCCCCGGCTTCGAATACTCAGGAGTTCAAACCATAAGAAAAAGGCCCGCGTGAAGCGGGCCTTTTTCTTTTATCAGAGCTTAGTAGCCACCTCCGTAGCCGCCGCCGCTGTTTCCGCCGCCGTAGCCGCCTCCGCGGTTACCGCCGCCAAAACCTCCGCGACCTCCTCCGGCGCCACCTGCTGGGCGATCACCCTGAGGGCGAGCAAAGGAAACCGAGAGCGTGCGCCCATCGAATTCCTTTCCATCCCAACGGTCGATTGCAGCCTGGGCCTGAGCCTCGTCTGCCATCTCGACGAAGCCGAAGCCGCGAGAACGACCGGTCATGCGGTCCATGATAATACTAACGGACGAAACGGTACCTGCCTCTTCAAAGGCGGTGCGCATTTCATCTTCAGTCGTGCGGTACGGGATACCGCCGACATAGAGCTTGTTTGTTGCCATGTGGCTTGATTGACTGATGTATAACTTCTCGCCGAACTGAGCACTAGGGAGCGGGTTTGCCGCGCGAAGTTCTGGATACTGCGAGCTCAATCGCAGTATGCAACAGAACTAGCCCTTTCACAAGGAAGGTGGGGACAAGCTTCTATTTTTCTTCTGTAGGGAAGAGGGGTTCGGTTGCGAAGGCGCCGATCTCGAATTCCTGCGCGAAAGAATCCATTTCCTCATACATGTTCACCTTGGATTCCTCCGGTTCCTTCATGTGGCGTATACCGAGGAATCGAGTGCTCCTCTTGGCGAGCACTACGTTCGCTTTGTCCGCTTCCTGTTTGAGTGCGGCTACGTCGATGGAGAGGAACCGACGTTTGAGTGGTTCCGTCGGGTCCGGCTCAGATGTCTTGTGTTTGCCCATAATGTCTCGTAGGAGCATTTTCAGCGGCCCGTTGAGAGAATAGAGCATGCCCTTGTGGAATTCCGTTCCTTCGGAACTCCCCACACTGCGCAGTGCCAGGAGACTGAACTCCCCAACGAATTTCACGAGACCCACTGCCTTACCTTGGTCGGTGAACACAATGCCTTCCAGTTCCTTTCCGTGTATGAGTAGGTTGGCTGGTTCAGCGGAGCCCTCTGCAATTTTTCCTGTAAGCGTACGGAAGAAGCGCCGCTCAGCTTCAGCACACACCTCCACGTTTGATTGGCCAGCCTCCCAATGTGTTTTCGAACCCTCGACTCGTCCTTTTGTGAGGTCGATTGTGGTGCCATCGTGCGCAGTCAAGAATGAGATATCAGCGTTGAGGAGGTCGACGATCTCAAAAGGAGGGCGCAGACCGTCTGCGCTCGCCTCAGCTCCTGAGAGTGAGAAGGCTGCAGGCCAAAGGTTCGTTCTGCTTTGGGACTGATTGACGGAGCAGGAGTGCATGGCGTCATTGAGCGGCCCACGTTTCATAAACGTGTACAGATTTGTAGCCTTCGGAAAGCGCTTTGCGAACTGAGGGACGCCGTTATAGGTGTTTGCAAAGTTACTTACGAAATACTCAAGGTCGTTAATGCCAATGTCGCCATTCTTTACATGCTCTTCAACGCGCGCAAGCCATGCGTCGGGTTGCACACGTGTACGTGTGGCATGGTTCAAAATGGCTTCGCGTCCTTCAAGGAGAGGATACTGGTCGGCCTTCGCAGCTAGTTTCTGTTCTTTATTTTCAAACATGGAGTGATTCCTTATGTTCGCCGTTCCAGGTTACCTCACCACGCACCACTTTGTCAGTAATCTGGGGCTGCCACTTCTTTTCTGCTGCCTGCACACGCTCCGCGAGTGTCTCCGGTGTGTCTTCTGGAAGTATAGGAACTGGGTGCGAGAAGAAGACGGGACCTTCGTCGAACTCGGGCGTTACGAAGTGCATGGAAACTGCTGACTCTGTAATGCGCCCTTCCGCATATGCCTTAAGCACTGCTTCGTGCACAAAACGCCCCCAGAGTCCCTTGCCGCCGAACTCAGGAAGGGGACCGGGGTGAATGTTGAAAGTAGTTTTGGGGTCGAGTCCTGCGACGAGCTTCAGCCAGCCGGAAAGGGCGACGAAGTCTGCTCCAGTCTCTTTGACTATCTTCTGGTAGTTTTCGGCGGAGTAGGGACCGGAGAAGTACGTGAAGGGAATACCAAGGCGGTCTGCACGTTCTCGTACACCACCATTCTCATTGTTAGAGACGACACCGACAATATCTGCCGCCGTGACGTTCTGTACGAGGTTCTCAAAGCCGCTCCCCCCGCCGTCCGGGGTGCCTGAGGCAAGGATGAGGAGGCGGGGCTTCATCGGCTCAGCCCTTCTTCTGCAACTTCGCGGCTATACGACGTATCGCTACATCAATGACTGCAGTCGGGATGCCGAGGTTGAATGCGACACTCCGGGTATTTAGTTCCCATGCATGCCGGTCGGACTTAAAGTCGCGGCCAGCGACGAAATCGAGCAACGTCTCAGCGAGCGCAGGGTTCTTTGACAGGTCCCCTTTTATTTTCTGGACGATTACCGAATCCAGCTTGTTGGTGATTGGACCGTCGTCTTCTTTTATTTTTGCGAGTTCAGGCCAGAGCTCTTCTGCGGGCTTGTTGTCTGTCGGGCTTCCTTCTTGTTTGTCTTGGTCTTCCATACATCCTCAGTATATAAGATTACGAAACGTGGTGAGTCATGGCCTTTCGGATATCCTCAAAGGTTCCTCCCACTTTCTTCCCAGGATTGAGGATAGTCAAGGGGTCGAAAATCTCCTTTGTTTGCCTGAACAATTCCACCATTTTCTCCCCGAACAACTGGGTCAGGTAGGGGGTGCGGATGATACCGTCGTTGTGCTCGCCAGTGGTGGTACCACCGTACTTAATCACGAGGTCGTAGACCTTGGGAGAGAGTTCGAGTATGGTCGTGTGCGCCTCCTCCTTGGAGAGGTCCATAAGAGGAATAATGTGGAAGTTGCCGTTTCCAATGTGTCCGGCGATGGTGAAGATGAGGTTGTACTGGTCGAGAATCTCGTAGAGCTTCGGGAGGAACTCCGGGTAGGTCTCCGGAGGGACGACGAAGTCATCAATGAATGGAGAGGCATAGAGGCCCTTCAGGTTCTTGCGAAGAAGGGAGAAGCTTTCGCGACGCACAATCCAGTACTTCTCACTTGCACGCTCATCGACGTTGATGCGCGTCGGGAGGCCGAGGTCTTTGAGAGATTGTTGTGCATCCTTGGCTGCCTTGAGTGCAGCTTCGTGCGTGTCTTCAGAGAACTCTGCCATGAGTACCAATTTCGGTACGCCACCTTTGAGCACGAGCCCTACTTCCGGAAGGAAAGAGAAGCCGAGACGAATCGCACGGAATAAACCCATCTGCGAGAGCATCTGTGGCAGGAACTGCACGGCGAGTTTGAAAGTGTGGTCGTCGTAGGACTCAAAGGATTCCGGATTGTATTTAAGGACGCGCTTCACGACCTCCGGAAGCACATTCATGTCTGAGAGGAAGACGACCAACATTGAGCGATGGTCCTGTGGCTTTACCAAGGAGAGCTTCGCCTTGGTCATGAGCGCGAGGGTGCCTTGCGCACCACAGATAAGCTTCGCGAGGTTGAAGGTACCGTTCTCAAAATCCATCACGCTCCAGAGTGCGTAGCCGGCAGAGTTCTTAGAGACCTTGGGGCGCGCAGCTTCGATGGTCTCGCGGTTGTCGATGATGAGGTTGCTCATTCTCCGATAGATATCGCCTTCGAGGTCCTTCTGGAGTTTCTTCTCTGCAAGCTCGTCGGGGCCAAGTGCTTTGAAGGTAGTCTTCGTACCATCTGAGAGAATCACTTCTACTTCTTCGACATACTTCTCGGTCTTGCCGTATTTGAGGGTGCGTTCACCACCGGAGTTGTTGTTCACAATCCCGCCCATGGCTGCGATTTCACGGGAGGCCGGATAAGAGGGGAGAATAAAGCCTTTCTTGAGCGTCTCCTTTTCGAAGTCACGATAGAAGGCTCCTGGCTCGGTAATTGCGTAGCCGTCTCCTACCTCAAGTACCTGGTTCATGTACTTGGTGAATACCGCGACGATAGAGGTGGTGAGCGGTCCACCCGACATGTCGGTACCTGCTGAGCGAGCAGTTACGGAAACGTCTTCGCCGGTTTCTTTAAGTGCGTGTACCGCATGCACGAGGTTTGAGACGTCGTTGGCATCCTTGGGATACACCACAAGCGTGGGGCGCTTCTCGAAGACACTCGTGTCGCGCGAGAATGTGTCGAGGGTAGGGGAGTCGTCAGCGACATCGCCCTTGATGGCCTTTGCTATGTCGTCACGAAGCATTTCCTCAGTATCGTAGCACGGTAGGAACGTGGGAATCAGGAAAGAATCTGCTGTATGAAATCGAACGTTTCTTCAGGAACGGCAACTGCTTTCGTGTCGATCACGTCCATGACCGATTCATCGTTTCCTCCAGGATAGAGTGCGTCTCCCACGTAGATACAGTCTTCCTTTGACCAGCCCATGCGCTCGATCAATCGCTCCACGTTATGTCCCTTGTCTTTGCCCTTCGGGATGAAGTTGAAAACGGTAGTGCCTGCCGGAACGGCGATGATGCCAACTGCATCGAGGCGGCTCACTACTTGAGGGAGTGCCCTAAGTGCTGCCTGACGCTTCGTGTCGCTCGGGTCAAACGCGTACTTCTTTTCTATGTCTTCGTGGAATCCGAGGACACTGTAGCTCACCTGTGCGCCACGGTTGTCGATGATGTCGTTCTCATCTTTGACGGTGATATTGAAATAGTGCCTCAACTCAGTAATGGCGCGCATGATTTCCTCTACCTGTGCGTTGGTGAGTGGGTCGTACCAGAATTCGCTTCCATCTTTTCCTATCGCAAGATTGCCGCTCTGTGGGAGTGCAGTGTACATTCCATCAAAGCGAGGGGTGACCTGCTCACGCATTTGGTCGCGTGAGCCACCGGTCACGACGACGACGTCACGCTCAGCACACAACCGCGCGAATACTTCCTGGTGTTCAGGCGCCATCGGTGAGCGGCTCTTCGTGAGCGTCTTATCGACGTCAAAGAAGATGTGTCGGTACTCGTGGGCCGGTCGCATTACTGCAGAGTATAGCCCAAATGCTATAATGGCTGAAAATGGAGCCTGCTATTGAAATCAAAGACCTCAAGAAGGTCTATAGGAAGTCTGATAAGTCCGCTGCTGCGACTGAGGCTCTTAAGGGGGTCTCGCTCTCTGTACCTCGCGGGGAGTTCTTTGCGCTTTTAGGGCCTAACGGGGCGGGGAAGACGACCATCATCGGCATTCTGACCGGGCTCGTGGTGAAAAGTTCAGGGGACGTGAAGGTGAACGGTGTCTCCATTGATGAGAATCCTTCGCTTGCGAAGACACACATCGGCGTGGTCCCGCAGGAGTTCAACTTCAATATCTTCGAGAAGGTGCTCGATATTGTTGTTGACCAAGCTGGCTACTACGGTATTCCTCGTGCAGAGGCACTCGCCCGCGCAGAGGTGGTGCTTAAGGACCTTGGTATCTGGGAAAAGCGTAACGACAAGTCTCAAGCGCTCTCGGGAGGAATGAAGCGCCGACTTATGATTGCGCGCGCACTCATGCACCAGCCCTCGGTGCTTCTGCTTGATGAGCCAACTGCCGGAGTGGACGTTGAGCTTCGTCGCGGGATGTGGGAATTTCTCCGCAAGATAAATGCTGAAGGAACTACTATTGTTCTCACCACCCATTACCTGGAGGAGGCAGAGCAGCTTGCTCGCCACGTGGCCATCATCCGGAAAGGGGAGATTGTCGCAAACGAGCCGATGAAGAACCTCCTTGCTCGTCACGGAGACAAGAAGCTTGAGGACATCTTCCTAGAGATGACCGCAGACGACAAACCAGCCGTATGACGACTCAAGCAATGTGGACCGCCTACTACACCATGATCCGGAAGGAGGTCGTGCGCATCTTCCGTATCTGGTCGCAGACCTTGCTGCCTCCGGTGGTGACGACCTCGCTCTACTTTGCTATCTTCGGGGGCTTCATTGGAAGCCAGGTGCAGCCTATTGAAGGGTTCTCCTACATGCAGTTCATCATGCCGGGACTTGTCATGATGACGGTGATTACGAGCGCGTACGCGCACGTCTCTTCCATGTTCTTCTCTGCGAAGTTCATGCGGAGCATTGATGAGCTGCTCGTCTCTCCAATGCCGCACTGGCTTATTGTGCTGGGGTACGTGACGGGAGGAGTGCTGCGCTCGGTGATTGTGAGCATCCTGGTGATTATTGTGTCGCTACTCTTCACTCAGATTACGCTCCATAACGTTTTGATAATCATTGCCGCTGGTCTTCTAACCGCCGTGCTCTTCTCCCTTGCAGGGCTCGTGAACGGCATCTTTGCCAAGGGCTTCGATGGCATCACCATTGTCCCGAACTTTGTGCTCACCCCGCTGACCTACCTCGGAGGCATCTTCTACTCCATCGAGCTCCTTCCAGAGCCATTCCGCACCCTTTCTCTTGGAAATCCCATCCTATATATGGTGAATGCCTTCCGACACGGGTTCTTGGGGGTTTCGGATGTGAGCCTGTGGATGAGCTTCGGGATTACGATAGCGGTGACGGTGGTGCTCTTAGGGGCGACGTTGTGGAGCTTTACGAAGGGGGCGGGATTGAGGAATTAGATAACCATGAAAATCCTTCTTACCGGGGATAAGGGGTATTTAGGAACCGAGTTCATACAACGCTACGGGAACGACTACGAGATAGTGGGCTACGATCTTCAAGATGGTCTTAACCTTCTTGATTACGCAACACTAAGCGAAAAGATGAAGGGATGCGAACAGGTAGTGCACCTTGCCGCCATCCCTAAGCCTGTCGAAGGAAAGAGTTTCCCAGAATATTTCTCCAATAATGTTGAGTCAACACTCAACGTATTGCGCGCAGCAAATGAGCATGGCGTACGTCGAGTCATTTACGCAAGCTCGACTACCATCTACGGTATCGAGAAGGGAATACCGTTTCAGACGCCGATTACTGAAAATCAGCCGTTCGTATCACAGTACCTAAAGGCAGATCAGCTTTCTATGCGAGAAGTCGATCTTTCATATCATGTCAGTAAAGTAATGGCTGAGCAGATTGCTGCTTGGTTTGGCTTGAATAAGAAAGTGCAAACGATTGCACTTCGTTTTGGTCCGATTAACAAGGTTTTTCTCGGAACTAGTGTCAGCATCAATAATGCCACTCAAGCAATTAAGCTTGCGCTCGAATACCCTGGTGAACTTTGGTACGAGGCGTTCAGCATCGTAGACGACGTACCTCATCTCGATATAACCAAGGCAAAGGAGATACTTGGATATATGCCTGAGAAGCCAAATTACTCAGCTGACCAGATACACTCTCAGCTCAAAGATAGTGTGGGGTAATATAAGAGGATGAATCAGGTATTCGTCTTCGGTTCGAGTTCTGCATACGGTGTTGGCGGTAAAGACGGAGGGTGGGCTGACCTTCTTAAGTGCCGTCTTCACGGAGAGCTTTATGGTGTCAATGGAAGAGGAGAGAAATGGGAACTCTTTAATTTTGGCAAGTCGGGAGCAAAGATTGCCTTTGCGCAGGAAACAGTTGAGGGACAGCTGAAGGCGTACAAGAGGGACGGCCTAACTATCGCCCTCGTCTCGATAGGCGGTAACAATGCTAAAGCGGAAAATGACCCCGCTAACTTCGTGTCGACGGTTGAGGAATACACGAAGGAGATGACCATCTTTCTTACCACTCTCAAGAGGCAGGTTGATCATGTATTTTTCGTGGGGAGTGGAACAGTCGATGAATCAAAAACTAATCCTAAGATAAGTCCGTTTAGCGATCGAAAATCGTATTTCACCAATGCACGCCGTGCGCTCTTTGATGAAGCCCTTCGTGGCATCGCTGCGGAGGTAGGAGTGACGTTCATCGAACTAGGTGTAGACCCCGACGAATGGAAGGAGAAGTACCTTTACATAGATGGTCTCCATCCCAACCAGGCAGGGCATCAATTCATATGCGATAAGGTTTGGGAGAAGATAGCTCCACTCATTAAATAGCCATGCAACTCAAGATTCTCTCTTGGAACATTTGGATAGAAGGTAAGTTCGAAGAATACAAGACACTCATTGAGCGAGTAGACCCAGACATCATCGGTCTGCAGGAAGTGAAGGATACAGACCCCGAGCGGGATGTGATTGGGTATCTCTCCTCACGCGGCTACCATCATATTTTCCTCCCAGCACGTAAGAAGTGGGGAGACAATACTTTCAATGATGGCCCTGCGCTCTTCTCAAAGTTGCCTATTTTATCGAGCGAAACCTATTTGCTTTCAAAAGAGAATGCTCGAGGTGCAGTACGCATAGACCTGCAGGTAGGGGAGAAAGTACTTCGCGTGTTTAGCGTCCACACGCTCCATACCCACCAAGAACATTCGGATGTGCAGATGGAGCAAATAGAGAATCTCCTCTCCGCGCTTCCAGCAGAGAACACCCTCGTCATGGGGGATTTCAATGCGACCCCAGACAGTGAGGCTATACGGTGCATGAAGTCTGTTCTTGTCGACTCTGACCCAGACTCGCTACCTACGTGGAGCGTCTATCCTGATGGATGTAAGACGTGCAATCCGCAAGTAGTCGATACAAAGCTCGATTACATTTTCACGACCAAAGACATCAAGACGCACTCCTTTAAGGTTGAGGAATCCAAGGGCTCGGACCATCTACCAATTTCTGTCATTGCTGAACTATGATTCAGCTTCTCGCCTACCTCTTCTACTTCGTTGCTGCGAGCGTTTCTCCACTCCAGCGCAGGTGGCTTGCGAAGCGGCACCAGGAGGTTAGTAACGACGGCCAGATACGCCTTGCGTTCTATGCGATGCTCACCGTCGCGCTCTCGGGCGTGTTCTTGCTCTTTATTGAGCCAATCAAGTTCCAGGGCGACCTACTTACCATCGTTCTCCTAGGCTTGGTTACGGCGGTCATCGGTGGAGGGCTGTATATACCCAATTATATAGCTCAGAAGCACGTAGAGGCGGGCGTCACGAATATCGTGATGAACATCTATACGCCGGTGGCTATAGTGTTAGCCTCGCTTTTCCTCCATGAAAGTCTAACGCTGGTGCAAATCGGGGGGACGGCCCTGCTGCTTGTGGGAATGCTCGTCGTCTCGAGGAAGCACCGGGTGGGCCGGTTCAAGTTCGACAAGTACTTCCTTATGATGCTCGCGAGCGGGACCATGCTTGGTGTCTGCATCGCTGCGGAACGGGCGCTTCAGCTTGAGGCAGGCTTTACCTTAGGCACCCTTATTAGTTGGTGGTCTCAGACCATCTTCCTTGGCATTCTTGTTCTCTTCACGAAAACGAAGAACGAATACACTCCTATCGACATCGGCGTGACGGGGATACTCCGTGCACTTCAAGCATTCTCGTGGGTGATACTGCTCTTCGTAGTAGCGAACTTGAGCGTCGTCTCTGCCGTCACTACCTTTAAGGTGGTGATTATTTTCCTCGCGGGTGCACTGTTCCTTGGTGAGCGCGAAGACTTCAAACGCAAGCTAGCGGGTAGCGTCGTCGCCCTCCTGGGTCTTCTCTTGATGTAACTCAGGAGTTCATCCGATACCCCACACCTCGCACAGTTACGAACGCGTCCTCTCCAACTTTCTTACGAAGGTTCTTCATATGTACATCGAGTACATTGTCGTTGCCTGAGTTACGTGGGAATGCATGTTCGAGGAGCGTAGCGCGGGAAACAGTCTTGTCCGTGTGTCGCATCAAGTACTCGAGCAATGCGAACTCGCGTGGGGTGAGCGACACAGGTTCTCCGGCAACAGTGACCGTGTGTTCTGCAGAATCAAGTTCAATATCCTGCACTGAGAGTTTTAATAGAAATGTCTCAACCGGACGGCGCAGCACTGCCTTCGCTCGTGCAACGAGCTCTACGAACGAGAAAGGCTTCACCATGTAGTCGTCGGCCCCTGCTGAGAGGAGCTGCGTCTTGAACTCAATCTCTCCACGGGCGGTCACAACGATGATTGGTATCGTAAGTCCTGCACTGCGCGCGGTGCGGGTGACGGTCCATCCGTCCACGTCTGGCATCATTAAATCAAGAACGACCAAATCATAGGGTGCACGCCCTGCGCGCCCAGGAGAAAGTAGTTGTGCAAGTCCTTCTTTCGAATCACCGTACCAATCAGCGACGAACCCACTTTTCTCTAGGCCCTTTTTTACACCTTGGCCGATCTTCGGCTCGTCCTCAAGAATCATCACTCGGGGCAGGGTGGGCATGAGGCGACATGATACCGACCAACCGGTGAAGAATTGAAGAAGAAATCGTAAAGGCCAGATGAAGGGGTCAAAAAAGCAGTCGTGAGAGGGTGTAATTCCTGGCCTCCCGGACAAGGGGAGACATGAGCGGGAAAGTATGTCCTAAGACACTATCCACATGGCGCGCGACTCATGCCTCGCGTGATAGGATGTACATCCGCTCGACTAGTCCCCTAAATTCGCCCTTTGTGCAGACGTAATTTCTCGGACTGAATTATCAAAAGTAACTTTTAGCGCGTATGACGAAGCAAGTAAAAAAGAGGAACGGACAGATTGCAGATTTTCATGCAGAGAAAATAACGGACGCGATGCGCAAGGCATTCGCCGCTATGGAAGTAGCAATTGGAGAGGACAAACTCTCCGACATGACCCGTTCCATACTTGCAGAGATGGAGACGCGCTTCGAGGAGCAAATCCCATCCGTTGAGCAAATACAGGACATTGTGGAGATGACGATCATGAACGAGGGCTACCACACGGTGGCTAAGCACTACATCGTCTACCGCTACGAACACTCCAAGAAGCGCGATGAGAAGAAGCAGGAAGTACTCGAAAAGATTGCTGACAAGGAACTCAATGTCACGACGCGCACCGGAAACATCGTTCCGTTTAGCGAAGAAGAGATTCGAAAGACACTCGCGGCACACATCAAAGGTACGGAAGGTATCGATGGTGTTGTTGACCAAGAGAAAATCATTTCGCAACTCAAGTACGAGCTCTACGAAAATATTTCAACCAAAGAAATCCAGCGCGCGGTGATTGCCGTGGTGCGTTCGATGATTGAACGCGACCCTGCGTACTCACGTCTCGCATCGTTCCTGCTTTTGGACAAGATGTATCACGATGTGTTCGGTGACTACGAGAGCGACAACCTCGCCGGCAAGCACACGGAGATATTTGTGCGCAACATCAAGAACATGGTGGAGCGTGAACTCCTTGATGAGCGCATGCTTGAGTTCGATCTAGAATCTTTGGGCAATAAGCTCAAGATTGAGAACGACAAGCTCTTCGAGTACATGGGTCTTGAGATTATGACCACGCGCTACTGCATGGAAGACCCTGAGACGAAGGCTCAGATGGAGACGCCGCAGATGTTCTGGATGCGCGTTGCTATGGGTACCTCGCTTAACGAGAAGGCGGAGGACCGCGAGCGTGTCGCACTCGATTTCTACGACATTCTCTCCAACTTCTACTACACCCCAGGAGGCCGCACCTGCTTCCAGGCTGGTGCTAAGAAGGCGCAGCTCTCTAACTGCTTCCTTAACACCGTTCCAGACTCGCTCGACGGTATCTTCAAGACTTTCTCAGACAACGCTCAGTACCTTAAGTGGTCAGGAGGCACCGGAACTGACTGGACCAGCCTTCGCGCTACCGGCGCCTTCATCAAGGGAACGGGAGTGGGCTCTCAGGGCATCGTGCCGTTCCTTAAGATTGCCAACGACGTCAACGTCGCCATCAACCGCTCTGGTAAGCGCCGTGGAGCCGGCTGTGTGTACCTTGAGTCCTGGCACCTCGACGTAGAGGACTTCCTTGAACTGCGTAAGAACACCGGAGACGAGCGCCGTCGCACACACGACATCAACACCGCTAACTGGATTCCAGACCTCTTCATGAAGCGAGTGCGTGATGGGGGAGAGTGGACGCTCTTCAGCCCTGAAGAAGTGCCTGAGCTCCATGAGATTTATGGTGCAGCATTTGAAAAGAAGTACGAGGAGTACGAGAAGATGGCAGCAGAAGGGAAAATCAAGCTCTTCAAGAAGATGCCAGCGTCTGATCTTTGGAAGAAGATGCTCGCAATGCTCTTTGAGACCGGACACCCATGGATTACGTGGAAGGATCCTTCAAACATTCGTTCTCCGCAGGACCACGTTGGTGTCGTGCACAACTCAAATCTTTGCACCGAGATTACACTCAACACGTCGTACGACGAGACGGCAGTCTGTAACTTGGGCTCGATTAACTTCGCGAAGTTCGTCGTGAACGGTAAGTTCGACCAAGAACTCGTTGGGCGCGTGGTGCGCTCTGCAATGCGCATGCTCGACAACGTGATTGACCTCAACTACTACCCAACAGAGGACGCACGCCGCAGCAACATGCGCCATCGTCCAGTCGGTCTTGGTATTCGTGGCTACCACGACGCGCTCTATATGCTCGGCATCAACTTCGATACACCAGAGGCGGTTGCGTTTGCTAACGAGAGTATGGAAATTGTTTCCTACTACGCGATTCTCGGCTCCTCTGAACTCGCGAAGGAGCGCGGTGCGTACGAGACCTTCAAGGGTTCTAAGTGGGACCGCGACATCTTCCCGCAGGACACCATTGAGCTTCTTGCAAAGGAGCGCAGTGAATCCATCGGTGTGAACCTCGGCGGCAAGCTTGATTGGGCACCGGTACGCGCACACGTAAAGGAGCACGGTATGCGTAACTCCAACACGATGGCGATTGCACCGACCGCTTCTACCGCGAACCTCGTGGGCTGTGTCCCGTGTGTGGAGCCTATCTACAAGAACATCTACGTGAAGAGCAACAAGGAAGGGGAGTTCATCGTCGTGAACAAGTACCTTATTGAGGACCTCAAGAAGTTGAACCTCTGGACTGACGACATGTTGAACAAGATTAAGTACGCTGACGGCTCCGTGCAGTCTATTCCTGAGATTCCTGCTGACCTCAAGGCAAAGTACAAGGAGGTCTTCGAGATTGATGCTCGCTGGCTCATTGATGCCGCTGCAGAGCGCGGAAAGTGGATGGACCAGTCCCAGTCGCTCAATATCTTCTTTGCCGGCACCTCAGGCAAGGAGCTCTCAGACATTTACTTCTACGCATGGGAGCGCGGCCTTAAGACCACCTACTACCTACGTACTCTCGGAGCTTCCCAGGTGGAGAAGGCCACTGTTTCGACCGCAGCCTTCGGTTCTACCCACACCAGGAAGACCGGAGCAGCTATGGCAGCAGCCGTAGCCACCGTAGACGAGGTTATAACGCCTTCTGGCACCCCTGAGCCGCTCACTGCCTCCGCGATGGCAGCCAAGCTCGCTCGAGTGGCAGCAGGAGAGGAAGCGGGAATCTGTGAGAGTTGCGAGAGTTAGAGGAAAGGCCCCGAAAGGGGCCTTTTTCTTGTACACTACTGAATTATGGTTACGAAACTTGGCTCACTTGAGTTCGAGAGGATAGAGGGAACTGATTTGGTCGCCCCTCCAGTCGCAACCGCTCTAGCTGCGTTGTCAGGCACGCAAGTGGTTGGTGTTACGGAGATAGACCCGACGGTCTCAGACACGGCAGCATTTTGCGAACGGTATGGCACCGGACCGGAGACAGCGGCCAACTGCGTTATCGTCGAAGGTAGGCGCGGAGAGGACAAGAAGTACGCCGCTTGCATGATTCTTGCGACAACTCGCGCTGATGTGAATAAGACCGTGAAGAAACTACTCGATGTGAACAAAATTTCCTTCGCCTCAATGGAGGATGCGGTCTCAAAGACCGGCATGGAGTACGGTGCCATCACTCCCATCGGGCTTCCGGTAGATTGGC
The DNA here is from genome assembly GCA_964391975.1 of uncultured Candidatus Saccharibacteria bacterium. Taxonomy (GTDB): domain Bacteria; phylum Patescibacteriota; class Minisyncoccia; order Phycocordibacterales; family Phycocordibacteraceae; genus C7867-001. The sequence continues at coordinate 431,880 of CAYMNZ010000001.1, read as the reverse complement.
CGATATATGTCGACGCGGCAGTTGTCGCATCAGAGTATGTGATTATTGGTAGCGGTATACGCAAGTCAAAGCTCGCAGTACCGGGCTCTTTCCTCATCTCCTTGTCGAACGCACAGGTGATTGAAGGACTTGCGCAGCCACGCTCGTAACATATGGAGAACTCTTTTGTAAATACGCTTCCGTACATTAGTAACCCGATTGAAGAATTCGGAGACTATAAACTCGTCGACTGGGAATCCGGCATCTATCCTAAGTTCAAGGGTGGAACGAAGGCATCGGAGATTAAGTTCTTTACCGACCTCATCAAAGAGCGTGGACTTCGCAACATTATCGACCTAGGCGTCGGCAGTGGTGTTGAACTTGCCGGTATCGTGAAGGGACTGAAGAACGAAAACCATCCATTTGATACTGCAGAGGCAAATGAAGTGGACGATACGTTTATTAGGTTAGCCGCCGAACATTTTAAGAGCGAGGGTCTCAATATTCCGATTCATAAGGCAAACTGGCTCGACCTTCCGCGCGCCACGCCGCCTTACACACACCAGTTTGATTTCGGCTTCCTCACTGGCAATTCTTTGACCTATATCGGAGGTGGAACCCGTGACTACACTAAGAAGGCGCAGCAGAGCGTCGTGAATAAGTTCGCGAGCATGATAGAGAAGGGAGGTTACCTGTTCCTTGATTCACGCAACTACGACTACATCCGCTCGCTCATGAACCTTCCCAAGGAGGAGATATTCAAAAACTTCACCTTCGACCACACGGTCTACTATCACGGCTTCCAGGAGAAGGTACTCGTGTTCCCGGCCTATATCAGTGAGACGGTGGTGGTGAATCACTATTACGACAAGGAGACGAAGGTATGGTCAAAGCTCGACCTTTATCCTATCTACCAGAAGGACATGCTCGATATTCTCTCCGAGGACTTTGAGGTAGAACACGTCTATCACGACTTCGCTGAAGAACAGAAAGAGAAGAGTCTCTTCATTCAATACCTTGCACGAAGGAAATAGCTATTCCGGCTTCGGAATCTTTTGACGTCGTACCAGAAGGAATACCACCAGCGCTGTGTTCATCACTGCAGTTGCGACGGCGTAACTTCCTGTCATGACGTTGAATTCAAGTAACGAAAAGAGGGCAATGTAGGGCGATAGGGTGTAGCCAATCCAAGCGAGAATATTCTCAGTCCAGGGCTCGGTGAAGGATTTCCTGAATGTTGGCGCGTACCCGATGAGGTCGATAGCGGTGGCGATTATGACAGCGAGCGCAGGGTTATCGAGTCCTTGCCATACAAAGATGGCAGCAATTGCTACGAGGAGGAGTATGCCGTCCCCGCGCGTAATGTTCTTCGTGCCGTACCAAAAGGAGAGAATGAATACCGTAAGGGCGCAGAGCGCGTAGAGCGCCATCGCAAAGGCAAGGATGCCACCACCACCAAACCAGATACCTGCCGCAACGATGCACTGGGTAATAGTCCAAATGAGCCAGGTGTAGGCGTGGGGTTCTGTCTCCCGCTTTAGAATCTGCCAGAGATAGGGGGCAAAGGAGACGAGACCGACTACGGTCGAGACAATGGCCAAGATGTTTTTGACTTCTACCGTCAGTTCCATGTGGAGGAAGTATACTATCCCTATCTATGAAGGTATTGCGACGGACCGAGTTCGGTAATCCTATTCTCCGCAAGAAAGCGAAGAAGGTAGCATTGAAGACGATTGGTACCGTCTCGTTCCAGAGGCTCGTGCAGCAGATGGTCTACACGATGCGCAAAGTCGAGGGAGTCGGACTCGCTGCTCCTCAGATAGGGAAGGGCATTCAACTGGCGGTGATGGAAACCAGGCCAACCAAGACTCGCCCAAACCTCAAGCGCTCCGATGTGGTTGTTGCGGTGAACCCGCGCATTACGTATCGCTCAAAGGAAACCGCCCCGAGTTGGGAAGGATGTCTTTCCTGCGAAGGCATACGTGGCAAGGTGCCGCGCGCAAAGACGATTGCTGTTACCTACTACGATGAGTGTGGGGAGAAGGTAACTGCCGCAGCTACTGGTCTATGGGCGGCAATCTTCCAGCACGAAATTGATCACTTGAATGGTGTTACGTTTGTAGACCGCATGAAGGATATGAAGACACTCATGACAGTGGATGAATTCCGAAGGCGGGTATAATCACTCTATGAATCTCGCCTCTTCTGCAGCAGACCTCGTGCGCTCCACTCGCGCACAGCTTCTTCCGTACTACGGGAACGCAGGAGAGACTGTCGACAAAGGCGGAGGCGCCATTGATATGGTCACGCGTCTTGATACGGAAACCGAAGAGTATCTGGCAAGTGGGCTTGCGAAGCTTGATGCGTCCATTGGTTTTGCAGGGGAGGAGCGCGGAGGCTCGCGCGACCAGGAGCGCTTCTGGCTCTGTGACCCAATTGATGGCACCGGGCACTTCATTCGCGGTATGCCGTTTTGTACCGTGATGCTCGCGCTCATTGAAGAGCAACAGGTGACGCTCTCGTTCATCTATGACTTTGTGAATGACCACCTCTACAGTGCCAAGAAAGGGGAGGGGGCTTTTAGGAACGGAGAGCCTATACGGGTGAGTGAGCGCCCCATTGCTAACAGCTATCTGGGTTGGGAGACCCATATTGATAAGCCGGAGAACCTCGAGCGGTTCCTGAAGCTCCGTGACCGATCGTTCCTGTTTAAGACCCTCTCGGCCGGCTACGAGTTCACGCAGATTGCCTCAGGCAGGCTTGAGGGGCGTGTGCACTTCGAGCCGCATGGTCGGGACTGGGATTTTGCTCCAGGGTCTCTCCTTGTGTCCGAGGCGGGAGGTATCGTCGCCAACCTGGGTAAGCGTAGCTATGATTACCGGAAGACTGACTTTATAGCAGCAAATCCGCTCGTGTTCCGTGAACTGACCGAAGGACCGGACGCGCCGTTCCCGATTCATGACTGAGCAGCGGAAAGGAGAACTCTATAGTCTGGCAGAAACTCTTTTGTGGGGGTTGTTTCCAGTTATCACTGTTCTTTCGTATACAAGTATTCCTGCTCTTGTTTCGCTTGGGTGGAGCACCTTGTTCGCCGCACTCTTCTTTGGGGTTTTCGTGACCGTACGAAAGAAATGGCATGAACTGAAGAAACCGCTCGTCCTGCGCTACACGTTACTTGCTACATTTTTCATCGGCATCCTCCTCTATTCCTTTTATTTCACTGCTCTACGTTTTACGACAGCGGGGAATGCTGCACTTATCATGCTGCTCACGGTGTTTACTTCTTTTCTTTACTTCAATGTATTTCGTAAGGAAAAGATTCCATTCGCCCATATCCTCGGTGCCATCTGCATGGTAATTGGTGCAGGTCTCGTTCTTGGTCCGAACGCATCGACGCCGAACCTCGGCGACCTTCTGTGCGTGCTTGCGATATGCGTTGCCCCGTTCGGAAACTACTATTCCCAGAAGGCCGTGCAACTCGCATCAAGCGAGACGGTCATGTGCCTGCGCAGCATTGTCTCGGTGCCATTCGTTTTCTTGCTTGCGTTCTTTACAGGTGCTCATGCGACATGGTCGCAGATTCAGGACTCTCTTCCGTTCCTCCTTGTAAACGGCCTCCTCTTACTCGGACTCTCTAAACTCTTCTTTCTTGAGGCTATAAAAAGGATATCGGTCACTAAAGCGCTCTCTCTTGAGAGTGGGGCAGTAGTGGTAACACTTATTGCGGCTTGGGTTCTCCTTGCTCAGACCCCGACTATTTGGCAGCTTTCCGCGCTCGTTCCGCTAATGGTGGGAGTAGCGCTCCTCACCGACCAGCTCAAAATCGGGGCTCGTAGCTAAGCTCTTTTCCAGCTCCTTCACGGACCCGGTTATACACTTGCCCCGAACCCCCCAAAAGGGGACAATGGCATGACCTTCTGAGATTTACGATCTCGAATTACACATAAACCCACAATCGTATGCCAATACAAAAAGGAGCTTCCACTGTCGACATTAACGCCCGCCGTATCATCAACGGTAAGGATGCGGACGTGATGCAGCTCTACCCAATGCGCCACACCTTTGCGTGGGAGGCGTACCTTGCCGGTAACGCTAACCACTGGCTTCCAACAGAAATCTCCATGCAGCGCGACATCGAGCAGTGGAGGAGCACCACTGTGCTATCCGCTGACGAGCGTCAGGCATTTGAAACCGTGCTCGGCTTCTTCACCACCGCAGACTCCATTGCAGCTAACAACGTTGTGCTTGCCCTCTACAAGCACATCACGAGTCCTGAGTGCCGCATGTACCTTCTTCGTCAGGGGTATGAAGAGGCGATTCACACGCACGCATACCAGTACATCGTGGAGTCACTCGGCATGGATCAGTCAAAGATTTTCAACATGTACCGTGAGATTGAGTCCATCTACAACAAGGACAACATGGTGCTCGCGTTGAACGAAGGAATCTTCGAGGCCGGGTTCAAGACCGGAACGTTTGAGAACGACCAGAAGTTCCTCGAGAACCTCATCGTCTTCTCCCTCATCATGGAAGGAATCTTCTTCTATTCTTCCTTTGCCGTTATGTTCGGCTTCCAGCGCCAGAACAAGCTCACGGGTTCTGCAGAGCAGATTCAGTACATCATGCGTGACGAGTCCCAGCACCTGAACTTCGGCATCAACATGATTAACTCCATTAAGGAGGAGCAGCCAGAGCTCTGGACCCCTGAGTTCCAGGCGCACATCATCGACCTCGTGAAGAGGGCAGTGGTGCTGGAGTACACCTTCGCCACCGAAGTCTTCCCGCGCGGTATCTTCGGTATGAACGCCGAGGGCTTCAAGCAGTACATCGAGCACATTGCTGACCGCCGCCTTGAGCGCGTGGGTCTCCCAGCCCAGTTCAACGTTGAGAACCCCTTCACCTGGATGAGCGAGGCCATCGACCTCAACAAGGAGAAGAACTTCTTCGAGACCCGGGTGACCGAGTACAAGACGGGCGGAACCCTTAACTGGTAAGTATGATAGAGAACGAGCCTAAAACTTACCCTTGGGGTATTGCGGACGCTGAAACTGTCCGCCAGATGGTTAAAAATGCGGTCGCCAAAGGCGATGCGCGGTCACTTGAGGAGGTGGTGGATGACTTTGTAGACCGGGAAGGGGTGTTAGAGGCCGAATTAGGCATTGAAAAGGGCCAGATAACCAACCACCCAGAGCTCGTCGACCTCCGAGCTCTCCGGGCCGAAGTAGAGGAGGGAAGAAGGAAGGCCTGGGAGCTACAGGGTATACAAGGTTCAGAGCAATAGAATGGCGTAGAATAAGGGTATTTAGCCCATTTTCACTCTTGACATACTTCTCAAAAGTGTTGTAGACCTTGACAAAAGGGGCCTTGACTGATAGTCTAGCTTTACGAGGTTGTCTTTTGGACCCTTGTATCTATGACACCACTTATAGCCCTTATGGGCTTTTTTGTTTGGGCAGGGACCGCCTACGCGCCCGTCCAGGCTGAACAGACTCCTATCGACCCTGCGGAAACCGTAAAGGTAGCCGTAAAGGACGAAGTAGCTGTCGCCCGGGACGCCGTTGGTGAACTTTCCGTAAAGCTCACGGCCTACAATGCCGTACCAGAGCAGACGGACGGTAACCCCCTGATAACCGCCTCCGGCGCGGCTTCTAACCCTGAGGTCATAGCTGCACGCTCCAAGGACCTTGCTTCCGAGCTCCCGTTCGGAACCATCATCTCCATTGAGGCACCCCAGAACCCTTCACGCTCCTGTGGCTACGCTTCGGTTGAGCACCTGGTGGGCTACCGCGTTATTGCGGACACTACGCACTCCAGGAAGGTTGAGCAAATTGACGTTCTCGTGAATATGGAAGACACCGTGCTGGTGAGCGGAAAAGCGGTAAACCCTGCGCTTGCGCTCGGTATTTGTAACGGTGTCACCATCAAGGTGGTTGGCCGCATCAAGGTCTCTGACATCCCGAGCACCCAGGCTGAACTCGTCGACATTGTGACGGGCGGCAAGCTCGCTCTCGGTAACTAAAAAACCGCCCGGAAGGGCGGTTTCCTTTTACGCGTCCGGAAGTGATTCTGCTTCTTCCCTCAGCGCTTCGATATCGGTGCTCGCTTTCATCTCCGCGAGCTCGCTGTCCTTGAGGTGACGACGCATGCCAAGGTGGTGCTGAATCTCATCAAGCATAATGAGCACCTTCGTTATTTCCTCTTCGGAGCGAACATCTATCTCGAAGTCGAGCTTCTCACGAATATCGGCAATGTGTCCCTGACGGTTCTGACTGATAAGCACAATGACTGAAAGAGCGATTGCTTCAAGCGAGACTGCCATGGTAAGGAGCGAATACGGGAAGGGGTCAAAAATTTCATAGCCGAGCAAGCCTTCGTTCCAGAGAATCCATACGAGGAAGACAACGAAGTTTATGAACAGGAAGGTGACCGTACCGAACCAGTGGGTCATAAGGTCAGCAAAACGACCTATCAAACTGTGTTTGAAGGAAAGACGTGATTTGAGATGACGGGAGAACAGACTGTCAGCAGGCTTCTGGGATTTCATAGTGCGTTTAGTATACCGCCTGCTGTACGCCGGCGGGCAGAGAGTGGGTATAGCTAGTGCCCGAAGAACCCTCGTCCCAGTCGATCAGGAATCATATACAGAGGGACGCCGCGCGAGGCTGCAAGCTCAATAGTTGCTGGATCCTTAAGCGAACCACTCGTCGTGAGAATGGTAGCAACACCGCCATCAATCAATGTCTCAGGACCGTCCGGGAAGGGGAAGAAGGAGTCGCTGTAGGCTACCGCCCCCTTCACCTCATGCTTGGAGCGCTCTGCCCTCATGAGGGCGAGCTTTGCAGCCCCTACACGATCCTGCTGGCCAACACCGTTACCGACGAGCATTCCATCCTTCACAAGCGCGATGGTGTTGCTGTTGCTGGTTGCTCCGATGGCCCAGGCTAGGAGCATGTCGTCCTCCTGCGCGGCGGTTGCGTTCCCGTATGTAGCGAGGTCAGTAGACGCGAGCTCAAGCACGTACGTGTAGTTAGGTTGTGTGAGGAATCCACCACGCACATACCTGAAGCGAGGAGCAGCATCCAGGGAGTCCTTTCCAAGGGAGGCGAGTGCCGGGTTCACAATGAAGCGGCACTTGTCGCCCTTGCGTCTCAACTTCGTGATTGCTTCTTCCGTAAACGAAGGAGCGATAATGCCGTCGAGCATGCGGCCAGCAATCTCTTCTGCCTCCTCAGCACCAACAGGGAAGTTGGTAAGGATGAGTCCGCCAAAGATGGCGAGCGGGTCGCCAGCGATGGTCTTCTTGAGCGTCTCTGCGTGTGTACCACCTACCGCTGCACCGCAGGCGTTGCCGTGCTTAGCACCCACTGCGAGGTGCGGGACCTTCCCTCGGTTCACATCAAAAGCTGCAGCGATATGCGTTGCCGTCTGTAAGAGGCGATCGATATCTGCCCAATTGTTATAGGAAGGAGGTGTTCCCTCGAGAATAGAGAACTTTGAGAGTGCGAGAGGATCCTCCGTAGAAGAAGCGTAGAGGGCTGCTGGTGCCTGCACTGCGTTCTCGCCATACTTACACTCAGCAATGCGCTCGCCTACAAATCCTGCGTAACGACCTTCTCCCTTATATGTTGCAGAAGTGAGGCAGTAGCCGGCAATCGTGTATTCACCCTTTGCACCCAGCTCGTGCACAAATGCTTCATCACTTCCTCCAGCACGAAGCCACTCGAGCACACGCTCGCGGTCTTTAGGGTCGCACACGACAACGCGGTCGCCTTTGGCAGCAGAGCGAATCATTGCAGGGCCGCCCATGTCAGTCTGCGCAACCACTGACTCACGAGTGCTTCCCGGCTTTTTGATTTCTTCCTCAAGCGGATAGAGGTCAACGCACACGAGGTCAATAAACGGTATAGAAAGGTCGGCGAGTTCTTTGAGGTCTTCAGGAACATCGCGAGCAAGGAGTCCTGCGTGTACTTCGCGAGAAAGGGTCACCACACGGTGCCCAAGGATGGCGCCGCCGCCCACCAAGGTCGCAACATCGGTCACTGCAATGCCGGCATCAGTAAGCGCCTTGGCCGTGCCTCCGGAGGCGTAGATTTTGACTCCGAGATCGGTGAGTCCTTTTGCGAACTCAACGATGCCGTCCTTATGGTAGACCGAGAGGAGCGCTGTCTCTACTTTTTTCATGATTAGTCGAAGAGGGTTATCAAATAGGTATCAATCTCGCGCTGGTCGAGGTCGTAGAAGCTCTTTCCGTTCTTGTGAAGGTCGCGAGCTAGGTCGGTACCGACGAAACGCCAGTGCCACGGCTCGTACTGATAATACGTGTTTCCTTTAGGATAGGAAAGAACAAAGCCGTACCGGTAGGCGTTCTTGGTGAGCCAGGAGAATGCTTCTGATTGGTCGAAGCCCGTAAAGGAAGAGCCAATGGCGTCAGTGGTGAAATCAACAGTAGTGCCAAGCTGGTGCTCGGAATAGCCTTGGTCAGCAGAGAAGGCGTTTGCGCCGCTGCCGTACGTCACCTTGTAGCCTGATTTAAGTGCCGCTTGCGTTCCGAAGGAGCGGAAGCCGGAAATGACCTTCAAGTCGATATCGTCATCCTCGGCGTCCTCAAGGAGGTCTTCAAGAAACGGCCACACCTTTTCGTGTATGGATTCGCTGTCGCCGTAGACGTACTTCTTATCAATGGACACTGCACCAGTAGGTGAGTAGTTCTCGTTGAGGAAATAGATTTTGGAATATTTCCGCAGCAGCTCAGGGTCGGTCTTCGCGAGCTTGTCGAGGTCGCTTACGGTTCCGGTGATGTCTTTGATTTGATCTTCAAATGCATTATTGCGCTCGCGCTCGGCCTCAAGGTTACCGCCAAGCTCGGTATTCTGAGCTTCTGCTTTGGCGAGGTCAGCGGACACTACAGCGAGCCTCGCTTCGTAGTCGGCCACGAGGGCACCAAGCGTTGCCCTGGAGTCCTTGTAGTACCAGAGGAACCCGAGGGCCAAGACCAGACTAAGTACCACGAGGGCGGCGATTGCCGCCTTAAGGTTGGCTGCCTTCATGAGGGCATCTTAGCATTTTGGCCTCATCCTTCCCACCGAGCCCTAGGCTATACTTGAGACCATGAGAACCGCCCTTATCTTTCTGGTCATCGTGGGACTGGTGCTTGGGGGTTCGTGGTTGACCGCCCGCATACAGTCGGTAGCGCCTGAAGCGCCAAAAGATGGATGGAAACTCCACACTGCTCTCGACTTCAGTATTGAATACCCACCGGAGTACATAGTGGAGTCTGAGGTGAACAAGGTTTCGTTTACTGTGGGCACAAGCACGCGCGAGGGCACCAACCTTTCTTCCGATACAAAGCTTTCGGTTGAGAGTGTTGAGGTAGAAGGAAAATGTAATGCTGAGATGTTCATCGATACGCCAGCCTCCTCAACCCTTGTGACGGACCAGGGTGTAGCGTATTCCTTCGTCACGGTCTCTGATGCAGGTGCAGGCAACCGCTACGAAGAAAGGGTCTTTGTGCCAGTGGATAGCAGCCCGTGCCGAGTGGTTCGCTATTTCATTCACTCCACCGCTGTTGAGAATTACGACCCTGGCACCATTAAAGCTTTCGACCACACCGCGCTCATCGCAACCTTTGACCGCATGCGCCGCTCTCTCACAGAGCTGTACTAGCGTTCATCTACCGCTCATCTAGGCCGTAGGAAGATACCTCGGTGCGTAATGCGCATCCGCCACATCCGTCTGTATACGTATGCGGCATGTCCGCACTAACGGAACCATCCAGATATGAACACCAACCTTATGCAAAAGATTCTGCTTCCGGTGCTTATCGCAGCTCTCGTGATAGGACCGGCAGCGGCGCTCGCAAATAACGACGGCGAGCAGAAAGAAAACAACAAGAGTGTGCGTCCTGCTACGCTCGTGCAGCTCACCGCCAACGGTAGTGCGCTCGTGCGCGGCGCAGAAGTGACAGCAATCAACGACGACGTGGTGACGGCGCAGACAGACCTCGGGGATGTGGAGCTTACGTGGACGGTCGACATCGACAGCGACACCGAGCTTCTCACGCTCAAGGGCAATGACTTCGACCTCAATGACCTCGAGGTCGGAGATACGGTTAGCTTCAGCGGCACGCTCGAATCAACCTTCCGTGTGGACGCAACGGTCCTTAAGGAATGGTCTGAGGACGAGAACGTGAACAGGAAGGACCATGCTAAGGACTTCGGACTCAAGGTACGGGACTGGTTCAAGGGCCACTTCGGCTTCTGGAAGAAATAACAGTTCTCTCCTCAAAGCCCCGCGAAAGCGGGGCTTTTGGTATGCTGTGACCATATGCAGGGTAAAGGTAATAGGCACCAGCGTGCTACGTCATAGGATATGGACTCGAAAGCGACTGAGACGGCGTTCCTTGACCTGCATACCCGCTTTGCGGACCCGCTCTTCCGGCACGCCTACTTTAAGGTAAGCGACCGTGAGATGGCACTCGACATCACGCAGGAATCATTCCTCCGGATGTGGGACTACCTCACGGCCGGGAACGAGGTCGATAATCCGAAAGCCTTCCTGTTCCGGATAGCTGGCAACCTGATTATCGACCACTACCGCAAGAAGAAGAGCTCCTCGCTCGAATCGATGCAGGAGACGGGGTTTGACCCAGCAGGCGAAGACGCAGCAACCATTACGGATGCTGCGGCAGGGAAGGAGGCCCTCTTACTACTTTCAGAGCTTCCAGAGAAAGACCGCGAGGCCCTTCTTATGCGGCATGTGGAAGATTTGTCAGTTGGGGAGATAGCCGCTATTTCAGGCGAATCTCCAAACGTCATTTCGGTCCGCATCCACCGCGCGACCAAGAAGCTCCGAGCACTACTCGACCATGGACCTACTTAAAACACTCAAGCACTCGCTTTCCATACTTCGTCTCTCGGACGCGGAGCGTTCCGCCATGCGCGAGGTACTTCTGACTCGCATGCGCGCGACGCAAGCTACACCGAACATCCCGTCCCCCTACGGAGGTTTTTTCATGACCCTCACGTTCCAGAGGACCGCATCCTTCATCGCTGTTGTCGTTGTTTTTGTAAGTGGTGCAGGAGGCGTCTCGCTTGCTGCTGAGGATTCCGTTCCAGGAGACGCTATGTATGCGCTTAAGGTCAACGTCAACGAGCCGCTGTACACGCTCACTGCCATTACCCCCTCGGCCAAAGCTGCGGTTGCTACCTCTCGTGCTGAACGTCGCCTGGAGGAAGCAGAGGTCCTTGCGGCGCGCGGCTCACTTGATGAGACTGCTGTAGCAGAGCTTTCGGAACGTTTCCATGATTCGGCAGATGAAGCTGCGTCACATATTGATGAGCTTTCAGAGAAAGCACCTGAGAAGAGTATTGATGCCTCTGTTGAACTCGAATCAGTGCTCTCAGCGCATGGCCGCATTATCGACGACATCATCGCTGCACGCAGCGGGGACACAGAAGATGCGCTCGCTACGCTACGCGTTGATATTGCTGAGAAGAAAGAGGAGGTGGCACTCGAGCGTGATGAGAACGACGCACCTTCCAAGGAAGCAAGTGAACATGTGCTGGCTCGCGCGGCGCGTGACGCAGAAGTTGCGGTTCGTGACCTTGCAGAACTCTCCGTCGTACTTCCTGCAGATGATGCGCTCGCCATCGATAGTCGTGTCGCGTTCATCAACGAGGCGATTGACGAAGGGAAGGCAAAGCACGAGCGGGGTGAGTATCAAGACGCGGTCGCAGAATTTGCGCGTGCTAAGACTGCCATCGGCGTAAGTTGGCGCCTCCTTGAGGCCAAAGACCGCTTCGAGACTGAAGAAGAGGTAGTCGCTGATGCTGTCGTTGAAGAAGAGATGGCTACCGCACCTGCTCCAGAGGTCGCAGCGCTCTCAGCGCCAACAATGATGAAGGCGGCAGCGACTACTACGGCAACCACCACCGCATCATCCACTGAAGCGGTTGTCGAGAACGTAGAGCGTCCTGAGCGTCGCTCCAGCTCCTGGTATCGTCCGATTCGCATCGACTTGGCACCCTAAGGCGCCGGGGAGGCCAAAAATGCTTTATGCATTGGCCTCCCCAGCTCTATCTCACAATATGGTCGGAGGCGCTGCTCTCGCTCTCCTTATGTAGAGTGCTCATAGATTGCGTTACGACGATAGGTGACTATTAGGGCTGGTAATAGCTCACTACCGTACCAAAGCACCGATGAGTGGCAGATGAATTAGAGGTCGTCGCGCTTTTGAGGGCCAAAATACTTGGAGAAATCTACTTCTACCTGGCCGGAGGTGGTCTCGTCTTTTTTCTTTGCTTGGTCTTTACCGCACGGAAGTGTAACCGTCACGCTGGTGCCCTTACCAGGCGCGCTCTTAATGACGATGCTCCCATGGTGCATCTTGACCAACTCTCTCACAATGGCGAGTCCGAGTCCTGAGCCGCCGCTTCCGCGCGTGCGCGAGGAGTCTGCTCGGTAGAACGGTTCGAAGATACGCACGAGGTCCTTCTCTTCAATACCAATGCCCGAGTCTTCCACGAGGAGCGTCAGGTGGCCTCGGTAATCGGGTGCAACGGCGATACATACATTTCCGCCACTTGGCGTGTAGTTGCATGCGTTCTTCACAATGTTCATAACAATCTGCTCAAGTGCGGTAGCGTTTCCCCAGACCGTGCAGTATTCGTTCTTTTCAATAGTAAGAATGATTCCCTTACGGCTGATGAGTTCGTCGAGGTGAGAGGTGACACGGTCAACAATCTCTCCCATGTCGACGTTCATAAACGGCACTTTCTCTGGCCGCACAAGTACGTTCAATGAAAGCAGGTTATTGATGATGTCTGAGATACGGTCAAGCTCTTCTACCGTACTTTCAAGCGTCTCGCGCGTATCCTTGGGGAGCGTCTCGTCAAAGAGTGTCACCTCCGTGTTGGTTTTAATGATGGAAAGGGGAGTGCGTAGTTCGTGCGCGACGTTGCCGATGAACTGCTTCTGACTCTCAAGCGCGTTGCGAGTCGGTGCAAGTGTGAGGCGCGTGAGCAGGTACCCGAAGACGGCGGTCACAAGCGCGATGCCTGCCGCGACGAAGAGGAAGTTTCGGTCCTTGAGGTACTCAAGGTTGTCGACGATGAACGAGCTGGTTGTCGTTGCACCACTTGCGATGCTCGTCATGATGCCGAGCAGCAGGTTGGTCGAGACGTCGTCGTAGAGTATGGAGAACCCGACCGACACCAAAACGAGGATGAGCAGCGTGAACACAATCTGCAGAACGATAACGTTCAGTTCCGTTCTGAAGAAGAGGTCGTGCTTGTACTTACGCGCGAAGGCGGTAACCAATCCCCCTAACCGTCTCAATGAGAGACGGTTCATCGGGCGCGTCGAGTTTCCTGCGGAGGTTTTTGACATGGACGTCGATTACATTGCTGAACGATTCATAATTGAAGTCCCAGAGGTGTGAAAGGAGGTCTTCGCGGTTCACCACCTCGTTGGGGTGGCGCAGGAAATATTCTAACAGCGTGAACTCCTTAAGGGTAAGGGGCACCTCTACTCCTTCGCGACGGACGATGTGCTCAGAGGGATCAAGCTCAATATCCGCCACCCGAAGCACGTCGGGCACTGTGGCGACTGGACGCCGCAGGAGAGCATGGACGCGAGCCAAAAGCTCCTCGAATGAGAAGGGCTTCACAAGGTAGTCGTCCGCCCCTGAGAGGAGCAGGCGCACTTTGTTCTCTACTTCGTTGCGAGCGGTGAGCACGAGAATAGGCACCGTGACCCCCCGAGCCCTAGCCTCCTCACACACCTCATAGCCTGATTTCGTAGGAAGCATGAGGTCGAGGATAACCAGGTCATAGTCGCTGCGGTGGACCGAGAGGCGGGTAAGTGCCTTTTCGCCGTCATCCACCATATCAACTGCGTATCCGCGCTTCTCTAGACCCTTTTTGATACCCTCTGCGAGCTTCTGCTCGTCTTCAACGATAAGTATTCTCATGGAACGTCCAACTAAGCTGCTAATTCCTAACGCTCCAAGTTCATCATATCTATCATGAACGGTTCATGAAAGGCCTTCATACGGACCTATAGGGGCAGGGCCGCCCCTAGAAGAGCGGCCCTGCAAGCGACTGAACTCCCTCGTTCACTCTATGTCCTATCAACGTTAGAACTGGAACGGTCGCTATCCTGGGTGCCTCTTGAAGATGAATTCGAAGAGGACGACTGGTTATTGGTAGAGCCAGAGCGACTCGAGTCTGAACGGTTGTTGTTTGACCTGTTGTTCATACGTGTGACGTGGATTTAGACTGGTAAGTCTCGTGGCCTCGAGATAGGACCACATCCTACGTCAAGGGACTGGAATATTTCGTGAAGCCCTAGGCAGTTTCCGTCCCCGTCTCCTCGGTGTCGCCACCAGTGCCACCGGAATCGGTTCCTTCGCCCATGCCGTTGTCTTTGTTCGGGTCATCCATACGTGTAGTGTGTTACTGGAATAACGAAGCGTGCCGAGAGCACGCATCCGTCACAGGAAATCATGGTGTAACGGAAGATGGGATGAAGCTAGCGTACACGCCTTAGTACGCGCTCTAGCTCAGCGATGCCGATGGGTTTTACCAGGTGGTAATCAAACCCCGCTTCGTAGGCACGTTGCTTGTCATCGGCCTGTCCGTAGCCAGTAAGCGCCACGAGAATGCCATCAAAGTCCGCATCACTGCGCAGCGCCTCAGCTACCTTGTAGCCGTCGAGGTCTGGGAGTCCAATGTCGAGCACGATAGCGTAGGGAGTGTGTTCAATCGCGTAGTCAATCGCATCGCGTCCGTTATAGGTATACGCCACATCGTAGCCAGTGAGCGTGAGCAACTTCCCGATACCGTGCGCAGCTGCTTCGTTGTCGTCTACCACCAATATGTGCTTGCGGTCCCTGTGGCGAGTCGCTGGAGCAGGCTCAACCGTAAGCTCCGGTTTTGGTTCAATCTCCAGGCGCACACCTGTTGCAAGCGGCAGGTGCACAATGAATTCACTTCCTTCGCCCTTGCCAGCGCTTTCTGCACGGATGCTGCCACCATGCATATCGACAAGGTTCTTGGTGAGGGCAAGTCCGATGCCAAGCCCCATGCTGCGTTGCTCTTCTCGCCCAATCTGAAGGAAGGGCTCGAAGACCCGCGAGAGCATGTTCCACTCAATGCCGACGCCATTGTCTTTGACGCGAATTTCAACTTCCGTATCCAGTGTACGAGCGGAAAGCATAATGCGCCCGCCATGGTCGGTGTATTTGGAAGCATTGGTAAGTAGGTTCGTGAGCACTTGCTCAATACGCACCGCGTCAGCATTGAGAACGATAGGCTCTGGGGGTACCTCAATAACGAGCTCCTGCTTACGCTCGACAAGTTGGTGCTCCACTGATTTTGCTGCCTGCTTCACTACTTCACCAAGGTCTATGTTCTCCTTCCGGATGGTGAGCTTCTCGCGCGAGATACGAGAAACGTCGAGAAGATCGTCCAGAAGTCGCTGGATGGTCTTGAGCTTGCTGTCCATAACCGTGAGCGCCTCTGATTCGTCCGGCGTGCGTGGGCCGGAGAGGCGCATAATTTCAAGCGAAGAAACGACTGGCGCGAGCGGGTTCCGGAGCTCATGCGCAAGGACCGCGAGGAAATCGCTTTTGGCTCGGTCACGCACCGAGAGCTGCGAAAGGGCGTCGGTAAGCTTGGCTACCTGCACTTCAAGCGCCTTGGTAGCGCGACGGCGTTCCTCATCAAGCGAAACAACAACGAAGAAGATGAAGGCGAGGATATCAAGGAATATCTGTGTTTGGTAGAGGCGCGTGCCGAGTTTCTCCGGCTCAAGCGAGGCTACGCCGAAATACGCGCCCCCGATGGCGATGACCGTAAGCGTCAGAAGGGCGAGTGTGGTGAAGCGGCTTCCGAGACGAAGCGAAATCCAGAAGAGAGGGATGAGCATGACGTACACAAGCGAAATGCCTACCACTTGATTGATACCCATCCAGAAGATAGGAACCGTTGTGACGACCAGGAAGGTAAAGGAGAGAACGATTTCAGCCCACTGCGCGAGCGTGCGAGTGAAAGCAAGTTGTCCGAACCAGCGGATGATAAAGGGCGTGACGATGAGGAGACTCATAATCGTTCCCACCCACCAGGTGCTCCAGGTCACCGCACCAGGGAAGGTGCTTCCTGTCGCGAGATGATTCATATAGAACACGAGTGTTCCAAGTGTTGGGACGATGGTTGCCGCTACAAAAGCGACCAACATGAAAGTGAACATGTCGCGCATGCGCCCGAGCATGTGGTTCACCCCTAAACGTTTGAGGAAGTACGCTCCAACCAACGCCTGCACCGTATGAGCAAGTGCAAGGCCGAGACCGATACTTATGGCTGACCCACCAAGCAGATAGTGGGTTAGCGCGGCGAGCAAGACTATTGGCCAGAGACGAAGTCCCTCAAGATACAGAAAGGCGAGCGCTATACCTGCGGCGGGGAAGATGACCGCAGGCGCGGTAAATATCTCCCGTCCAATCTGAGCAGCGATAAGATACGATGCAAAGAGGAAGAGCCCGGCAATCCAATGCCGACGCGTGAATTTCCACGCAAATTCAGGCTTCATGTCTCCATTGTTCTAGAGGAAGGTGGTGTGAGTCAATGAGGGGATAAGGAGAGGATAAACAGACGTCGTCTTCATGTTCGCTTCATGTTCTTCCACTCCGTAATCGCTCCTGCCTCTCGCTCAACCTTGGTGGCCTTCCGTATCTGTCGCTGGTTCTTTTTCGGCACAACAGGGAAGTGCCGAACGCGGTCAAGACGCTGTGAGATGTGCCATAGGTCCTCCTCGTCAGTTACCCACGCGTCTCCGAGCGTGGAAAGATCGAAAGGGGTCGAGTAGCTTTCGAGTGTCTTCTGGCCGTTGCTATTGAGAAAGTATTCGTGGAAGTAGGAGAGGGCGAGCTCACGCACGCTTTCGTAGATTGGGTCGCGGTAGCGTAGCACTGCGTGATTCGTTTTGCTGATAGCACCCCAGTAGCCATTGCTACGAAAGAGTGCGACCACATGCTCCTGGTCCTTCTTGTGTGTTTTAAGGTCAAGGAGCAAGGGTTTCTCGCCCTGAAGCCAGAGAGCGGCTGCCGCAAGCAGGGCGCCCTCAAGGCAGTGCGCACGCTTTTCCTTGAGCACTCTTCGAGGGGACATCAGGGTCTCTCCGCTTTTCTCGAAGTTGAAAGGAAGAGATTCAAGATAGTCCTGAATCTTCTGCGGGGACGAGAGGCGTCGTAGGGAAGTGAGCTCTTTTTTCGAAAGACCAAACATGGTTTCCATACTACACCCCTTAACCCAGTGTTCATGAGGACGTGACATACTGAGCGCATGACACGAAACACACTCGTCTGGCTGCTCGTTATTCTGATTATCGGTATAGGTGGCTATTTTACGTATACGTACCTTAAAGAGAGCCCGCCAAGCTTTCTCATTAAGCTCTTCACGAAAACAGAGCCTCCACCACCACTTCCAGGAGGAGACCTCGCACCGCTTGATGTCGCTAATGATTTCACTCCCACTATCTTCTCTCGTGAAGTGCCAGGCGCGCGCGTGATGACGAGAGACCCGAAGGGAGCAATGCTCGTGTCACTTACTGGCAGCGGAAAAATTGTCGTGCTGAACGACGCTGATAGTGATGGAAGGGCAGAGTCACCGAAGACCGTGATTGAAGGACTCAAGCAACCTCACGGCATCTACGCTACGTGCCTTGGTGGTAACAACTGCTCACTGTATGTAGCGGAGACTGACGCGCTCAAGGTCTACAGCTACAACCCTGATACGCAGGCGGCAGAATATCGCCGTACCATCACGACTTTCCCTGCAGGTCGCGGACATTTCACTCGTACCATCCAGCCGCATCCAGACGGCAAACATCTTCTAGTCTCTGTTGGCTCTTCCTGTAACGTTTGTTACGAGACGGACTCGAAACGCGCTTCCATTGTGTCAGTTGACCTTGAAACTGATGATACATACATCTACGCATCGGGACTCAGAAACTCAGTCTTCATGGCCATCAACCCAATTGATGGCGCTATCTGGGCTACTGATAACGGTCGTGACTTAATTGGCGACGACATTCCGCCGGACGAAGTGAACATCATTGAGGAAGGCGGCTACTATGGTTGGCCTATCTGTTATGGGCAGAATGTTTATGACGCCGACTACAACGCACGCCCCAATAACCCGAACCCATGTGCAGGTTTTATTCCTGCACACATAGACTTGCAGGCGCATTCGGCAGCACTTGGTCTTGCTTTCATTCCTGAGGAGGGATGGCCAGAGGAACTTCACCACGACCTGCTGGTGGCCTATCACGGGTCCTGGAACCGCTCGGAGCCCACTGGCTACAAAGTAGTGAGGTGGAATCTTGATGACGACGGAAACGTGGATGGTGGTCCGTACGATTTTGTGACGGGCTTCATGCCAGAGGGCGGCACTCCTGACGACGCTATTGGGCGCCCGGCGGGAATACTGGCTGAACCAGGCGGCACCTTCTACGTCTCAGACGACCGCGCAGGCGCTATCTACCGCATTGTTTGGAACGGCGTTCGGTAATAAGGGTGGAAGTCATGCGTCATGTCTTCTATACTGAGTGTATGAAGAGAGCCCTTTCAACGTTCCTCCTTAGCGCGTTCATCGTAAGCGCGTTTCCAGCGCCCGCACAGGCTGCTGACCTTGAAGTGTCCGGCTGGATTCCATACTGGAAGGTGTCCGAGGGCACCAAAGACGCGCGCAAGCATCTTGATGAACTCACAGAGATAAATCCTTTCGGGTACGGGGTCAAAAGTGATGGGAAGCTAAACGACCTTGCGGGTCTTTCAAAGAGTGCGTGGAAGAAGCTCTTCAAGGAAGCGAGGGAGGAGGATGTTGAAATCATCCCCACCGTCATGTGGAGTGATACCGCCAACATCTACCGCATCCTCTCGGATGAGAAGCTGCGCGAGAAACATGTGAAGGCCGTTGCTGACATGGTGAAGAAAGGGAAGTACGACGGCGTCGACATTGACTACGAAGGCAAGAACGCCGCAACCCGTCCTTACTACTCACTTTTCCTTAAGGAACTGAAGAGCGCACTTAGGGGAAAGATACTTGCCTGCACGACTGAAGCGAGAACACCGCCTGAGTCCCTCTACCGCACGGTGCCGGCAAACCTTGAATACGCAAACGACTACAAAGAACTTGATCGCTACTGTGATCGCGTGCGCCTTATGACCTACGATCAGCAGCGGGCTGACCTTAAGCTGAATGATGCTCGTTCCGGCCAGCCGTACATGCCCATTGCTGACCCTGACTGGGTGAAGAAGGTTATTGAGCTTGCACTCAAGTCCTTCGATAAGGACAAGATAACGCTCGGCGTGGCTACCTACGGTTTTGAATACACGCTGACAGTTTCTCCCAATTGGTACCAGAGCTACGTGAAGAAGTGGTCAGTGACCGAGGAGTATGCAGAGGACCTTGCCGACGACCTCCGCATCGATCCTGTGAGAAACGCCGCAGGCGAGCTCTCGTTCTCGTACATCTCGACCACCACGCCAAGCGCTATTCCTTCAAGCATCAAGGCGCCTCGAGGGACGCTAGAAGGCAATGAAGCAGCAGCACGCGCGCTTGCGTACGCTAACGCAACCGGAATGACTACTACCGTAAACCTTCTCTGGTGGAGCGATGCGGAAGCTATCGAGGACAAGGTGGAGCTTGCAAAACAATACGGCCTGCGCGGTATCTCTATCTTCAAGGTAGACGGTACTGAAGACCAGGACCTCTGGGACCTGTTCTAGGCTTGGTATAGTAGGGCAATGCCCGAAGACGAGAAGCCGTATAAGCGACCGCATCCTGATGTGCTTGCTCCTGGTGAGCCGCATCCGCCCAAAAGTGGTGAGACCGTCGGTGCCGAGTCCACTTACTATCCTGATAGCATTCCTGACGATTCCGCTTCGAAGACCATTGCAGCTCAGGGGCTACGCAGTATGCGCAATCGCGAAGACCAACGCGATTTCCTTCAGGCACAACTCAAGGAAGGTAAGACACGAGAAGGTCTCATCGATACCTATCAGATATCCAATTTGGAGGATATCAACTACTATTTTTCGGATACCACACCGGTCGAAAACGACGCACCTGTTGGTGGGGATGAACCAAACCAAGGGGAAAAGAAAACAAATACACCCAAAGCCCCGTCTGCACCTGCTAAGCCACGACGCACACAAAGTAGGGATTCGTATAAAGCGCCCTATATATGGCCTGAAGGTCGAATCTTTGAATATCGTCTTCCTGGAGGTGGAAAGACCAGGGGTACGCTCAATCCGTCTGAGTACGTACGTGCCTTCGATGACGGACTATTGATTTTCGATGCAAGGTTGCAGAAGCAGGGATACTATCCTTTGCGCGAGGAGGCATTGCGGTCGGCCAAGAAGAAATCTTAAACTCCAAAAATCCTTGTTCTCTTGATTGAAAGCGCCAAGCCTTTTGTTCCAAGTTTCTCTCCTATATCTCCCGCAAGCGTGCGCATGTAGACACCTGCACTCGTGCGTACTTTTATCATCATAATAGGGAAACGGCCTTCGCCTATACGTTCCCATGATGCGAGCGCGTCTTTTTTCCTGAAGTCTCTACCGAGTGCTTTTGATTCTTCGGTGACTGGTGCAAGCGTAGCTATCTTCTTCCCAACGTAGCGGATAAGGGAATTAGTCGTCATTCTTCGCATCCCGCAGAATCGCACTGAACGTATGGTGCCTTCCTGAAGCGGCGCTTCAACCTCCTCGCCCTCAAGCGTCCATTGAAACAAAGGCTTACCCCCAACGGTCTTAGAGGAGAAAAGGGGATACGGTGAGCGATAGGGACCCACGAAGGAGGCGAGCACCCCCTTCACCTCTGTAGCAGAAGGGAAGACCGAAGCACCGTCTTCCACAAGTCCAAGCACATCTCCGGTATCAGAGCTAAGCCCGAGCACGACCTCAACCACGTATTCTTTGTCGAGTGCGTGGTAGTCCTTTTGTTGTTTACACTCTTCGCCTACGAGGATAAGGAGCTTGCCAGAGGCCATTGGGTCGAGGCGCCCAGCATAGGACATCGGGATATCACTAGGGATACGTCGCGCCTTGCGAATGCGCGTAAGGGCTTCAAGGGGCGTTTCGCCAACCCGTTTATGCGCTACGAGCGGCATTTGAAGCGTAGTAAGGCGCAAGCTCCTTGAATGCATCAAAGACCAGACTGCGGACGAGATTCACGACCTCCTTCTTTTTCTCAATAGGGAGTCGGTCGTATCCACCAGCTAGGCGTATGTGTTCGGCTATTTTTTCTCCCATATCTCCTTCGCCGCGAATTGCAGCAACCTGATTGAGACTGAGTAGCTCTTGTAGGTCTTCTGCGTTGCGAACTATCCTGCGCAGGACCGCCTGTCCTTCGGGGCTCGCTGGCTGTGCAAAGTTCTTAATGACCTCTATCGCTGCGAGGAATGTGCTGACGCCCTGGTTAATGCGTAGTGCATTATGGCTCTCGATGTACTCCCATGCTTCTGGGTCCTGCTCTCGCAGGATTACGTTTCGCCATTCGCGACGGCCCATGCGTGCCTCATCGTCCTCGACGCGAGTCTTATGCTCAGTGAAGATGTCGACAACCATGGGTCCGGAAAGGAAGCGGATGAGGGAGTCCAATGGACCACTCACCACTCGGTCGAAGGGCGGTTTTGCGGTCGCGAGTATGCGCTCGTAGACTGCCTGCACGTCTTTCACTTTTCTCATGTTTTCCTTGGAAGGGAGAACAATTTCCTTAATAACCCTGGCTCGGCCTTCCGGGCGCTCTATTTCCATCTCCAAAAGTCGCAGTGCAACATCAGGCAACTCTTCGGGAGAGGAACCCTTCAGCTCTCCTGATTCCATAGCCGGGCTATTGGTCATATGCACCAAGTATAGCTTAGGCTCCGGCAGCCTCGGCAAGGAGACCGGCGAAATCTGGTAGGCGCTCGTTAAGGAAGGCTGCGAGGCCCGGCATGTCCTCGCGTTGTATGAAGTCTGCGGCAAGATCCCGCTCAAGGGGAGAGAGCGTCTCTTCTGCGCGCATAAGGACACGTTCGAGGAGTACTGGTCCTACGCGTTCAGCAAACGCGTGAGCGAGTTCGGGCGAGAGCTCGGGTACGCCCATGGATTCTGCGAAAGCGATAAGTGTGCGGTCGTCGTTCATGGTTCGGTAGGAGGCTCTTCAAGAGGTGCGAGGCTTATCGGCCCACCGGTACCCTCATTAGTGGTGAGTCCCTCGAGATTTTCAGCTGAATCAGGATTGGTGACCACGTCTCCTTGCTCGGCCGTAACTTCCTGAGATGTTTCCTCCGGCGTCTGTTCAGTAGCATTCGTTCGAACGACCGTTACCCCTTCGCTTCCGATTGGAGAAGGGACGTAGGGGCGCGGAACGCCGCGCCTCCTCGCTTCCTCTGCCTGAGCCAACGCAATGGCTATGAAGTTAGTCGTTGGCGCGGCCTCTCTTCTTGGAGCGCCGTATCTGGCGTGCCAAATCTGGTTGGGATTCTGGCCCTCAATAGGAGGGGTTGTTGTAGCCGCGATAAGTGCGACATCGGTAGCGGCGACCGCCAGGGTGCTGAGGGCGAGTACAAAGGTCGTGCCCATGCGACGACGGGATGCTGGCGGTTTCTCTGCAACACGGTTCTTGAGGAACGTTGGCATATAGTTGTGCTCGATACCGCCTGCGATAGCAATGTCACGCGCAACAAGTTCTGCGCGAAGTGCAGCGGCTGCCTTAGGGCCTCGGCTGAGTCGAGCTCTTTCGATATACGTTTCGCGTGCACGTACGTACTCCTGGTATACCTGCATGTTCTTCCCCTCGCTGGCAATTCGCTCCTGGCGGGGCATGGCCTTAAAGGCGCGTAATGCCTGGTAGGTATCGAAATACTGTCCCTCGCGAATAAGATACGCGTGCTTAGCTTCACGTAGCGCCATCTCCTCAGGGTTCTGCGCGCCTTCCTTTGGTCGTTCATTAAACATCTCACTCAGCATGAGGTTTTTAGGTACCTCTCCATCTTCGCTTTCTGGAGCGGGCTCAAGGAGTTCGTCTGGACCCTCGCCAACGGGTTCTAGGTTCTCTTCAACTGGTGTGGGGGAGGGAAGTTTCGCAGCTGCCCATTCACGCAGATTCGTAATCTGTTTTTCTAGGCGTTGTAGATTTTTTGGCTTCTTTCCAAATACCGCCTCACGCGTATCGCGGTCCATCTCGAACGCGCCAACGACGGAAGTGACGAGTTCTGCTGCTTCCCGGTCGCTCATGGTTTTACCAAGTCCTTCTTTTACTCGTTCTGCCTGCGAGTACGCGAGTCGAATCTGGTTTGCAAACCGTCCCGCTTCAGGGGAGTCCTTGCTTCCAAGACTGAAATTGAAGACACCCCAAAGATGGGCAGCTATCGTTTCTAGGTCCCGGTCCAGCGCTTTATAGTCCGGGGTTCTCTCTCTACGCTGGCCTCCTCCTCTCTCTTGGCCTGGTGTTCTCGGCATTGTCTTCCTAGTATCGCCTTTTGGCGCCTTGGAAGCAACAGAATAGGGTTATCCACCGTCTTTCCTAGGAGGAAATTAGTATAAGTAGCTACACTTTTACTGTTAGTTCTTAGCAATTTAAAATAAGTATGGAGCCAAATAACCTCGGTGAGGGCGACCTTAAGAATTTCCTCGAAATACCCTACGACCAGCTTGAGGAAATGAATACGAAAGCGGCGCAGAACGCGACGACGATGACCGCTAAGGAACTACAGGCGGAGTACACAAGCTACCTCAAAAAAGAGAAACGCATCAAAGCGGTGACGCTCTGCTTTACGGATATTGAAGGAAGGCTTCACATGCTTGATTACAACAAGACGTTCCTTCTCGATTCCCTTGAAAACCTCACCTTTGATGGTTCATCCATCCGGGGATTCACTCAGCAGCACGAGTCCGACCTTCGTCTTGAGGTGGATTGGGCAAGTATTCGCTTCCTCCCGTCCGACATCTTTGGACCAGGAAAGGTGCTTTTCTTCTCAACGGTACACAATCGCGACCGTTCGCCGTACCAGTCTGACTTCCGTGGACTGCTCAAAGCACATACGGCAGGACTTAAGAAGAAAGACGGCGTCACTGCATACGCTGCGCCAGAAATCGAAGGGTTCCTCGTCGATGGTCTTTCAAGTGAGCAGGAGTACACCGATGAGGGATTCAAACTCATTTCCTCTGGTGGGTACTTCCACTCGCTTCCGCTCGATCGGCTCCGTGTGTTTATTGATAGGGCAGCGGAGGCGCAGCGCGCAATGGGCTTCAAGAACGAGAAGGATCACCCGGAGGTTGCTCCCTCGCAGTTTGAAATGAACTTCTCCTACACGGAGCTTGTGCGTACCGGAGACAACGTGCAGCTCTACAAGCTTGTGTGTCGGCAGGTGGCGCGCTCGCTTGGCATGACGGCAACCTTCCTCCCCAAGCCCTTTGCCGGCATCAACGGCTCGGGCATGCACACCAACTTCTCGCTCGCTAAGAACGGGAAGAACATCTTCTACGACGCGAAAGGGAAGGAAGGTCTCTCAAAGGCTGCTTGGGACATCATCATGCGTCTCCTTAACCACGCCCCTGAAATCTGCCTGGTGCTCAACCCCTCAGTCAACGCCTACCGCAGGCTCGACCCGCACTTCGAGGCTCCGAACCAGATTAAGGTGTCCTCCTTGGATCGTGGTTCTATGATTCGCATCCCAGTAGGGAACGAGAAGACCGCTCGCATTGAGGTGCGCTCGGTTGCTCCTGATGCCAACCCATACCTCGTCCTCTACACGATTCTTCGTACGGGACTTGAGGGCGATAAGTTGGTGAAAGATAAGGACAAGCGTGAGCGCCTGCGCTTCCTCTCCGGCAACATCTATGACGCCATCGCGCTTGCCAAGGGAAGCAAGTTCCTCGAGCGCATTCTCGGTAAAGACAGCAAAGACAAATTCATTGCCTTCAAGCAGGTGGCAGCGGACCGTTGCCCTAAAGATCTTGGTACCCTCATCAAACCGAGCGAGGTGCTCTACCATCACGAGGTGACGAACCAGTATCTCTGGAATCGGTTCTAAGCGGTATACTGCTCTCTTGTGAAAATCTACGTCACCGGAGTGTCGGGAACAGGGAAGTCCTCTATCGCGCGGGAGCTTAACGCGCGTGGCGTTCCTGCAATCGATATGGATGACCTCTGTCACTGGCAGCACAAGCCCACCGGTGAACGAACGGGATGGGAGCCGGGGAAGGATGATGAATGGTACGAGAAACACGGCTGGATTTGCAGCATTGAATCCCTGCAGGAATTTCTGACAGCAAACGACAATGCGGTAGCACTTGGTCTCTCTTCAAACCAGGACGAGTATCTGCCGTTCTTCGATAAGGTGCTCATCCTCCGCTCGAAGCCAGAGGTAATCACGGAACGTATCAACAAACGCACTGACAACGACTACGGGAAACACCCGGCAGAGCAGGGCCGCATCCTTAATTGGCACAAGACCTTTGAGAAGGAAATGGTCGACAAGGGAGCGATTCCGCTTGATGCGGACCGGGAGCTTGGGGAAGTAGTTGATGAAATCGTAGCCCATCTGGGTTCATCATAGGTACACCTCTTTCAGGTACCGTATCCTCATGCATTCACTCGGTACTATAGGAGTCATCATTAACACCGCAAGCGGCGGGAGCAGCGAAGCTACTCATGAGGAAGCGAGCACGATACTTCGTAGTGCAGGAGTGCATGACGCGAAGCTGTGGAGTGTCGACGGCGCCGGCCTCGAGGCGGCCTTCGTGGAAGCAAGCAGCTGCGACACGCTTATCGTTATAGGAGGGGATGGCACTATAAGAAGCGCTGCACAACACGCTACGTTCGATGGCCCTGCGTTGATTCCGCTTCCTGGCGGTACGATGAATTTACTCCCGAAAGCACTGTATGGGGACCTCTCTTGGCAGGAGACGCTTGCCGTCACGCTTCGTAATCCGAAGAAGCGAGTGCTCTCAGGCGGGAAGATAGGAGAAGACCGCTTCTTCATCACTGCACTCATTGGAGCACCAGCGCTCTGGGCCAAGGCGCGCGAGGCGCTACGCGAAGGCGCTATTGATGTCGCGCTCGAAAAGGGAGCTCAGGCGGTGGACCGCATGTTTGCCTCCAAGGTTTCCTACGAATTCAATGCCCTCCATATGGGGAGTGCAGAAGCAATTACGGTTACTTGTCCTCTCATTTCTGAAGTCTTGTCTGATGACCGGAAGGTATTTGAGGCTGCGGTCATAGATATCTCGCACGCTGGCGACATGCTTGGGCTCGCCACTGCTGCTGCATTCGGACAATGGCGCGACGACCAGAATGTTGCTGTTGTGGCGACTGAGCGGGTAAAGATTACCGCAGACACTCGTATTCCCATCATTCTCGACGGAGAACCCATTGAGCGTGATTTGGCGTTTGAAGTTGAGTTCATTCCTAAGGCCTTCACCGCTATCGTTCCCGCATGAAATACTTCCTTGACTTCGACCGCACTATCTTCGACACACCCTCTTTCAAGAAGTCGGTTGCGCGCCGTCCGACCATTCTCCAGCTCTTGGGACAGCTGAAGAGTGCGATTGCCGAAATGGCGAATCCCACATCCGGGGATTCTGAGCAGCGCGCCATTCGCCGCATGTGGGGAACCTTTCTTTCACACGGTCGCTTCGGGTTTTCTCCCGAAGAATTGAAGCAATTCCTCTATCCAGAAGTGTCAGCCTTCCTCGCTGAGAACGATTGCACGATTGTGACGTACGGCGTTGAGATGTTCATACGTGCGAAGGTAACAAGCGCATTAACCGACCTTCCTGAGACGCACATCGTCTACACCCCCAATCGTAAGGGCCGCACCATACGGAAACTTACCGAAGGCAAGGAAGGACCTTTTATGTTTGTGGACGACGCGCACTTCCAACTTGAATCAGTTGGTAGACACTGTCCGGACGTTATTCTTATGGAGATACGCCGTGATGGGCAAGCGGGCGACGGCCGCTGGCCAGTTATCAAGACGCTCGATGAACTTCTGGTACTGCCGCAGTCCTAATTAGGACATGCCCGGGAGCACGTTCGCGCTCATGATGTCGATGGTGGCTTCGGGAATGCCGAGGTGCGGGTGTCCGACGAACATCTCGGTTACCGCTTCACGAGAAGGAGCTTCTACCAAGGAGTACATCATTACGTCGTTACGGGCATCCTTAGCGCCGTCCTTATCTACGGTCGTGGTGGTGCCAGCACCTGCAGTCTCAAGAACCATGCTGCCATTTTTAGCGCTCCATGCGTCCCAGTCAGCTTTCATCTTCGCTTCCATGGCTTCACGTTCAGCGGGAGGGGTCTTCATCCAGTCATCAAGTACCGAGACAGGGCAGCGGTAGAGAACAATGAATTTACTCATAGGTGTATAGGGGTTATCCGCGCAGCGTAGCAGGCGGTTTGTATAAAGAAGATGAAGGCTGCTATTAGCCGCGCTTCTTGGTGCTTGCGGCCTTGCGCGCAATCTTGGTAGCGATGCGCTTCTTAGTCTTACGGGTCTTGTTGGGGTTACGCTTTGCGCTTACGCCCTGAGTTCCTCTGCTCCATGTCATACGTACGTTGTTAGGTTTGTAGCTACAGAGTACTACGCCTCTCGCTGCTCGCCTAGGCCGCGGCATACTGCTCCGACAGGAGCTTGTAGGGACGCGACCGCATGGCGATGAGCGTTACGATGAGGCCGATGATGGACGCGAGAATAAACACGAGCGCCATGCCGCGCCCAGCACCCACCCCGAACCAGTCGCCGATGAGCGTAACTCCCGCGCCGGTCGTCATGAATGGAATGAATACGAACTGTGCGAGAGGGCCAACGAGAAACGCGGTAATGGGGGAGGCGGCAGTCTCCACACTCTGCGCGAACCCAAA
Organism: uncultured Candidatus Saccharibacteria bacterium; assembly: GCA_964391975.1. Taxonomy (GTDB): domain Bacteria; phylum Patescibacteriota; class Minisyncoccia; order Phycocordibacterales; family Phycocordibacteraceae; genus C7867-001. The sequence continues at coordinate 403,990 of CAYMNZ010000001.1, read as the reverse complement.
CACGCGCCCCTGGCGTTCGAGTGGCACTACCTTCTGGATAATGGTGTGTTCGGTCGCTTCGACGAAAGGCACGAGGAGGGTCCAGATGAGGAGTCCTGCCGATAGCAGATAGATTGAAGGCTGAAGGGGGAAGACAATGGTCGTTGCCCACATAATGATGTTTATCGTGAAGAGAGTCCGTAAAGGACTCTTTCCAAGACCTTTACGAGCGATGTAAAGCCCGCCGATTATAAAGCCGAGCGAGAGTACGCCCCAGAGCGCTCCCCACACCTCCACCGATACCAATGTGAGGCCGTAGGGGTCCATGAGTGCCATGAAAACGCCGCCTAGGAAGTTGTTGAAGGTTGTGAAGAAGATGAGAGCGAAGAGGCCGGGGATGGCGCCGATAATCGCGATGGTCCCGCGAATGTCGAGCTTTTTTGGCTTTTCCTCGGTGTGAACGATTTCAGGCTCCGGTATCGACAGCAACGAAAGATGCACAAGAGCGAGCACCGTGACGACGCAGCTTATTGCCACGACGGGGAGCATACCCAGATACGCAAGCGCAAATCCAGAGGCGATACCTGCACCAGAGGACGAGAGGCCCATAATCATGCCGCTTATGCCGTTGGCACGATCCCTCCGGTCCTCCGGAACGAGAATGGTAACGGTGATGGGAAGCGCTATGGTCCGCATGTTGCTCACGACGACGCCGAGCAACAGGGAACAGACGAAGCTCCACATCCAAAGACTGGTGACGGTGGTGACGGCTCCTTCGGGAGCGAGGAGGTAGAGGCCGAGCGCGAGCGCGAAGAAGAAAAGAGTGCCGAAGCTCGAGAGGAGCATGACGTGCTTTTTCTTGTGGTGGTCTACGATGCCGCCGAACCAGAAGCCGGAGAAGGTCGCAATGACCATATAGGAGCCCGCGATGACGGAGCTTGCGAGCACCGACTGCGTCTCAAGATAGACCCAGAAGATGACAGCGAACCACAGAAAGAAGTTCGCAAGGGTGACGAGAAGCGAGTTTGCCGCTACCTGGTAGAAGATTTTCATAGAGGACACGTATTCTAACATTTTGCCCTTTTTGGACCCTCACGCGTTCCACATGGCCTTAAGGGTAGGCTCCGGGGATAGCGAGGGTCATAGATACAAAGGCCCAATCTTACTTTGCTGCTTATTCGCAGATTACTCCGCTCACGAAAGTGAGATTAACCAACAGCACGTATGTATTCATGGATTAACAACATAGCCGGCAAGACAACTGCCGTCATTGCAACGCTTGCACTCCTTCTCGGAAGTAGCAGCGTCGCTCTTGGCCCCGTATTTGTCGCACAGGCTGCAGAGGGTGACGTCACTGTCACGATAGATAAGTTTATCGATGGCGAGATGGCGACGAGCGAAAGCGCGAATGGCCTCTCGTTCCCGATGAGCGCGACCTGGAACGCAAGCAACATAGGAGCCGGTACCGGCAGCTATGAGCTTTCTGCGTCCTCGTATGAGGCACAGACGGCAGAGATGGCTTCAGGCGCAGATTACTCGACCAACGAGGTGACGGGCGGAGAGTCCGTTGGCGCAGCGTGTGAGGAAGGGAAGCCTTTCTCACTCGTCGGCTACACGACAGGAGACACCTTTGAGGAGGCAGCGGCAGGAACGCCGAGCCTCACCATTCCTGCATTCACAGGCATGACGACCAGTAAGTTCGTCATTGTCTGGAACGAGGATTGTTCAGAGCCGGTAGCACCGGAGTCGGTGCAGGTCACGATTAACAAATACCTCGACGGTACTCAGGCAACTGCTGAGTCCGCTGACAGTGCTTCATTCCCAATGACCGCGGTCTGGAACGATGCCGAAGGTATTGGTGCAGGAACTGGTGGCTTCACCCTTGATGCAGGATCTGACCCTGCATACGAGGCAGCAACCATCGAGTTCAATCCTGGTGCTGACTACAGTGCGAGCGAGGACACTGGAGGAGCCGTTGTTGGCGCTTCCTGTGAGACCGAGCAGCCATATGCACTCCAGGGCTACACCACTGGTTCAAGTCCTGAAGAGGCAGCTGCAGGGACACCGTCCCTCGTTGCTCCTGCTTTCACGGGAATGACTGAGGACGAGTATGTGATTGTCTGGAACATCACCTGTGATGGTTCTGGCTCAGGAGACGAAGGCACCATTGGTGGCGACGTCGAGGGCGGTACTTCAGAGGAAGGCGACCTTGAAGTCACCTCAATTGAGGCTACTGACACGACGGCAACTGCAGATGGAACATTCGAGAACGGATGGAAGTACACCTTCAACATCACCGTTCCGGATGATGAGTCCAATCTCTCGATGAAATTTGCTGACTGGCTCCACACGAACCAGGTAAGCACCATCGCAGCAGGCGGTAACATGCGTATCTCTTCAGCGCAGGCGAACAATGGGAATGCAACGGTGCCAGTCACCGCGGCTAACACCTACACAGCGCCTCCGCTTACGATGACTGGTGACTTGAGTGCCGGAACTCCTGGCAAGCAGGTGAAGGTTCTCGTGGAGGTTGCTGTACCAAACGGCAGCACGAACGGTTCGTACACCACGAACTATGGCGTACAGACTCTTCCGTAAGCTCGTATGACACGAGTCCTACTATCCCTGGTGCTCGCACTCTGCGCATTCACTGCGTATGCACCAGTGCACGCCTCTGAGGTAACAGGGCAGCTTTCGTCGGGTGGCAACTCAGTACCTACTGAGGAGTCCGATGAAAACGAGAACGGCGGAGGAGGAGGAAGCAGTAACGGTTCAGGTTCTATCAGCGGTTCCGTCGTCGGGGGTACGTCGAGCGGAGGCGGTGGTGGCGGAGGTGGAACATCTAATAACCAGGTCACTTCGCAAGGAGAGACACTGGGAAGTCAGACAGGACCTGCTCTTACCTCCGGAGCCTCTGCGGCTTCCAGTGGAAGTGGTGCCGAAGCTGGTGCTGGTGATGGGGAAGTGCTTGGCGCCCTTGCAACGGTGCAGGGGGCTGAAGCAGCGGACTCAGATAACACTGCTCTTTTCGCAAGCCCGTTTGCAAGTGGCTTTGAGATGGGGTGGTGGTTCTGGATTCTGCTTCTCTTGATTGTGCTGATTGCAGGCGCAATCTACGCACAGCGCAGGTCGTTTGCGGCCGCGCGCAGGAAGTAACCACAACCAACACGTGAGAACAAACCCCGCTTCTAGCGGGGTTTGTTGGTAGCTATGCCTCGTGCGTGATAGACACAATCGTTCCTCGATTGGAACTCTCTCTGGTGACGCGTGCGTTCAGCTGGTTGGAAAGGGATTCAACGATGCTTGTACCAAGACCATCGGGATTTACTTTTTGTGAGATGTCGTAGCCAACCCCGTCGTCTCTAATTTCGAGTTTCCAGTTCGAAGCCTGTGCTTCATACGTTATGGTGACCTGGCCTTCGCCGCTCGGAAAGGCGTGCTTGAGACAATTGATGACAAGCTCGGTGGTCAGAAGCCCGAGACTAATGGCTTCGTCTGGAGTGACAGTGCCACTGCCACCGCGCACGATAAGGGTAATGGGCTTTCTGCCCCCAATCATTGACTTGGCGAGGCTTTTGCAGAGGGTATCGAGGTACTGGACCACTGGCACTTCGTGGTCATCGCCCGTTGGATCGAGGTTGCGCTGCACGGTGGCTATGGAAAGAATGCGGTCGTGCGCGTCTTCGAGGTGAAGACGACTCTCCTCGGAAGGAACACTCCCGGCCTTAAGGAGGATGATGCTTGCGATGAGCTGGAGACTGTTAGCAATGCGATGCCGCATTTCCTTCAAGAGGGTGTCTTTCTGTGTCATCAGGTTCCGTCTCTGTTCCTCTGTGGCGCGTTGTTCTGTAATGTCCTCGATGGAGAGCAACATTTTCTTTTCACCATCGGCGTACTTAATCTCGCGAGCGTTAATCATCATGATTCGTTTACCGAGTACGTTGAAGTCGTGTGCCACCTCATAGCCTTCAACGGTTTGTTTCTCTGGAATAACCTTCTCGAGCAGGGTACGCAGCTCAGGAATATTCCATTGACCGTTACCAAGTTCGTAGAACAGCCTGTCCTCAACATCGCCAAAGGGTGTATGGAATTTTTCGTAAAAGGCGCGACTCGCGACAATAACGCGTAAGTCTTTGTTCAATACGATAAGTGGCTCCCTAATTGTGCCAAAGATAGCCTCGGAGAGCTGTGGGTCGAGCCCATGCGTAGGAAGATTCAAGTACACGAAGCATACCTCCTTGCAGAAGAAGGTCCTATGAAGTTTATCGGTGGGTTTCTGGCCTAGGGTATAGGCCGTCGTGCGCCGCTTATTCTGCGTACCAATTGAGGAGCACCACCTCAATGGTGGAATCTCCCGCAGTCACTATGTCCTTGAATCGGTTCACATCCGATAATCCGTCTGGGCTGCGGTAGTGATACGGGTACACCTGTTTCGGTTTGAAGGCGAGTACTGCCTCAGCAGCCTCATCGACCGTCATGGTGAACGGAGGGTTCATCGGTATGAGAGCAACATCAATGTCGGTGAGTGCACGCATCTCCGGAATTCCTGCAGTATCGCCAGCTACGTAGACGCGGAGGCCTTCTTTTTCTAAGACGTAGCCATTACCCCGACCCTTCGTGTGACGACTGTCCGGAGACTCCGGTAGATTGTACATAGGAAGTGCGAGGATATCGAAGTCGAGCTCGGTTGTTCGTTGACTGTTTGCGAGTACCTGTGTGCGGGAGGCGAGGGTTTCGGGCAGGAGGTCCATCACCGCTTGTGGAGCGATGATAATGGCGTTGCCGACGATGGCCTCAAGTGTTGAGGTACTCAAATGGTCGCCGTGAATGTCAGTGAGGAGAATGAGGTCGGGAGCAGGCTGACCTGCAAACGCTTCAGGGCCCCCTGTGGGGTCGGTATAAATCGCAAGGTCTCCCCAGCGAAGGACGGCGGTCGCGTGTGAGATAGGTATGACTTCCATAGTGGTGTTATCAGCAGTGCCAGAGTCGCCTTGTTTTTCGTTATAAATATAGCTGTTAAAAGCATAAAACAGGAGCACGAGCATAAGGACGATGCCGACGACCCAATATATGGTGGTTTTCATGTCTGAAGTATATCAGTGGGGTTTATAGAGACTGTATGAAGGGGCATAAGATGTACTACTGACTTAATGTGTTCTTAAGAGAGGAACTGCCAGCATACAGCCATGAGCAAAAAACATCCGCAGGGAATGCCGCAGGAACAAAAAATCAAGCAAGAAGGGCATCTCACTCGACCTCCGCGTCTTGATAGAAATATAAAAAAGTCTAAATGAGAGACAATCGCATACTTGCCGTTGCAGTCTTCGCGCTCATCTTTGGGGGCGGTGTTGGGTATTATCTCGGTTACGACCAAGGTTTTGAGAAGTCTGTTGATGCGTCCATAAGTTCTTTTGAGGAATGTAAGGCCGCAGGGTATCCGATTGCCGAATCCTACCCGGAGCAGTGCTACACCAAAGATGGCAGAGGATTTGTACGAGTGATTTCTCCAACTCCTGAGGAACCGATTGTCGTACCTGAAGAAGTGCTACGTCCAGAGCCTGTAGGACCTACGGTTTGCACTGCGGATGCCAAAGTCTGTCCGGATGGTACTGCCTTTGGACGCACGGGTCCTAACTGTACGTTTCCAGCCTGTCCGGGCGAGTGACTTCAAATCAAACCTGGTGTGGGCTCCGCTGGGTAGAGGATGTTCGGATTTTACTCTCTTTACAATGACCTAACTTCTATCTTGAGTGGCCAGGGGAATGGTTCCTCACCCTCCTCCAGTTCAAGAGATCCCTCTGCCTGGAGACCTTTCACACGCCCATCAAGATATTCTTTCCACACAATAAACTTTCCGTCCTTAACTTTTCCAATGATAGCGTCGCTTACGACCTCGCGCTTTCCGGTCTCTTTTTTGGTGGTAGCAAACTGCCACTCCACAGCAACATCGTCACCTTCTACGATGACTGTGTGGATGTATACCTTCGTATCTTCATATGCATCTCGGAAGAATCGCAAGTCATCCAATGTTTGGGCCTTGGTCAATCGTCTTCCTGGGTAGGCAAATACCACGTCTTCGTGAAGAAGTGTGGTGAGCAACTCCTCGTCTCCCGTTTCCCATGCCCGCGCGTGATCTGACACCATCTTAGTGACACCTTCTTCTTTTATTCGCTCTAATTGTTCGTTAGCAACGAAACCAGAAACACCGCACAGCCCTGCTGCAAGGAAGAGAATGAAGATTGTTTTTTTATTCATAACAAGTATTACACCACATCACCAATATTCCTTCTTATTATTTCCAGGGCGGATTCATGTAACTCTAAACTATTACGACTGGCAGTAAGATCTTTCAAAACCACTACTTTGAACCCTCTGTCAAAAGCATCTCTAGCGAAAGTAAGCACACAATTTTCTGTATCAATGCCAGCTAATTCAACTTGCTCAATGTTATGTTCGGTTAGATGGTTCAATAATTTATTGTCGACAAAACTTCCATAGGTATACTTTTGATAAAGATTCCCACTGTTTACAAACTCGTTGAGCTCATCAACAATTGCTGTTTCTTCATCCTGCATAAACCCTTTCAGATTCAAGAGTTTTACGAAGTTGCTATTTTGATGATTAATATACTTTGTAAAAATAAGCAAACTATACGCATCTTTGTTTTTGACAATATAATCCCGAATTTTTGAAGGGATTGTGTTTGTCGATTCATTTATAAAACCTTTCTGCAGGTCAATTATAATGAGTGCCTTTCTCATTTTCCAAGTTTACCCGGTGTTCAAAGTTATACCAAGGTATCAACAATACCCATTTGTATACGATGGCTAAACTCCTTGGCTCCGCTGTGTAGAGGATGTGCGCAACTTCGGGGTGAGTTTGAATCCTAGGCGGCCAGACACGATGGTACAATTCAGAGCAATCTATGAACAAACAAAGCCTCATCATACTTGCCGTCGTCGTTGTGGTACTCGGCGGAATATTCCTCTTTGCCAGCGATAAACCACAGCAAAAAGAGGTAAAGAGCGAACGAACGAATAGGGAAGTCGCACTCACGTGTGATCCCGAGATGGCGCAAGGATTTCATATCCATCCTGTACTTGAAATCGTCATTAATGGCGAAAAGATTGAGGTACCTGCGAATATCGGTGTCGGGCCTACATGTATGACTGTGCTCCACACTCACACTCCCGATGGTGTCATTCACGTTGAATCTCCAGAAGTACGAGATTTCTCTCTTAGTGACTTCTTTGCGGTATGGGAACAGCCGTTCAGCAAGGACGAAATCCTAACTTACAAAGCTGACGCTATGCATCGAGTCCGCATCACCGTTGATGGAAAGGAAGTTGATACCTATGAGAATACGGTCCTCAAAGACGCAGAACGCATCGTCATAACCTACGAAACCATCTAAAGACAGTTCCAACTCCATTCAAGGGTGGAATAACCTATGAACGTTTGCTCCGCTGGGTGGAGGATGTTCGAACTTACTGAGAGGCAGCTGGTTGGTTGTAGGTAATAATCTCCCATCCGTGCGTTTTGGAAAAACGCCCATGCCACGGGTGATACACGCAGATAGAGACGCCTGCATTTTCAGCTGGATTGAAGAAGGCAAGTTTTGTGTAGCTAGAAGCTTGCAGCTCTTTTCGATACAGCATGTACGAGAGGAGCATCTGTAAGAACGCATGATGCGTGACCACGACCGTTCGTCGCGATGGGGCGCGTTCAAGGTAGCGCAGGCATTTTTTTGCTCGAGCAACCAGGTCTTCAAAATTCTCCTCGTCTGACAACCGATAGGAGTCTTCATGGTACGCGTATGCCGTACGTCCCATGATTCGCTTCACCTCGGGATCGTCGACGTTCTTGCCAATCACTGCAGAGGGATTCTTCCGCTCTGCCAACAGGGGAGTGGTACTGACCACGACGTTCTTTTTCAATTCTTGTTGAATGAGCCTCGCGGTCTCTACTGCGCGTTCGTATGGACTTGAGTAAATTGCTTCTATGTGAAGATTCCTGAATGAACTGCCTGTTGCATGCGCCTGTGCAACTCCTACGTCACTCAGTTTTCCATCAGCGCCCTGTTTGATGTGCGCTTGGTTGAGAAGCGTCTCACCGTGACGTACGAAATAAAAGCGTTTTACCTGAAATCGACTCCAAAGGAATACGACAAGGGGTATAAGGGTGCACGCCAGGATACCCTGCTGTTCTAGTGACAAAGAGAAAGAATAGGTGCCCGCAAGGAGTGTAGAGACACCAAAATCCATTTGACCCAGTATACTCCTGCCCAATTGTGATGTCTTTTGCTCCGCGACCAGGACTCGAACCTGGAACCAACTCCTTAACAGGGAGCTGCTCTACCATTGAGCTATCGCGGAATATGGGCATTCTAGCCGAAAATCTAGATAGGGCAACGTGACCCGTCTGGTATACTCGCGAGACGATGCTTATCCTCTACGTACAAGAGAAGTGTCCCTTCTCCGCTAAAGTCATCAAGGCAGGGGAGGAACTGGGCATGACCTTCGAGCTTCGAGACATCAAAGACCACGCACTTGAGAAAGAACTCCTCGAGAAGGGAGGGAAGCGCGAAACACCCTACTTCATAGACACGGATACCAACGTCGCCATGTACGGCTCCGACGACATCGTCTCCTACCTCGTCAATACGCTCGCATGACCTACGTTCGGGTGCGCGTTACCCCCGGTGCTAAGCGGGAGAGTGTCATTGAGACTGATGGAAAATCTCTCTCCATCTCGGTCAAAGAACCCGCTGAGCGCAACCTAGCAAACACACGTGTACGCGAACTCCTTGCCGAACACCTCAACGTACCCGTGGGAAAGGTGAAGCTGGTCGCCGGACATCGCTCGCCTCAGAAGATATTTGATATCATTGACTAATGGGACATCGCGGACCGCGCTTCGACAAGGACCTGGAACGAATGGAACGGGCGGCAGAGGTGCCGCAGCACTTGAAGGACAAGGACCCCTTCCTGAATCGTGCACTCGTTGAGAAGTTCGTTTCTCCAGACGGAAAGTACGGAATACAGGCGACTGGGAAGGTGGGAATGCAGGAATTCTATAACCTCGAGGACCGAGAAAGCGGCGAAACGCTTCTTACGTTTATCTACGACGACACAACACGTACCCTTTCAAACATCCTTGATAATCGCGAGGGTGCAAGCGCGGACCCTGCACTTCAGGAGTCCATACAGGCTATACGAGAGCTCTTTAATCCTGGACCGCATCAGGGACAAATAGAGTTCGTTTCTTCTGACGAGCGGTATCACCTCGTGAAGCATATGAACGCGGTGCAGCTCGATGAGGTCGGTGAGTTCATGACGAACTGCCTCAGGTTCCATCGCCTCAAGCATCGGGAGTTTCTCGATAGAATGCAGAAGGGAGAGATAGAGGTCTTCACACTCCAGGACAAGAACCATGTTCCAGTAGCGGCAATCGAGTTCGATGTTGCCAAGCGCAAGATTGTCCAGGTGATGGGGGATGAGAACTCGCATCCTGTGCTCAGGAGCAACTATCTCGGCGCCTTGTTTGAGGCAGTGGAGTTTCTTTCAACAGGAACTGCGTATGACATGCGTGGGGAGTCCTACGAACGAGGCGCTAAGGACTTCGGTGGTCTCGACCTCACCGGCCTTGAAACCCACATACGCACCATGAAGCCCTATGGCGGGCTCATCACAAAGACTGGGTATGTCGATGCAAAGGATGCGCTGGAGCTTGGCGTAAAGGAAGCGTATCTAGGCGTTGTGCTGGTGCGTCCTGAGATGCCTGAAGCGGATGTGCGCCAGTATGCGCACATCGAAGGGGTGACACTCGATATGACTGAGGCGACCGACGCACAGCGCGCCATTCTCACCAATGTTAAGAGCGATATTCTCGACGGCTCAATCGAGGGGCGACTCACCTATCCCGCACTCCTGCATGCACGCTCCATCACGATTCCCCAGCGTATTGTGCATGCAGAGTTCCCGGTCCTCACAAGCGTGAACCGCATCGTCACGCACTCCGAGCTTCTCTCGGTCCCCTCGTTGAGGCAGGTAAAGAGTATCCGGCTCAAAGTTGGTGATGCGCGAGTGCGCGGGCCAGGTACTGTCCTTACCGGTGGGGTAGTGCGCTACGGCTAGTCGAGTGTCTTCTTGAACTCCTCGTAGTTCGTCTCCTTCTTTCCTTCGGGAACAATGCGCTCAGGAACAAACATTCCGTTCTCAAACCGTGCACTTTTTATCTTTACCCGCAGTTTCTTGCCAGCTCGCTCTGCAAAGAAATACGTTCCTGGAGACTCCGCATAGGCGCGGTATTTGTTCCAGTTCTGTAGGGTATCTCCAGTAAGGTCGAGGAGCCCCTCTTCCTTTGCAATCTTTCCTGAGTGCGTTGCCTGAGAGTGGTCCTGCGGCACTTCTTTAATCTCTCCAGCTTCAAAGGCAGGGAGGATGTCAGCGAGGAGGTTTGCACCTTCCTCAATGAGACGGGCACGCAACTCGATGGTGGTCTCGGTAGGGAGGATACGCGTTTCCTTTGCTGCAACAATGTCTCCAGCATCAAGCTCGTACACCATCTTCTGGATGGTGACACCGGTTACGCTCTCGCCATTAAGGAGCGCTCCTTCAACAGGGGAGGCGCCTCGATACTTTGGCAGGAGCGAGTAATGAATGTTGAGCACGCCCTTAGGGAAGGACTCGATAAGCTTCTCGGGCAGAATCTTCCCGAACGCCACCGCAATGCCGTAGGAAGCGCTGTATCCCTCAATGGTTCGCTGAGCTTCCGCATCAAGCGTGTCTACCGCAAGAACAGGCACCTCGTGCGCGAGTGCCCATTCTTTGACCGGAGACGGCGTCATCTTCATACCGCGTCCGCTCGGTGCATCCGCTGAGGTAACGATGAGTGCTGGCGTGAGGCCGCGGAAGTAGAGAATCTCGAGCGTGTCGGCCGCAACATAGGGAGTACCAAAATACACAAAGGGCTCGTGTTCCATATCTCCCGCGGGCCCCATCGCGCGAAGGTCTTTAGCGTGGTCTATGAAAAGAATGCCGTCGAGGTGGTCGATTTCATGCTGGTAGGCCTGCGCGAGAATCCCGCCTCCACCGCGCTCGAACTTTGTACCCGACTCGTCATAGGCGACGACCGTGGCGCGCTCATGCCGCTCGGTCTTTCCGTATACACCGCGCACTGACAGACAGCCCTCGTCGACTTCCACACGGCGCCGTGAACTTTTTACAATCGAAGGGTTGATGAACACGCCAAGCTCAGGTGCCTTCTCACCCTCTTCGTTCTGCGGAACCATTCGGTCATAGCGAACGATGAAGATGCGCCACGGAAGTCCAACCTGCGGCGCAGCAAGGGCAACGCCATCCGGTTCGCCATCAAGCGCCTCCTCCATATCGCGGAGCATCTTTGAAAGTTCAGGCGTACCAAAAAGTTCTTGCGGCACTTCTTTTGCTGTCTCGCGAAGCACTGCCTCGCCGGTTTGTACGATGGGGAGCGACATGGCTAGAAAGGATTAGCGGCCTGGTGTTTCTTTGGGTCTACTTCCCACCAAAATTTCTTTGAGAAGTTCTTAGCCCTTCTACAGACGCTCTGCAGGTAGTAGAGGTCCTTGGTGGGGATGCCTTCAAGAATCTTTCCCATGCGAGACATAGTAAGCGGTGGGAGCCCATCTTTCGAGCGAGAGAGGTTGAGGTGTCGTGTAAAAAACCGCATCAGTTCGCCCCGTTCGGTCTTACGCGTCCCCGTTGCCTTCGTTGGTGCTTGGAGGAGGTCGCGTATGTGCTTCATAAGTCGACGAGGTAGAGCTTTTGGTCGGAGTAGACGACGATAGAGTCATCGGACCAGAAAGCAGCGCGTGGGTTTGTGCCGCGCAGCAATGGTGCAAAGAACTGAGGAGCGCGCGGGTCAAGTTCAAGCACGAAGAGCGTTTGTCCTACAGAGATAACAAGAACATCGTCGCGGCCAGGGTAGGGCAGTACCGCGTTGATGTTTTCAACAGGCGTCATAACCGCAGTTGGACCGCATCCTTCCTCAACGCAGAGGTAAGAAGGTGGTGTACAGGTTGGGGTAGTGCTTGCTTCCGCAACGATGTTCTTTCCACTTACATAGACGAGCGCGCAGCCTCCAGCAAGGATGAGGGGCGCTTGGAGTGTCGGAAGTTTTGTCTTGCTTACGCTAGCTGCAGCTTTTGCGGTGTCTGCTGCAGGAACGGGCGCAACGGTAACCTTTACCGGTACGATGACCGGACGAGCGATGGTCTCGCTGTCTGAAGCGATAGTAACGAGTTCGTTCCAAGGCTGAGCACCCTCAGCGCTTACGATAACCACATGGCTTCCAGGGAGCATACTAATGCGCACAGGACCTCCTCCACTTACGCGACTGTGTGCCTCGTCAACATAGACGGAGGCGCCTGGGGGCACGTCTTCGAGGACGAGCGTTCCCACGCGAACAATGGATACACCGGGGCCAATGCGGAAGCCTGTGAGGAAAAACAGGACAATTGCCGTGACCACCACGACAATCGTGATAAGGAGCCACCAGCGCTTTAGAAAGGAGTGTTTCTGCTTGGTCATGGAGCCAAGATAACAGGAAACGGCTTCTCTCGCACCTAGCCCCCGAAAGTCTCTACTGAGGCGCCGACCTGGTTGAGGCGGGCGGCAATACCCTCGTAGCCACGGTTGATGTTGTAGACGTTTCGGAGGGTGGAGTGTCCTTCAGCAGCGAGCATGCCAATTAAGAGAATGGTTGCAGGCCTGAGGGCTGGAGGGCAGACAATTTCTGCGCCGCGCAGGTGCCGTGCGCCGGTGATGTTGATGCGGTGTGGGTCGAGAAGCTGGGTGTCAGCACCAAGGCGGTCGAGCTCAGTGTAATAAATGGCGCGCTTCTCGTAGACCCAGTCGTGAATGAGTGTCGTACCTTCTGCCTGCGTTGCAATCACAGCAAAGAAAGGAAGGTTGTCGATGTTGAGACCAGGGTAGGGGCGTGCGTGAATCTTTTCTGGGAAGGCAACGAGATCAGAAGGCTCCAAGGAAATGTCAGCAAGTTTAGTGATGCCGTTTTCAGACATGCCCACAGGTGTGACAGAGAATTTCAGTCCCATCTTCTCGAGCACCGAAAGTTCGACTTCAAGAAATTCAATAGGCGCGCGCTCTACCGTGAACTTCGAGCGTGTGACCACCGCTGCGGCGATAAAGAACATGGCGTCGGTCGGATCCTCAGCAACAGAGTAGGAAACGTCCGACTTTATTTCTGGAAGACCGGTGACGGAGAGGGTGGTGGTACCGATGCCTTCAATGCCGACTCCGAGCATCTTCAGGTAGCCGCACACTTCCTGGACCTGGTAATTAGCGGACGCGTAGCGCAGCACGCTCGTGCCTGGGATGCGGGCAGCTGCCAAGAGGGCGTTGATAGTCGCGGTGTCACTTGATTCGTAGAAGATGACGTTTGCGGGCTTGAGCGCGTCGTGGGTGATATGGAAATGGTCGGTTCTTGCTTCGATGTCGACGCCAAAGTTCTCTAGCGCCCAGAGATGCGAGCGCACTGAACGAAGTCCAAGTGTGCAGCCACCAGATTGTGGAAGGTCAAAGGATTTGAAGAGGTGGAGCAGGGGACCGATGAACATAAGAATGCTGCGGGTCTTTGTTGCAGCGACACGGTCCATTGCATCGAGCGAAAGCTTCTCGGGGGGAGTGACGGTGAGCGTGTGGTCGTTCCAGACGACGGAGACGCCGATGGATTCCAACACTTCAATGAGGCGATTGACCTCCTCTATCTTAGGGACGTTGAGGAGGGTGGTCGTTCCTTTATTTAGAAGGGAAGCGGCAAGCAGGGCAACAGCGCCGTTCTTTGAACGGTTCGTCAGCACCGAGCCTTTAAGCTGTTTTCCGCCGTCGATGGCGAAGCTAATCTCCTCTTTAGGCATTGAAGGGATAGTAGCATTTTTTGAACTCAACGCCCCTAGACTGTATGATGGTGCAAATGGCTTTCTTCTCACCTCGTCTCGGCATCGACCTCGGCACCACCAACGTGCTCGTGTTCGTGCCTGGGAAGGGGGTGGTACTCAATGAGCCTTCAGTAGTTGCCGTCTCAGTTGAGAACAACAAGGTGCTCGCTATCGGCACTGAGGCAAAGCAGATGGTGGGACGCACACCCGACTCCATCATTGCGTACCGGCCAATGAAAGACGGCGTTATCGCCGACTACCGCGTGACCGAAGCAATGCTTCGTTACTTCATGCGCAAAGCTTTGGGGAAGTGGAACATCTGGAAGCCAACAGTTCTTGTCTCTGTTCCCGCAGGAGTGTCTTCTACTGAAAAGCGCGCAGTGATTGAAGCGGCAGTGAAGGCCGGAGCAGCAGACGCATTCGTTGTGAAGGAGCCAATTCTTGCCGCCATTGGTGCTGGCATTTCTATACAGGAGCCGATGGGCCGCATGGTCGCTGATATGGGCGGCGGCACTATCGACGTGGCCGTGATTTCTTTAGGAGGTATTGTCGCTTCAACAAGCGTGAAAGTGGCGGGCAATGCGCTTGACCGTTCTATCATTGATTACCTCAAGAAGCAGTACAACCTTGCTATTGGCGACAAGACCGCTGAGGACGTGAAGATAAAAGTAGGAGCGGCCGTCCCACTCGATGAGGAGCTCTCTATGTCGGTGAAGGGCCGTGACCTTGTCTCAGGCCTTCCGCGCACGGTGGAGCTGCGGAGCAATGAAATTGTGACGGCCATGAACCGCGATCTGCGCGACATGATGAATGCTATTCGCAAGGTGCTTCAGGACACCCCACCGGAACTCGCCTCCGACATCATCGACAACGGCATCATCCTTACCGGAGGCACGAGCCAACTGCGCATGATGCCTGAGCTGGTCTACCGTCGCACCGGCGTGACTGCCAAGCTCGCCCAAGACGCCTACTTCTGTGTGGCCCGCGGTACTGGTATCGCGCTTCGACACCTTGATACCTATAAGAAGAGCATTCTTGCTAAGCGATGAGCCACGCGTACTTTTTCGGAGGACTTGCAGAGGAGGGGATTGAGAGGTCTCTCGCGTTCATCGAGAAGGAGCTAAAACTCCCTACGACTGGAAATCCAGACGTGATGGTCGCGCGCTATGGACTGCTCTCAGTTGACGACGCTCGGGCACTCGGAGACTTCGCACGCCAGGCACCAGTGACGGGGAACTCGAAGGCCATTGTCATGTCTGCCGGCCGCTTCTTTCATGAGGCGCAGAACGCACTGTTGAAACTCTTTGAGGAACCACCAGAAGGAACGTACCTTTTTCTTATCGTGCCGTCAGAAGGGAACATACTCGCGACGCTCCGTTCTCGCCTGCAACCGCTACCAGGTTCGCGTGAACGCGAAGAGAGCGAGATAGCAACTGAGTTTCTAGAAGCTACCAAAGCCGGAAAGCAGAAAATCATCGACCGCGTGCTCGACCGGATGAAGTCAGACAAGGAGGAAGAGAAGCGTCTTGCTCGCATTGATGCGAGGCTCCTCGTAGAAGGGCTGCTTCGCGAAGCCTATACAAAGGAGAGGACTCCAGACATGGCCGCCTTTCTTGAAGACCTTAGCCGCTTCGTGCCGATCCTCCATGAGAGCTCCGCACCCCTAAAACCCATCTTCGAGCACCTTATGCTCACAATGCCCAAGGATTTGGTAAGATAGAGGCAATGGCATACGACTTCACCAAACTCAAGAACAATATTAAGGAGACCGAGGAATGGCTCTCTCGGGAGTTCTCTGGTATCCGCACTGGCCGCGCTTCCGTTGCACTCCTAGATTCCATCAAACCGGAAGTCTACGGCGCCCGTACTCCCATACAGCAGGTAGCCTCGCTTTCGGTGGAGGACGCTCGCACTATTCGCATTATTCCCTGGGACAAGGACAACGGGAAAGCAATTGAAAAGGCGATTGCTGAGGCAGACCTCGGTGTGTCTGCATCAACTGATGACCAGGGGCTGCGCGTGTCGTTTCCAGAACTTACTGCTGAGCGCCGTCAGCTCCTCATGAAGCTTGCCAACGAGAAGCTTGAGGACGCGCGCATCACACTGCGCGGTCACCGCAGTGAGACCATTCGTGAGATTGATGCAGCTGAGAAAGAAGGCGGCATGGGCATTGATGACGTGAAGCGCTACAAGGAAGAAGTGCAAAAGCTCATTGATGGAGGCACCGCAGCACTTGAGGCACTCGCCAAGAAGAAGGAAGGGGAGATAAGCAACTAATGTCCATCCTCCTTTTCATCATTGTTCTCGTGGTGCTCATCGTGGTCCACGAACTGGGCCACTTCTTTGCTGCCAAGTGGGCAGGGATGCGTGTAGATGAGTTTGGTATTGGCTACCCACCGCGCGCACTGACGGTCGCTAAGAAAGGGGACACCGAGTACACCCTCAACTGGTTGCCCTTTGGTGGCTTCGTGAAGATATATGGGGAAGACGAGAGTGAAGAGGGAGGTGCGGCTGCACGTTCTTTTGTCAGTAAACCTCGCATCGTGCAGGCGCTGGTGCTCATTGCGGGCATTGCAATGAACCTTGTCTTCGCGTGGGTGCTTCTTTCAATAACGCTCGGACTTGGTGTGCCGCGCGCGCTCACTGCTCAAGAGGCAATGAATGCTCCTGATGCTGCCATCATGATTGCAAGCGTGCTTCCAGGTTCTCCTGCCGAAGGTGCAGGAATCCAAGTCGGCGACTCCATCGTTTCGGCAACCGTCGACGAGCAGGTCTTCTCTGCTCCAGACCCGGAAGCCTTTACGGCCTTTATCGCCAAGGACACGACTGGGGAAGAAATTACGCTCACCATCGAGCGAAACGGAGAAGAGATAACTGTGAATGCTATTCCTCGCCAGGGAATCGCAGCATCTGACCCTTCTCGCTACGCACTGGGGGTTGGCGTTGGAGTGGTCGGCACACTTGCCGTCTCGCCACTTGAAGCTCCAATCGAAGGCGCGCGCATTACTTGGGAAGTGACGAAGCAGACGGCGGTAGGACTCTGGAACTTCTTCGGTAGCATCTTCACGCTCTCGGCAGACCTCTCTCAGGTCTCAGGCCCTGTTGGTATCGCAGGAGCCGTGGGAACCGCTGCAGGCAACGGCTTTGCCTCGCTCCTCTCGCTCACTGCCATCATCTCGGTGAACCTCGCACTCATTAACTTGCTTCCCGTCCCTGCGCTTGATGGCGGCAGACTGCTGTTTGTCATCATCGAGTCCATCATCCGCCGCCCAATTCCAAAGGGTGTCGCCGCAGCAGTGAACACCGCAGGCTTTGCGTTCCTTCTCCTTCTCATGTTTGCGATTACTGCGAGCGACCTCTTCAAGCTGTTTACGACCTAACCATGGACCTATCGTTTGAAGACTTCGAGAAAGTTGAGTTGCGCGTAGGTAAGGTGATTGAGGTGCAGGATTTTCCTGAAGCACGAAAGCCTGCGTACAAGCTCAAGATAGATTTTGGCGAGTTCGGCGTGAAGGCCTCAAGCGCCCAAATCACCACGCTCTATACCAAAGAGGAGCTTCTCGGAAAGCTCGTCGTGTGTGTCACCAACTTCCCACCGAGGCAGGTGGGACCATTCATGTCGGAGGTGCTCACCACCGGTTTCTACAGGGAAGATGGAGCGGTGGTGCTCGCTCAACCGGAGCGTGAGGTGCCGCTTGGTGCCCGCCTGGCCTAGTCTCTTTTGCTGCCTGGGCCTGCTCGCCGTATACTGTCCGGATGCGGCAATCAGGGCTTTTCACACGAACGCGCCGAGAGGCGCCAAAGGATGAGGTCGCGAAGAACGCGCAGCTCCTCATTCGCGGTGGTTTCGTGCACAAGGAAATGGCCGGTTCCTACTCCTATCTCCCCCTTGGACTTCGTACGCTTACGAAGATTGAAAATATTATCCGTGAGGAGATGGATGCGCTTGGTGGTCAGGAAATTCGCATGGCAACACTCCATCCTTCCGAGCCGTTGAAGCAGACGGGAGGTTGGGACAATGTTGATGTGCTCTTTAAACTACAGAGCCGTACTGAAAAAGAGTACGCACTCGGGCATAGTGAAGAAGAGATTGTGACACCGATTGTCGGTGAGTACGCTGTCTCGTACAAAGACCTTCCGATTGCGGTCTACCAGATTGGACAGAAGTACCGCGATGAACTCCGTGCGAAGTCCGGCATCATGCGCGGACGCGAGTTCGGCATGAAGGACATGTACTCCTTCCACGAGACCCAGGAAGACTTCGACCGCTTCTACCAGCTCGCCAAGGAGGCGTATCTACGCATCTATACCCGTTGCGGCTTAGTGGCGAAGGTGACCGAAGCCTCTGGTGGTGCGTTTTCTGAAAAGCTCTCCTACGAGTTCATGGTGCTCACCGACGCGGGAGAGGACGATATTTTGTACTGTGATTCCTGCACGCACTGCGCAAACGTTGAAGTTTCTCAGCAGAAGGAAGGAGACACCTGCGGCAAGTGTTCTAAGGGCACGCTCGCGCTTGGCAAGGCTTCCGAAGTTGGTAACGTCTTCGACCTCGGCCTGAAATATCCGAAGGCGCTGAACTACACGTACAAGGACAAAGAAGGAAAGGACCAGTACCCAATCATGGGCTGCTACGGCATTGGCACCACGAGGCTCATGGGTACCATCGTCGAAACTATGGCAGACGAGAAGGGAATGGTGTGGCCGGAATCAGTTGCGCCGTTTAAGTTCCACCTTGTATCGCTTGCGCCGGATGATGCGGAAGTCTCTGCATTTGCGGAGAGTCTCTACGCCGACCTGACGAAGAAGGGCAGTTCAGTTCTCTATGACGACCGCGCGCTGCGTGCGGGAGAGAAGTTGAACGACAGCGACCTCATCGGTATTCCGGTACGACTCATTGTCGGGAAGGAGACCGTGAAGAGCGGGCAGGTCGAGATAGTTGCGCGCGCAACTGGCGAAATGGAGAAGGTTTCCCGCGATACGGTGCTCTCGATGTAACTATGGCAAAGAAGCTCTCCAAAGCGTCTTTCTTCTCAAGCGATATCGGTATTGATTTGGGTACTGCCAATACCCTCGTGTATGTGCGCGGTCGCGGCATCGTCATCACCGAGCCATCGGTGGTCACCACCAACGAGAAGACCGGACAGGTGGTTGCTATTGGGCGCGAAGCGAAAGTCATGCTCGGCAAGACGCCGCCGCATGTGCGTGCAGTGCGTCCGCTCTCGCATGGTGTGATTTCTGATTTCGAAGTGACGCAGGAGTTGCTTGCGTATTTAATCCGTAAAGCACAAGGAGATCGCACACGTTTGTTTGGTCCTCGCGTGGTGGTGGGAGTGCCAACCGGCGTCACCAACGTTGAGAGCAGGGCAGTGCGCGATGCGGCGCTCTCTTCCGGTGCACGCGAAGTCTACATAGTGGAAGAGCCTATGGCAGGTGCTATTGGGGCCAAGCTTCCGGTCAACGAACCAATCGGCACCATGGTGCTTGATATCGGTGGCGGCACTACTGACATCGCTGTTCTCTCGCTTGGCGGCACGGTTGCAAGCAAGAGCTCGCATGTGGCAGGGGACCGTTTCAACGAGAACATCATTGATTATGTTCGCAGCGAGTTCCAACTTTCCATTGGTGAGCGCACTGCTGAGGAAACAAAGATTGCCATCGGCGCAGTGCTTCCACTTGATACCAAGCTCACCAAGTCGGTGCGTGGGCGCGACCTTGCCACGGGACTCCCGCGCGAAATTACTCTGACGGACTCCAATGTACGGGAAGCACTCGAGCCTTCGCTCGACACGCTCATGGAAGCCATGAAGGATGTGATTGAAAATACGCCACCCGAGCTTCTCTCCGACGTGCTTCAGCGCGGTGTTACCGTCTTCGGTGGAGGGGCGCTCCTGCGTGGCCTTCCTGAGCTTCTTGCCAAAATGCTTGGCGTTCCGGTGCACGTAGCAGCAGATCCCCTGACGGCGGTCGTACGAGGCACCGGCATCATCACGGAGGACCCGCGCCCATGGGAGAGCGTATTCATGCATGAAGAGGCCATCATTTCAAAAGCATAGTTTCGAGCGGGTTTCGCTCATCTCACCGAACGTTCGTTCGCTCGGCGTCATCGTGCTCGCCATCGTGCTTATACTTGGCGTACTTCGTCTGGTGTTCCCTGGTGTGTTTACGGCAATTGCAATGCCGCTGTGGAGCGTGGGCGGCTCGCTTGCAGGAGGAGTCGGAGGCTTCACCTCTTCGTTTGGGGACGCACGTGCGTTAACGCTCGAGCGCGACCGTCTCATCGAAGAGAACGCGGCGCTGTCTGTGGAGCTTGCCGCAGCGCGTGCTGAAATCAGAGACATTGGGAACGTAGTTGGAGGAAGCAGTGAGGAGATGCTGGTGGGCGTGCTTGCCGGTCCTCCAGTGGCTCCGTACGATGTGCTCATTCTTGCTGCGGGAGCTAAGGATGGCATTCGCACAGGC
The DNA here is from genome assembly GCA_964391975.1 of uncultured Candidatus Saccharibacteria bacterium. Taxonomy (GTDB): domain Bacteria; phylum Patescibacteriota; class Minisyncoccia; order Phycocordibacterales; family Phycocordibacteraceae; genus C7867-001. Next base: position 383,613 of record CAYMNZ010000001.1, on the reverse strand, counting down.
CTCTTCGTCTACGGACACCACGGCATTCCCATTGGCACCATTCGTGAAGTGGGCGAGACCAGCTCACGCGCGGTGTTGTTCTCCGAAGCCGGAAGAGAGAATCGTGGATGGGCAGGGGAGGACCGTATACCGGTGGTACTTAAAGGAACGGGAGCCGGAACGTTTACCATGACGGCGTCAAAAGACTCGGGACTTGCTGTTGGAGACGTGCTCTATCTTCCAGGTCCCGGTGCCATTCCTGTGGGTCTTATACGCAAGGTCGAAACTGATCCTTCCTCTCCTGACGCGCGCGTGCAGATTTTCCCGTACGCTAATCCGTTTTCGCTCCCGTATGTGCGCGTTGGACCTGCCTCCCTATGATTCGCGCGCTTACTCTCATTCTCGCGCTTATCGCACCTTTTTTGTTCCCAGCACCCGTTTCCATCCTGTTTGCAGCAGTCGCTGCATTCTTCATTCCGCTTGCCGCACTTTCAGTAGGACTCCTTCATGACCTGCTGTATCTCTCTGCTGGGCAGTTTCCGATGGGGATTGCGCTCGGGGTGCTTGGCACCCTCATCGCGCTTCTCGTGCGTAGGTTCGTGGAAACGCGTATCATAGGAGGATGATAGGGAGGAGAAAGCGGCATAGGGATAAGGAGCTGGCTCCAGACGAGATTTTTCTCGATTCTTCAAACCTGCCGTCCTTCGATACCACGCGCCTTGAAGGGAGACTTGAGAAACCTATAAGTGAACGTACGTTTGTGGGCATCACGGCGGTCATTGCTCTTATACTCGTTGCGTTTGCTGTACAGGCAGGAAGTCTCGAGATTGTGCAGGGAGAGAAGTTTGCTACCCAAAGCGAGAACAATCGTCTGCGCCCGGAAGTGCTCTTTGCTAAGCGCGGAGCGATTCTCGACCGTAATGGCGTGGTCTTGGTGGAGAACAAACCATCAGAAGCCGGGTTCGTTGAGCGCTCCTACATGGCACCCGGCTTCGCGCACCTTTTGGGCTACGTGTCGTACCCGAAGAAAGATTCCTCTGGCAATTACTACGAGACGGACATCAAGGGCTTGGCAGGTGTTGAGTCTGCTTTTGATGAGACGCTGTCAGGAGAGAACGGCCTGTTCTTGATTGAAGAAGACGCGCTCGGGGAACTGCAGTCGCAGGGAAGCGTGAAAGCGCCCGTTGATGGTACGCCGCTAACGCTCTCTATAGATTCTCGCGTGCAGTCGGCAATGTACGACGCCATCAAAGAGCTTGCTGACCGGATTCCGTACAAGGGTGGTGCAGGCGTTGTGATGGATGTTGAGACGGGAGAGATTATTGCGCTCACCTCGTATCCTGAATACGACCCAAACATTCTTTCGAAAGGACAACCCTCGTCAGTGATTGCCGGTTACAGCGCAGACCCTCGTGAGCCGTATCTTGATCGCCCAGTCAACGGCCTCTACACGCCTGGTTCGATTGTGAAGCCGGTGATTGCCGCGGGGGTTTTCAACGACGGCATCATCTCGCCGGAGAAGATTATTGTTTCGACTGGTTCTATTTCGCTTCCGAACCCCTACGATGCATCGAACCCTTCTATCTTTAAAGACTGGAAGGCGCTTGGTCCTATGAATATGCGAAGCGCTGTTGCGTATTCCTCTGACGTCTATTTCTACACTGTGGGCGGAGGGTTTGGGGACCAGAAAGGACTCGGCATCAATCGTCTTGATTACTGGTACAAAGCGTTTGGCTACACCAGCACCACTGGTATTGAGCTTGAAGGAGAGTCTGAGGGATTCATCCCGACACCTGCATGGAAGGAAGAGACCTATGGTGAGCCTTGGAGAGTGGGCAATACCTACCATACTGCCATTGGCCAGTACGCCATGCAGATTACGCCCCTTGAAGCGGTGCGCTCAATTGCGGCGATTGCGAACGGCGGCAAATTAGTGAAGGCTACGGTACTCACTGGGCAAGCCCCAACTGGCGAGACCATCAACGTCTCACAGGAGGGACTGCAGATTGCGCGTGAGGGTATGCGTATGGGAGTGACTGAAGGAACATCAGTCGGACTTAACGCGCTGCCGTACGTGCAAGCAGCGGGGAAGACGGGCACCGCGCAGCTTGGCGTCAATAACGAGTGGTACAACTCATGGGCGGTTGGGTTCTTTCCGTACGACAAACCAAAGTATGCCTACGCAGTGGTCATGGAGCGCGCGCCTGCAGGAACCGCAGTCGGCGGTATCTACGTGATGTACCAGACGCTCTCTAAGATGAAAGAAGTGGCGCCAGAGTATTTCGACTGATTTGACGGCATCCTGCCTTCCCGTACAATACGGCGACACAATATATATGACTGATCAACAGGCCGTCGTGAGTCAGGAGAAGTTTGATGAAATGGTAGCAGAGCTCGAGAACCTTAAAACGGTGCGTCGCACGGAGATTGCTAAGAACCTTGAGTACGCTCGTTCCCTCGGTGATCTTTCCGAGAACGCAGAGTATCAGGAAGCACGCGAACTGCAGGCTGCAACGGAAGAGCGCATTCGCAGGCTCGAGGACCTCGTGAAGCGGGCGCAGATTGTGACCGACGGCAAGAAGAAAGATGTCGTGGGCTTCGGCTCCGTCGTCACCATCCAGAAGGAGGGAAGCAAGGAGGCGCACGAATACACCATCGTCGGTAGCGAGGAGGCAGATATGCGCATCCGCAAGCTCTCTCACGTCTCCCCGCTCGGGGCAGCGCTCATGGGCAAGAAGAAGGGTGATGTCTTCACCTTCGAGACCCCCAACGGCAAGCAGACCTACACCGTTCAAAAGGTGGCTTAAATTCCATGACGCTTGATGCGTACAAAGAACGTCCAAAGTTAGTGTTTCTCAAACAAGAAGAATGGAAGCATATCTGGGATCGTAGCTATGAGCCCTACGAGGAGGAAGTGACCGAATTTATTGATGCATTGCGCGATGCGAATAACAATCCAACGGAATACGAAGAAGATGCGGATGTACAAAGCGTCATGAGGCGTATCGATGAAGTGGTCGAGGACCTGGGCCTCCAGATTGTGGAGAGCGTCGATCGAAGGACTGGGAAAGAGAAGAAGCTCTATTCGTTCGCGCGCCGCGTGCTACGATAGCCCAATGTTCTGGGCCGACCGCATAGGCAAAGAGATACAGGAGACGCGAACGCCGCGTGACGGCACAACGTTTATCATACGAGATGAGAAGACGCTCTCGGGTCGGGTACACATCGGGGCCATGCGCGGGGTCGCCATACACGGCACGGTGAAGGAAGCGCTCGATGAACTCGGGCTTCCAAATCGCTTCTTGTTTGAGTATAACGATTTCGACCCCTTTGATACTGTCCCGGGCTATCTCGACCAAGAGAAGTTTAAAGAACACTTGGGCAAGCCACTGTATGCGGTTCCATCTCCTGAACCTGGTTTTGAAAACTTTGCAGAATACTACGGCGCAGAGTTTGCAGAAGTGCACGCAAAAGCAGGATTTCATCCTGAGTATTACCGCACGTATAAGGATTTGTACGCAGCAGGGAAGATGGATGCGCTCATCAAGACGGCGCTCGAGCGAGCGTCTGACGTTCGTCGCATCCTCAAGGAAGTATCTGGTTCGGTGAAAGATGAATCGTGGCTTCCGGTATCGGTAGTGTGTGAGAACTGCGGAAAGATGATGACGACGCGTGCACACGATTACGACGGAGAAACAGTCGGCTACACCTGTGATCGCTCCCCGGACGAAACTGTTCCGTGTGGGCACACTGGACGCGTCGCACCTGTTAAGGGAGCGGTGAAGCTTTTCTGGAAAGCAGACTGGGCCGCTAAGTGGGTAGTGATGGGTGTTGATATCGAAGGCGCTGGTAAGGATCACTCGACTAAGGGAGGCTCGCGCGATGTCTCCGCACACATCGCCAAGGAAGTATTTGGGTTCGAAGAGCCATACGACATCCCGTACGAGTTCTTTCTCGTTGGCGGAAAGAAGATGTCTTCTTCCAAAGGTCGTGGTTCTTCTGCAAAGGAGATGTCCAACCTTTTCCCGTCAGAGGAGTTTCGTCTGACGCTTCTTGGTAAAGAACCTAATCAACAAATAGATGTTGATCCCTCAGGGGATGCGGTGCCGCGTATCTTTGATTGGTACGACGAGCTTGCGGAGAAAGTGCGCGAAGGGGTCGCTGACGACTTTACGCGACTCTTCGCGTTCTGTGAGCTTCCAAAGAATCGTGCAGAAACGAAAGCAACGTGGCAGCTTCGCTTTGCGCAAGTTGCATTCATCGTGCAGATGCCGCATCTCTCACTTACTGATGAAGCAGCAGGTGTAAAGGGAAGTGCGCTCACTGAGGACGAGAAGACGTTGCTTGAGGAACGGGCAGCGTACGCGCGTTTTTGGCTCACCACCTACGCACCTGAGGAATATAAGTACGAACTCCAGCAAAAGGTCCCTGAAGGATTCAGCCCTACCGACGCTCAGAAGAAGGCACTCACTGTTCTCAAAGACTTCCTTTCAGAAGCTCGAACAGGAGAGGAACTCCATCTCAAGCTCCATGAGATGAAGACCGAGGTGCCCATAGCTCCTAAAGAGCTCTTCAGCGCCCTCTATACGCTCTTCCTGGGGCGTACTTCCGGTCCTAAGGCAGGTTGGTTCCTATCGGTGCTGCCGCGGGAGATGGTCGTACAGAGGCTCACAGAGGCAGTTTCTTAAACTCCCTTTCTTCATAAAGTCGGTCTTTTGACCGGCTTTTTCGTGTGGATAACCTAAAGGGAAGTGGGATGAAGTGTCATATACTTACCTACTAGTGGGATGAAGTGGGATTCATGAAAGCTGCCTGAATTCCACCACTCCTCCAAATACCTACTATGTTCATCGGAGAATATCGCCACACGTTCGACACCAAGAACCGAATCTCTCTCCCGGCGAAATTTCGTAAAGAACTCGGCAGCTCCGTTATTGTCACGCGTGGTCTCGACCACTGTTTGTTTGTGTACCCAAAGAACACGTGGAAAGGAGAGGCGGGAAAGATTGCGCGACACTCGACCGGCGGTAGCGCCGGGCGAGGGCTCGCGCGCCTTATGCTCGCGGGTGCGAGCGAAGCGGACGTCGACACCGCTGGCCGCATATTAGTACCCGATTACCTAAAGTCTTTCGCGGCTCTCTCGGAAAAGAGCGTCATCGCGGGAGTGAACGACCGCGTTGAAATCTGGGACGAGAAGGCCTGGAAGAAGTACACCGCCTCTATTGAGCGGGATGCCGATGCCTATGCTGAAAAACTTGGAGACGCTTCGCTGTAAGTCTTATGATCACGACCCTTCCTTCCATGAGAGCCTCTACACGAAAACCGAACGCAGACGTCGGGCACGAGACCGTGCTTCTTCGGGAGGCGGTCGATGGGCTCGCCATCAGCTCATCCGATACGGTAGTTGATGCAACCATCGGTGGGGCAGGGCACTTCCGTGAACTACTTTCGAAGCTCGATGTCTCAGGGACGTTGATTGGTATTGATGCTGATGATGGCGCCATTGAGCGCGCACAGCAGGCGAGCGGGGGCGCACGTGCGAAGGTGCACCTCGTTGAAGATAACTTCCGCAACCTTAACCGAATACTCGATGACCTACATATTTCTGCAATTGATAAGTCTCTCTTCGATCTTGGGTGGAGTGGTTTCCATCTCACCAGCGGACGCGGGTTCTCGTTCCGCGTGAACGAACCACTCCACATGACCTACGGCACTCCAGAGAAAGGGAAGACTGCCGCTGATCTTTTGAACACCGCATCTGAGGAAGCCATCGCTGACATGCTGTACTCGCTTGGCGAAGAACGCTTCGCGCGTCAAATCGCCAAGGGTATTGTCGAAGCACGTGAGGTGTCGCCAATCGTCACCACTGAGGACCTCGTGAACATCGTACTTTCCACCACTCCTCGTTGGTACCAGGCACGTCGCTTGCACCCCGCTACAAAGACCTTCCAGGCACTTCGCATTGCGGTCAACGATGAGTTCGGCGCACTACGCGATGGACTTGCAGCAGCAATCGAGCGAACGCGCGAGGGAGGACGCATTGCCGTTATCACCTTCCACAGTATTGAGGACCGCATCGTCAAACAAGTGTTCCGTGATGCTGTACACGCTGGGCAAGGGACCCTCATCAACAAGAAACCGTTCACTCCAAGCCTTGCTGAGGTGAACGCAAACCCACGCTCCCGCAGCGCTAAGCTACGCCTCTTTGAGCGGGGGACCATCCAAACCTATGTATAGTCGCGCTATTCCAATTCTCGGGGGCTGCTGTGTGGCGACCATCGCCCTCTATCTTCTTGGCGTTGCTGCCACTGTCTTCTTTGCAACCTGGCAGACGGGGCTTGCACGCGAGATTCAGGAGACCGAAGGAACAGTCATCACGCTTGAAGGGCAGTACTACGACGCGGTGCAGACGTATTCCGATATTGACCCCTCTTCAGTAGGGTACGTTACCCCTCGCTCGGTGGGCTACGTCACTTCCGCTGGCGTCGCAGTGCTGTCTCGTGCCCAGTAGCGTATGCGGGCCGCACTCCGGCTTCGTCTACGAGTGCTTGCGGGATTCCTCATCCTCATTGTTGTCGTTCTCGTAGCGAGGCTCTATTTCGTACAGATAGTTAACGGAGACGAGTATTCGTTGCGTGCTGAGCGTCAGTACGTAAGTGCAAGCCACATCCTCTACGACCGCGGCAGTATCTACTACACCCGTAAGGATGGAACAGCCCTTTCAGGGGCAGCGCTCGCAACGGGATTTCTCGTAGCTATTGATCCTTCAAAACTGCAAAAAGCTGAGGAGGTGTACGACGCACTGGCGGCACTCTATCCCTTAGAGCGAGAAACCTATGACGCCGCCGTCGCAAAAACGGATGACCCATACGAGGTGCTCGCGCGGCGAGTGCCGGAGGATGCAGGGCGTGCGATATCTGCGCTTGATCTTCCAGGCGTGATTGTTGAACGAGAACGTTGGAGAATCTATCCGGCTGAGGAGCGCGGAGCGCAGACCATCGGTTTTGTTGCCTACGACAACGACAATGACTTGGCCGGTCGCTTTGGCCTTGAGCGCTACTACGAGGACGTGCTGACACGAAAGAATAAAGGACTCTTCGGTAACTTCTTTGCAGAATTGTTCGCCAATCTTGATAGCGCGGTAGGGGATGCCTCTGAAGCACGAGAGGGTGATCTCATCACCTCAATTGAACCGGTGGTACTCGATAAGCTCGATCAGGTGTTGATGGAGATTCAAAGCAAGTATTCAAGCGCTGAGACCGGCGGCATCATTATGGATCCGAAAACGGGAGAGATTATTGCACTTGAGACGGTGCCCTCGTTTGACCCCAACATGTTTGCTGAGCAGGACTCAGAGCACTTCGGAAATCCGATGGTCGAGAAACGCTATGAGTTCGGTTCGATTGTGAAAGCAATTACTATGACTGCTGGATTGGATGCAGGCGTAGTTACCCCCGACACTACCTACAACGACCTAGGTAGAATTACGCTCAACAACAAGACGATTTCTAACTACGACGGGAAGGCGCGTGGGGTAGTGCCTATGCAGGAGGTGCTTTCGCAGTCACTCAACACCGGCGCTTCCTACGTTGCAGGACGTTTGGGGCATGAGCGTATGCGCAACTACTTCACCGAGCTCGGTATGGGCGCTGAGACCGGTATTGACCTACCGAGCGAGATTACCGGAACCATCGACAACATTCTTGAGAGTCCTCGTGATATTGAGTACGCCACTGCCTCCTTCGGGCAGGGAATAGCGCAGACGCCCGTTGAGATGGTGAAGGCACTTGGTGCCCTCGCCAATGATGGGAAGGTGGTGACACCGCATGTGGTGCGCGCCATTAAACTTGAGTCCGGCATCGTGAAAGAGCTGTCGTGGGGGAATTCGGAACAGGTGTTTAAACCAAAAGCAGTCGAGCAGGTCACTCACATGCTCGTGAATGTGGTCGATAAGTCACTTGCAGGCGGCACGGTCTCTATTCCTGAAATGAGTGTTGCGGCGAAAACGGGAACAGCCCAGATTGCGGGCCCTGGAGGCAAGTATTACGACGACCGGTACTTCCACTCTTTCTTCGGGTACTTCCCAGCGTACGACCCGAAGTTCATCATCCTTCTCTATACTCGTGAACCCAGGGGCGTGCAGTACGCCTCAGAGACGCTTACGCACCCATTTATGGAGCTGACGCAGTTTTTGATTGGGTACTACGCCATACCGCCAGACAGGGTAGAATACGCTCCAAGCGAAGAGTAGCCATGAAATCTTTATTCAAACATCTCGTCGCCAGTATCCTCGCCCTTCTTGCGCGTGCGGTTATACGTAAGTACAAGCCCAAGATTGTGATGGTGACAGGAAGCGTGGGGAAGACCTCCACCAAAGATGCGGTTGCGACCGTGCTGGGTCCTGAGTTTTTCCTTCGGGCGAGCGAGAAGAGTTATAACAGCGAGTTTGGAGTGCCGTTCACCATCTTTGGAGTGAAGAACCCATGGTCGAGCCCTCTAGCTTGGGTTCGTGTGTTTGAAGAGGCGCTCGCACTGGTCCTCTTCCCAAACCACTATCCAAACATGCTGGTGCTTGAAGTAGGTGCTGACCGTCCGGGTGATCTTGCCCGGATTTTGCGTATAGCAACTCCGAACGCAGTAGTCGTGACGCATCTTCCAAGTATTCCGGTGCATGTGGAAGCGTATGCTTCGCCGCGCGCAGTCCATGAGGAAGAGTTCGCTCCAGCCTACGCGCTTCCTGCCGATGCCCCGCTTGTTCTTTCGCATGACGACGGACATGCCGAGGAGATGGCAGCAAAGCTTCAGGTTAAAGTGAAGACCTTCGGGTTTACACAGGGGTCCGATGTTCGCCTGACGGAGGAGAAGCCATTTCTCACCGACGGAAAGTCAGCGGGTATGGAAGCCACTATGACCGTCGCTGGAGCCACCTATCCTATTGTTGTTGCGGGCGCCCTCGGGCGCCCGCAACTGTATGCTCCTGCAGCAGCCTTTGCGCTCGCACTCTCGCTTGGCATCCCCGCCCAGCGCGCACTTGAGAATCTCGCTTCCTATGTGCCACCTCCAGGTCGTGCGCGCCTTCTTAGAGGTGTGAACGGTTCGACTCTCATTGATGATTCCTATAATGCCTCTCCTGCAGCGATGCTTGAGAGCCTGTCAGCGCTTTCGTTGATGAAAGGGAATCGAAAGATAGCAGTGCTCGGCGACATGCTTGAGCTCGGACGCTATTCGGTTGAAGAGCATGAGCGTGTGGGTGGAGTAGCAGGGAAGTCTACTGACCTCTTGGTTACGGTGGGTATTCGCGCCAAGGCAGTGGCTAAGGCTGCGCGTGAGGTTGGGCTCCCGGAGACCTCAGTCTTCGAATACGATGGAGCGCGTGAAGCCGCTGACGCGCTTATGGGTATGGTGGAAGAGGGCGACCTGGTGCTCATTAAGGGATCCCAAGGCATTCGGACCGAGCGCATTGTCACGAAGCTTCTCGCAGACCCGGAGGACACCAAGAACCTCATCCGTCAGGAAGAGGAGTGGCTCCTTATTAAGTAGCTTGCCGGATAGGGCCTTACTTGGTATTTTGTGCGGACTGGCCTCATCGTCTAACGGTTAGGACGCTAGCCTCTCACGCTGGAAATCGGGGTTCGATTCCCCGTGAGGTCACAACGTTTTAGAGTTTAAACAGGTATCGCGATATAGCAGACGGGTTTTCCGAGCTGTTGGTATTCCTTTATCTTCGGAAATATGATGACGCCGTCCCGGTCGAGCGTGACCGTGTCTTCTCCTTGGTGTCCGATTACTTCGCCTGCGCGCACAGGCTGGAAGGAGTGCGTGCCCATCCCCTTAGCGAACTCAAAGCCGCGTGCACTTAGCTTTATAGTCTTATAGAAACGGTAAGTCGCAGGCTTCTTCTTCGGGAGCGCTGGTGCGGGGATGTTGAGAAGTCCGAATTCGACCATCACTCCTTCACAGGACTTGATGATGGCATCGAGTCTATCAAGACTCTCGCACAACCCTGTCTCCACGCACACCCCAACCTTTCCTATACGGTCCATATACTCTTCCGAAGTCACGGGCTCGTCTCCGAACACGAATTCCGGGTCCTCGATGACGTTCTCAAACGGGAACCACTTGTAGACGCGTTCGTGCGCGGCATCAATACGGCTACAAGCAAAGGGAATGGCAGGCCGGTTGCTCGAATGGATGTCGAGGAGTATGTCAGCTTCCTGACACAGCTTCGCGAGTATTCCCGCACGCTCTTCCTCCCAGGAGCCCTCCACGCCTTTCAACAGGTGCGCATCAGTGAAGTAACGGTTCAGATCCTTCCCACCAACCCAACGTTCGTTCTCGGCCATTGCCCTGGTATTGGCAAGCGCTAGCGTGAGCGTTCCAGAGGCAAGCGTGCGCGAGCCATCAGAGAAGGCCTTTACCAAGTGCTTCACGGTCTCAATGCCGGTCTTCTCGTTGCCGTGGATAGCACCAAAGATGAGCACGTGGGTGCCGGGGTGCGCGCTCGTGATGCGCCAGATGCTGTCGCCTACTTCTTCAACCATGTTGGGGGGAGTTAAGCGAGTAAACTATCGACGACGGACTTTACGTCTCCACCGTCTGCCTTGCCTTTGAGTTCCTTCATCACTGCGCCAGTGAGTTGACCTGCTTTTGATTTGTCTGCGTTCATCTCCGCAATCTTTGCCTTCACCACCACCTCTATTTCTTCACGGGACATCTGGGCAGGCAAGAGAGACTCAATAATAGCGAGCTCTTCTTTCTCTGGGGCGGCAAGCTCGCTACGGCCTGCTTTCTCAAACTGCTCAATGGAGTCTTTGCGCTGGTTGCTTGCACGCTTCAAAACCGCCATTGCTTCCTCATCGGTGAGGAATTCATCAGGTTTGCGCTTCTTGGCTACCACCTCGTTGGTCATTGCGGTCACCAGAGAGCGCAGTGTGCGCAGGCGGACCTCGTCTTTAGCCCTGAGCGCCTCAGGGATGCTTGCTTTGATAGAATCGTGGATAGCCATATTTGAATAGGGTACCATATAGGGAATGCAGGAACAGATGTGGCATGCACTTGCGGCCGATGAGGTCGCTCGCTCATTTTCTACCGATTACGCGAAGGGCCTCTCAAAGGAGGAAGTTGAGGCACGTCTCCTCAAGGGCCGTAACCGTCTTCCGAAGGTTCATCGAGATTCTTTCTTGACGCGTGTGTTGCGCCAGTTTGCTAGTCCGATTGCAGTGGTGCTGGTGCTGGCTGCACTTGCAACGACCTTCCTCTCTCACTACACCGACGCGATTGTCATTGCAGTTGCGCTCCTGGTGAACGTGGTCATCGGCCTCTTCCAGGAAGGACGTGCATCGAAAGCTTTTGAGGCACTTAAGAAGAGTGAGGCAAAGCATGCTTTCGTTATTCGCGATGGCGAGCCAATGAAGATATTGGCCGAGGAGTTGGTGCCTGGTGACCTCGTGACCCTGATGGCAGGCTCTGCGGTGCCGGCAGATCTTCGATTGACTGAGGTGCATGCACTCACCATTAACGAGTCCGCGCTTTCTGGAGAATGGCTCCCGGTTGAGAAGGACACCACGCTGCGCTCTGAGGAGGCGCCGTTGGTTGAGCGCTCTTGCATGGCGTACTCAAGCACGCTCGTAGTTTCAGGAGCAGGGAAGGGCATTGTGGTTTCAACGGGAAGCACTACAGAGATAGGAAAGATTGCCGCCGAGCTCGCACACGACGACCGCACGGTAACGCCGCTCATGCGCGATGTACGCCAGATTGCCCGCGCCATTGTCATCATGGTGGCGGTCATCATGGTGTTCATTATTCTGCTTGGCTTGCTTCGTGGGTTGCCGCTTGATGAGACCTTGCTCACTGCCATTGCGCTAGCAGTGGCGAGCGTTCCGGAAGGCCTTCCTGCGGCAGTGACGGTGGTGCTTGCGCTTGGTATGGAGCGCATTTTGAAGTCAGGCGGCCTTGTTCGTAACCTTATGGCAGCTGAGACGCTTGGCACGACCAGCATCATCCTTACCGACAAGACCGGCACGCTTACGAAGGGGCAGATGAGCATTGCTGCCTACGTGACGTATTCTGGCACCTCTACCGAGCGTTCAAGCGATGGCGCTCGCTTCCTTCTGTCAGGGGCAGTGTTGGCTTCTGATGCGTATGTAGAAGAGCGTCCTGACGCTGAGGAAGGAGAAGAGAAGCTGGTCGCTCACGGCAGACCCATTGAGCAGGCAGTCATTCTTGAAGGACTCAAGACCGGCATCGCGGGCCCTGAACTGCGAGGATTGTGTCCGCGCACTGACGAGCTTCACTTCGATTCCGCGCGTCGCTTCGGCGGCATGATGGTGCGAGAGGAGGGGCACTCAGTAGCGTATCTCTCCGGTGCTCCGGAGTTCTTCCTTGCGCAAGCTACTCATGTGCGAGACGAGAAGGGAGCCATGCATCGCCTCACTGATGAGCTTGCCAGCCGCTTTGCGCTTGCACTCAACTCGGCCGCTAAGGAAGGGAAACGCGTCATCTCCATCATGCGCGTGGAGCACAATGAGACAACGTTCCCCAAGAACCCCGAAGAGATTCTCACCAAGGGTGCAATTATGGGCCTCATTGTATTTGAAGACGGCATACGCGCTGAGGTGCCTGCTGCCGTTCGTGACATGCAGGGAGCAGGTGCGCGCGTGCTGATGCTTACGGGAGATAACCCAGAAACTGCGCTTGCCATCGCGCGGGAAGCAGGTATTGCGGGGCCTGATGACCGTGCATACACAGGAGCAGAACTTGAGAAACTTACTGACGAGGAACTCTTGAAGGTGCTTCGTACCAATTATGTGTTTGCACGCGTAGCCCCTGCCCAGAAACTCCGTATCGCCAATACGCTCGTTAACGCAGGTGAGGTGGTTGCAATGACCGGTGACGGCGTGAACGATGCGCCTGCACTTAACGCCGCTTCTATTGGTGTGGCGGTGGGCTCTGGAACTGATGTCGCCAAGGAAGCAAGCGACCTCGTGCTGCTCAACAACGGTTTTGAGGTGATTACTGCCGCTATTAGGGAGGGAAGGAGACTTCGCGATAACTTTAAGAAGATTTTTGCGTACATGCTCTCGACCAACTTTAGCGAGGTGCTCCTTATTTCGTTTACGCTTATTTTCGGGCTCCCGCTTCCTATTCTTCCAACCCAGATTCTGTGGTCGAACCTTATTGAAGGCGGGCTCATGAACTTCGCGTTTGCCTTTGAGCCACTCTATCCCTCCGCAATGAAGCGCCATCCAAAGGACCCTGACGTGGCAAAGGTGCTCTCTCCCAAGCTTCTGAAGCTCATTGCGCTGGTGGGTACGGTGACTGCCGTTATGCTCATCATCATCTACCTCATGCTCTACTCTCTACGGATTCCGCTCGTTGAGATACAGACCATGATGTTCATTGGTGTGTCTATCAACACCATCTTCATTGCCTTCTCGATTAAGAGCTTTGGTACGCCAATCTGGAGGATGCCGCTTCTTTCCAACAAGTTCCTTGTTATTGCCCTAGCGGCAAGCGCGGTCTTGCTTGCTGCTGCACTCTACGTCCCAGCTCTACAGAGCCTCGTCCACACGGTGCCACCGTCTCCACTCAATATCCTTATTCTTATAGGCTTCGGTATCGTAAACATGCTCACCATCGAGGTGGCTAAGTGGCTCTTCTTCATCCGTCCTGAGGAAGAGGCTGAACATCGTGCACTTGCACGGGCACAGGCTGCCTAATCCTTCTTCGTTATCCGGTAGTTCTGGTGCAAGTGCATAAGGTCTTTTCGGACCTTCTTGATAAGTTCGTACTGCACATCATCTTTGGCACAGTCTTTTGCGGTTTCCTGAAGAAAGCCGAGGATAGTGGCGAGCATGGGGAAGTAGTCGCCTGCGTTTAAATGAAATTCAAGGCGTTCGATACGTCGATCGTCTTCCGCGTCACGGAAGGTAAAGAAAATGGGAGAGAGCGCGTATACTCGTTCGTTCATACGTGATAACGCACCGGTACGCTCGCGTAGCCGTCTTTCGCAACGATAACGTGGTCAACCAGCTGGATGCCGAGCGTTCGTCCGGCTTCAATCAGTTGTTCGGTGACCTCAAGATCAGCGGAAGATGGTTCAGTGATGCCTGAGGGGTGGTTATGAACGAGAATGACCGCCGCCGCTGAGTATTCAAGCGCGGGGCGGAAGACTTCACGCGGGTGCACCATGTTTGCGTCGACGGTTCCTATGGAGACCACTTCGTCGTGAATGACCTTGTAGTGGGCGTTAAGGTAGAGTCCGCGCAAGTGTTCTTTGGGGAGATTGCGCATGTCGGCTGCGTAGTCGTAGACCTCGCGGGCGGTGCGGATGGTGGGAGCACCGTTACCAGTGCGTTCAAAGAAGCGACGTCCTAGTTCTCCGGCCGCTATAATCTGGGCAGCTTTACCGAGAGGGATATCGAGGTCTTTCGAAAGTTTCTCTGCGCTCGTTTGGCTCATGACGCCTCGTTCGCCGTAGTCCTGCATGATGCGACGTGCCATAGAGAGCACGTCTTCCTTGGTGGTGCCGACGTTAAGCAGGACCGCCATGAGCTCGGTGGTTGAAAGGGAAGCAGGACCTTCAGCAATGAGACGCTCGCGCGGGCGCTCATCGGCAGGAAGGTCGTGGACGGTGAGGATGTACTTGCGTCCCTCGTTATCAAGCACCAACGGAGAGGGGACGATGGAATAATCAGCGTCAGCCATAGAAAAATAATAGCACCAGGGCAAGGCATTTCCCGCTATCTCCGGGTATAATCGGTGGATGAACTGGCTCCTCATTGGTGGCATTGTCCTGGCAGTCCTCATTGTCCAAGGAGTGGTGCTCTGGCTCGTCCTGGGGCGGCGTAAGGGAGGGGAAGAGACGGGCGGGATGGTGCTTCTGCAGCGCCAGATGGAGAACCTGGAACGGGCCCTTGATTCCCGTATGAATGAGTCGTCCAAGCAGATGCACGACACCATGCGCACCCAGCTTGGAGAGTCCTCGAGGCTCATCAAGGAAATTACGACCGAACTCACCTCAGTTAAAGAGATAGGACGGCAGACCCAGACCTATGCTGAACAGCTGCAGTCGCTTCAAGACCTCCTCAAGAACCCAAAGCAGCGCGGAATACTGGGTGAGTACTACCTCGAGACAGTGCTGAAGAACGTCATGAGTCCTGAGGACTACCGCATTCAATATCCGTTTAAGAACGGAGAGGTTGTTGACGCTGTTATCGTCATCAATAAGAAGCTGGTGCCGGTGGACTCTAAGTTCTCGCTCGATAACTACAACCGTTTTGTGGGAACTCCCATAGGGAGCGCGGAGCGCACGGCTGCAGAGAAAGTGTTCGTGAACGACCTCAAGCTTCGTATTGCAGAGACCGCAAAGTATATCCGACCAGAAGAGGGAACCATGGACTTCGCGTTTATGTTCATCCCAAGCGAAGGCATCTACTACGACCTTCTCACTAACCAAATCGGAGCGGGGGATGATGAGAACCTCATCCAGCGCGCTGCCTCACGCGACAAGGTCATCATCGTCTCGCCAACCTCCTTCCTCGCGTACCTCCAGACGGTTATGCAGGGATTGAAGGCACTGCAGATTGAGCAGAAGGCTGTGGAAATCCAGAGGCGGGTGGGGGAACTCGGCAAGCACATTGGTTCGTATGAGACCTACTATAAGAAACTTGGTACCGCACTTGGTACTGCGGTCTCGCACTGGAACAGCGGGTACAAGGAGCTCGGAAAGATAGACAAGGACGTGTATCGCATTAGTGAGAGCAAGGCAGGAATCGAACCAACACTTCTCGACAAGCCATCGGCAGCAGACGAGGACGAGTATGTCTAAGAGAGGCGAAGGTCTTTCTCAGCCGGGGCACAAAGATCCCGGTCTTCCGCAGCTCTTTACGATGGTGAACAATAGTGTTCGGGAACTTCCGAAGAGCGCACTCGGTACGGGGCGTTTTGTTGCGAACAAAGGTGTTGAGAAGGTACTTAAGGACGCGCTTCGGAAGAAATACGCGAAGGATGATATGGCGGCTGCCTTTACAGGGAAGATTGACCCAGAGGATAAGACCCTTGGTCCTGCTGGTCAGAGTCGTTCATATTTTCTTGATCCAGAGATTGTTCAAGGGCAGCTTGCGCTACACGACCACGTTCTTGCATCAACGGAGCAGTTTTTGCGCTACCTGGTGTCCGTGGACAAGCACCCAGCTTTGAATGCCCAAGGAGAGCCTCGGGCCTATGTTTGTGCAGAACCACTTGATGAGTACACCAAGCCGGTGACGACGGAAGAGAAAACGCTCATGAAGGCGCTTACAATGGCCGAAGGTGATGACGTTGCTCTTCTGACCAGCGACCTCGAAGACTTACAGCGGGAACGAACCTTGCCACACCACCTCGTGGCCACCTGGAACGGTGAGAAGTGGTATGTGGTACCCATGACGCTCGACCAGGTCAGGGCCTATACGCTAGCTTTTGGGAGGCCGGTATTTGTAGGGGTGAAGAAGCGGAAGGGGTAGCCCCCTGGTTTACATATAGGCCCTTTTCCGGTAGAGTACCCGGATTATGGATATCGCAGTTATCAAGACCGGAGGCAAGCAGTACGTGGTCGCCAAGGGCGGCACTATTACCATCGAGAAGCTCGGACGGGGCATCAACACCCAGAAGCTCGCTAAGGGCGATACCGTCACTTTTGACGAGGTCCTTATGACCGATGATGGAAAGGAGACCACCGTTGGTACCCCTTCAGTAAAGGGAGCCAAGGTGACCGCTAAGGTCATGGAAGTCGGCCGCGCTAAGAAGGTGGAGGTGGTGAAGTACAAGGCAAAGAGCCGCTACCTCAAGCGCCGTGGACACCGCCAGCCTTTCATCAAGGTTAAGATCGACAGCCTCTCCTAAACAAACACCCGCCATCCGGCGGGTTTTTTGTTAGACTAGAGACATGACAGAAGAAGCTGGTGCCTACGGAAGAGTGTCGCAAACGGAGCGCGGCATGATGCTTCCCGAACCACCGATTGGGCAACTCTCGGCAGAACAGGTGTCCGCTGCAAGCGCTGAGGAACTGGAGGCTATGGCAGAATCGCGAGGCATCGAATTCGAAAGGGTGTTTGAGCCTGGGCGCTGGGCAGATCTTAAGGCTGGTCGCCGCGTGTCTGCCACATGGAGCAAAGAAAACTGTATGCGTGCGGCGCTCCTGTATCTCGATGGCAAGGGACCCAACGACCTTATCGGTCCCTTCAACAAGATGCTGACTGCCCAAGGTCAGAAGGAGTTGAAGGTTACCGCGTTTCGAGCTCGTGCATGGAAACTTCTTAGTGATGAGGGGCATGCTCAGTCGACGCAGAATCGGGTAATACGTAAATGGCATGAGTTCCTCGGTCCTGAGACTCCAGAGATTGAATCGGAATTACGTGCACTTGAAGATTTCACGAAGAAGGGTAACGACATGCTTCGACGGCACAAAATGTTTGTGTATCCAACATCGCAACCGGAGATGGTGGAAGGCACCCAGCGAAAGGGTAGCGTGGGTCGCGGAAAGAGCCTCAGCCATTCTGATGTTCTCATTCACATGACGTACTTGCGTGTTATTGAAGGAAAGAACACGGACGAAGTCGCCGCAGGCCTCGCCACGATGATGGGACGCACTGTAAGGGGTGAAGAACTTTCACCCATTTACAGTCGTGGGCTTACGCTCGAGGCGCGGCAAGCGTTCGGATTTGAGGTGCGTGGTACCCCGAAGCCGTGGACCCCAGAGCAATACCGTACTGCCGCCTCTATGCTTCTTGATGACGAAGACATCGTGTATCAGGATATCGCTAATGCACTGAACCGCAGGGTTGGTGGAACTATCAAAAGCATCATGGTCGAAGGAGAACGTCTCCGTGCTAAGAAACCTGAAGAATACGGGAACGATTCGTGGCTCGTGGCCTTTATCCTCGAGTACGCTGACCCCGACCTTTTTCCCGATGACGAAGACCGCCGTGAAGTGGCAGAGGACGCTGCTGAGCTCCACACCTACGAGAGCAGGGAAGTGGATGACGACGATTAAGTCTCTTTTCGATTCTGAAGCGCTCCTCGTAGCGTCTCTTTATCTGCGTACTCAAGCTCTGAGCCAGTTGCCAGTCCGCGCCCGAGAATGGTGAGTTTCACCTGGTCGCGATAGGGAAGCAAGAGTTCACGTACGCGGTCAGCAGTATTCTCTCCTTCAGAGGTTGCCGAGAGCGCGAGCACAATTTCCTTGAGCCCGTTTTTGAGGCGAGCCGCTACTGCCTTCACTAGTTCCTTCTCTCGAATCACGCCCTTGCCTGAAAGTGTGAGCACACCACCCAGTACGAAGTATCGTCCTTTGTAGGTTCCGGTTCGCTCCATCGCAGCCAGGTCCTGGTCTTTCTCGAGCACCATGAGTATGGAATCGTCACGAGAGGAATCAGCACAATACGAACAAGAAGGTCCGCCGCCGTTAGCGTAGCGCATGCACTCTACACACTGCTTCACGTCCGCTCCAAGAGCGCTCAACAGTTCCGCCATCTTTACGCGGTCACTTTGGGGAAGAGAGAGAAGAAAGTAGACGAAGCGCTTTGCTTGGCGCGGGCCAATACCGGGGAAGCGTTCAAAGAGACGGGAGAGGTCTTCAACACGGTCCGCCATACTAGTTATCGAAGGCGTCGCCGAGGTCGCCGTAACCTGACTTATCGACTGAGGCGAAAGTTGCGCGCTTCTCGTCGAAGTAGAGTTCCACTCGTCCCGTCGGGCCGTTACGATGCTTCTCAATAAGAATCTCTGCAATGTTCGTGCGCTCACTGTCTGGGCTACGCTTGTCCTCGCGGTGAATGAACATCACGACGTCAGCGTCCTGTTCAATGGAACCGGAGTCACGAAGGTCGGATAGACGAGGTTTGCCACCGCGTTGCTCCACCGCGCGCGAAAGCTGGGAGAGCGCGAGTACTGGCACCTCAAGCTCACGAGCCAAGGACTTGAGCGAACGTGAGATTTCAGTGGTCTGCTGCACCAGGGAATCAGAGGCTTTAGCACCCACCGGAGCCATGAGCTGGAGGTAGTCGACGATCAGGAGCCCGATGCCGTGCTCGCGCTTCAAACGCCTGGCAACGGCGCGCATCGCAAGGATGTTGTTGCCTGGCTTGTCGTCTATGAAAATGGGAGCCTTGGAGAGGGACTCAAGTGCGTCACGAATCTTTGCGAAGTCGTCCTCGGCACGGATAGCACCGGTGCGCATCTTCCACGAGTCGACATAGGACTCAGCTGCAAGCATACGGTCGATAAGCTGCTCGGAGCTCATCTCGAGCGAGAAGATGCCGACCGGGGTGTTGTGTCTGACTGCCGTGTTGCGAGCGATATCAAGCGCAAGGGAAGTCTTACCCACCGATGGACGCGCGGCAAGAATCACGAGGTCAGAAGGGTGAAGGCCGGAGAGCATGCTGTCGAGCTCAGGGAATCCAGTTGGCACACCGCGGATACCACCTTCTTTCTTTGAGAGTGCTTCCATGCGGTCCCATGCGTCTCCAAGCTTGTCGGCAATAGGAGTGAACTTGTGTGCAGCGGAAGCGTTTCCAACAGCGTAGATTTTCTTCTCCGCTTCGTCGAGCACCTCGCCGGTATCGCGCGCATCGTCGTAGGCTGCTTCGTTAATTTCATATGCTGCTCCGATAAGGGAACGCATGACGTGCTTACGGGAGACGAGTTCTGCGTAGTGGGCGAAGTTACCAGGGGCAGGAGCGCTACCGGCAAGTTCCGCAATGTAGGCGCGGCCACCAGCGCGCTCAAGTGTTCCTTTGTTAGTGAGCTTTTCGGAAAGCGAAAGAATGTCGATAGGCTCTCCGCGGTCGGAGAGTTCCTTCATCGCTTCAAAGATGATGCGATGACGCTCTGCGTAGAAGGAATCAGGACGCACCAAGTCGGCAACGTCGTGAATAGCGTCAGGCTTCAAAAGAAGCGCGCCAAGAAGACCGCGTTCGGCTTCAAGACTTTGAGGAGGGATGCGGTCGGCCATAGGGGCCTATTCTACTATCTTTCGGTGGTCGTGAAGAGGGGTCCGGAAGGGGTGTCTTCCACATGATATCCCCGGTTTGAAAGGTGGATACGTAACTCATCTGCCTTAGCGAAGTCCTTGGCCTCACGGGCTGCCTCACGCGCCTCTACGAGGGCACGCACCTCTTCGGGCAGCTGAGCCAGTGAGAGGGCAGCAGCAGCCTCAGGGGGGTTGGTGAGCGAAAGACCGAGGAGCTCTTCAGCCGCTTCGACGACACCCCATTTCTCCGATGGGGAGAGATTGTCGTCTTTGAGTGCCTCCCACAGGAGCGCGAGTGCTTGAGAGGTCGCGAGGTCATCGAACACAACGGAGCTGAGGCGACGAGAGCTATCGGAAATCTTGCCGTGACGTTTTAACTCCCGTACTGCGTTCCAAAGCCTCTTGAGTCCTTCGTCCGCAGCCGCAACGGCGTCCCAGGAGAAGGAAAGGGGAGTGCGGTAATGCGCCTGAAGGAAGAAGTAACGGAGTGCCAGCGGATGGAAGCCCCGCTCAGTAACGTCTGAGAGTGTGTGCACGTTACCCACTGACTTAGAAATCTTCGCTCCTTCTATAGTAAGGAAGGCGTTATGGAGCCAGTAGCGCGCGAGCGGCCGACCTGTTGCGCCTTCAGACTGCGCTATCTCATTGTTGTGGTGCACGTTGATGTGGTCCTGGCCACCGGTGTGTATGTCTATGGTGTCGCCAAGGAGTGCACGCGCCATTGCTGAACATTCAATACTCCAGCCCGGATTTCCTTCGCCCCATGGCGAATCCCACTTTTGCAAATCATTCACCCCTGCAAAACGCCAGAGTGCGAAGTCACGGGGGTCGCGCTTTCCGCCAGCCGAGACGCGCATACCTGCCTTCTGTTCAACGTCACGAGTGTTGCCGAGCTTTCCGTAGGAAGGGAACTTGGCAGTATCGAAATAGATGCCGTCCTCAGTCTTGTAGGTAAGACCTTTCTTCTCAAGTGTCTCAATCATCACAATTTGCTGCTGAATGTACTCGGTTGCACGAGGGAAGTTGATGTCATGAAGGTCGAGGTTGAGCGACCGGATGTCCTGCATATAGCGGTCGGTGTAGCGCTTGGCAATCTCTTCAGGTGTTGTCTTTTCGGCCCGTGCGCCTACATTCATCTTGTCCTCGCCTTCGTCTCCGTCCCCGACCAAGTGTCCGACATCAGTGATGTTGATGACACGGCGCACGCGGTAGCCTGCGACCTTGAGTGTGCGCGCAACCGTATCTGCAAAGACTGCAGCCCGCAGGTTTCCGATGTGCTGGGGACCGTAGACCGTCGGACCGCAGGAGTAGAGCGTTGCGCGGCCAGCGGAGAGTGGCGTGAAGAGCTCCTTCTTTCCAGAAAGCGTATTGCTCAGATAGAGGAGAGCACTGTTCTTGGCTTTGCTACAAAAGGGCCACATACACTAGAGCCAGCGCTTTGCGCGTGCGAAGAGGAAGAGACCGCCTCCCACGAGTACCATGATTCCAATGACAATCCAGAAGTCGTGAGGAAGTCCGACGATTGGCAGGTAGTCAGTTTCCATCGCGAAGATGGCAGCGATGAGGGTAAGCGGGAAGGTAAGCAGCGACATGAACGCTAGGTACTTCATGACTTCGTTCTGAGAGGAGGAGAGAAGGGAGTCATTGGTGGTGCGGAGTTCTCGTACCACTGCGCGGTAAGAAACAACGAGCGCAGCGACGTGTTCGCGCTCCGCTTCAATTGAGGTGGCGTGTACTTTGAACGCTGGGCCGAAGAAGCGTTTATCTGAAAGTTCTGAGAGAAATATGGTGAGCGGTTCTTCGTGGCGCCTCAGCACGGTCTCAAAACGAAGCAGGACACGACCGGCGTCTGAAATCTTGCGAACGGTCTCGCGCTCTTTGCCAGAGAAGACATCCTCTTCGATGTGCTCCAAGAGGCGTGCCGTCTGCTCGACTTCTTCGCGAATAGCACGGTAGAGGCGACGGAACACTAATTCCGTGAGCTCTGCACCGCTTGCGCGCTCTGGGGCAGGGAGGTCGAGGAGTTCCTCGGCTTCAAAAATCTTGTGGAGGTTATGAACCGGGGCGATGGTTTCGTAACGAACCGTTATCAAAAAGTTCTTGCCGACGATGAAGTCGATTTCCTGACTTCGGGTGCCTTCATGCACGTCAGCAATTGGGAAATGGAGGATGAGGTAGCTATACGCAGGGAAGGAAACGGAGAGCGGGTAGGGTGTGGGGTTAACAATTTCGTCTTCAACTCTCGACGAGATGCCATATTCCTCCATTACCTGCTTCAACTCTTCTTTCGTTGGGCACTCGAGATCAACCCACGTCGTCGAGCCGCAAAGGTGGCGTATTACCATGAAGAGAAGTATAGCATTGTGGTATAATACTGGCGTATTTATGCCCCCTGACGCCACTCCACGAAGTCGCTTTAGTCGTATCGCGCGCGTCGCAGTCGTCTTCGCACTCGTGGTGGTCCTCGCGTTTGGCGCAGGAATGGTAACCGGAGCTCAAGGTGGTGGCCGCATCCTCGCCAATTCGATTCCGCTGCTCTCCGATGGTCTTGATGCCACTCCGGATACTGCCGTTGACCTCGAGAATTTCTGGAAAGTGTGGAATACGCTCGACGCTAAGTTCGTCGAGAGTCATGCGACCTCAACGCTCCCAGACAGTAAGGACAAACTCTGGGGCGCCATCCAGGGTCTTACCGATTCCTACGGCGACCCGTACACCATCTTCCTCCCGCCGCAGGAAGCAAAGATTTTCAAGGAAGACATTCTCGGAAACTTCAGTGGTGTTGGTATTGAAATGGGCGTACAGGAGGGTCTTCTGACCGTTATTGCTCCTTTGAAGGGCACCCCGGCTGAGCGCGCAGGTGTGCACGCTGGCGACGGCATTCTTTCCATCGATGGGGTCTCGACTGATGGCATGTCCACCGATGAAGCAGTGAAGCTCATCCGTGGAGAGAAGGGTACGCCAGTGGTGTTCCGCATTTACCGCAATGGTGAGGTTATTGAAATTTCCGTTGTTCGCGACACCATCCAGGTACCGACCATCGACCACGGGTACGACGCAACCTCCGGCGTCTACACCATTACGCTCTACACGTTCACCGGAACCGCAAACAAACTTTTTACTGATGCACTAAATGACTTCAAGCGTTCCGGTTCCAACAAGCTTCTTATCGATTTGCGTGGGAACCCAGGAGGCTATCTGCAGTCTGCGGTACAGATTGCCAGCCGTTTCCTTCCAAAGGGCGACGTCATCGTGACGGAGGATTATGACGGAAAGCGCGAGAACCTTGTACACCGCTCTACCGGCAGCACTGGTGTTGCCGCTGGTACTAAGATTGTGATTCTTATGGACAAGGGCTCAGCCTCTGCGTCAGAGATTCTTGCAGGAGCGCTTCATGACCATGACGTTGCGACGCTTATCGGCACCGCATCCTTTGGAAAGGGTTCGGTTCAGGAGCTTGTTGAGGTAGGCGGCGGTTCGCTTAAGATAACGGTCGCGCGCTGGCTTACTCCTGATGGCATCTCCATTTCAGACGGTGGTATTGCGCCGGACATACTCGTAGAGCGCACCCAGGAAGACCGAGAAGCAGGGAAGGACCCGCAAAGGGAGCGTGCAGTTGAATTCCTTACGACCGGAAAGTAGCGCCATTTGCCGCACACTGAAAAGTGTGTGATTATTTGCATACTATGCGAAAGTGGCACGAGCACGTGAAGCATTTGGTTGTCCCGCACGAGGGAAACCGCTTTCGTCCGGGCATCCTGAGTGTTACAGCGGTTCTCGCCGTCTTTACGCTCGTCCTTCTTGTTGAGGGTGCCTATCTTTTTGCGACTAAGGTTGATGATGGACGCACGGGACTTCTCGCCACCGTACTTCCGGCAGCACTCATACAGCTCACCAACGCAGACCGCGCATCTGTGGGAGCGGGGGAGCTCTCTGAGAACGCGCTTCTCACGAAGGCTGCACAGCTTAAGGCTAACGACATGGCAGCGAAGGGATATTTTGCGCATGTCACTCCTGACGGCAAGCAGCCGTGGCACTGGGTAGAGCTTGCAGGATACGAGTACACCTATGCCGGAGAGAATCTTGCAGTAAACTTCGAAGACTCCAAAGATGTTGAAGAAGCGTGGATGAAGTCACCCACACATTACGCCAACATCGTGAAGCAGCAGTACGAGGAGATTGGTATTGCGACCGCTGAAGGAGAATATAAAGGAAAACAGGTGACCTTCGTCGTGCAGTTCTTTGCAAGCCCGAAGATAGCGTCTGCAGCACCAGCACCTGAGGAGGAGACTCCTGTGGCGGTTGCCCCTACAGAGACCTCTGAAGTTACCGTGCTTGGCGAAGAGACAGTCGCTGTCTCTCAAGTTGAGGAATCCGTGCTTCAGGCAATGGCTTCCCCTAATCACACCGCAACCACGGCTCTTTCTATACTGGCGCTCATCCTCGGTCTTATGTTCCTCGTTGCGCTCCACGCTCACTTCCGGATGCCGTACCTCGAGGCTCTCGGCGGTACCTTTGCTATTTTGGTCTTTGTCATCGGTCTCATGGCGTTCAACAGCTCACAGATGCCGGAGCTTGAGGTGCCGCAGGATGCAACGGCGGCAGCTGTTCTCGCGCTCTAGCCCGGTTGCCAGAGGGCTGGCGGCAGGGTAGGATAGCCCCACTATGAAAGTCGTAATGATAAAGGACGTGAAGGGCACTGGCCGTGCCAACCATGTCGTCGAGGTAAAGGATGGCCACGCTATTAACTTCCTTATTCCTCGGAAGATGGCCGTTCCGGCAACCGGAGAGGCAGTAAAGAGGGCAGAGACCATGCAGAAGCAGATGAAGGAGCGCCAGGAGCTCGACGGTAAGCTCATCGCTGAGCGCCTCACCGCCCTTGCCGAAGAGCGCATTGTTTTCATCAAGAAGGCAAACGAGCAGGGTCACCTCTATGATGCTGTGGATGCCAAGGAGATTGCAGAGATGACTAAGCTTCCAGTAGATGCTATCTCCATTGAGCGCCCGTTCAAGGAACTCGGTACCTTTGATGTTCCTGTCGCTTACGGCGAGAACTTCGGGAAGATCACCATTGTTGTCGAAGCTGAATAAGCTTCCAATACAAAAAAGCCCCGCTTGATGCGGGGCTTTTTTGTTAGACGACGTTGGCTACCTTGCGGCGAATGGTGCTACCGTCGTAGCGAACCTTGCGCTTCTCGGTGAAGGAAACCTTACCAGTAGCGAGTGAGAAAAGGGTGTGGTCCTTTCCGACACGGACATTCTTGCCGGCCATAATCTTAGTACCGCGCTGGCGGACGATAACCATACCCGGACGAGCTGCTGCGCCGTCACCGAGCTTTACTCCAAGGTATTTCGCTTGTGAGTCGCGTACGTTCTTTGTTGAGCCTCCCGCTTTTGTTGATGCCATAGTGCTATGCTGTTGTGGCATGAATATAGCAGAGATAGGCCGTAGAAGCAAGGAAGTGCTGGCCAAAGTCCCTGAGGACGTCTTGGTGCTTATGGTGGTTGTTTTAGCCACTTCTGCGAGCTTCTGGCTTGGGATGCTCTATGAGCGGGATGCGGGGCAGGGGAGTGATTTCTCCATTGAATACACCGACCAGGGAGCTGCGGTAGCCCAGGCAGTAACCCCCGAGGATGCAAGGTATGTGGCCTCTAAAAACGGCACTAAGTATCATTTGCCGACCTGCTCAGGAGCCAAGACTATCTCGGAGAGCAACAAGGTTTTCTTTGCCTCTAAAGAGGACGCAGAGGCTGCAGGCTATGCCCCAGCGGCTAACTGCAAGGGTATTTAGCCTGATGCTATAGTTTCCTCTATGGATTTTGAGTCTGACCCACGGGAGAAGCGCGATGAGGCGCATGAGCTCTCCAATATCGAATTCATGGACCGTTCGTTGGGACGGCTGGCAGACGAGGTCGTCGAGAAGTATGCCGAGATAAGCAGTGTTGTCACCGGCATGCTCTTTCAAGGCAACCTCACGAGGGAAGACGAAGAGCGTCTCGAAGCGTTCGAGACTGAACTCAAGGCCCTTGATGCCCGCTGGAAGCGCGATACGCATGCGTTCGATACGCACTGTACCAACTATGAGAAGAAGTACGGGCGCCTTCCGGAGGTGCATGAGATGCTTCAGAACCTCTACGACCGGATGGGAGAGCACGAGGAGATGTGGAAGCGTAGTTTTGAACTCGTTCACTATCCGCACCGCCGCCGCAAGGCAATGCGAGAGGCGAGTGAGGCAGAAAACCCAATCGAGGCCATGGAGAGTAGGGGGCTTAAGGCAACTCTTGAAAAACGCGTCGAAACGGAACTCTACGTGCTTGCACAGCTTGAGCAAATTTACGACGAAATAACCCCTCTTATTGCTGAACTTCCGCCTGAGGTAGGAGAACCGTTTGGTGCAAAGGAACAGCGGGTACAGGCTGCGGTGTGGGACAAGTTCGCCGAAGCGAGGAAGCTCGTCTATCTGTACATGTTCGGCCACGACACTCCTCGAAACGCCGAGGAGAATATGAGCGCCGCACTCGACATTCAGGTAGGAAGGCTCGAAGCTCTAGGCATCCTCAAGGCGCGCGGGGTGATTACTGCTACAGAATGGAGCGACTGGATTAGGCAGTCGACTCAACGTTCCGAGCGCATAAACGAATACATCAGTCGGACGCATGACCTCCAGGAGGAGAACATGACGCGCCTTATGCGTAAGAAATAATCATGATTGTCCTCGATGTAGAAGCCACAGGCGTCGAACCACGCAAGAACTCCATTCTTTCAATCGGAGCATTGGATTTAGACAATCCAACTAATCAGTTCTACGACGAATGCCGTGCGTGGGATGGTGCACACATTGAAGACGAGGCGCTTGCAGTGAATGGGTTCTCGAGGGATGAGGCTACTGACCCCGAGAAAAAGACCGAGGCGGAGCTTGTCGCGGGGTTCATCGCCTGGGCTATGGATATAGAGGAGCGCACGGTGGCTGCGCAGAACGTTTCCTTTGACCACGATATTCTTCGGGCTGCCTGCGAGCGGGCACACATGGAGTTTCCGTTTGCCAAGCGAACCATCGACGTACACACGCTCGTGTGGACCCATATGCGAGTGAATGGGAAGGAGCCTCCGCTCAAGAACAACCACTCAGCTATCGATATGACGTACGCTCTTGCGTACTGTGGCCTCCCAGCAGAACCGAAACCCCACAATGCGCTCACTGGAGCGTATTGCCATGCAGAAGTCATCGCTCGGATAGCGTATAATAAGAAACTGTTACCCGATTTTGATACGTACGACATACCATGGATGACAAAGTAACTGATTCACACACTGTTCCTTCAGTGACGGACCCTGTGGTGAATAGGGAAGAGCATCACGAACGGATGAAGGACACGCTGGTGGACGCTATCCAGCAGGGAAAACCTGAAGTGCCTGCTGAGTTCAAGCCGCTGGTCTGTAAGCCGAAGCAGCTTGAGTCATGGCGCATCTTTAAGATTATGTCCGAATTCGTGGAGGGCTTTGAGCTTCTCTCAAAGTATGGACTTGCAGCAAGCTTCTTCGGAAGCGCACGCGCGGGCTTCGGTGAGGAGATTTCAAAGGCAGCCACGGAGCTCGCAGGACGGCTTGCGAAGCGCGGATTCGCCATCATCACCGGAGGCTCTAGCGGCATCATGGAGGCGGCAAACAAAGGAGCCTTTGAGGCAGGAGGTGCATCAGTTGGTCTTAACATTCGTCTCTCCGACAACCAGGCATTAAACGGCTACCTTACGGACTCAATAACGTTCGACCACTTCTTCGTTCGCAAGACCATGCTCGCGTTTGCCTCTGAGGTCTACATCTACTTCCCGGGAGGATACGGCACCATGGATGAGTTCTTTGAAATTGCGACACTTGTCCAGACCAAGAAAATTCAGCCGATTCCTATCGTGCTCTACGGAAAGGAATACTGGACTCCGATTATTGAGTCCTTTGAAAAGCGGTTCTTTGCCCAGTATGCTGCTATTGATGAGAGCGACCTCAAACTCTATAAGCTGGTGGATACCGTTGACGAGGCCTTTGATTACATCATTGAGAACGTGAAGTGCTAGACTTTTACCTATGCCCGAGCCAATCCCAACTCCAGATTTCCGGACAAGCGAAGAGAATGGGGAGCTCAAGGACCTGGTAGGGAAGACGGTGCGTGCAAAAGATTCCGAGTTCGCCCGGAAGCACCACATCGTAGGCATGGCAGGAGAAGTAATTTCATACGAGCATAAGAGCATCTTTGTGAAGATGCCTAACACCACTGGTCCGTACAAGTTCATCAAGGGGGAGTATGACGTTGTTGAAGAGGCATGAGCCAAGCTGATGAATCAGAGTAGGGAAGTCAGCTATCTCTGCTCACCTCTAAAATCTCCCTAAGTCTTCAAAATTCCCCAAGCTCCCCCTCTGGGGCAGGGCATCCCTCCTCTTCTTAGTCGTTGTTGTGTTGTTTGTGTACAAAAGTCATACGAATATGTAGATGCAAAAAAATTCGTCGAAGCTCGCGAGGGAAGAAGAGGTTCGTGTGTTCTTATGAGGCGTATCGGATAGCCGAGCTTCTTCATTCTAAGCTTCGCACAATATATCTTTTGCGTAGTACGCCTGGGCAGATAAGGGCGGGACCTGTCTTGGCTCTCCTACCCTTATATTGGCTTCTTTTGCCCCGTATACGCCCTCTTAAGAAACATTCCTGTGGCATTCCAACGGGAACTTTCTGTCGGTATTCCCTGGTTTACATGCCGAGATAAAAAATGGCCCACTATAAGCCTCTTTTGGCGACTTCCCCGCTCCTTGGATGACCGAGATTGCTGCGTATTGCTAGGGGTGGCGCTACTCCACTATCCGTGCCACACTGCGTTCTTTAGCAGATAACTCCTGGATACTATGGACGAGACAAACACTCCGGCAGCACCGGTAGCAGATGAGCCTACTGAGGCTACTGCACCGGCTGAGGCCCCTGCGGCAGAGCCAGCGGCGTAAGCCAAAGCTCAAAAGCAAAAAGCCCCCAATTGGGGGCTTTTTGCTTAGAGTTACATCGAATCAACAACATCTAAGCTTTGTGGTTGCTTGAGCCACTCTGCTACTGGACCCTTAAGCTTCTCAGGTGCGGAATCGATATCGGCTGCGTCGATATCGGTCTCGTCAGCAATGAAATCGAGTAGGGATTCTGGCCAAAGGCTCGGGTCTACGCTCATAAGGCGGTCGAATCTCGTTTGGTGTTCTGCTGGAAGCTGCGGCTCAGAATCAGAACTCGACGGTAGTTTATATCCTTCGTCTGGCATATTTATTTAATACGCAAGCGTCCAGGTCACACCTCGTATTGGGTACGTCGCTTTCACGGCCCCATCGGCGTCTACATCGATGGTATCTATGAGGAGCTGTTTTCCTCCGGCGCTCCCACTCATTCGGCTCAAGATTGCCTTAATCGTAAAGACGCGAATTTGAGACGGTTCAATGGTCGCTATAAGCGGGACGAAGGCTTGGCTATTCTTGAACAACTCCGTACCTTCCGTGCCTCCAATCGTTGAACGCGATCCACCCTTATCGTCGTTCGTGGTGAATCCTATGACTAGGTCGTCTGGTGCAGAACCTGTTTCCTTAAGGGTAAAGCCCTCGAGCTTCACTGGAACCTGGCTTGTGTTGACCACCTTGAGGTATTCAATTGGTATTAAGGTCCCCGCAGCAGCAGTTCCGCCGGTAAGAAGCGAAAACTGCGATACGGTGATTGAGCCCTTGCCTTTCTCAGGTTCAGGACCAAGTGCGAGCATGCCGGTCGTGATGGAGTTGAGTTCGTAGTCTTTGTCGCCGTAGAGCGTCACGAGATAGTTCCCGTCCGGCAGTTCCTTCGAGATGCGCTCGCTCCATTTGCCGTTGCTGACCTTGAGCTCCTTGGAGAGATAGATCCGTTTACCGTCGCTGTCCTCAATGGAGAACTTTACGGTACTGGTTCCATCCGCTGTTCCTTTGATAGTCGGGCGCTCATCCTCTGTGACAAGCGAGCTTGCCGAGATTTGGCCCTCAACGACATGGAACCCCACGGAACAGGTGGTCTCATCAGTGCTGTTTAAGAACTCGTATGAAAAAGAGGTGTCGCCATCAATCCTCAGAACCTTAGCGCCTGCAAGTGTGCTTTGATTCCCTTCAGCGTCACGGGCTGAGGTTGCGTCCTCGCTGAACCAAAGGAAGCCAACGACTTCTCCTTCTCTCACCATCACCTCCGGCTCTTTCTCTGAATACACTACGCCACGCATAGTCACGGTGATAATCTCGCAGGAAGGATTGGTAGCTGCGAACGTGCCTGACGGTAGGAGGAGAAACGCAATCAAAGCTAGGAGGAAATATTTCATGCTGTTTCAAGTATATAACGAGCTCTCGAAGGTGTGGCTTCGAGAGCTCGTTTAATAATCTATGTTGTCTGCTTGCTACACACCCGACACATCATCACCGAGCAATTCGGTATCAGAGGTATCGTCAAGCCTGATAACACCGCTGTGAGTAGCGATGCCTGGAGCCGTTGCGATTGCCGTTTCCGGAGTCGCTGAGTCTATGGACATCACTTCACCGCTCGTATTTACGTAGGCATACATCTGCGCAAAGGAAGCTGCCGGAAGGGCCGCCGCCGCAAGCGCCAACGCGCCAAGAATTAGAGTCTTCATATCGTTTCGTGAATTTCGGCTTATATCTATGTGCTCCCAGGCGAACCGTACCCTTAAGAGGGTGAAATTCAAATGAAGGAGTTCATGAACCCTTCTCCTCAAGATGGCGAGTGAAGTGTTGCTTAATGGTCTGATCCAGGGCCCGATTGAACTCTATGGCGTGCTTAGGCGACAGCACGACTTCCCCTATGAGCTGCCCAGTGCCCGCGTTTGGCCTCACGTAGGCAAACTGCATGACCACAGAGTCGTCTGAGACATAGACTTGAGCGACGTTTGAGAAGCCGGGACGAGCGTCCGAGGGGATGGTGATGGTGACTTTCTTTTTCTCTTCCATGACTTAGTCAAAAACACCGCGTACGATATCCCACATATCAAGAAGCCACATTTTAATCATGCTCCAGCCGGAGTCGACCATGGCGAACACAAAGGAGAGGTTGTCCTGGTTGGTAGGGTTTTCAACGAGTCCGCGTAGCGAAATTCCGAAGAAGGAGAGTGCGAGAAGGCCGATAACAATCCAGATGATGAGACGTACCATGAGGGTAGTATATACGCCCGAAAAGTGGCGTGAAGCGGGCTATGGGTATAGCGTATGGCGATGGACGCACAGGTAAAAGCAGCACTCGAACACTGGAAGTCAAGGGATCCCATCCTGTACCAGGCCGCACTTCCCCATGCGTCTGGTCTTGCCGAGAAGACAAAACGTCGTAAAGGAAATGCAACGCTCTTTTCTGCACTCGCAAGCTCAGTGGTGAGTCAGCAGCTAGCAACCAAAGCAGCCGACAGCATCTGGGAGAAGGTGCGAAAGATCTGTGGCGGAAAAGTCACTCCAGAGACGATTCAAAAGACCTCACTTCCCCGCTTACGTAAGGCAGGACTCTCTGGCGCTAAAGCAAAGACACTCAAGGAACTTGCGAAGGCCGTACAGAAAGGACTCAACCTCTCTTCCCTCTCCAAGGCAACCAAAGAGGAAGCAACAGAAAAACTTACTGAAGTTTGGGGCATTGGACCCTGGACCTGCGAGATGTTCCTCATGTTTGCCGCCGGGCATCCCGACATCTTCTCTTCGAGAGACTTGGGGCTCGTACGGAGTATGGAAACGCTCTATAGCCTCAAGCGAGGAACGCCTTCAAAGAAACTTGAGCGGATGGCAGAACGTTGGGCGCCGTACAGGACACTTGCGTGTCGAGTGCTGTGGAGGAGTCGAGACGCTAAAATATAACTTCTTTTTCCTCTTCGAACACAAAACGGTCCCCGAGTGGTGTTTGGTATTTTTTCACAATACCCTTACGTTCCAGACTCTCCCACATACGCCATCCCGGCATGACGCCAGCACCATTGGTAAGGTGATAGCGCTCAAGGTCGGAATGCATGAGCACTCCGTATTGCTGCTTTGAAAAAGCATTCATAAGCTCCAAGACATGCGAACCGATACCTTTCTTGTGCTCGGCTGTAGTGCCCATAATCATCGCAACCGGTAGATTCTCGTAGAGGCGTGGCAATTCCGAATCTTTCGGTCGGTTCAGAGCATTAAATGCAAGAAGAGCTTGATTGGAAAATTCATCACCTTCAAAAGTGGCAAACGAAACATACTCTCCGGCGTCCGGGTTTGTGGATTTATTGATGAGTACGTACACCTTTTCTTGAGGTCGTGCTGCATCAGGAGCAAGTACGAACGCGCGTGTAAATGCATCTCTCCACTCCTCTCCATATCCTTGGGGGAGAAATACCTCGTTTCCCTTCCACTGCTTGCCCACCGCGTCAGGAACTTCTGCTAGGGAAATCTCTGCGAATGCAACGGGGACCGATTCGTGACCTCTTTCTGTGTCGGCGTTCGAACCCTCAATTGAGAATGCGTGGCTCACGACTAAACGATAACTCGTCTTTACACAAAATCAACCTGAGACTATGCGAAATCTTTAGGATCAAAAATCTTAGCAAGTTCTTTAATTTGCTCGTTCAAGTCGGTTGCTTGCATGAGTTCTTCCTTTGAAAAGAACTTAATTTCACGACACTCATCACTTGGTACGAGCGTCTCAAGCGTTTCTATCTCTATACGGTATCCAAGTACCAGAGAGTAATACCAGTCGAGACCGCGCCAGTTTTCGCGCCGTGATGTCCAGACGTATATCGGGCTATCGTACATTTTGGTCACCGTCAGCCCCATTTCTTCTTTTACCTCCCGTCGCAGTGCGTCTGGAATAGATTCCCCGAAATCAAGACCGCCACCCGGCAACTCCCATACGGGGTCTTCCGGGTCCACGTAGTCATGCGTGAGGAGTATTTTTCCATCACGGACATAAATCCCCTTCACGGTCACTCGGTGGAAGGAATCAGGGAAATCAGGAGATACCTGAGGAGGCTTCGCTCGTGGGTCTTCTCTCATAGTTTAGAGGTACGACATCGGATTCAGGTACGCCTCCCTCGGCGCCACTGGCATCTTTGCGTTGGCACACGGGCTCGTCGCTCCACGGAACTGCGACAGCGTCATAATCTGCAAGCCAGACGATGCATACACAGCGAAGTGCAGGTGTGGGCCGGTAGCGTAGCCGGTCATACCGGAGTAGCCAATCAATCCTCCGGTGGCAACTGACTGCCCTGCTGAAACACTGATTGAGGAAAGGTGTGCATACAGCGTTGAGATTCCGTTTGCATGCTTCACGACTGCCCACTTACCGAAGGAATAGCAGCCAGGAATCGCATCCGTGTTTCCGGTATCAAGAACGGTGCCGGAGAGCGCAGCTTGGACCGGAGTTCCCGAAGGCACACCAAAGTCCACGCCGTTGTGCCCCGCCCCGTTGTACACCTGCGGGTTCGCAGTACTAAACGGTGTATTGCCGAAATACTGCGTGAGACAGTGAACGTTCCCAAGTGCGCTGCTCTTAGACACACAGTTGGCCATGAAGGTTGAGGAGAACGGCCAGGTAAGCACACCGGAGCCCACCGATGGAATGGCAGAACTATCAACACTGCCAGTCAACTGCTGCTCAAGGCGATCAAGCTCAGACTCGAACAGTGCCTGCTCTGCTCGCTTCTTCGCAATGAGTTCCTGGTACGCCGCCTCGCTCGATTGTGTTTGCGAGAGGAGTTGTTGCTTGCTCTGACGATTCACGTCGAGCGCTTTCTTCTGGTTGCTGAGGTCGCTCGAAAGCGTCGAGAGACTCTTCTTCGTGGTCCCCACTTCCTCATGCTGATTGGTGAGGACGCGCTTGGTTGCAGAAAGCTCCTGCACATGGACGCGCAGTGCTTCGTTCACAGAAGCTGCCGTATCCACGGCCTCCCATGCATCTGAAAGATCGGTGGAAGAGAGAAGGTATTCAAACGTCGAGAGGTCATCCATCTGCGCAATGTTGCGGATAGACTCCGACACCGTCGCACGGTCAACGGCAATCACTGTTTCTTTGTCACCAATCTCGAGTGCGAGTTCTTGGAGCTTCAGGTTTGCTGCTGAAATCTTGCTCTGCGTTGATTGAATCTGCGAGGCGGTCTGGTTGCGCGAAACATCAAGAGTTTTGATGGCAGACTGGAGCGTCTGCTTCTGTCCACCAAGGACGTTGAGTTCCTTCTGGTACCCAGCAATCTCAGCATCAATTGCCGCACGACGACGGTTGATGTCTTCTATCTGTGCTTTGAGGTCTGAGGCAGTATCGCCAAGCGCGAACGTGGGGAGCGCAAGAAGCGCAAACAAAATGAGGCAGTACGCCAAAGAACGGGGTTTCATCCCCTAGAGTATATCAACTGCGGCTTGTATGCGTAAGAGAGATTCTTTTGGGCCGAGAACGTTGATGAGTGTGAAAGGGTCAGGAGAACGCTCAGCGCCCGAGAGTGCGTAGCGCAGCGGCCAGAGGACCATGCCTCTCCCCTTCTCGTCTGCATACGGCATGAGGGCAGCCTTGGCCTCCTCGGCTCCAATATCCTCTCCAAAGCCCTCTATAAGCCCTTTTAGGGCCTCTAGATGGCCTTTGGTGGACCCAGGGGCCTCTGCTGGCTCCTTGTTCACCAAGAGGGCCCGGTCGATGGTTGGGGTTTCAAAAAGGCAGGAAAGCTCGCCCGAGAGCATCTCGCGAGCCTCTCCAAACGTGTGGGCACGCTCCTTGAAAAGATGGGTCGCTTTGAGGAGGCGCTCGGGGTCAGAGGCAGTGAGTCCTCCACGAGCAAGAAACTCTTCGTCCGGGAGTTTCCTCATCCAGCGCTGGTTCACGTCCTGAAACTTCACCATGTCAAAAACGGCTCCATTCTTCTGGACGTTCCCAAATTCGAACAAATCAACCAGTTGCTCAAGCGTAAAGTCTTCACGGTCATCTCCCGGATTCCAACCAAGAAGCGCAAGATAGTTGATGATGGCTTCAGGCATAAATCCCTGCTCCTTGTACTCAAAGAGCGAGACGGCACCATGACGTTTGGAAAGTTTTGAACGATCGGGCGCAAGAATGAGCGGAAGATGCGCATAGATAGGGCGCTCAAGACCAAGCGCCTCTTGAATCAAAATCTGTCGAGGAGTGTTGGAGATGTGGTCCTCTCCACGAATGACATGCGTGATGCCCATGTCACTGTCGTCCACCACCACTGCGAAGTGATAGAGAGGGTCATCAATAGAACGCCCGATAACAAAGTCGGAAAGCTCGGCGGTATCAAACGTAATATTCCCGCGTATCTCATCGCGGAACGTAATGGAGCGTCCTGGGTTTCGAAGTCGCACCACCTCCACCTCCTTCCCTTCTTCTTTTGCACTCGCCTCTTTGGAAAGGTACGCCTTGTCTTCCTTCACGAGCTTATGCAGCAAATCAGTGTGACGTTCAACACGCTCGCTTTGTCGAACGATTGCCCCGTCGTGCTCAAGGCCTAGCCACTTCATTCCTTCGATAATCTCCGCTTCGTGTTCAGGCAGACTTCGAGCACGGTCGGTGTCTTCAATACGAAACAGAAACTCGCCACCGTTCTTGCGTGCGAACAGGTAGTTAAAGAGCGCGGTGCGAGCCGTGCCGATATGAAAGCGCCCAGTGGGGCTTGGCGGGATGCGTGTGCGAATCATGAGGTCTTAAGTGGCTCTTCGTGAGAGAGCGCTACGGAGAGCACCTCTTCTGCGATGATGTCAGCGGCGTCTCGAATCGCAAACCCAATACTCTTAGCGTGCATATCCTCTGCAAGTGCTTTGTCGGTAAGAAGGCGACGGCACTCGGAGACAAGTACGTGTGGCGAGAGGTTCTCTTCCTCAATAACAATCGCTGCGCCGCTGTGTGCGTAGGAGTACGCATTGGTGCGCTGGTCGTGACTAATCTCCTCAGGTATAGGGACCAAGATTGCGGGAATCCCCCAAATAGCGATTTCAGTAATGGCAGTTGCCCCTGCCCTTGAAATAATCAGATTGGCTGCTCCTGCTGCGCGGCGAAGTGAAAGAGCCGAGAGGTAGGGGAACGGATGATAACGACTGGCGTGCTTGCTTGCAGTCAGTGCAACAGGAGCCGTCTTCTCCATACTCTTGAAATGGTCTTTACCTGTTTGATGGATGACGTTTCCAAGCTCGACAAGTTCCGGAAGCGAGGCAAGCAAGGTCTCGTTCATGCGCAGAGAGCCACTTGAACCTCCGAGGACGAGGATGGTAGGAACGCCCGGGTCGAGGTCGAGGTACTGGTGCGCGCCCTCCTTCTCAAGTTTCATAAGGTCCTTGCGGACCGGAATACCAGTGCGTGCAATTTTCTTTTGCGCATTCTTTGGGAAATACTGAGCGGCGCTATCAAAGGCAATGCCAATGCGATACGCAAAGCGAGCGGCGAGCAGATTCGCCCTCCCCGGTTTTGCATCGGACTCGTGTACAAGAATGGGAATGCCAAGCACTGCAGCGGCAAGCACCGTAGGAACACTCGCGTACCCTCCCTTGGAGACCACAACGTCCGGGTAAATACGCAAGAGTGTGAGGAAGGACCACGCAATACCAAGCGCGGTCACAAACCAGTCGGTAACGTTAAGGAACGAGAAATACCGTCGCATCTTCCCTGCTGGGCACTTGATGAACTCAATCTCGTTTTCAAAGAGCGCCTCTGGGTCATACGCCGTCGGTGAGATGTAGTACATCCGTGGCGCCAAGAGATGGCGGTCACGAACTTTGTCACGGATAGACTCCGCGATTGCAATGATGGGATAAAAGTGACCCCCAGTCCCGCCCCCTGTGAACACGACTTTCATACGTTAAAAAATAGCATACCACCCCTATTTCGTGCGTTTCGTCCGGTGTGCTGCAACGTTAAGGATGACTCCTACCGACGCGAGCGCCGCTAAAAGAGCCGTACCGCCATGCGAGACAAACGGCAGCGGAAGCCCAGTGAGTGGGAATATGCTTAACATCGCTCCTATATTTAGAAACGCCGAGAACGTAATGATGAGCGTAAGACCAGTTGCCGCGTACGCCCCGAAAGTGTTGCTTGCCGTTGCAGCAATGGTGAGCCCACGTGCAGCAAAGGCCATGAACAGAAGCACGACGAGCACCGTGCCCACAAACCCGAACTCCTCCCCAAAGACCGCAAACACGGAGTCCCCCACTGGCTCCGGTAAGTAATTGAATTTCTGCACACTCTGCCCAAAGCCTCGGCCAAGTAACTCACCGGACCCTATGGCAATTAAGGATTGCTGAATCTGGTAGCCACTTGCAAGCGGATCCCGTGCTGGGTCCATGAAGGTGAGCACGCGCTCCATAAGGTACGGACGCATCATGACGAGGATGCCGAGTCCGACAATGGCCGTCACAAGAATAATTCCGAAATCCCTCCAGGGAGCTCCGGCAATGAAGTAGAGTGCAACGGCAGTCGCGCCAATGACCAACACAGTTGAAGTATTAGGTTGAGCAAGCAGAAGAAGCGACGGAATGCCTACAATCGCAAGAAATGGGAGCAAACCGTGCCGGAAGTCACGAATCGTGTTCTTTGCCATCGCAAGATACGACGCGAGCATAAGCACGGTCGTTATCTTCAGAAATTCAGATGGCTGAATAGTCGTGAAGCCAATATCAATCCAGCGTGTAGCGCCGTTGATGGTCACACCGAGTCCAGGAATAAAGACGCAGGCTGTAAGTACGAGCGCCCCTATAAAGAACGGGAGCACCATCTTGCGTATGAGCTCAGGAGATGCGAAGCGAATGGTAACGAGCGCAATGACGCCAGGGGCAAGGCCAAGCACCAGCTGAGTCAGAGCGAGCTTCCACGGAGAACCATCAGGACGTGCGAGGAGTCCGAGCGCAGCTGAAGAAAAGGCAGCCAGTCCTCCAACCACGAGCACAAGGACGATGAGAGCGAATACCCTATCCCCTGAGACGCTCGATTTGGTGAACGACATGTTACTTAAGGAGGGCTACCGCAAGTCCGAAGATGCCGGCGATGATGGTAATAATCCAATAGCGCATAGCAACCTTGTAGGGCGGCCAGCCCATTGTTTCAAAGTGATGGTGAATGGGAGCAATGCGGAACAGCTTCCGCTTGAAGAGTTTTTTCCACAGAACCTGAAGCACATTGGTTGCAACCGTAACGGTAAGTGGAAGCGCAATGATTGGCAGCACCGCGACACCAACTCCCTCTCCCAGCACGTCGGTGGAAAAGGCAGTCACTGTAAGGGCAAGCGTGAGCGCCATACTCCCCGTCTCTGACATATAAAATCGCGCGGGAGGTACGTTAAACCATAAGAAAGCAAACAGAGCTCCTGCAACCGTCGCAGCGAATGCAGCGAGTGCGAACTGGGACTGTGCAAAGGCAATCCCGGCGTAGGTCATGAAGATAATGGCGAAGACACCACCGGCAAGTCCATCAATGCCATCGATGACGCCACTGGCATAGATGGCGAGCATCACAATGATAAAAAACGGAATGAACAGAAGGCCAAGTTCAAATGGACCAATGAACGGAATTCCAACTGCGGACACACCGAGTTTTGCAAAGAACCACCATCCAGCGAACAGTCCCACAGCCGACACCATGAGAAGGCGCCATGGAAGTGACAGCCCACCGCGGCTGCGCGTCACCTCAAGTATGTCGTCGAAGAGTCCAACGAGGGCTCCCACAATGAGCGCAACGATTGGAAGCCAGGTTTGACCACGCTCAACGAAATCAAAGCGTGCCCAGGGCTCGCCGAAAAGTCCTGCCAGAATCCACAGAAGTGCAGCGGTTAGAAGTGTCGCTGACCAAATAAGAATGCCACCCATGCGAGGGGTGGAGACTTCCCGTTCCCGGTGTAGGTCATCAAAGAGTGGCGTGCCGCTGCTGTCCCCCATACCCCTACCCTTCCCTCCCTGCTTCTTCCAAGCCTTGTGCCGGAAAAGGTAGTGCGTAAGTAACGGAGCAGTGGAGACGCCGATTACGAAGGCGATAACAAATGGGATGAGAACTCGTGCGGCGTCGAAAATCATGGCATTGTCGCGAACTTCTCAAGTGTCGCATCAAGCAGTCGGTCGACATCCGTAAAGCGGCCTTCGCGGGTTGAGCCGAGCACCACAATCGCAATGGGATGATTAATTCCTGCATCAAACACCACTGCGAGGTTCCCTCCTGCCAGGTCCGTATACCCGGTCTTTGAAAGAAGTGCTCCAGGAACGGCCGGCACCTCTTGGTTGGTGTTCTTCTGGGTCAGGGTCCTTCCGTCAAGCGTGGTCACGGTTACGGAAGAATGGGTGGTGGCCTCAACAATTTCTGGGGCTTTCGCAAGGAGCCCTCCTGAAAGCACTGCAACATCGTGAGCAGATCCGTACCCTCCTGAGACCGTAAGACTCTCATCAAGTCCGGTGCCGTTGACCGCATAGGTCTGAGTGAGTCCTGCCGCAGTAGCAGCGCTTGCGAGGAGTGTCGCACCCGAATATGCACGCTTGTTCTCAGCCGCTTCAGAAATTGCAGCAGCCGCATCGTTAGAGGAGGCAACCAGCGCATAGCGGGCAAGTTCAGAAAGTGTAAAGCGCTCGCCTGCAATAAGTCCCGTGTCTCCTTCTTGCGCAAGTGCTTCCGCGGAAATGATAATGGTATCGTTGTTAGCAAACGTATCGACGGCCGCATAGACCGTAAGCAGTTTCGTGAGCGAAGCAAGCGGCAACTGTGCTTGCTCGTTCTTGCCGTAGAGCATCTGACCGTTTGAAAGGTCAAAGACAATCGCCGCTTTGGCAGTGAGCACCACGTCCTTATAGGTGTCTACTGTAGAAACAACAGGTTCCGGTTCTTTGGCAATTTGGTCTGGAAACGGATGCTGTGAAAGAAAGAATACAAAGGAAACAAACGCGGCAAGTCCGATGGCAATCAAAAAAGCTGTACGGACGCGCTGTTCGCGCAACTGGTCGCTGTCTATTGCTGCTTTGAAATTATTCGTCTCCATGAGTTTCTGCGGTCGTTTGTGCTGCTGCTTCACGTGTGAGTGCTACAGAAAATTCCTCGTAGCGCGGCAAGTCACTCACCTTCCCAGCAGAAAGATGTGCGAGCGCTTCGGGCGTCACTTCATAGAACGCACGACGACGGTCAGTGGAATCTTCTGTGCGGCGTATAAGTCCACGTAGAAGAAGTGAACGCAGCGCGGTTGAAGAGTTCACGCCGCGCACCCAATCAATGTCGCCTCGAGTCGCACCGTCCTTGTAGAGCACGATAGCCAGGGTCTCGAGTCCTGCTTTTCCGAGGTCACGCGACAGTTCGCTCTCGCGTAGCTTCTTCATGAGTCCGGCGGCTTCAGGGCTGGTTCTCAAGTCGAGCTCATCCTTTGTTTCAATCAAGGCAAGGCCGCGATCAGTAAGCGTTTCGCGCAAACGGTCGGCCGCAGTCTGGAGGTCGCTTACCGATACGCCGAGAAGCGTCGCTAGCCGTTTCTTTGGAAGCGGCTCCCCTCCTGCAAAGAGGAGAGCTTCAAGCTGGGATTCCAGAGAGAGGGCCATAGTGCACTCAGGATACCGCACACGTACGACGCCGTAAAACCACGATTCTGGGGATGTATAATGGCGGCAACCATGACCCCGCTCGATAGCGTCATTCTAGGCATCGTCGAGGGTGTTACTGAGTTCCTCCCGGTCTCTTCAACGGGCCACTTAATACTGACCGGCCACCTTCTTGGCATTCCCGTCACTGATTTTTTCAAGACCTACGAAGTGGCCATACAGCTCGGTGCCATTGTGGCGGTCGTCATCCTCTATTGGCGCTCCTTCCTCGACATTCAAGTGCTCAAGCGCCTTGCGGCTGCCTTCATCCCGACGGCAATCATCGGCTTCGTGCTCTACCAATTCATCAAGGACTACCTCTTTGAGAACATGCAGGTGCTCCTGGCTTCCTTTGTCATCGGCGGCATCATCCTCATTGCGCTCGAGCTCTTCCATAAGGAGAAGGAGGATGCTCATAAGTCGGTGAAGGACATCACCTACCTCCAAGCCTTCTTGATAGGGCTCGCCCAGTCAATTGCCATCATCCCGGGTGTCTCCCGCTCAGGCGCCTCTATTATCGGCGGTCTTCTGGTTGGCGTCTCCCGCGTCGCGGTTGTTGAGTTCTCCTTCCTGCTTGCAGTCCCTACCATTGCTGCCGCAACCGGCTATGACATGCTCAAGAATTCCTACTCTTTCACGATGGATGAGTTCTGGCTGCTGGCTATCGGCTTCATCACTTCCTTCGTCGTTGCGATGGTGGTCATCAGGGTCTTCCTGGACTTCATCAGGAAGTACACGTTTATTCCATTCGGTATCTACCGCATCCTTCTTGCCCTCGTATTCTTCTTTGTGATTCTTTAGCCGTACTTCGGTACGTCAGTAGTGAGGTCCGTAATCCGGATGTCCGAGAAATGTTCTCCTTGCTCAGCATCAACGTTCCCTTGCTTCACCAGTTCAAGAAGCGCCAAGAAGGAAACGATAATCTCCACCTTCTCTTTGGTATTGCCTGAGAACTCTTTGAACGAGAGTGAGAGCTTACTCTGAACGCGGTCAAGCAGGCGCTCCATCATCTCTTCAATCGTGACCATTGGTCGCACGCGCGCTTCTGGAAGCTTCTCTACTTCTTCAAGAGCCGTAAGCGCATCAGCAAGTGCTTTCTCGAGGTTAGGAAGTGTCGCATCCTTGCTTGGCGCGAACATCACTTCGGGTGCCCGCTCTCCTGCCGGAACCATCACCTGTCTGCCGTAGATGCGTGAAAGCTCACGAGCGGCTTCTCTCGCCTTCTCATACATGATGAGCCTGCGTTTGAAATCTTCGACATCCTCCTCCTCTTCTCCTGTGAGTTCAAGGTCTGGGATGAGGGACTTCGATTTAATCAGAAGCAAGGTTGCGGCAACCTGTATGAAATCCGCTGCATCCTCCATCGGGAACTCTGCCTGTCCTTTAACGTGCGCTATAAAATCATCCGTCACCTGCGAAAGGGACAGGTCATTCACGAGGAGCTTTCGCTTCTCTATGAGTTCAAGGACGAGGGCGAACGGGCCCTCGTAGGCGGGGGTGCGTACGGTGAACGGAGTGCGGTCCGTGACTGGCTCCATTACTTGTTACGGCTCACGCGAATGAGGCCGGAGCACGGAACAATTTCGACACCCTTGGCCTCGTACTGGTCGAGGAGAAGGTTCATACCAATAGAGTCTGAGCTCATGTGGCCTGCAATAACGAGGTTCATGTGGTGCTTCTGGGCCTCTGCACGGTGTTCCTCAGAGGCATGCATGGCAATAATCGTACCGACGCCAGCTTGTGAGAGTTTCTCGTACGCGATGTGTGAGCCTTCGGTGCCACCGGTGATTTCAAGCGGTGCAATCTTTCCTGCACGATTCTGCTCAGCGCCTGCAAAGAGCATAGGCCCTGCCTTCCCTTTCATAGCTTCCTGGTACTCAGGAATCTCCTTGAGAATCTTGAGAACGTCGTCCACGGTCTCAGCACTCTTGTCCGTAAAGAGCTTCTCAAGGAAATCAAAGACGAGGTTGTCAGTGATGGTGTGGGTACACATAACCGCAAGGTCGAGGAGACGAGCCGCATCAATTGGCTGATTGTGGTTACGAGGACTCATTTTGCGAGCCACCTCGTTGATACGGTCGCGCATGACGCCTTCAGCAACGTTAACCGGCACGCCATAACGCACCATATTGTCTGCCTGCATATCCATCACTTCGTGAAGTGCTGCATACGGAGCTCCAATGGGGTGGTGCGCAATGAGAACATCAATACCCGCTCCCTTTTGGTTGAGCATTTCAGCAAGCACTACCTCAGAAGCGGTGATGTCGATACCGGCCATGACCTTATCAACCTCCATGTCAGCCTTCCCGGTGAGAATGCGGGAATCAGCGTAGGGATGCTTCAGGCTTTCGATGTCGAACTCGTCCTGCTTGTGTTTGGAAAGGTTGTCGTATTCAGTTTGACGACGTGTGAGATATTTCTCGATGCCCTTACGTCCGCGTGGGTCAGCATCGATACCGACTTGGACTGCGAGCTCGTACATTTCCTGGAGTTTCATCATAGAAGTATATCTAGCTATTAATCGTTCCTCGAGAGGAGCGTGTCGATGCGGTTCATGTCACGTGGGAACGCAGAGGCCTCTTTTACGTTCTCGAGGTCGAGCATCTTCATGGTGAAGCGCTCAAGACCAGTCGAGCAGCCTCCGTGTGGCGGCAGACCGTACTTGAAGGCCTGAAGGTAGAAGGAGAACTTCTCTGGGTCCATGCCGCGCTCTTTGATGCGGGCAATCATCTCATCGTAATCGTGGATACGCTGTGCACCGGAGTTTATCTCAAGACCACGGAAGAGAAGGTCAAAGCCCTTAGAAAGCTTGCCTTCAGCAGACATCGTGTAGAAGGCACGTGCCTCTGTCGGGAAGCGTGTGATAAATACGAAATCGCTCCCGTGCTCCTTGAGGGCCCACTCACAAATATTGCGCTCGTGCTCAGGCGTCATGTCGTCCTCAGCAGGTACGCCAAGCTGCTTGTGTGCTTCCTCAAGGGTAAGTATTGGAAACTTCTCCCCAAGCGAGGGCACCGCGACCTTCATTCGCTCAAAGGTAGCTGCATGTTTGGTTGCAACAACATTCACGACATCACGAACGACGGTTTCGAGCACTGCCATGACGTCGCGCTCATCCTTGATGAATCCCATCTCGAAGTCCATCTGAGTGAGCTCAGAAAGATGGCGGGTCGTTGCGCTCTTTTCAGCACGGAAAATCTTTGCAATGGTGTAGGCGCGTTCAAATGCTCCCACCATTATCTGCTTGTAGAGCTGTGGGCTGGTTGCAAGATAGGCCGTCTGGTCTTTGAAGTACTGCACTTTGAAGACGGCAGAACCTCCTTCGGCATCTCCACCGACGAGTGCTGGGGCCTGGAAGTCCATGAAGCCCTGGCGTGCAAGAGACGCACGGTACTCAGCAACAATGGTTGCCTGCATAGAGAAGATGTCACGGTCTCGTTCGCTCCGGAGCGTGAACGGGCGGTAATCAAAGCGCGTATCAATGTTGAGCTCGGTGTCTTTCTCAAATGGAAGCTCCTGCGCCTTGGCGAGTACCTCGATACCCGTAATCTCAAGCTCGATGTCTCCGTTCTGTTTTCCTGCCTGTGCATTCTTCTCTGGACGCTTATTCACAATGCCCGTGACCGCCACTACATATTCATGGCGGGTTTCTTTAGCTGCTTC
Source organism: uncultured Candidatus Saccharibacteria bacterium (assembly GCA_964391975.1). Classification (GTDB taxonomy): domain Bacteria; phylum Patescibacteriota; class Minisyncoccia; order Phycocordibacterales; family Phycocordibacteraceae; genus C7867-001. The sequence goes on along the minus strand of CAYMNZ010000001.1, from coordinate 339,382 downwards.
GAGTGCCTCGCTCTTTGGAAGTACGACGCCCTGCACGAATCCACTGCGGTCGCGGAAATCAAAGAAGACCATCTTGCCTTGGTCGCGGCGGACGTCTATCCAGCCGGCAATCTGGACTGTCTCGCCTACATGACTTCCGAGGTCACCTATGAGTACCCGCTCCATAATCCCTATAAATTACCACGTTCTCCGAGATACGCCTTAAGTCCCTCAAGGGCCATTCTGCGGATTGGCCGGGCGTCCTGCTCCTCGATAGAAAGCTCTGCCCGGGTGCGGGAATCACCCTCGTGTACAAAAATAACGTCATGACCGAAGCCGTTCTCTCCGCGAGCATGTTCAGCCATTGTTCCCTTCGCTTCCCCAATGAAGGACTTGAACTCAGTTCCATCAAAGTAACCGATAGCAACCGTCACCGACGCATTGCGGTTCGGGAGTGAGTCAGCAATGCGGCATACGCCTTCCCATCCAACTGCCTGCCAGAGCCACTTTGTGAGTGGTCCCGGGAATCCATTCAATCCTTCGAGACTGAAGCCAGCATCATCGACGATAAGAGGAACCTGGAGTCGGCTATAGGCTTCGCGCGCCTTCGCCTCTACTACCTCCTCGTAGCTGAGTGACTGTATCTCTGGCAAATCAAGCGCAACATTCGTAACTTCCGCATCAAGGATGCGTGCGATTTCTCGCGTCTTGTCTGCACTGCTGGTAACAACCGTCAGCATGCTATCTAACGCCTATGGCTTTGCGCACAACGGCCATCTTAGCCTCGCTCACTTCCCTCGCCTTCTCTCCTCCCTCAAGAAGCACCTTCGTTACATCGGCGTCTGAGATGGATGCACGCTTCTCGCGCATAGGAGCGATGTACGCATCAAGGTCAGCAATAAGTCCTTCCTTAAGCGCTTTGTATTTGCCTTTGTGTTCCTTATAGAACGCATCGAGCTCGCTCTCGCTCTTGATGAGTTTGTGAATGGCGTAGACGTTCTCTGGCTTGTCCTTAGAGGAATCGGTCACGATGCTCATAACCGCCTTAGCAATTTCGTCCTTGGAACCGAAGAGTGGGATGGTGTTGCTATAGCTCTTGCTCATCTTCCTGCCGTCAGTTCCTGGAATCACTCCAACGTTTGGAAGAATCATCTCTTTAGGCTCCTTGAACACCTTCTCGTACGCGTTGTTGAACTTTGCTGCAGCCTCGCGCGCATACTCAAGGTGTTGACGCTGGTCCTCTCCTACTGGGACGACATCGGTGTCGTAGAGAAGGATGTCTGCAGCCATGAGCATTGGGTACGTAAAGAGACCTGCGTTTGCCTCAAGACCCTTAGCCACCTTGTCCTTGTAGGCGTGTCCGAGCTCGAGGAACTTAACGGTAACTAAACAATCAAAAATCCAAGTGAGCTCCGTATGTGCTGGAACATCAGACTGCTTGAAGATAACCACTTCCTTCGGGTCAACACCCGCCGCAATATAGTCGCGCACTACTTCCCGTGTGTTCTTGCGAAGCGCATCAGCATCCCGAAGCGAGGTGAGCGCATGGTAGTCCACAACCATGAGAAAGCTCTCATACTCACTGTACATATCCGCGTACGGCTTGAGCGCTCCAAGGTAGTTGCCTATGTGGAGGTCGCCAGAGGGCTGGAGTCCAGTCAAAAGTCGCTTCTTCATGGAGGAACTATACCAGGGATTTTGACTCAAATCTCAGCCCTAGCGCTCTCGGCAAAGGGTATGAGATGCACGTGGGTATGCGGGACTTCATCCCCTACGATGGAGAGCTTCACGAGTTTGGCGTCGTGCTTCTCCTTGAGTTCGCGCGCAAGTTTCTTGGCAACTCGGAAGAGATGGTCGGAAAGGTCGTCTGGGAGCTCGTAAAACCACTGGTAGTGGTCGCGAGGAATGAGAAGCGTGTGTCCAGGAGCCTTGGGGTGAATGTCCGCAAAGGCAATCACCTTCCCATCCTCATATGTTTTGGAGGCTGGAATCTCACCGCTCACAATCTTGCAGAATATGCAGTCCATTGAGGCATTCTAACATTACAAAAAAGACCCCAAACAAGGGTCTTTTAAGATGGTGCGCCGGGCAGGATTCGAACCTGCGTAGGCCGAAGCCGACAGGTTTACAGCCTGTTGTAATTGACCACTCTACCACCGACGCTCTAGGGCGAATATAACAGAGAACAGGGCCTAATTCCAGCTTACTTAAGCGCAAGCACGAGTACCTCACGCCTCCCCTTCCGGAAGAGCGCCATGCCGTTAGTAAAATCAGAGAGCGAGAGCATGCGAGCGGCGTCCGTGATGGTCTCGCCATTGAGCGTGATGCCCTTCGCTTCAATAAGACGGCGCGCGTCTGACTTCGAGGTCGCGAGGCTTCCTTCCGTCAACACATCAACAACCGGGCGTACCACTTCTGCTTTTGGCACACGTACCGTGGCAACCTCACCGAGAATAACCGCAACTTCCTCACGTGAAAGCGAAGCGAACTCGCGCCCTCCGAAAAGTGCATCAGTTGCAGCGGCGGCCTGTGCAGCAGCGGCTGGTCCATGCACGAGCTCGGTCACCAATCGTGCAAGTGTCTCCTGTGCAACACGAGCAGCGGGGTCTTTTGCGTGTGCTTCAAGAAGCGCCGTTATCTCTAGAAGCGGAAGAGTCGTGTAGAGCTTGAGGTAGGTTTCAAGTCCTTGATCCGGAAGGTTAATCCAGAACTGATAGAACTTGAAAGGAGAAGTCTTGCGAGCATCAAGCCATACTGGCGTGCCCTCAGACTTACCGAACTTCTTGCCAGCGGCGTCAGTGACGAGCGGGCAGGTAAAACAGTACGCTTCTTTAGCGAGCACTTTGCGAACCAGCTCTACGCCCGAGAGCATGTTGGTCCATTGGTCGGCTCCTCCAATCTGTACCTCAATCCCCTTTTTCTTGTAGAGGGTAAGGAAGTCGTACCCCTGGAGTAACGAATAGGAGAACTCAGTAAAGGAAATGGTCTCGTCAGGTGTATCAAGGCGACGCTTGATAAGGTCTCGACGTACGAGCTCGTTTACCGAAAAGTGCTTGCCCGTATCACGCAAGAAATCGATAAGTTTAAGCTTCCCGAGCCAGGTAGCGTTGTCTACCATTTCAATCTTCTTACCCACCACCTTCTGCAACTGAGAACGCAGCGCACGCTTGTTGTGCTCCAGTGTCTTAGAATCAAGAAGCGACCGCTCTCCTACCTCGCGCGGGTCTCCAATCATACCGGTGCCGCCTCCGACGACGAATACGGTTCGATTTCCAGCGTCCGAAAGACGCTTCATAAGAAGAATCGGCACGAGGTGCCCCACATGCATGGAATCGGCCGTTGGGTCGATGCCCAAATACACCCCGCGTTTGCTGCCCAAAATGGCCTCAAGGGGAGAGGAAGAATGCTCCGCGAACCCGCGCGCTTTCAGGTCTTCGGCCAAGCTCATGACCGAAAGTATAGCACTAGGAGTGAAGGATAAGGCCCTCGCTGATGGAGTCCCCGGTCTGTACGCGGTGGATGGCTTCAGCCAGGAGCGGAGCGATAGAAACGACCGTTACCTTAGGATGCGCGAGTACTTCCTCGCGGTGGTCCACCGAATCTGTAACGATAATCTCCTCAACTGGAGAGGCAGAGAGGCGCTCAAGTGCCTTACCTGTGAAGAGACCGTGGGTCACCACCACGCGGATACTCTTTGGCTTGTAGGAGGCAAGGTGGTCAACGGCGTTGAAGATAGTGCCGCCTGAATCGAGCATGTCGTCGACCAACAGAAGGTCACGACCCTCCACTTCTCCAATCATGGCAAAGGCCTCTGATTTATTGTTTACGTGCAGGTCGCGCTGCTTGTACACGATGGCAACATCGTCGACACCAAGGAGCCCTGCATAACTTGTTGCGCGCGGCACACCGCCCTTATCAGGAGAAACCACAGTCACATTGGTAAGTTTGCGCTTCTTAATCTCAGGAATGAGCGCGTAACTGGCGTAGAGGTTGTCCCACGCACACTGGATGAAGCCCTGTGCCTGCTCGGTGTGTACGTCAACCGTGAGAATGCGGTCAGCACCAGAGCGACGAATCATGTTGGCAACGACTGACGCTGAAATTGGCACACGTGGCTGCTCCTTGCGATCCTGGCGCGCATACCCGAAATATGGGAGCACAGCGGTAATCTCGCTTGCCGCAGCACGGCGTGCAGCATCGATTATAAGAAGGAGTTCCATCAGGTGGTCGTTCACTGGCGGCGTGGTCGGCTGGAGAATGAACACAGGACGACGACGGAGGTTAGGGATGCCTTTCACGCGCACCTCCCCATCTGAGAAATAGGTCACCGGATTGGTGACGTCTTTCTTAAGAATCTTGCCAATCTCTGTTGCAAGCTTCATGTTCCCATTACCAGCAAGCAGCACGAACTCGTCGGGGTTGTTGTTGATTTGGTTCATGAGATGCACCTTGCGGACCATAGATATGGAAAGAAGCTAGTACACAGTGATTCTAGGCCAAAGCGGGCAACTCCACAATGAAGCGGGAGCCCTTACCAGAACCGTCTGATTCAGCCCACACCTTGCCGCCATGTCCCTCGGTAAGCTGCTTGGCCACATAGAGCCCAAGGCCTGTACCGGTGGTGTTGACCTTGTTAGCGTCGCGAGCGCGAGTGAACTTCTCAAACAGCGACGCAATCTCATCCGCCCCAATGCCAATACCGGTGTCGGTAATCGTCACCCGCACCTTTCCAACCTCCTTGGTGACCGCAACCGAGATACCGCCCTTCTCGGTGTACTTGATGGCATTGTCTATGAGGTTCGTGATGACCTGCTTAATCTTACCGATGTCTGCACGCACGATAACCTCACCTGACGGTTCACTTGAGAGCGTAAGCTTCCTTCTCGCTGCTACCGGGGTGAGCTCCTTCACAATCTGGTTAGCGAGGTGCGAGATATCAAACTCACTCTTCTCGTACTTCATCCTTCCCTGCTCGATGCGGGAAATGTTGAGGTAATCATCAATGGATGAGGCCATGAGACGCGTCGTCTCCATGATGGTCTGGAGTGGGTCCATGAGGTACTCCGGCACGACACCGTAGGTGCCATCAGAAAGGTTCGCAGCGTACCCACGCACGGCGGTAATCGGCGCACGCAGCTGGTGCGAGGCAATGGAAAGGAATTCGTCCTTGAGCTTATCAAGGTCTTTCAAGTGTTCATTGGCTTGGTCGAGTTGCTTGTTGGTGCGAGTCAACGTCTCTGCAAGTTCCTCAATCCGGACACGAGCCTGCGCTTCACTCTTTGCGTTCTCAAGAAGGAGCAGACCGATAATCAGTGTGACGGCGAGTGTTATGAAGCTCAAGGTTTGCTCCGCTGGGTCACGCACATAGAGAAGCTGTGAGCCGACCATAATGATGAGTACATAGGCAAGAATTTGTGTACCGACGAAACGGAAGTTGAAGAGCTTGAGGTCAGTAATCGCAAACGTAAGCACGATAAGGAAGAGCGGCAAGATGAACAGTCCGTAGAGATTAATCTCGTAGACGGCAGTCACTGAGGCGATATATTCGCTTCCTGCGAACACCGCAAAGAACAGCAGGATGGCCAGACCAATGAATCCTATTTGTATCCGTTTGCGATTATCCGACTTGCCCCAAGCAGCAAAGAAGGAGAAAAGGATAAGGAGAATGGCTGACGCCTCTGCGAACAGCTTGTAGTTGGTTAGCCAATCATTGTTGGTGGCCTCACAGGCTGGCTGATAGAAGTCAACGACGGAATTACCCGTAACGGTAATAATGAACGCAGGCAGGATGAGAAGGAGCATGATTGCCTTCTCCCACAGGGTAATTTTCTCACGGGCAACGAGCCCGAAGAAGAACGCACCAAGCATGAAGAACACCACGTTGATGAAATCGAGCGAAGACCAGAAATAGTAGATGGCGTTGTAATCGTCGTAGGTCCAGAGGATGAGGTCACCGACAAGCCAGAGAGAGAAACCGAGCGTGAAGGCAAAGAAAACTAATGCAAGCTTAGAGAACTTCGTTCGAAACAGCGCGTAAATACTAAGAAACATCCCTATAACAATCGGAACAAGGTGGGAGTAGTACGCAATCGTGTGGTAGACATTGGTCGTCTCAAAACACGTGTTGATATCCATACAAAAATTATAGCACCACCGGTGCAGGTGATTTTACTTGTTCAAGTTTTGCTAGAACGAACTCTTTATCCTCAACTGGATGGCACATCCAGAAGCGGTCCCCCTCTATTTCGGTCGGTTCGAGATTCACAATAAGTGGCTTCAAACCGAGCTCTTCAGAGACGGCTATGAACGCTGGAAGAAATATCTCTCGGGTAAAGGCAATTTCCTTCTGATCAATCATGAAGTTTTCAAAGAGGATTCCGTGTCGAATGAACAAGGCAAGGAAGGATTTGTAGTACTCAAGCGCACTGGGGCCATGGTGCTTGAACCAAGCAGACGCATCAAAAAACGCTGCATCTGCCTCTCGGTAGCGTGCATTGAAGAACTCGTGATGGAAATCAACGAGTGACTGCCCCCAGAGCGTGCGTACCTCAGAAATCTTCTTGCCGTTGAACTGGTTGAAGTCTATGACGTTGAAGGATTCAATCTTCGACCCCCCTTTCTTCCCTTTTCCGGCATAGAAAAAGAGCTTTCCCAGCGCATGCTTCCATTCGTTGTTAGAGGTAAATTTGTCTTCCAGATATTCAAAGAACAGAGGCTCAAGCTCGTCAATCGAGTCGATGATGCTGAAGAAGCGTCGAATCTCGTAGTTGGAGGTGGTCACCTGGCGGAACGCAACGGCGTGCGGACCCTTACGCAGTGGCAGAGGTACATCCTCGTGAAGGAAGGCAGCTACCTTGCGCTCAAGTTCAGTATCCGCACGTCTGCGCAGGAGTTCGGCAATCGCCTCTTCCGGTGGCGTATAGATACACTCATCAAACGCCTTTCGGTCTTCGACTAATACATTTGTATCAATCACGCTCCGATTAAGGGTTTGAGTTGTCATAGAACTGGAAGAATGCGCTATGGGGTAGCTTCCTCCTCATCTGCCCCCTCATCTACCTCTTCTACGATGACTTCTTCTAAGGGAGGTTCGTATATCGCACACTCATCTTCTTCGGCTTCACCGCACATGAGTTCCTCGCAAGGTATGGAGCCGCTCTCGCATTCGTTCTTACACGAGTTGTCTGCGCAGGTCTCGAAGTCGTGTGCAGAGACGTAGAACACCTTGTATTCCTGTAGTCCGTTTGGTGGGCAGTACACTTCCTCATCAGAACAGTCACGATAGAAACAGGTCTCAGTCGAAGGGTCGCAGGCAGCTTCGACGTAGAAGTCGTACTGCTTGTCTACGAAGAAGAGCCACGCGGTGGCGCCGAAGACTGCGACGGTCAGAAGCAAGATAAGGGACAGCAGCAGCGTACCCGATCGATCCATTGCTTAAAGTGTATCACAAGATACAAGGCCCTTTCCCGCTCCTATGGGTAGAGAAAGGCTCAAAAGAGGGCTCCAAACCAAGCGACGAGGCCATCCCACCATGCGATAACTGAGACCTGAAGTTCCGGCGGCAAGAGGCCGAGTAAGAAGAGTGCAAGTGCGATGATGACGCTCCAACGAAGGGTCCAGTAGGCGTTCGAAAACAGCACGCTGGCCCAGAATATCTTCCAGTCGCGTGAGGAAAGCCCATTGTATTCCTTGGACCCCTTGCGCAGGTAGACCGTGACCATAAAAGGATCGCTGTTGATGGAGAGAATAAAGAAGGCTGGCACATCCCCGAGTCGGACAAGTTTACGGACCGTACGTTTCCACCACCCATCTCCCTCGAGGTCTTCCTTCGCACCTTTGACGGCCTCAAACCCAAACCAGTCTATCTTTGCCCAATCGTAGAGCTTGATGTACGCCAAGCACACCAACGCTGAAAGGGGCGCCATAATGAGGTAGCCGTAGATTGACCCCATGACAGGTCCGTAGGTATAGGTCGTATACCCTACGACCGTGCCGTAGAGAATCCAATCAAACAAGACTTCCTCAACTTGTTTGGTACCGTGCCCAACGGCGACCGTGCCGATGAACCGCATGTGTTTGTTCCACCAATTTCCTACACTCGTAAACATGTCTAGCGGGCGAAGATGAAAAGACCCAACAGAGGAGCAATAAACCACCAGAAGAAGTAGCCTTCCGGCTCAAAAAGCTGGTTAAGCGGCTTAGAGAACTCATAGATATTGTTCACATCAAAGACGTGATAGCCCAAGACCAGCACCAACCCTGCGGCAAGGAATGAGAGCACCAAGTTTGGTACAAAGGAAAGCGAGCCGAATCCCCCACCGGTAAGACGCTTGATGAGAACAAACGGCAAGAAGGTCGAGACCGCAAACACAAGAACCGACAGAATGGCCTTCACGAGCGCCGTCCCTCCAAGCGCAACCACGAACTCTGTATACGGGAAGACTGAGTAGATGGCATAACCCGCGTAGAGAGAAAGAATGAATGAAATGAGTCCGCTTCTTCCTCCTCGCATAGCGAAGAAGAGAAACACGACCGTAAGGATGATGAGCGCGAGGAAGTTCCCCGTCCAAAGCCAGGCGTTTTCAGTGATGGTGGTCGCGAAACCCTGTACCTGCTCGAGAGGAAGTGCGTCCATGTGCTAGTACTTCACCTCGCTCTTGGGAAGCGGGACGTAGTCGCTTGCGTGCCCTGCTTGTCCAAAGTCCTGCATGCGCTTGGCAATCATGTCCTTGGCAGCAGCTCGTGCCACTTTGATGTAGTCGCGAGGGTCAAAGGCTTCTGGTTTCTCAGAAAGTGTCTGACGAATTGCAGCGGTCATGGCAAGACGAATGTCGGTGTCGACGTTAATCTTGCGAACACCATGCTGGATACCAAGCTGGATTTCCTCCACCGGCACGCCCCATGAAGGCTTGAGATTTCCTCCGAACTTGTTGATGGTTTCGCGCAGCTCCTGTGGCATAGAAGAAGAACCATGCATTACGAGATGCGTGTTAGGCAGGTTCTTGTGAATTTGGATGATGCGCTCCATCACTAAGACGCTGTGGTCAGGCTTCGAAGCAAACTTGTAGGCGCCATGCGAGGTTCCGATGGCAACTGCAAGTGCATCCACTCCCGTGCGCTCAACAAACTCCACCGCCTGGTCCGGGTCGGTGAGGAAGTCGCTCGCGCCATCTCCCATACCGTGTCCGTCCTCAACTCCACCGATGCAGCCGAGCTCTCCTTCTACCGAAACACCCTTTGCGTGCGCGACATCAACGATGCGCTTGGTAACTGCTACGTTCTCTTCAAAGGTCGCAGGTGTTTTGTTGTCTTCCTTGAGCGACCCATCCATCATCACGGATGTGAATCCGAGTTCGATGGCTGACATGCAAGCCTCCTCGCTTCCGTGGTCCTGGTGGATAACGACCGGAAGGTCTGGGTTCTGACGTGCTGCGCTCGTCATCAAATCAAAGAGATACTGGTCTCCTGCATACTTACGTGCACCACGCGATGCCTGAAGGATGACGGGAGACTTCGTCTCAGCTGCAGCCTCCATGATTGCTTGCACTTGCTCCATGTTGTTCACGTTGAACGCGCCGACGCCGTAGACGCCCTTTGCTGCTTCATCAAGTACCTGCCTGAGTGTCGCTAGTGCCATATATCAAAAGTTAATGGGGTTATTGTACCCCATCCTTATAGAACGTCTGTGAAGTGTTGTTGTTAGAGCCCCTCAGCCTTCAAGTCCTCAATCGCCTTCTTGGCTTTCCCGGAGAGCTTCTTAGGAAGCACAGACGTGAGGCGTATAAGGAGGTCGCCAGCCTGTCCTTCAACAACAACTCCCTTGCCCTTGAGGCGAAGCACCTCCTCGTTCTTCTCCATCTTAGGTACCTTCACTTCGAGCACCTTGTCATCAAGCGTAGTCACGGAAACCGTCGTTCCCAAAAGTGCGTCAGTGAGCTTCACGGGCATGTCCATAACAAGGTGGAGCCCTTCCTTATGAAAGACTGGATGTGGCTTCACATGAATCTTTACGTAGAGGTCTCCTGACACGCCCCCCTTCACCGCCTCACCCTGGCCGGGCATGCGCATCATCTCCCCACCGTCGATGCCTGCAGGAATCTTGAGGTTAATCTCCTCTTCCTTACGGAGCACGCCGTGTCCTGCACAGGTCGCGCACTTCTCTTTTGGCACCTTGCCAGCGCCCTCGCACACGGAGCAGGTCTGCTGCACTTGGATAGGTCCCATGAAGGACTGACGTACCTCGCGAATCTTTCCTGCACCGTTACAGGTAGTACAAGTCTCAAGTTCAGTTCCAGTCTTGGCGCCACTTCCGTCACAGGTATCGCACTTTCCAATCTTGGTCATGAGGACCGCACGACTTGCACCAAACACCGACTCCTTAAAGGTAAGTTCTACATCAATAGAAATATCCCGACCGCGCTTTACCCTTCTGCCCCCGCGGCCTCCGCCCATAATGTCGCCAAACAAATCAGAGATATCGAACTCGACTCCCCCCTGCCCAAAGCCACCAAACTGCGAGAAGTCGAAGCCCTGGCCGTTGAAGCCCTGCGGACCACCTCCAGCAAACGTCTGGCCATAGGAATCGTATTCCCTGCGCTTTCGCTCATCTGAGAGCGTGCTGTACGCCTCAGTTATCTCCTTGAACTTCGCCTCGTCTCCTCCCTTGTCAGGGTGATGTACCTGCGCGAGCTTGCGGAAGGCCTTCTTAATGTCCTCCTTGGTTGCTTTCTTCTCAACTCCAAGGACGTCGTAGTAGTTCTTTGCCATAGGTAAGGAACACTATACCTAAAACGAAAGAATCCCGCATCAAGCGGGATTCGTAAGCTATTCCTCTTTTGGTTTTTCCGTGAACTCAGCGTCGGTTGGGCCCGCTTCAGGTGGTGGTGTCTGCTTCTCTTGCTCCGCCTTCATCATAATCTCCCCAATCTTCTGCATGGAGGTGGAGAGTGCTTCGGAAGCTGCCTTGATTGCTGCGACGTCCTCACCTTCGCGTGCTTTCTTCAGTGCATCAATCTTCTCATTCACGTCCTTCACCACCTCTTCCCCTGCCTTCTCGCCGTGGTCCTTCACTGCTTTCTCTGCTGTGTACACCATCTGCTCAGCGATGTTCTTGGTCTCGATGACCTCCTTGCGCGTAGCGTCCTCTGCTGCGTGCACCTCGGCATCTTTCTGCATCTTCTCAATGTCCTCCTTGGAGAGTCCGGTAGAACCCTCAATGCGGATTGACTGCTCCTTTCCAGAAGTCTTCTCTTTCGCCTTCACAGTAAGGATACCGTTGCTGTCGACATCAAAGGTAACCTCTACCTGTGGCAGGCCACGAGGTGCTGGAGGAATACCATCGAGGTTGAAGCGTCCGAGCGACTTGTTGTCAGCCGCCATGGCGCGCTCTCCCTGCACCACGTGAATCTCTACTGATGGCTGGTTGTCAGAGGCCGTAGAGAACGTCTGGGAACGCGACGTTGGAACCGCAGTGTTGCGATCAATGAGCTTTGTCGCAACGCCTCCCATGGTCTCAATAGAAAGAGCGAGTGGAATAACATCCACAAGGAGAATGTCTTTGACGTCTCCCTGGAAGATACCGGCCTGTACTGCTGCACCTATAGCGACCACCTCGTCCGGGTTCACGTCCCGATGTGGGTCGCGACCAAAAAGCTCCTTCACCTTTGCCTGAATAAGCGGCATGCGGGTCTGGCCTCCAACGAGAATAACCTCCTCAATCTCAGACGGCTTCTTGCCCGCCGCCTCAAGTGCGCGCTTGGTGATATCCATAGCGCGAGTGATGTATTCCTCAGCAAGCGATTCAAGCGTTGCGCGCGTAACCTTCACGAGAAGATGCTGCGGCGTGCCGTCGCTTCCAACCGTAACGAACGGAATGTTCGCCTCAGATTCAGTTGCGGTCGAAAGCTCAATCTTTGCCTTCTCTGCAGCCTCATCTAGGCGCTGGAGCGCGAGTGGGTCCTTGGTGACATCAATGCCCGACTGCTTCTTAAATTCATCTGCAAGGTAACGCACAAGTTTCTGGTCGATATCGCGGCCACCCATGTGAGAGTCACCATCAGTGCTCTTCACTTCAATGACGTCATCTCCCACCTCAAGAATAGAGACGTCGAAGGTACCTCCTCCGAAGTCGAAGACTGCAATCTGCTGGTCCTTCTTCTTAGTAAAACCGTAGGCGAGTGCTGCAGCGGTTGGCTCGTTGATGATGCGCTTCACGTCGAGCCCTGCAATCTGCCCAGCTGCTTTCGTAGCTGCGCGTTGTGCGTCATCGAAATATGCCGGGACGGTAATAATCGCCTCAGTAATCTTCTCGCCGAGTTTGGCCTCTGCGTCTGCCTTGAGTTTGGAGAGAATCATCGCGGAAACCTCCTCCGGACGATAGTCCTTCTCGCCGAGGCGCACGGTGACTCCTCCGTCGGAACCAGCCTGTATCTCGTACGGAACGATGCCCTTGTCCTTCTGAACCACCTCGTCCTTAAAACTGTGACCCATGAAGCGTTTGATGCCGTAGACCGTGCTCTTAGGGTTCGTGATGGCCTGGCGCTTGGCAAGGGTACCGACCAAACGTTCTCCGTTCTTGGCGATAGCGACTATCGAAGGAGTGGTGCGTCCGCCCTCTGCGTTTTCGAGGATGCGCGGCTCGCCGCCCTCCATGATTGCCATTGCGGAGTTGGTCGTTCCAAGGTCGATTCCAAGAATCTTTGCCATACAGTGTGAATGTTACACAGTCCCTATTAATAGTGTCTGAACCCCTAATGCCCTTATCTATTCAGTTTACACCCAGAGATTTCTGGGTTCAAGTCTTTCTTACTTGTGTGTCCTCAAACCTTTCACATGCTCTTCAAGCGCCTCGATAGAAGCCTCATAGTCGAGGATGCTTTCTTCGTATACCTCACGCTCGAAGGGCATGGACTCCCCTGCATCGAGTTTCGTAAGCGCCGCGCGGGCCTCGTTAATTGCAGCCTTTGAGATATTGATAATGTTCGTAATTCTCCGTATCTGGGCAGCTGGAGATTCCTTCCGAGGGAAATCTACAGCAGCATCTGGGCTACGAAAGTGAGCAACCTCTCCTTTTGGTCTGTGAGTTTCTGACATAATCTCTCTAGTATACCAAGGAAGAAGGGGTCGACACAGGCCGGGTTCTATGCTAATATCCAAGAGTCAAATCGCAGCGCTGCGCTAAGAGACTGTCGAGCCTCCGATGTCAGTACCTGTACTTGATAGTTATCAGGTGCAAAGCTCTTACAACGTATGCAGCAAGGAACAATAGCCGCCGTAACGGACAAAGGCTTCGGTTTCATCAAGCGCGATGGTGAGGAGAAGGATCTCTTCTTCCACTCCAACGGTTTGGTGGACGTAGCGTTTGACGACCTTAAGGTTGGCGACACTGTCTCGTTCGAAGTCGAACAGGCAGAGAAAGGACCACGGGCCGTTAACGTCCGCCGCGTCTAATCAGAAACGGCACCTTTCGGGGTGCCTTTTTGTACAACATCATGGCAACGCACAAGGGAATCATCACGGAACTCGTCGAACGCGCAAGCGGCTTCGGCTTCATCCGCATAGTTGGCGTGAAAGAACCCCTCTTTTTCCATTCAGACGACCTCCGAGACGTGCGGTTCTCGGATCTCAAAAAGGGCGATAAGGTGTGCTTCTCAATCGTACAGACCCCAAAGGGTCCATACGCAAAGATGGTCACCAAACCTGTTGCAAAAGCAGCTGCGAAATCGAAGGCCTAACCTTCGAAGTGTGCGACCCGGACCTTAGCAGCGCGAACAACCGAATCCCTGGACTTCCATCCGGGTTCTAGAATTGCGGTCACGGTATCGTCTTCCTCGGCTGAGGCAGCTGGGTCCTGCCCGAGGGCTTCGTGCATATTTGGGTCAAACGCCTCCCCTACGGTACCGAATTTCTCGAGACCAAGCGTCTTTGCAGCGTCATGGAGTTGCTTGGCAATGCCCCTGAAAGACTCGGGTACATCCCCTGCAGCTTCAGCACGATCAAGTGAGTCTATTGCCGGGAGAAAGGCCTGCACACTCACGAGCTTGCCCAGAGAGACTGCGCCAAGCTTCTCCGCCTCAAAGCGCTTAAGAGCGTTCACGTAGTCAGCTTTGGCGCGCTGCCAGCCGTCAAGGTATTCCTGTTTTTCTTTGCGCACTTTCTCGAGCTCACTCTTGAGCTTCTTTACTCGGCCTGTAGCATCTGCCTCTATAGCTTCGAGGTCTTCCTCGCTGCCACCTTCTTCAAGGCCATCGGTATCCAATACGACGTCATCGTCATTCATATAAAAAATATGCCCGAAAGCACTTAGCTAGTCAAAGTTAGTCGTAGGCGCGCTCGTCAGTGCGCGTCTTCTTCACCTCCTCCATTCGTGCCTCATCAATGTCTCCAGTGACATACCACCCATCAAGATACGGCATGGAGAGACGATCGATATCGTGCTCGCCCTTGCGCATGATTGCCTCAGAAAGTCCTTCAATGGTCTGGTAGACCAGAAGATCAGCACCGATGAACTTCTGGATTTCAGGGACGGTCTTACGTGCAGCAATGAGTTCATCCTTGGTTGGAATGTCGATGCCGTAAAAATCCGGGTACATGATGGGCGGACAGGCAGAAGCGAAATACACCTTGCGTGCTCCTGCCCTGCGCACCATTTCAATCACTTCCTTGGTCGTGGTACCGCGAACAATCGAGTCATCAACAAGAAGCACATCCTTTCCTTCAAGCTCAATTGCTTGAGGTGAGAGCTTACGGCGCACCGACTTCGAGCGGTTGTCCTGCCCTGGCATGATGAAGGTCCTGCCAATGAAGATGTTGCGGTAGAGGGCTTCGGAGTAGCGAACGCCAATCTCGTGGGCAAAGGCAAGTGCAATTGGGTTTGAGGTAAACGGCACCGGAACCACAAGGTCAGGGGTGATGTCTGGATGGAGCTCCTTCCATCTCTGAGCGAGGTTCTGTCCCATGCGCAGGCGAGCCCTGTACACCGAGACATTGTTCAACACGGCATCCGGACGAGCGAAGTACACGTATTCAAAGACATCCGGGGTGAACTGCTCGTTCACAATCTTCTTGCGGAAGATGTTGCCTTCAGTATCCACAAAGACCAATTCCCCTGCCTCCACATCTCCAACGTACTCAAAGCCAAGCGGAGTGAACGGCGTGTTCTCAGAGGAGAAAACGTACTCGTTCGCATCCCTCTTTCCCATGACGAGCGGACGAATGCCGTGCTGATCGCGGAAGGCAAACATGCCCTTTCCAGCAATCACACCGACCACTGCGTACCCTCCGTGCACACGCTTGTAGACCTGCTCCATGGCCGCGCAAACGGTATCAAAGAACTGCTTTGAGTCCGGTGCCTTCTGGAGTTCAGTAGCAAAGACCCCTAGGAGTGCCTCGGTGTCTGAATCTGAATTGCAATGAAAATGATCGTTCTCCTGAAGTTCCTTACGAAGCTGTGGGTAGTTCGTGAGATTACCGTTATGTACAAGCGCTATTCCATAAGCGGAATTTGTAAGAAAAGGTTGGGCGTTCCCAACCTGTGTGGCAGAACCTGCAGTGGAGTAGCGAGTCTGCGCGATGCCCATGTTCCCTGCTAGCTCCTCAAAGGCTGCTTGGTTGTAGGCTTCGCGTACGTAGCCGACGCCACGCACTACATGGAAACGGCCGTTGAATGTGGCGATACCGGTCGAGTCCTGGCCGCGGTGCTGGAGGTTGATGAGACCCTCATACAGCTCCCCTGCGACTGGCTTACGGGAGGAAATACCAATGACGCCACACATGGTCTTATGACTTAGTATACCTCTCTAAAGACCTGTTGAATAGAGTGTGGGCGGCACAGCTACGTCTTTCCACCCATAGCTTCAAAGGCAAGAAGGGAGCACTGTGATCTGAATCCTCGATACAAAAGGCGGCCGCGGATAGCGACAGCAGTCGAAAAGAGGAAAAGAAGAGCCAAGGCGACAAGTTCGTAGAATTGCACAGAACTAAACATTGCTACCAGGGTGAACCCAACCATAGTGAACCAGAACTCCTGTGCATTTTCGTGTGCTTCACTCTCACGCTGCAGAAGAGGATGTTGGTTGAGAAAGACAAAAAGATCAGCAGAACCAACCGCCACTTTTCGTTGAATTTTTTTATTGGAAAAAGAGACGTTAAGTATGAAATCATTTTTGAATTGTTTCCAGGATGCAGCCTTGTTATGTTGAAAAGCAAGCCAGATTGTTGTTTTTATAAAAATACTTCCAAGAGTTGCAACTACCTTTCCAATAACGAAAGCAATAAGGAAAAAGACGAGCAGTCGCTCAAATGTTGAAAACTGCAAAAGAAAGTCAAGAGAGACAAGTTCAAAATTTTTATACCAAAAATATAGCAAGTAGATTATGGCAACCGTCGTATGAAGGAGGTCAGCATGATAACGGGTCAATATTTTTTGGATAAAATCCATGTGTTCAGTATACACAAAACCCGCCTTTGGGCGGGTTTTTGAATCTAACGCTTCGACCAAGATGGTCGCTTGCGAGCCTTCAAGAGTCCTGGCTTCTTGCGCTCCACCGAACGTGGGTCACGCTTGAGGAAGCCTGCTGCCTTGAGGTTCTTGCGAAGACCTGCGTCCCGCTTCTCAAGTGCACGAGCAACTGCCATGCGGACTGCCTCGGACTGGGCGTTGATGCCGCCTCCAGAGACCTTCGCGACAATCTCGAAGTTGCCCTCGACGCCTTCGATGTTAAGCGCTTCCTTCGCAGTCTGGCGCCTCTCGCCAGTGTTGAAGTACTCATCTCCCGGCTTGTTGTTGACGACAATCGTCGTCTTCGCAGCTGGGGTGAGCTTTACGCGGGCGGTGGCGGTCTTGCGACGGCCGACAGCAGTGGTGTAAGTAAGTTCAGGCATAGTATTAATCAGTGACAATGAGGCGCTTCATGCGTTCCTTGCGGAGCTTGTTGCGAGGAAGCATACCATCAACCGTCCTGCGGACGACCTCAGCAATACCCTTCTTCTCAATCAACTCACCAAGGTTAGCCTCACGGAGTCCTCCTGGGTAGCCAGTGTAGCGGCGGAAGGTCTTCTCCTTGAGCTGCTTCTCACGGATGAGTAGCTTCTTGGCGTTAACTATCGTGACCGTAACTGGGAGTACCTTGTTCTTCACAAAGTGCACGCTCCTCTTTCCAAGAAGTGCGTGGGAAGCTTCGCTGGCAACACGGCCAAGGGTGCGGCCCTTTGCGTCCACAGTGTACTCAACCGGAGCGACCTTGTGGTCGACGCGGTTCCTCAAATCCTTGTGCATTCGAATAGATGTCATAACGATGTATTAGTCGACGAATGCGATGTACGCCTCCTTACGTCCGGTAGGACCCATCGGGCGCTTCACGATACGTGTGTAGCCTCCTGCGCGACCCTTGTAGCGAGGACCAATGGCGGTGAAGAGCTTCTTCACTGCAACAGCGTCCCCAATGCGGGAAGCAACAAGGCGGCGGTTAGCAACCGTGTCAGTCTTTGCGCGGGTCACCATCTTCTCAATCATTGGACGGAGCTCACGAGCCTTTGCCTCGGTGGTCGAGATGCGCTCGTGTATGACCAAAGAGCGCATGAGGGACTTCATGAGTGCGGCCTTCTGGTCGTGAGAGCGTCCGAACGAGCGTGCTTTGTTTGCGTGAGCCATAGATGTTATTCGCCCTTGAGGGTGAGGCCGTAGCCGGCAAGTGCCTCCGAGATTTCCTCGACTGCCTTGTCGCCGATGCCATCGAGCTCCTTAAGAGACGATGCGGTCTTGCGAGCAAGTCCTGCGCCGCTCTTAATACCTGCCTCCTCGAGTGCTGAGACGATGCGGGCGGAGAGGCCAAGGTCAGCAACCTTTACCTTCGAGCTGTCTTTCTTCTCAGCTGCACCACCCATAGCCTCCTCCTCTTCAGTCTCCTCCTGGAAACCGACGACGGCCTTGAGCTGGTGAATCATAATCTCAATAGACTTCTCAAGTGCCTCGCGGGGAGAAATCGTTCCGTTGGTCTCAATAAGAATCTTGAGGCGGTTGAAGTCAGTGCGGTCACCAACGCGCATGTTCTCTACTTCGTAGTTCACGCGGCGAATTGGAGTGAAGGTTGCATCAAGGGCAATGGTGCCAATGTCTACCTTCTCCTTAGTGAGCTGCTCGCGGGGAACGTAACCAAGTCCGCGTTCAATTGTAGCCTCGAGCTCGAGACCAATCTTGCCAGCAATATCAGCAATGTGAACGTCAGGGTTCATGACCTGAACCTGGGACGGAAGGGTGAAATCCCCTGCAGTCACCTGCTTAGGGCCCTTTACGGAGAGGCGCACAATCTGTGGCTCATCGCCCTGGAGGACGAAGTGCACGCGCTTAAGGTTCAAAAGAATCTCCATGACGGACTCGCGAACGCCCTCGATGGTGGCGAACTCGTGCTGGACGTCCTCAATCTTGACCGAAGTCACCGTTGCGCCTGAAAGAGACGAAAGGATGATGCGGCGGAGTGAGTTGCCGAGCGTATGGCCGTAGCCTGGGTAAAGCGAATCAATCTCGTAGGTGCCCTGAAGGCCCTCTTCCGAGACAACACGCGGCTTAGAAGGAAGTGTGATGTGGTATTCCATAACTCAATCGTAATTACCTAGTTGAATAAAATTAACGGCTGTAGAACGACAGAATGACAATGAAGTCACCTGCTACCGGCGCATTCTGTGCGTTCGGAAGCTCCGTCATGCCGCCCTCCATGTCCTTGGGATTCCAAGAAACCCAAGATGGAAGAGGACGCTCCGCGAACTTCTCAGCGAAGTTCTCGAAGTACTTTGCATTCTTGCTGCCTGCACGTACCCCAATGCGGTCCGTGAGGAACACGCGGCGGGAAGGAATGGTGGTCTTCGTACCGTTCACCGTAATGTGGCCGTGAGAGACCATCTGGCGAGCAGCACGGCGCGTTGGAGCAAGTCCAATGCGGTAGACGACGTTATCAAGACGCGTCTCAAGAAGGCGGTGAAGCGTATCAATAGGCGTTGCACCCTTTGCGACCAAAGCCTCCTTCACGTAGTTGGAGAACTGGCGCTCAGAGAGTCCGTAGGTAAGGCGCACCTTCTGCTTCTCAAGAAGCTGCTTGCCGTACTCGGTGCCTCCTGGGCGTCCGCGTCCACGCTTCTTGTTTGCCGCACTGCGCTCCTGCGCAACAGCAAACTTCTGAGTCTGCGTCTTCTCGAAGATTGGGCCGAGACGCTTGGCAATTTTGTACTTAGGTCCGATTTTCATATGGGTTTATACGCGGCGTGCCTTAGGAGGACGAGGGCCGTTGTGAGGAACGGGGGTCTGGTCCTTGATTGCCTTAATACCAATGCCCTTTCCGGCAAATGCGCGAAGCGCTGACTCACGTCCTGCGCCGATGCCGCGGATGATGACAGATGCTTCCTTAAGACCAATGGCAAGTGCCTTGTCGCCGAGGAGCTCGCCCACCTTTGCAGCTGCGTAGGGGGTGGACTTGCGAGCACCGGAGAAACCGAGTGCGCCTGCAGAGGACGACATAACGACATTGCCCTTCTCGTCGGTAAGAACTGCCTTCGTGTTGTTGAAGGTAGCCTCGACGTGAAGGATGCCCTTCTCCATGCGGCGCTTTGCACTCTTGGCGAGGGCACGCTCCTTGCGACCCTGGTCGAGTCCGCGTCCGCTCTTCTTGATGATTCGTTTCTTTCCCATAATTATGTTTTCTCAAGCGTACGACGACCCGAACCCATGGTCTTGCGGGTGTTACCGCGAACCGTACGGGAGTTGGTCTTCGTCCTCTGGCCCTTAACTGGGAGGCGGCGAGCGTGGCGCACACCACGAGCAGCTCCAATGTCCTTCAAGCGCTTCACGTTCTGAGAGACCTCGCGGCGGAGCTCGCCTTCAATAAGGTAGGACTCAGCCTCAACGCGAATTGCCTGCTCCTCGTCAGGAGAGAGGTCCTTGCCGGTCTTGTTCTCTGCAATCTTCACCTTCTTCAAAATGTCGCGCGCGCGCGTAGGCCCGATGCCGAAGATAAGCGGCAGCGCATGGATGAGATGCTTGTTGTCGGGAATGGTGACGCCTGCGATACGCATGCTAAATAAATTTATGTACTAAAAACGTTAGCCCTGTCGTGCCTTGCGGCGCGGATTACGCTTGTTGATACGATAGAGGCGACCCTGCCTGCGGACAATAATGTCGCCAGGCTGTTGCTTCTTAATTGATGCGCGTACTTTCATGCGTTTTAGGTAAGGCGCCTCACGATGCGGGCACGTCCTCCATAAGGGTCGGTGATAAGTTCCACCTTGTCCCCTACAAGAACGCGAATGCGATGCAATCGCATCTTACCCGCAAGGTAAGCGAGCAAAAGGTCCCCTGTTTCCATCCTTACTCGAAATAACGAATTAGGAAGCACCTCTTCAACGGTGCCTGTGACAGGCTCTTTGCTTTCTTCCATCGTGTAGCCTAGAGACTCTAACAAATAGGCCCTATAAGGTCAACCTGGGCTGTGGAAAGGCCTACTTAGGCGCTTCTTCCCCTGCGACCGTAACCGTTATCTCTGCTGGGTCAGCTGGGAAGGTACTTGCCCAGAAGGGACGAAGTACGAGGACCGCCTTCTCCACCTCCGGGTAGCCTGCAAGGATGACCTGGGCGGCATCTCGCTTCTTCCCTGCCACTGCCTCAGCGATACGAGAGGGGTCGACCACCCACAGAATCGTTGTTGAACCAGAAAGTGTGAACGCAAACTCAGTGTCAGTAGGAGCCGTCGTTGCGGTGAGGGTAAGCTCATCAGCATCGGCGAGCTTCACTGCCTCACCGCCGTACACACCAAGCGAACGTGCGGCAATCGCAGCGGCCAACTGACCTTCAGGGAAGATAACTGCAGTTGCAGTTCCCTTGAGTCGCACTTCAACAGATCCTGCAGCGCTCGAGGTGTCAGGCTGCGGCGTGAAGGTCGTGAAGATTGAACCAGGAATGAGTACGTAGCCTTGTGGTACCTGTGCCTCTACCATCGTCTCAAGTTCTTCAGTGAGTGACTTCTCCATCGCTGGGTACTCCTTCTCGCGCGTTGCTTCAGAGACTGAAGGACGTGTGCCGGAGAATCCGCCGCTCATCGCTTCCTCTGACTTACCGGTTACCTGCGTGCCAAGGTCGGAGCTCGCAAGACCTGGGAGGGTGAAGGAGGTGGGGCCAACATTGTACTTATCGCCTGCAGACTCTGCGTATACCGTGATTTTAACCGTGCCTGGAGCCCCTGGGGAGCCTGCGGGGACCGTAATAGCGTCCTGAGCCTTGAAGATAAGGCCGTCTGGGGTCTCGAAACGGGTGTTCTTGACGAACTTCTGAATCTCTTCCGAGGTGTTCGAAACGGTGACGGTGCCCTGAGCTGCATCGTTAACGGTCTCGGTGCTTTCAGCCTCAACCTTCTTGCTAGCAATCTTGTCGACAGCTACCACGCTGAAAGGCAACTCGCCTGCCGCAGCGGTTGCAATGAAATCTCCAGTGATTGATGCATCCCCTGAGGTTGGCTCAACTTCCACGCGTGCACCTGCAAATGCGTAGAGCGCTCCTACGGATACAGCAAGGATGATAAGAATGGCAATGACAAGTCCCCACGGGAACTTCTTACGAGGTCGATCGTAGGAAGACGTGTGCTGCGAGGGCGGAGGAGGCATCCCGGAATCTGCTTCCATTTCCATTGCGCGGCGGCGCGATGGCGGGATGATGTCATTGATAGTCTTCGGCATAGGGCGTGGCTAGCTTGGTAATGCCCGAATTGTACACCACTCACCCGGCTTATGGGGTTGATGTGTGGACTAGGCCTCAATACCCGTGTCCTTGCCTATCGAGAGGGCAAGCATGGAAATGAAGAGGTCTTTGTCGCACCCCTCGTCGCAGGTAATGCGGTCAGAGAGATGCTGCGGGAGTGAAGGAATAACCGTGAGCGGCTCGTCTGAGAGCCATAGGGAGTGAAGCATCTGGTCATCAAGAATTTTGGTGAGATAGGTGCGAGCCTCCTCGTCCGCGAGAAGGAAGACGGTTCGCGGGAGTGCGCGGCGCTTTGAGAAATCCTTAAGACAGGTAGCAAGCGACTCCAACCACTCTTTTTTTGCTGAACTGCTCTCAGGTACCTTGGGAACCTTTGGAGCTGGATCTCCGTTAGCGGTCATTGAAAGTGGCTCCCCTTTGCGGGCTGCCCGTTCAAGACCATTAACGCCTGAGGTGATAGACGCGACATCAACGAGAATGCCTCGCTTCACCAGCGCGAGGTCAGTTGCCTCTCCCGAGACGTGCATGACCAGGAAATCTTTTTCGTGGGGGTAGAGGTCTCGCAGGACGCTGTAAGCAATAGGTGCAAACGCAGAGACTTCAATATCTCGCGTGTGATAAAGGTGCCCGAGCACGTCGCGCATTCCCTCTGCCATGGAGCGATCAATGGTCGAGGAGAGGACCACGAGCTCTGCCCGCTGAGCTCGCTTGCCAAAGGGATTTTTGGTTTCGTAGCCGTTAAGAAGCGTGGCGACCACGAGCTCTCCCGAAGGAACTCTTCCTTCCGAAACCTTGGCACCATTGGCGAGTGCTTCATTCATGATGGCCTTCGTAAACGTAAAAGGCTTAATCTTCTCGATAATCTCGCTACGCACAGCGGTCTCCTGCCACGGTGAGCCGATAGAGGCGAGAATTGTATCCACTTTCCCGCTGCCGAGTACCTTGTGAAGCTGAGGAGCTCCTTCGTTGATGAGCTTGTTACCAAGCATGCCGAGGGCCTTCAACATATCAAGCGCAATCATTGGCCTGTCATGGAGTTCAATGGGTACGCGAGTAGCGTAATGCAGGCGCGGCACCCCGTTTTTGTCCAGGGTGGCATAGCCTCCACCGATTGAGGAGGAGCCGATATCGATTAAAGCGACGGTCTTCGATGAGCGGCCAAAAAGAGCCATAGCTCCAGTATACGCTATGCCATAACGGCTTTTATCCTTCGAATCCCCGCAGCAACTGCTTCTTCTTTCTGTATCTTAAATTTCTTACCACCTTCGTGTATTTCGCTGGTGTTGGTGACGTGCGGACCACCACAGAACTCAAGCGAGAAAGCGTTTGGAATATCTGGACTCTCCTGTGTTGCGTGTATAGGACCCACTGAATACACCGACACCATGTCTGGGTATTTCACCCCGAACTCCATCTGAGCGCCAAGCTTCTCAGCGTCTTCGCGTGGCATAACGGTGCGAGTGACTGGAAGGTCCTGATAGACAGTGTCGTTCACAATCTTCTCCACTTCCGCCTTCTGTTCGTCCGTCATCTTTCCAGGTGAGGCGAAGTCGATGCGAAGCCTCTCTGAGGTGATGTTGCTTCCCCGCTGCTTCACCTCGTCGCCAAGCACCATCTGGAGCGCCTTGAGGAGAATGTGGTGGGTGGTGTGGTAGCGCACCGTCTGTTCTGCGTGGTCGGCAAGTCCTCCTGCAAAGCGCTGGGCGCCACCTGCGCGTGAGGTGTCCTGATGCTCTTTCATGCGTGCTTCCACTGCCTTCATGTCTATAGAAATGCTGCGCTCCTTAGCGAGCTCCTCGGTGAGTTCAACTGGGAAGCCAAAGGTCGTAAACAGAGTGAAAGCATCGTCTGCAGAGACGGCCTTAAGTTTCTCAAATTCCTTGAGTCCCTGCGCAAGTGTCTTTCGGAACTTCTCTTCTTCCTTAGAAAGCTCCTCTGCAATCTTTGCGCTCGCTGCCTTCACATGCGGATAGTGGTCGGCATACGCATCTCCAAAGCCTGCAGCAACTTCAGGAAGAATCGCTTCCTTGATGCCAAGACGGTCTACCTCACGAATGGCACGACGAAGAAGACGACGGAGCACATACCCTGCTTCGGTGTTGGAGGGCAACACCCCTTCAGCAAGCATGAAGGAAGAAGCGCGAATATGGTCGAGGATGATGCGGAAGGAACGAGTGGTCGCCTCGTCACTGCCATACGTCTTCCCAGAGCGAGCCTCAAGAGCACGCCGTGCGCTTTCAAAGACATCGATAGCAAAGATGTCCGGGTTGTTGAGGACCGCAAAGGCAATGCGCTCAAGTCCTCCTCCGAAGTCCACGTTCATCTTAGGAAGTGGTGTAAAAGAGCCGTCTGCTTCCTTCACAAACTGCATGAACACCGAGTTCCCTATTTCAACGAAACGTCCACAGTCACAGTTAGGATGGCATTCAGTACCCCACTTCGGGTCGTGCGGAAGACCGAAGTCGTAGAAGACCTCGGAATCAGGTCCTCCTGGCTCTCCTGCTGGCATGTTTGCTGGAACTCCTGCGCGGCTCCACCAATTCTTCTTGGCGCCATAGGAGAAGATGCGGCCGCCCTGCATTCCTTTCTGGTAGCCGTCTTCTTCAGTTCCAATTTCAACAAAATCAGCATCGATTCCCGCTTCTTTGTAGAGACGTTGCCAAATCGCTACCGATTCCTTATCAGATTCCATTCCCGATTCCGCATCTCCAGCGAACACGGTGACGTAGAGCTTCTCAGGATTCAGCCCAAGACCCTTCTCTTTGGAAGTTAGGAACTCAAAGACCCAGGGGAGCTGCTCTGCTTTGAAATAATCACCAAGGGACCAGTTCCCGAGCATCTCAAAGAAGGTGGTGTGGCGGTTGTCACCCACCTCTTCGATGTCTCCCGCACGGAAGCTCATCTGGGAGTTAACAACCCGGTTACCCTCCGGGTGGTCTTTCCCAAGCAGATACGGCAACAGGGGCTGCATACCCGAGGAGGTAAAGAGGGTCGTCGGGTCGTTGCCGGGGACGATAGGCGCAGACGGAATAATCACGTGCTCGCGTTCCTTGAAGAACTCTAGATATCGTTTGCGCACCTCAGCTACCTTCATTGGAAGAAAGATACCACAAAGTGGCAGTCTGGGACGATGTTGGAACCCTTCTACTAATTGTTCTTAATGATAAGTCGCATAGACGGTATAGCAAGCGCTAAGCCCAGCACAAGCAAAAGGATGAGCATTAGCGGTTCATCGAATAGAGGATACTTATCAAGAAGATGCCATGCGCTCCGGAAGACTAGAACAGACGCAAGGAGAAACACAATTTCTGAGAACAGGTGTCGATTGTCTTTTGTGTTTAATTTCATTTGTTAAATATAACATCGGCTGACTGTCTGGACGATGTTGGAACCTTTTTAAGCCTTCACTGCTTTCTCTATCGCCTTCTGTAGCTCTTGCTCATCACCATACTCAAGAAACGTCTTTGAAACTTTGGTAAGTGCATTAGAAATTTTAGAGCCAGTCTTGTATATGCAGACCACAGGAATACCGAGCATTTCCGCCCACCCTAGCTCGATTCCAAGGCCTGTCGAAGGATACGAAACTTCCGCAAGAACTAGATCGCATTCGTTCTCAAAAAGGTCTTTCGAGTTGAAAGGCTCGGAGCTGTTTTCATGCGGAAATATAAACGTGTGCTCCTGTGCTGCCGCACTGTTTTTTATTGAGCTGTACAACTCCTTCTGAAAGTCGAAGCCACTTGAATGGGCAACGTAAATCTTCATGCTCATAACTATACATTGTTGCTGGCTGTCTTGGACAATGTTGGAACTCACGCGCCAGTTCCATCAAAAGTATATTCATAGCCGCCATATGCACCCTGGGATGCGTGTTGGCCTCGCTTCCATCCACTACTTTCATATAAGCGGGCAGAGTCTCCTTGGGCCGTATTTACTAACCGGCCTCTTGCTTTCTTTCTTCTTAGAAATTCGTTTACTTGTTTCAGTAAACTTGAGCCGACGCCTTCATTGCGACGTGACGGATCTACAAACACGCCTCCGATACCGTATAAGTTGTCGCCGATGAGCGTGGCGGAAGCGGCCGCAATCTTCTTTCCCTCACGCTCGCAAGAGAATCGAAAGGTATCTCCTTCTTGTGTTTCGCTGAACAAGAAGGAGGAAGCGTGTCTTTCTATATGTTCAGCCATATCAATATTCTAACGTATCGCTGGCTGTCTGGGACGATGTTGGAACCCGCTTAGTTCGCCCACCCGTACTGAGCCTTGATAGCCGGGTCCATGTATGAGATTAGTTGATCCAATTTGCTATCTGGAAGATATGCAAGCGTTCGACCAAGTCTTTCATCAAGTTCAGTGTCTCTCAGCTCTTCAAACAGATGATCCAAACTGCCAGCATCTAGATGCTCGAGTCTGGTTTTCTCTCCCACTTTTCGAAATTCAATGATAAGTCGGTACCAGCCGTGGCCCATATTGGTAATAAATTCTCTAAGCTCATCTTGAGAGTTTTGCATAAATGCGTCATATCCTTCCTGCACTCCTGCAGGTACTTTTGGTTTCCCTGACGGCCATTCATCGCTCATAGCGACAGTATACCTCTTGCTGGCCGCCCAGGATTCGAACCCACATGGCGCCACTGATTCGGGAACGCTATACTTCACCCAATGAGTTCAAGAAACTGGGGCTTTAATTCTAAGGATTTAGACCCAAAAACACGTCCACAAGACGACTTCTACCAACACGCCTCTGGCGGTTGGCTCGAGCGCAACCCGATTCCTAAAGAAGAGGCACGCTGGGGCAGCTTCATGATTCTCCGCTACGACACGGAAAAGAAGCTCAAAGCCATACTCGAAGGCCTTCTTAAGAAGCGCTCACTCCCCAAGGGCTCCCCTGAGCAAATGATTCGGGACTTCTATCGCTCCGGCATGGACCAGAAGCATCGCAATGCCATTGGACTCGCCCCTCTGGCTTCCCTGCTCGCAGAAGTGAAGTTCATGCAAACAAAGGAAGACCTGCTCCGCACCATGGCCAAGCTCCATCGTGTAGGAGTTGGCGTACTCTTCGGTGCTGGCATAGACCAGGACTCAAAGGATAGCGAGCGCTACATCATCCACCTCTTCCAGGATGGTCTTGGCATGCCCGACCGCGACTACTACCTCAAGGACGACACAGAATCAAAGCGAGTGCGGGAGAAATACGTACCGCATGTAACTTCCATGTTCCAACTTGCAGGCCTTGCTCCAAAGCCCGCAGCAAAAGCAGCGGCAACAGTGATGCGCATTGAGACGGAACTGGCTAAGGTCTCCATGACCAAGGTCGACCGCAGGGACGCCGACAAGGTCTATCACAAGAAAACACTTGGAGCACTTCAGAAACTCGCCCCGCAGATAGTCTGGAAAGAGTACCTAGAGCGCCTTGATGCAAAGAACACAAAGGCCGTTATCGCCATGCAGCCGCAGTTTCTCAAGGCGGTTGGTAAAATGCTCGTCACGGTTCCTATTGAAGACTGGCGCACGTACTTCACCTGGCATGTGCTCAACGATTTCGCAGGTGCTCTCTCAGAACCTTTTGTTAAGCAGAACTTTGCCTTCTATGGCACGGTGCTTTCCGGCATGAAGGTCATGAAGCCTTTGTGGCGCCAGGTACTCGGCTGCGTCAACGGAAATCTAGGTGAGCTCCTTGGTCGCATCTACGTAAAGAAGCACTTCAGTCCTGTGGCAAAGCGAAAGATGAATATCCTCGTTGATGACCTCTTTACCGCCTACAAAGCACGGCTTAAGAACCTCGACTGGATGAGCCCTGCAACGAAGAAGAAGGCACTCATTAAGCTTCGCGCACTTAACCGCAAGATTGGCTACCCTGACAAGTGGAAGAGTTATAAGGGTCTTTCTGTGCTACCGAATGAATACGTAGGTAACCTGCTACGAGTCTCTGAATTCGTGCACAAGCGCGAGATGCGCAAGCTCACCAAGCCGATTGACCGCACTGAATGGTTCATGTTCCCACAGACGGTGAACGCCTACTTCGCCCCCAACCTCAACGACATCGCCTTCCCTGCCGCCATTCTCCAGCCACCCTTCTTTGACCCAAAAGCAGATGACGCGGTTAACTACGGCTCCATTGGTTCAGTTATCGGTCATGAAATTACCCACGGCTTTGATGACCAGGGCTCCAAGTATGACGAGAAAGGCAACCTTAAGAGCTGGTGGACCAAGAAAGACCGTGCTCGCTTTGAGAAGAAATCCAAACTACTCGTCGACCAGTTCAACCGCTACAGCGTTGCTGATGGGGTGAAAGTCAACGGCAAGTTAACCCTCGGCGAGAATATTGCGGACCTCGGCGGCATCGCTATCTCCTTTGACGCTTATAAGCTCCGTCTCAAGAAAACAGGCTGGAAGGTTATCGGTGGCTATACCCCCGAGCAACGCTTCTTCCTGGGTGTCACGCTCTTTGATAGGGAGAATGCACGCCCCGCCTTTCAGAAGACAGCGGCACTTACGGACCCGCACTCCCCTGCAAAGTTCCGCATCAATGGACCGCTCTCAAACATCGATGACTTCTACACTGCCTTTGATGTCGAGAAAGGCGACGGTCTCTTCCGAGCTTCTAAGGACCGTGCTCGCATTTGGTAGCTAGAGCCAATTGATGGGTTCCTGCCCATGTGCAACAAGGTACGCGTTCGCCTTGCTAAACGGCTTGCTACCAAAGAATCCTCCGTGTGCTGCAAATGGAGATGGGTGCGGGGATTCAATAACCAGATGCTTTTCTCTATCGATGTGTGCACCTTTTGCCTTGGCGTAGTTGCCCCAGAGGATGAACACGAGGTGTTCGCGCTCTTCTGAAAGTTTTCGAATGACCGCATCGGTAAACTGCTCCCAACCTCGTCCTTGATGAGAACCCGCTCGCTGTGCCTCGACGGTCAAGGTAGCGTTTAAAAGCAACACTCCCTGTTCTGCCCAACGGCCAAGGTCTCCGTCCGTATGTACGAGCGGCTTCCCCAAGTCTGCTGCAACTTCTTTAAAGATATTCTGCAGTGACGGAGGATTGCGCACTCCTTCAGACACCGCAAAAGAAAGTCCAATTGCCTGCTTAGGTCCGTGGTAAGGGTCTTGGCCAAGAATGACGACTTTCACCTTTTCAAAGGGAGTGAGGTCGAAGGCCCGGAACACATTCTTCGGTGCAGGGTAAATAGTTCTCGACGTGTAGGCTTCTCGCACAAACGTGCGCAACTCGGCGAAGTAGGGTTTAGTAAACTCTTCTTTAAGTTTCTCCTTCCACGACGGCTCAATCGTAACTTCCATGCTTACAGTGGCTCTCCTTTTTCTGTAAGAAAAATCTCAATGTTCTGTCGGTTCTTGGGAGGAATCGATTCGTTCAAAATCTCCCTGAGAATGAGATTCAGTGTTTTTGGTGGGTAGTAGAGCGTATCTTTTCCTGTATGCGGAAGCTTAGCGCCGTCGGGAGATTCTGCGATGACACGATTTACAACGTGTTCGAACCTCCCTCCAGCAATTGAAGAGACCTTCACCAGAAGTCCAGAAGGAGAGCTCCAGAGTTTGTACTCTTCGCGACCTTTGGCGTTGGCGATTTCTTGTATCCTCCGCTCCCGGTTACTCATAGGTTAGAGTGCGCCTTCGCGACGTAGAAGCTCCTCACGGCTTGGACCATTGATGCCGTTGTACCCAGTCGCCTTTCCGTCTGCACGCACCACACGATGGCACGGCATCTCCTTATCCGTGTTGTTCTTCATGATAGTGCCAACTGCTCGTGCTGCTCCTGGCTTTCCTGCGGCCGCTGCGACCTGACCATAGGTCATGGTTTTTCCCTTTTTAATGTTGCGAACGATGGATTGTACCCGTCCGGTAAACACTGTTTTCATATACGCACAGTATACCAAATCACTTCTTTTTCTTGTTGGCGGTATGGAGTTGGAGCAAAATCTTCCCAGCTGCGTCTCGGTAGGTGCAGAACTCGCAGGGACCACCACCAAAGGAAATGCCGACAGGAGGAATCTCGTCACTCGAAAGCGTCTCCCGCATACGGATAAGTGTTGGTTCAACCCATGAATCATCCCCAGTGTACGCAATGAGGCAGATATCGAACTCAAGCTTTGCATCAAAGGCTTTCATGTCGGATTTACCGTTGGCGTAGACGAAGTAGCCGGTCGGAGAGACCTTGAAACCATTTTGCTTAAAGAGCCACTGGTACACCTCCATCTGTTTCTTATAGGAATCGTAGAGGTCATCAACAGAGGATGGACCTTTTTGTTTAGAGGTCGCTTTGTAATCGACGATAATGAGTTCCCCTGCTGGATTAATCCACACATCGTCGATACCTCCACGCACATAGAAGTTGGAGGGCTCATGGTGGGTGGCGATACCGCGACGAAGCGCATCGCGCCACTCTTCCATGCGTGGGTCCTGAAACGGAACTGCATCAACCCCGTACTCCTTCATGAGCGGATGCGTAGTTGCGTCAGCGCGGTTGATATCAAACTCACGCTTAAAGAGCTCGTCCACCGCATTGTTGAGGGTAAAGGACGGCATGCTGGGGCGCTTCACACCAAGTCGCAAGTCTAAATACGAACACCGAGGGCACTCGGTGAACATATCAATCTTGGAGCGGCTTATCTTAAACGGCTCTTTTGCTTTCGGGTCAAACGTAGGGGATTTCCAAGCCATACGCCCTATTATACAGGAGCGCAGAGCACCTCTAGTTCAGCCACTATCCCCCCAATGCGCTCGGGCGGAATCATAAGGGTGCGCAGCTGGTCGCGAGACTCGCGCAACTGGTTACAGGTCACGATGCCTCGGTCGATAAGGAGCTTCTTCTCAGCCTTACGAAGGCTCATAAGGGCGGTCACCGGGTAGATGCCAGAGGCGATAATACGGTCATAAAGGTTCCCTTCAGTTGGGTAGCTCCAGCCCATAAGACCGATATTGGCGCACCGTGCGAACTGAATAGCTTGGTCGGTGAACTTGGTATTGGTGATGAGGTAGCCTTTATCAATACGTGCAGTGGTTCCATCTGCCGCGCTCGCAGCTGAAATATCGTCAAAACGTGCCTTCACATAGAGGGCGACCTTCACATCAGTCTTGTACGAAGGGTCATTGTGATACTTAAGCTCAGCAGCAAGGTTTTCGCCGTTACGATGCGCATAGACATCCACCTCGTGCATCACGCATTTTCCTGGCACCAGTTTCCTCCACTCCACTTCCCATCCCTCACTCTTGAATATCTCTGCGACGAAGTCTTCAAAGGGATGTCCCGAAGGACCAAACTCAAAGAGCGCTCGACGAAGACTGTAGCGTGCTGCCGCAGGCCTCGCCTCGTGCTTAAGCATAGTGATAGCCCGTCGGTAAATTTCATCAGTCGTTGAAGCTGGCGCAATAGAATCCTGGATCGTCTGTCGAATGCGTTTGGCAGTGTGGTCACCTGCTCCGACACGCCGTAACGACGCCTCGAGCTTCACTCCATCAAAAGACTCTGTGGTGCCGTCTGCTTTAACAATGTCCGTCATAGGATTTCAACGATAACTGCCTTCGCTTCGTTTACATACACTGCGATAGTAGCCTCTTCAGGCGCCTCAAAATCTACGGAAAATTCCTTCTCGGTCGCACGCATAAGGCAGATATCTGTGTCTTCACCAACGGTGACGTCTACACGTATGGTGCCGTCTGCAGTAAGGACAGAGGCTGCAGAAACCGGCGTGCAGGGAGTTGGCACCCGGAGTGACCCAGCAATGGTGTGGATTCCTTCGTCGTAGTCGCTTAGAAGCGTAACCTGTGGCGCCTCCACCTTTACGTACTCGTCTTTTGCAATTGAAGACTCAACATGCAGCGCCAGATACGCTACACCAATGAGTACAAAAACACTGAGCGCAATGGATACTGCAACGCGCATATTTACCCAATGATACCACCCCCAAGACACTCCTCTCCTCGGTAGAACACAAGCGACTGCCCGTTCGCAAGCGCGTCAGGGAGCGGATGTGTAGGAAGAAACGCCGTCCCGGTTGCATTAAGTGTCCCTTCAATCACCGAACCATGATAGCGATATTGCGCTACGAGTTTTCCATCAGGAATATCATCGGTAAGCCAATTCGGTCCTGAGAACGGGATGGATTTGGTCAGAACCTTTGTCCTGCGTTCCTTAGCAACCACCAGAAGGTTCTCTTTTACGCTCTTACGCACCACATACCAAGGACCGGAAGGTGCTTCTCTAAGCGATACTCGTTCTCCAATCGTATGGAGCAAAGCACCGTTGTGCCCTCCTATTTCTTTTCCGCTCTCATCGACCGCAGTACCTGGTGCCTCTCCAAACTCAGAACGCAAGAATTCCTCAACTGAAATGCTTCCAAGAAAACAGATGCCCTGACTATCTCGCTTTGTTGCCACCGGAAGTGCAAACTTCCGTGCCAGCTCGCGTGTCTTCTCCTTCTTGAATCCCCCAAGCGGAAATAATGTGTGGGCAAGTGCGTCCCTGGATATCGCCCAGAGGAAATAGCTTTGGTCCTTGGCGGGGTCAACGCCACGGTAGAGTTTTCTGTCCTGTGCCCTCGCATAGTGCCCAGTGGCAATCATGTCCGCTCCTTCTTTGCGAGCAAACTCGTAAAACGCACCGAACTTCACGTCCCGGTTGCACATAACATCCGGATTGGGTGTCCTCCCCGCCTCGTATTCAGCAAGCAAGTAATCAATAACACCCTTCTTGTATTCGCTCGAAGCATCAAGTGTTACAAACGGAACACGGAGCTTTGCCGCAACCCGCATTGCGTCTCTACGGTCCTCGGCCCAGGTGCAGGCAAGCCCCGGTGGGTACCATCCCTTAATAAATACACCGGTAACTGCGTGCCCCTCTTTCTTCAAAAGAGCTGCAGAAACAGCGGAGTCCACGCCGCCTGAGAGGCCGACGAATACGTTCATTGAACGACTATACCCCAGCTTACTCGCCTCGGGCTAGTTTCTCAGCGAGTCCGATGTAGGAGGCGGGCGTAAGCGCAATAAGCTCGTTCTTCACCTTCTCTGAAAGCGGGAGCTCCCAAATAAAGGTGCGAATGTCATCAATGGTGAGAGACGCACCGCGCGTAAGCTCTTTAAGCTTCTCGTAGGCACCAGCCTGTCCTTCACGACGCAGTACGGTCTGTATAGCCTCAGCAAGGACCTCTGGGTGCTCATCAAGAGCGACTCGTATCTTTGCAGCATCAGGCTCAATGCGGGCGAGGCCTTTAAGAATGGATTCGTAGCCCATGAGTGTGTGGGCAAACGCCACACCAAAGTTACGCTCCACTGTGGAATCAGAAAGGTCTCGCTGGAGGCGAGAAATAGGAAGCTTGCGGGCAAAGTGTTCAAAGAGTGCATTGGCTACCCCCAAGTTCCCTTCGCTATTTTCAAAATCAATGGGGTTAACCTTGTGTGGCATAGCGGACGAGCCAATCTCTCCAGCCTTTGCTACCTGCGTAATCCAGCCGTCTGAAACATAGCGCCAAATATCTTGATCAAAACCTATAAGGATGGTGTTAACTCGTCTCAAGGTATCAAAGACCGCCACATAGCTGTCGTGGCATTCAATCTGCGTGGTGTAGAGGTTCGCCTCAAGTCCGTAGGTACGGCCTGTATTAAAGCCCTCAATAAATTGAGTCGTGAACTTCGTCCAATCAACCGAAGGAAACGCAACCACGTGTGCGTTCCAGTTCCCTGATGCTCCGTTGAGCTTTGCCTGAATCTTAATGCTCTTGAGGCCAGCGAGTCTACGCTCAATGCGTGCAGCAAAGACCTTCATTTCCTTTCCAAAGGTTGTGGGAGTTGCAGGCTGACCATGCGTTCGAGCGAGCATTGAAACTGATGCATGCGACTGTGCCATGCGATTCAATTCAAAGAGAATCGTTTCAATTCTAGGTGCGAGCACGCGCTCTAGAGAATCCGAAATCATGAGCGCATAGGAGAGGTTGTTTACATCCTCAGACGTAAGTCCGAAATGCACCCATTCGCTCTTTGCTTCAAGAGACGTGCCCTTGAGTTTCCCTTTAATGAGGTACTCCACTGCTTTTACATCGTGGCGGGTAGCTGGGATGCCTTCGTAGCCGGCAGTCTCAATCTGCTTCACAACTGCCGCATCTTCCTCTGTTGCATTAGCTATGCCGTCAATGAGTGCAATCTCCTCTTTCGAAAGAGTGAAGCCGAGCTCCGGAACCTTTGCAAGTGCTTTGAAGTATTCGCACTCAACAAACACGCGATAGCGGATGAGGCCGTATTCACTCACTAAGGGAGAGAGTTCAGAAACACTTCCCGAGTAGCGGCCATCAAGCGGGCTTATCGCGGTAAGTTCCTTCATGATTTTGACGTCTCCATAAGTGCGGCTACCTGCGCGTATTTGTCTTCAATCGAAGACATTGCTTCACCATCGCGGAATGACTGCTTGCTTACGTCTTTCCAGTTCTGGTCTCTGAGGCGCCAGCTATCATTATCAATAACGTCTGAAACTACCACTTTGTTGTCTGTGGTGAGACCAAACTCAATCTTGAAATCAATGAGCTTGAAGTCATGCTTGGCAAAGAATGCTTCAAGTGTGAGAAGGGTCTGTACGGTAGCTGCTTCCATCTCTTCAATCGTTGCAGGACCGAGCACGCGGGATGCATCAATGGTGCGATTGAGTGAAGCTGCTTGGTCAGCGCCTGGTGTCTTTGGATGCATGAGGCGCCACTGGCTCTCCTTCGGATTCTCAATGAATGGATCCTCCTCGCCCTTGAGTGGATCGAGTCCTTCAACAAGCACGTTCCCTTCGTTGTCGCTCAAGCCCCCTTTAGTGGTCTTGAGGAAGAACTCAACGACTGGTGGGTCGAAGCGGTGGGGTGGCTGCCCTTCTGCCACTGCAAACTCTGGCATGCGCTTCAGATAACTTCCAAATGCATACCGGCGAGCTACCACCTCAAGCGGAATCATCTGGCAGGAAAGCGCAAGGAAATCAGTATCATTGAGTTGTCGCACGTAGGAAGTTGGTACTCCAGCAGCATTCAGAAGCTCAAACGCGCGAGAGGTAGTGGTATTGGAATACTTCGCCTTAGTAGCGAATTCCTGAGTAAAGGAAGGGTCATCAAACGCAGTAATTGCATTCTTGTATTCAACGATAACCCGCGTTGGGTTACCTTCGACCGCAAAAATCTTTTTGGTCTTTCCTTCGTTTAGCAGTGTTCCTTTTTTGAGTTCATCCATACGTTAATTCTATATTATTCCCCCGGTGGAGGAAGTGTAATATTCTCTGGTCCAAAAATCACTTCCCGTTTGCCATCCTCAACAGTACCGACATCCATTAGATCGTATCCAGCAGCCTTACCAATCGAAAGGATCCGCTCGACCTCATTAGCTGGTGCGAAGACGTAGTAACCCGCTCCCCAGTTAAAGGTCTTAAGGCAATCCCTGATTTCAACTCCGAGCGCTTCTCGGTAGTACGTAAAGAGCGGAGGAATCGGAAGCCAAGAATGAATCCGGTACGTGTATGGCCGCTTATCGAAGGCGATTTTTCCTATTGCGTCACCGGTTCCAGGAAGAAGTGCATGAATGTCCACTCCCGCATCAAGCAAGCTTTCAACTAAGGCGACGTAGGAACGCGTAGGAATGAGCGCTTCGTCCCCAATAGTAGTTCCACTTGGAAGCTTGGTCAGGAACTCCTCCGGCAACTCCATCGCCTTTTGAATCACGAGAGAGATACCGTTTGCATGGAGGCCTGAAGACGCTACGGCGATGATGTGGTCACCTGCCGCAAGCTTACGACCCGTCACGAGCCGCTCCTTGGGTGCCACGATGCCGGTCACCGAACCGGAAAGCGTTGCAATCTGCTTCACAGGCGGCCGTGGGTTGACGATGTATTTCACGCTCGCGGATTCTCCGGCAGGAAGCGCCATACCAACTTCTTCGCAGATCTTAAGGAATCCAGCAGCAAGGTCCTTCGCACGCTTTTCGTCCCCGTACCAGGAACTGTCGCTTGCTTCAAGCTGATCGTTGAATACGACCGGAAGTGCGCCTTGTGCGATGACATCGTTTACGACGATAAGTGCTGTGTCGATCCCTATGGCATCGTAGTAGGACTTACCTGTCCGTTCGTACATCCACTCCGCTATCCAGTTCTTGTTACCAAGATCCTCATGAGTCTTGCACCATATATGGGGAGTCTCACCGCGGTATTCGAACACTGCGCCATGAGCATGCATCGCGTCCTCGTTAATAAAGACGCCGCGTTTGTTCGGGAACGTGAGCGTACGCTTACCTGCGTCAACCATGGCCATCTTGAATGGCTCCATGACGGTGTAATCAACACCAGCTTTTGCGTAGGCGCTCTTATCGTTCATACAAGACCTTTGTCCTTCAGATACTGTTCAACACCTTTCTCTTGGAGCTCGCGGTCCTTAGCTGTGATGTCTTTGGCCATCTTCTCCTTGTAAGCCGTAACCTTAGCGCGCATGTCATCATCTCCTGAACCGATTATCTGGGCGGCGAGGATACCTGCGTTCTTGGCCCCATTGATTGCGACGGTCGCAACGGGAATGCCAGGAGGCATCTGAACGGTCGAGTACAGGGCATCGATACCCCCGGTAGTCTTGTTGGCAATCGGTACGCCGATGACTGGAAGCGCGGTATGAGCAGCTACGACTCCTGCAAGGTGTGCTGCACCTCCTGCTGCACAGATAAAGGCCTTGTAACCCGCCTTCTCGCTTTCCTCAACGTAGGAAACAACCGCCTCAGGCGTACGGTGTGCTGAGAGGGTGTGTACTTCGCAGCCGATACCAAATTCACCCAAAACCTTAACCGCGTCCTGCATGACCGGAAGGTCTGAATCTGAGCCCATGAGAATCCCAACTAGTGTTTTCATAGCATGTATTTCATTCCTATATCACCGAATATACCATCAAATCCAGTGATGGTTTTCCTCTCCCCGCCCGAGAAAGAAACCACCATGTGGAAGAACACGTTTGGCTGGGTAAGACTCATATCGGTAAGGCGGGACTCGAAGGTGAAGGCGCAGGTCTCCGGAATCTCAAAGAGTTCGACAGGATTTATATAGATCCGTCGGCTCCGTATTGCTTCTTTGGTTTCCTCGAAGTCCCCGGACGGAAGCGGTTCCCCGTATGAGCCCGGAATGGTATGCCCAAGGTTGACGCCCTTAGTGGCATCGTGTTCCGTGGTCATCCAACCGATAGTAAGTCCGTGATCAACGAATGTTTTCATAGCTAGCGTGTAAAGGTCGTTGAAACGCATTCCAACCTGCGCAAGGTCTGCAGCGGCAAGCATCGCGTCGTAACAGTTTCGGATATGTGCCTGAATCTCAAGATTCTCCCCGGTATAGAGAGTTAGGCCAGTGTCGCCAATCATGCTTGTCTTCATATTCACCGGAGAACAATAGACGATGCCGACGGATTCCGAACTGAACCTTGAATCTCCTGGCCAGTACTTCTCGTCTCGAATAGTATCGAACTGAAGTCGAGTGAAAGGTTGGTTGTCAAAAAGTACACACACTCCATCGGGAGGAGGAGCGTACCAACCCGAAGGATAGAATTCCTTGTGCGAACGAAGGTTGGCAAGAAGTGCGTCTTTGAACTCAATTTCTGTCGAACCAGGGAGAATTGACAGTGTCTGACGCATCGACTCCGTCGCGAGCTTTCGGGATGCTGCGATTGAGTCGAGAAGATTCATACTATTTGAAGTAATTAACGGCATTCCGGAACACCTCGATGCCCTCTGCGTACTTCGGAAGCTTCTTCCCCTCCCGCTCGTACTTCTCGCGAAGGTAGGTCCAGTGCGGCTGCTGGGTAAAGAAGCTTCCGCGTTCTGGGTGTGGCATCAGTCCGATAACCCGTCCCTCGTACCCAGTAATACCAGCAATATCTCGAAGAGAACCATTCGGGTTACCTGGCAGACTAAAGCACTTCGCCATCTTTCCCTTGCTGTATTTAAGCACTACCCGCCCAGCCTTCTCGAGCGCATCAAGATTCTTCTCGGTGTCGAAGTACTTACCCTCGCCGTGTCCAATTGGAACTGAGAGCGTCTTGATGCCAGTCAACCAGGGAGAATCTCCAACTACCTCCATGTCTACCCAACGGCAGATAAGCTTAGCTGAATCGTTGGCGATGAGTGCTCCCGGGAGAATACCAGCGCTCGTGATGACCTGGAATCCATTGCAGATACCTGCCATGAGCGTATCGCGGGAAAGGAACTCCTGAAGTTCTTTTTTAAGGTGGTGAGCAACACGTTTTCCGTACGCTTTCCCTGAACCAGCATCATCTCCATAGGAGAATCCTCCAGGGAACACAATAATCTGATATTTCTTCAACATCGAAGGTTTCGCAATGATGTCCTCCAAGTGCACGATGTCAGCGACACCGCCTACCTCCTCAAAGGCAATCTTTGCTTCGTCTTCGCAGTTGAGACCGTAGCCCGAGAATATGAGTATGCGTGGTTTTTTCATACGTCGAATTTCTTAAACGGTTTACGGTATGCCCGTAGAAGTTCAGGAATCGCGAGCTTCACATTCGTCCCCCCTGCCTTAAGCACCAACTCCTTCTTCTCGGTGACCGTACCAAGCTTTCGGAGTGCCACCCCTTTGAAGAGTGCTTCGAACTTCTTTCCCTTGCCCTTTGGAACGGCAACAAGCACACGTCCCTGGCTCTCAGAGAAGAGGAGTGTACGAGCATCTCCTGAAGGAAGCGCAAGATTCATGCCTCGATTTCCTGCCATTGCCATCTTGGCCGCCGCAACAGCGAGTCCTCCACGAGACAGGCCGAGCGCGTTAGCAACCAAGCGAGCATTGATGGCCTTCTCAAGTGCCCGGTAGGCAGCGAAGTTCTTCTTAGTGTCAGTCCGTGGGACAGAGCCACCAGAGAGTCCCAAGGAGCGAGCGTACTCGCTGCCTCCCAATTCTTCCTTGGTTTCACCAATGAGATACATCGTGTCCCCAACTGCAGCGAGGTCCATGGTGACCGCCTTACGCACATCTTTCATTACGCCGATTGCAGAAACCAAGAGTGTTGGAAGCGCTGCAATGTGAAGTGGCTCACCCTTGTTGTCGAAACCTCGGAAATCGTTGAACATGCTGTCTTTACCGGAGATGTAGGGTGTACCGTACGCGACGGCAACCTCGTAGCAGGCGCGTGCTGCTTCCTTAAGCTGCCCAAGGCGCTCTGGGTCCTTGGAAGAAGACCAGCAGAAGTTATCGAGGATAGCGAGGTGGTCGAGCGTAGCGCCGGCTGCAACCGCATTACGAACTGCTGTATCGATAGAAGCAGCGGCCATGTCGTAGGTATCGAGCTCGCTGTAGGAAGGAGCGTAGCCGTGCGAGAGGACGACACCTCGATTGTCATTAACCAGAGGTTTTAGAATGCCGACATCAGCATTAACGCGGCCTGGACCCTGAAGTGGCTTTGTCACCGACATACCCTGGACCTCATGATCGTACTGAGTTGAGATGAATTCGTAGCTTCCAATGTTTGGACTCGAAAG
The DNA here is from genome assembly GCA_964391975.1 of uncultured Candidatus Saccharibacteria bacterium. Taxonomy (GTDB): domain Bacteria; phylum Patescibacteriota; class Minisyncoccia; order Phycocordibacterales; family Phycocordibacteraceae; genus C7867-001. The sequence goes on along the minus strand of CAYMNZ010000001.1, from coordinate 300,185 downwards.
GAGTGTAAGAAGTGTCTTTGCGTGATTCGCCTTCTTCTCGGCAGGAAGAGGAACTTCTACTGCGTGCACTTCGAGGCTTTCCTGGCGCATCTTCGGACGCCCCTCGTGCAGGAACTCAAGCCCGACGTCGAGGACTTTCTTAGTGCCAAATCGTACAACGCAATTTCCCGTCTTTGTGTATTCACCAATGCGCGTTGCTTCTACCCCATGCTTATCAAAGATAGCTTTGAGTTTCTTCCAATTCTTCTTTGGAACCGAAAGCGTCATGCGCTCCTGAGACTCAGAAATCCATATCTGCCACGGAGCGAGTCCTGGGTATTTCGTTGGAACACTTGCAAGGTCCACATCGCATCCGCCCGCCTCCTTCGCCATCTCACCAATGCTTGAGGAGAGCCCCCCTGCACCGTTGTCGGTCAAACTGTTGTAGAGACCTAAATCACGTGCTTCGCGAATAATGGCGTCAGAGAAGCGCTTCTGAGTAATAGGGTCACCAATCTGAACGGCAGTCGCAGGACTTCCTGCGCGTAGTGCTTCGGAAGAGAATGTTGCCCCATGAATGCCGTCGAGACCAACCCGTCCGCCAATCATCACAATGTAATCGCCAGGCTTTGCCTGTTTGGTAAACAACTCACGTTTTCCACTCTTTCGTGGAATAAGACCAACGGTACCAGCAAACACCAACGGTTTTCCGCGGTAGCTGTCATCCGCATACACAAAGCCAAGTGGGGTTGGAATCCCGCTTTGGTTACCTCCACCATTCACCCCACGCACAACTCCTTCAAGAATACGCCGTGGTGGAAGGAGCCGTTCTGTAAGCTTGGCATCACGATACAGCGGACGTGTGTCCTCGGGCCTGCCAATGCAAAAGCCATAGAGGTTCGCGATTGGCTTAGCACCAAGTCCGAAGCCAAGGGTGTCGCGGTTCACACCAACGATACCGGTCATCGCCCCTCCGTAGGGATCAAGTGCTGAAGGAGAATTGTGCGTCTCCATCTTATGGGTGACCAGATAGTCCTCATTGAAGGCAATGGCACCAGAGTTGTCTTTAAACACCGAAACACAGAAATCCTTCTTCCCTTTCTTCCGGCGAATCTCGTTGGTAGCTCCTTTGATGTACCGACGATAAATACCTTCCTCTATATCATCAAGTGGGTCATTGAAAATGGTGTGCTGGCAATGCTCCGACCAGGTCTGAGCAAGTGCCTCGAGCTCCACGTCGGTTGGAAGACGACCGAGAGAATCAAAATATGTGCGGATAGCAACGAGTTCGTGAACGGAAAGGGCGAGCGGTCCTCGACGTATGCCGTCTTCGCCCATAATGCCTTCCTTGCCAATCTTCAGAAGTTCCTCGTCCGAAACATGGAGGTCAACCGTATCGACGCGAGTGGAACCCGTTAGGGCCACCTTAGGGATACGCAGCTGGACGCGACCACGCTTCCACTCCCAATTGGGCGTCACAATCGCTTCCTCAATAAGCGGGTTGTGGAGCTCGAGCGCCATACTCTTAGCCTCCTCTTCGCTTACCGTTCCTTCAAGGAAAACAAAGAGAGACGAGTAGACATGCTCATTTCCTTTGAATTTCTTTCCCGTGGCGTCTTCAACCATCTGTCGAACCGTGTTGCCTACGTTGTCGGTCACTCCCGGAAGAAAGCCAATCTCAATGGCAACGGCGAACTTTTCAGGCGCCAGGACCTTAGTAAAAGATGCCTTGTCGATGACGGAATTGGTGAGCGCAGCAGAAACTGCCTTCTGATCGCGTGCAGAAAGCGTCTTATCAATCGTATAGGAGTTGGTGACCGAGACGCCCCGAACCCTAGCCTTCGGAAACCGCTCTCTAAGCATTGCCTGTATGCTTCCGGCGCGCGCCCTCTCGGCGACGGACTCTACGGTGATGCGATGCGCCATGCGTATCAGTCGCTATTGCTAAGCCTAAGTATACCTTAAAAAGGCTTAATCAGCATACTAGCCCTCGAGCTCCTTTTTCCGTTCAGCCAACCTCTTTTGCTCACTTTCAAGTAGCCTGAGCCTACCCGGCAGACCGTAACTATCGAGAGGGTGTGGTTCCAGCGCTCCCCTGCCTTGCCTGCTGAACTCCCTTCGGGCTGCTGCTCGTCCTGCAAGCGTGTCCTTAATAGCTTCAACTTCCCCCGCATTCCGGGCAATCTTGGCAGTAACCTGCTCTACCGTGTCCTCGTTCTGCCTCACTGGACGTTCTTCTGTCATACAAAAAGTATAGCCTAATCAAGATACCTTGCCCTGTTTGCCTTGTGCTCTTCGAAGGTCTCCGCGTAATACATCTTCCCATCGCGACCGGTGAGGTAATAGAGATACTCAGTTTCAGTAGGTGTCACCGCAGCAAGAATAGAATTCACACCAGGGTTGGCAATTGGTCCCGGCGGAAGTCCCTTGTTGCGATACGTGTTGTAAGGCGACTCTATCTCCAAGTCATCAAAAGAAGGGCTGTAGGTTTGCGTATCTTTTATATACCCAAACACCGCATCCACCTGAAGTGGCATGCCAATCTCAATGCGGTTCCAAAGAACCCCGGAGACCATACGCTTCTCAGAAAGACCACGGGCCTCGCGCTCGATAAGCGAGGCCATCGTAAGCACATCTCGGAGCGGATGGTCGAATGCGACAATCTCCTCTTCGATGCCTTCAGTGCGCCTTAGGAACGTCTCGTAGAAACGCTCGAGTATCTCGTCAGGTGTCTCGTCCGGAAGAATCTCGTAGGTGTCCGGGAATAGGTACCCCTCAAGCGCACGGGCCTTCGGATCAAAGGTCGCAATATCAAACCCTTCAATCTTGGCTGAGAGCTGTTCTCCAACCTCTCGAGCCGTCTGCCCTTCCTGTATGCGAATGCGAACCGTCGGCACACCTGAGACGCCCCGGGCAAGCCTATCGGCGATGGTTAAGAGTCCATAGGGTTGCTTGAACACATAGAGACCTGCCTGCACACTGTTCTCACGACCGGTAAGCCGCATGAGTGCAAGAAAGGCAATCTCTGACTCGATATAGCCTCCACTCTTAAGTTCCTGGGCCACCTCATAGAGTGAGGAGTTCTCTTCGATTTCAATGATTGTTCCCACTGGAAATGGGGACGGTGGCAGAAGCAGGAAGTACCACACTGCAATCCCACCCACCATAAGCGCCAGAAGGAGTGTTCCGTAGACATAGCGCATCCGCGCGCAATGAAGCTCAAAGGCTGCGCAGAGATAGTCAAAGATAGAACGCATGCGCCTCTAGAGTGGAAGGTTAGTCGGCGGCTTCCCGGTGGAGGTCTCTTTACGCTCAAGACCCGGTGTTTGTACGTGCTTGGTTGGAATATGGAAGATGGTAGCAAGCTCCTCAACGCTCATCACTAGCCATGGACCCCTGTAGGGTGGATGGAAATAGGAGCGCCTGCGGTACATTTCGACCACCTCATGCATTTCACGAGCCTGACGCCTCCCGCCGATGTCTTCCCAAGGATAGTCGTTGAATTTCTCAGACCACAGCGGTGCTGGCACGAGACCGTTGAAAATCTCAGAGTTGTAGACCTTCATGAGCTGCACGGCGATACCGGCCATCATGCCAACAAACTTATCGGGCTTAGCAAAGTAAATGCTACGAATACCAACGTCGTAACTTAACTTACCGACGTTTCGTTCAATGGCTTCCATCTGGAGCATCATGCCCGGACTGGCGTTCGGGAAGCCCATGGGGTTCAACTTGGCTGCCTCACGCCTCAAATCATCAACAAGTGCCTTCGCCTGCTCTTTGATAGTTCCCTTCCCATGCTGTGTATCGTGGCGAGTTGCACGGCAGATAATCTGCAGCCAGAACTGCTCACCCTTACCAAGCGCACCGAGCATTTCAATAACGTTTGCAAAGGGGTCAACATACGCCTGGTCCTGCACATGCGGGCGGTCGTTGCCGTACTGCACATAGGTTTTGATTGGGTATGGCGAAGGCTTGGTGAACATGTATTCACAGGCAAACATGTTCCAATCTCCGTGCGACGGGTTGATGAGACGGCTGTAATCCTCAGCTTCGATAATTTCGATGTCTGGGTATTGTGCGTAGAGGAAACTCTCCGTTGCGCGGCGAATACGCTGACGGGTCCAGACGTAGAAACGCACCTTTCCTTCCACTGAGGCAATTTCAAAGCTCCACCAGTCACGGGTGCGTCCGAACACGTGTCGCTTGTACCACGTTCCCTGTCCAGCCGGGATGTGGAGAGATTGGAAGAATGCCTCCATCGACGCTGGTGTACGGATGTTGTCGTGTGGGATGCGGATCTCAAGCAATACCCACTCCCACTGCGTGCTCCAGACGGCGCGGCGCCATTTTACGAAGGAGAAAATAGCCCAACGGCCAAGCAACCAAGTTATCCAAATCGGTGAAAGGAAGAAAAGAAGATTGAAGTTAGCAAGCGTCTGCGCAGGAGAAAGCGCAAAAAACAGAAAGAGCAGAATAACAAATGAGGTCATCAGACCCCATCCAGGAATGTACACACCGGCACCATCGTTCGTCTGCTCGACGAAGTGTTCGATTGAATGCAGGCCCGGAAGCCTCATTGGCCCGCCCCCGCCGTGTCCGCTGCTCGACATGCGGCAAGTATAGCAAGAAAAAACCGCCCCTCCGGGCGGTTGTGCAGTCTAGGCGATCGAGTAGGTTCCGTCCTTCTGACGTTTGAAGTAGCGAGAGTCGTTGAGATTCACCAAAATGGTGTTGTCCTTCACATAGCGCTTCTTTTTTACCTCACTGATGACTTCCTCACGAGAAAGCGCGCGCTTCTTGAGTATCTCCTTGATAACATCGCGCACCACACCCGGCTCAAAGCCCCATTCTGCAAGCGCGTAGAGTCCACGACCAACAAGCACAAAACGATTGTCCTTCATGAGTTCGTTGTGGGTGGTTGCTACGTGTGCTTTCTTGGCAAAAAGCTCAGTGATGGCGCTCGCAACCTCCTTGAAGTGCATTGGGGCGTTGGCACGCTTGATGACTAGGTACGCATAATCGCGAATGCCCTTGGTGCGAATGACGGGTGCGTGTGCACGACCCCACTCAGAGAGCGGGTTCTTGTCGATGGTTTTTGAAAGAGAGAGCCAACGCTTCAAAACCTCCTCGTTGTGATAGGCGGTACTCACATCCTTAAGCTCCCCTAGGAAGCGTTCAAAGAGTTCACTTTCGGAAAGTACCTCATCATCAGAGAGTGATGTATAGAGTTTTGAAAGTGCACCGTGCACCTTGGCAGCAGTTTTGTGGTCAACATGCCAACGAGCATAGAAATGTTCGGTCTCACGTTCACGGAAAAAGGAACTTCCTACTACCAAGAGAAACCGAAATGCATTGCGACTCTTCTCGTCAGAGGATAGCTCGGAGAGAAGCATATCTTCTGGAACGATAGCTCCAAGAGAAGCAACATACGTAGAAAGCTCATCGAAGGCCTCTTCAGAATCCTTAAATGCCTTTGAGGAGCGAATGGATTCAATCCCGGACGCTTCAATCTGGCGCACACGCTCGCGGGTGATGCCCCAGCGCTCGCCAATTGCTTCAAGCGTCTCGCGCGTGTTCTTGGATCCAAGTCCAAAGCGTAGTGAGAGAACCTCGCGGGCGCGGTCTGAGATATCGGCCAACAGCTGTTTGGAGAGCGTAAGCGCGTCGAACGTGAAGGAAGCTGTGGAGGCAGCTTTTGCGCGCGTTTTCTTTGGAGTTTTAGCTTTCGGAGCCATGTTTTGTGTTCTAATTTATACCACGAAGCGCCAAAGAGCGCAAGTCTAGGCCCTATACGACCAGGTTGAGTATCTTTCCAGGAACGTAGATGACCCTTTTGGTTGCCTTCCCTTCAAGAGCGCTCGCCACCGGAGCAAGTTCCATAGCCAATCGTACCGCCTCTTCCTGGGAAATCACGAGAGAAAGTTCCAATTCACCTCGCCGTTTGCCATTCACCTGCACCACCACCGTAGCCGTATCCTCTACAACGTCGATGGTCTCAGGCCAAGAGGCGGAATGCACACTCCCTTCCCCTCCTGAGAGCTCCCAGAGGTGTTCTGAGAGGTGTGGAGCGAAGGGAGCAAGGAGCTTTAGATACTCCTGGAAGGCACTCTTGGGTACTTCAGGGAGACTCTCCAGGTCACGTAGCGCTGTCATAAGGAAGGAGATGGCCGTATTGAACTTAAAGCGCTCAGTATCCTCAGCGACCTTTTTAGCTGATTTGCTAAAGGCGCGGGTCCACTCTGCAGGCGGCTCGTCGTCAGAGAACTTCTCGGTAAGAAGGTTCACACGATCGAGGAAGCGACGCATAGACTCAACCCCATCGAGGTTCCAAGGGTAGTGCCCCGGCTCGTTGTAAGGGCCTATGAAAGCAAGGTACATGCGTACCGCATCAGCCCCATACTTCCCAACAAACTCATCGGGGTTAACCACGTTTCCTTTTGACTTCGACATCTTTGCTCCGTCAGGTCCCAAAATAATGCCGCGATTGAAACGTTCATTAAATGGCTCCGGAGTCGGCACCAAGGCAAGGTCGTAGAGCGCCTTGTGAAAGAAGCGTGCATAGAGAAGATGCATGGTGGTGTGCTCGCTCCCGCCGGAGTAGCGATCAACGGGGAGCCACTTCTCCATGAGTGCAGCATCAGAAAACTTGTTCTCGTCCTTTGGAGTGAGGTAGCGAAGGTAGTACCACGATGAGTCGACAAAGGTATCAAGCGTATCTAACTCCGGCGTCCATCCAGGACCAAAGAGCTTCTCGACACGTTCCTTTAACTCTGTAGACGAAGCGAGCGGTGCTTTGTCCCCTGAGTTGAAGTCAACATCGGTAGGCAGAAGCCACGGCAGGTGCTCTTCTGGGATTAAATGGGCGACGCCCTCAGGGTCGTACACCACTGGAATTGGACACCCCCAGTAGCGCTGTCGGGAGATAAGCCAGTCACGGATACGGTAATTAGTTACCATCTCACCATTCACCTTTTCAGTAATCTTTGCTTTCGCTTCCTCGTTATCCATTCCTGTAAACTCTCCTGAGTCGAGTAACGTTCCTCCGTCGGTAAACAAGGAGCCAGGAACACCGCCTTCGATGACTGTTTTTATGGGAAGACTGTATTTGGTGGCAAACTCGAAGTCGCGTTCGTCATGCGCTGGAACAGCCATCACCGCTCCCGTACCATAGGAAGCGAGCACGTAGTCAGCCACGTACATAGGAATTTCCTCTCCAGTGGCAGGATTAATCGCAACAACTCCTTCAATCTTCACGCCCGTCTTGTCTTTGTTTTCTGAACGTTCCCGTTCAGTTTTCTTACGAGTCGCCTCAACATAGTCTTTTACCTCCTGCTTGTTACCCACAACATCATGAGCGTCATCGGTGGCAAGGGTCACCCATTGATGGTCAGGCGCAAGAACGAGGTACGTTGCTCCAAAGAGCGTGTCAGGTCGCGTGGTAAAAACGGGAACTCGCGCAGGGTTACCCTCATTATCACGCTTATCGTTGTGCTCAGGATTTCGTACAAACGTAAGGGGGAAGTACACCTTTGCTCCTTCAGACTTCCCTATCCACGCACGCTGCGCATCCTTGATATCCTCGCGCCATGGAAGTGCGTCCAGGTCGTTGAGGAGACGCTCTGCGTATTCAGTAATCTTAAAGAACCACTGGGTAAGTCTGCGTTCCTCCACATCGGTCCCACAGCGCTCACACTTACCATCAACGACTTGCTCATTGGCAAGCACGGTCTGGTCTTTAGGACACCATTTCACCGGCGCTTCCTTTCGTTCAGCAAGCTTGTGTTCGTAGAGTTTCCCGAAAAGCCACTGCGTCCACTTGTAGTAACTGGGCTCACAGGTAATAACCTCGCGCTCCCAATCAACAGACGTGCCCATGCTCTTAATTTGCTCTCGCATGCGCTCCATGTTGGCGTAGGTCCAATCACGTGGGTCCACCCCATTGCGAATGGCAGCATTCTCTGCCGGAAGCCCGAATGCATCGAAGCCTATTGGGAAGAGCACATTCTTTCCTTTCATCCTGAGGTAGCGCGCATAGATGTCAGTAAGCGCGAAGGCGTACCAGTGCCCAATGTGGATGTCACCGGAGGGATACGGGAACTCAAAGAGCAGGTAGTACGGGTCTTTCCCCGACTCTGTCGCGTCTGCTGCAAACAGGTTGGCTTCCGCCCACTTAGTTTGGGCGGACTTCTCTATCTGAGCGTGGTCGTAAGTAGGCTTAGCCATAATTGATACGCACTCCCTGTACCACTAGTCTCTGAAGCGCTTGATGCCGATGTAGAGGAGAGCGCCAAGAGCAATCACTGACATAAGGAGACGGAGTAGGTTTCCTGCCTCCCCCCAGTACCCGAAGGCAGCGATGATAAGCGCAAGCACACCTCCATAGGAGAGACCTGTTGAGACAATAGAGGAGCCGATTGGAAGCACTCCAACAATGATGGAGATAATGCCGAGCCCGAGCATGATGGCAAACGCATACATCTGATACTCCTTCTGCGCCTCGTCATAGAGCGGCTGGCACTTTTGGTAGAGGTCACAGTACCCTTCAGGGCTTGGCTTCACGACCGCAGTGACCTGTGCGTTGTCAGGAGTGGCGACCCAAACACCATCTTGAGCAACACACGCCTGCTCACTTGCTGCCGGCTGCAGATTGACTGGGCAGTAGTCCTCATAGTTTGGCTCGGGGAGGATGAGCGCACGCGCCGCAAAGAAGAAGAGGTTGAGGGCAATAACGATTCCAAGCATCACGGCCCAGCGGACAAATTTAGGGTGGTTCTGTGTCATATCTGGAAAGTATAGCAGAACCCCTAATACAGATTCCGTTCCTGCATCTCAGCAGCAAGTCCCTCAATACCAATCCAGTAAAGACAGGATTGCTCGCCATACAGCTCAACTGCCGCATCAAAGTATGCTTCCTGCGTCATTCGAAGGAAGAGGTCTCGACCGAAAGCAACAGGTTGTGGCCCGTGTGCTCTTACATAGGCAGCACGATCTGGGTACTTCTGGCGGAACCAGCGCAGCACGGCAACCATGGTCCCTGAACCAGCGTTGTAAGCGTTGAGTACTACTGGTGCAAGGAAATCTTGATCGAACGTCCCGGCGCCTTCACCATCTGGGAAAAATTCCTTCTTAATATCGCTCAGTTCCTGACGCGCAACTCTCGTAATTGCACTGTAGTTCTGCGAGAAGGCGGCTCCCACAAATTCAATTTGTTTTTTAAAATCCTTTAACTCTTCAGTGGTGTACCCAAGGTCTGCAATGGTTTCTGGCATTCCCTGAACTGAAGAGAGCGCCCCTGCCTCAGAGGTAACATCATCTCGATACGATGATTCCTGACCAATGAGCGCAGGGATAAGACGGCAAACTTCATCCAGCACGGCTCCATTTTCAATCGAAACATGAATGCCTATGTTTTCTGCAACATATTTGATGCGGGTTGTACCCTCGTACTCTTTTCCTCCATGGTCTGCGTCTGCAAGTATGTCAACGAACGTTGTACCTTCAGGGCGGCCACCTAGGTGTCCAATTACATTTACTTGGCGCGGAAGCTCCTCTGCTGGATTGCAGACGGGTTGCCACCCATCACAAATCCTTTGCCGCTCTGCATTGAGCCACGTTTGGTCAATACGTCTTTTGCCTGGATTCTCTGGGTCATCAACGAGCGGAGCTGTTCGTTCTCGACCAATAGGAGCAGCAAAATGGTCAATGAAAAGAATCTGATCGGCACCCATAGAACCGTACACCTTCTTGAAGGAAGACTTGGCACGCTCAAAGTGCTCCGAAGGAACTCGCGGAGCTGATTCTGCTCGTGCAGCTTCGACAAAGCCGAAGCCCGTCCTCCAAGTGTTACCGGCCTTCAAGCCAAACACAGTTCCCACCGCGCCGATAAGTGCTGCGCTGCCCCCGAACTTAAGAAGTTGTCTGCGCTCCATTCGCTTCTTCTCAAGCGCAACCTCTTCGGCAAGCTTAGGATCAGCTGCAATACGCCGCCTGATTGCCTCAAGTGGATCGCGGTCTCTCATAAGTGAAAGTCTAGCACCGAGCTAAGAGTGGAGAAACACCATTACGTCTCCGTCCTTAACCACGTAGGTCTTCCCTTCGGTCCGAAGATTTCCTTTATCACGGGAGGCGCTCCAGGAACCATCAGCGAGCAGTGTGTCCCATCCCACAACCTCTGCACGAATAAACTTGTCTTTAAAGTCGTTGTGAATAGCAGCGCCGGCTTCAGGTGCGGTAGCACCCTCTTCAACCGTCCACGCGCGAGATTCCTTGGGGCCTGTGGTGAAGAAGGTAATGAGCCCAAGAGTTTCGTACGCCTTGCGAATAAGGTCAACAAGACCGTCCACCTGTACCCCAAGTTCCTGACGGAACATGTCCTTGTCCCCTGTGGCAACATCATTGAGCTCATGCTCAGTGCGTGCGTCCACGTGCACAAAGGTGCTGCCAAGATTTTCAACGAGTTCGTATGCTTTTGCGGCACGCCCGTCGCCAGTCTCTGCAATGTTGTGTCCTCCAGCCTTTCCGTTAAAAGCATAGAGAATGGGTTTCAAGGTCAGAAGGTTGAGGTGCTTCACCAGCTTTGCCTCTTCTTCGGTGAGCGCAACACTCTTGGCAAGCTTGCCCATTTCAAGCGCCTGTTCAACCTTAGCGAGTACTGCATCCTCTGCCTGAGCCTCCTTAAGGCCTGCACGAATATCACGAATCAGCTTCTCGCGGCGCTTTGCAACGCCATCACGGTCAGCAAGGGTGAGTTCGAGGTTTATCACCTCAATGTCACGCACAGGGTCAATCTCTCCGTGTACGTGAGTAATATCTGCGTCTTCAAAGAACCGCACCATTTGGAGGATGGCGTCTACCTCCCGGATATGGGAAAGGAACTGGTTGCCAAGCCCTTCCCCTTCGGATGCTCCCTTTACGAGGCCTGCAATGTCCACAAACTCAATGGCTGCGGGAATCGTTTTCTCAGAGCCCGAGAGCAGAGCAAGTTGATCAAGGCGAGCATCAGGAACACCCACAACTCCTACCGATGGGTCAATCGTACAGAATGGGTAGTTCTCAGCAGGAACTGCCGCCTTGGTGAGCGCATTAAACAGAGTGGACTTCCCGACGTTCGGGAGTCCGACGATTCCAATCTTTAGCATCTGGCTACCCTAACGGAAAGGAGGAGGAAACGCAAAGTTATTTCGCCCTTGCACCGAGTTTCCGCATCTTCTCTTCCCACTTACCTAGCGCCTTGGGGCTCAAGGTCTCACTATGTCCTACCTTAGAAACGTGCGTCTTGATACCCGCAAACCCGAGTGTTCCGTGCGCCATTTCGTTAGTGAAATCACCAAATGCAAGGTACTCGAGAATTGGCGAAGCTTGAATAAGCACGACCATCCGTGCGGTACGGCCCTTAAGTAACTGGTCCCAGCCCAATCGTCGTTTTCCGCTCTTGCTCTTGTGATAACGGAACGCAAAACCCGGAAGCCACAAACGATCAATGAGACCCTTCAGAAGCGCAGGAGCTGAGAGCCACCAGATTGGATACACCAGCATCAGATGGTCACACCATTTAAAATCCTCCTGGAGCGCAAGCAAATCCGGTTCGAGTGGCTGTATCTCTCGATATCCTTTGTGCAAAATAGGGTCGAAAGAAAGTTCTCCGAGATTCACGCGTCGTACCTCGTGCCCGGCAAGCGTAGCGGCCTCAGCATAGACACTCGCAAGATGCCCCGAAAGCGTGTCCGTGTTCGGATGTCCGAGCAAGACGAGAATCTTTTTCATGTGCGAGAACGCTTCTCTCGGTCAATAAGGAAGGAGCGGATGTACGGGAAAATGCAGATTGCAGCAGCGGTAACAAGCACGTAGGCAAGCCAGAGCGCAAGGTATCCTAGGGGAATCGTCCTCCAGGCATGAAGCGCAAGCATCATCCACCACGCAGAGAATGCAGCAGCGGAACCAAGCCACCACGGCACTAGATTGCGGGAGATTAGGAAACCAAACACAATGACCACAACGGTAAGTGTGTGAATCATCCAGAACGGCGCAGTAAGCACAGTTTGCTCAGAGTACGGAAGGAAATACTCAACAATGATGAGGCCAATGCCTGCAAGCACCATGATTGAAACACCCCACTGTAGTGCCCAGAGCGTGTGCTCGATGTGTTTTTTCTCGCAGGTATCAATCTTTCCATCAACGACCGCCTGCGTGTAGAACAACTCGGCAAAGGTCACTCCCGCAGCACCGAGCGCGGCGCCAAGCGCGTGAATCATGAGTAGTCCCTCTGCAGTAAGCGGCAGCATGGTTACATGAGCTGACTCAACTCCTTACGATATTTCTTCATAACCTCCATCGAGGCTTTCATCTGATTCTCTCCTCCTTTCTTAACTCTGCGGTCAATCTCATCCCCAATCTTCTTCATCAGCTCCGGGTCCTTTTCAAGGAATCCAATAATCTGGTCCCGCTGCCCAGCCGGCACATTCTTCATTTTCATCTTCGCAACTTGGCGAAGCAAAAATCCCTGAATACTCATCCAGGGATTCTACCATATACGAAAAGCGCCCGTAGGGGCGTTACCTTAACGAATCTCAGGCGCGTCACGCATGAGAATGCCACGAAGTGTCTTTACAGCCGAATAGAGTGCAACCAAAAACATCATCGCGAGCACACCAATGAGGATACCGTCCGGGAACAAAGCTGCCTGTGTCTGGAAACGGGACAATGCTAATCCTCCGAAAAGAAGAAGGCAGAAGCCCGCTATAAAGATATTGGTCCAGTGAATCCAGGTCTGCACAGGATTAGTAAGTCCGGCAGCAATCACGAGCACGATAATCATCATGATAGAACCGAAAGCCGAAAACGGCAGGCGAATGCCCGTGAATTGCATCGCAAAGAGAATCACTGCGGCAACGACGAAGAGAATGCGAACGATATCGCCGTAGTAGTGCCGCGGAGGGCGGTGTGGCATCTGCACGTGGAAGGGAACGTCTTCACTCATACTTTAAGCATGACACGTAGAGTGGTAATCGCAAGCGTATCTGTGGATTACAGAAGCACTGTTGCCTGCCCTCCCGACACTTCCGCGACTCCACCTTGGTGTATCGGCACATGGTGTCTGGTTCCATCAGCGGCTTCAATCTTTGCCTCCCCTTCCTTTAACTCTGTAACGAATGCTTCGTGCCCGGCAAGGACGACGAAGACACCCTCCACTCCTGGAAGAGAAACGGATACCGCCTCACCATCGAAGAGGTTCTCTCCGATACGCGCAACAGTGAGATGAAAGGTCTTAGCCATTAGCCGGTTACCTGGTCGATGCCTCCCTTCATGTAGAAGGCCTGCTCAGGCTTGTCATCGTGCTTACCTTCGACGATTTCCTTGAACGAACGCACGGTCTCCTCACGCGAGACGTACTGTCCCGGAGTTCCGGTGAACACCTCACCCACGAAGAACGGCTGCGAGAGGAACTTCTGAATCTTGCGGGCACGATACACGGTCTGCTTATCCTCGTCGGAGAGTTCCTCAATACCGAGAATGGCAATGATGTCCTGAAGGTCCTTGTAGCGCTGGAGCACGAGCTTCACTTTGTTTGCTACTTGGTAGTGTTCCTCACCAACGATGCCCGGAGTGAGCGCGGTTGAAGAAGATTCAAGTGGGTCGATAGCTGGGTAAATACCAAGGGAAGCAAGCTGGCGCGAAAGCACCACCTTACCATCCAGGTGAGCGAAGGTAGTAGCCGGAGCTGGGTCCGTAAGGTCGTCAGCTGGCACGTACACTGCCTGCACCGAGGTAATGGAACCCTTCTTGGTGGAAGTGATGCGCTCCTGGAGCTTACCCATCTCCTCGGCAAGCGTTGGCTGGTAGCCCACTGCTGACGGCACACGGCCGAGAAGCGAAGACACCTCAGAACCTGCCTGAATGAAGCGGAATACGTTGTCCATGAAGAAGAGCACGTCCTTACCTCCTTCATCGCGGAAGTACTCTGCCTGCGTAAGACCCGTAAGAGCAACACGAGCACGAGCTCCTGGCACCTCGTTCATCTGACCGAACACGAGCGCGGTCTTCGGAAGCACGCCGGACTCTGCCATTTCGTGATAGAGGTCGTTACCTTCACGCACACGCTCTCCCACTCCTGCGAATACAGAGTAGCCTCCGTGTTCAGTCGCAATGTTGCGGATGAGCTCCTGGATGATGACGGTCTTACCCACACCGGCTCCTCCGAAGAGGCCCACCTTTCCTCCCTTAAGGAAGGGAATCATGAGGTCGATAGCCTTGATACCAGTTTCAAACACCTCTGCCTTGGTCGTCTGTTCGTCAAAGGAAGGCGGCTGGCGGTGGATTGGAAGACGCTTTGCCTTCGCATCAATCTCACCTTTGCCGTCGATGGCCTCACCAAGCACGTTGAAGAGGCGGCCGAGTGCAACTTCACCCACGGGAACAGAAATAGGCGCGCCGGTGGCAGCAGCCTTTTCACCACGGGAGAGGCCCGCAGTTTCGTTCATCGAGATGGCGCGAACGCGGTCCATGCCGAGGTGCGATGCAACCTCGAGCACAAGCCTGCCGTGCTGGTCGTTCTTCTCAACGATGAGCGCATCCTGAATGGCAGGACGATCCGACTCAAAGTGGATGTCGACGACTGGCCCGATAATCTCTGTGATTGTTCCCGTGTTCATAGCTTTATAAATTATATCTAATTTGATAATTTCTCAATCTTCGAAACTCGCTTGATTCCCGTGGCCCCCACACGCACAACCCGTCGTTTGCCTAGTATCACCTCGACTATTTTTACACCGCTTTCAGTCGCACTTATAAGAACTCCTTGGCGGCAATAGCCCGTGCCCTTACCTTCACCTCCTGTAGTTATCTCTAGATAATCGCCGGCGTGAAATTCGTGTTTCTCTTTTTTCATTTCCTGCCTTGGCCACTCTCCTACCAAATGTTTCGAGATGACGGTCACAGGTTCTTTACGTTCAATTCTGTCTTGATCAATTGCTGTAAGAGAAAGTCCATCCAAAGGATCTTCGCCCTGATAAGGACTAAATTCCGATATAGAGGGACCTTCTCTTTTCATAATTACGTTGCTAAGGCCTCCCTGCCGCCCACAATCTCCGACACCTCTCGCGTGATGGCCGCCTGACGCACCTTGTTAAAGAGGCGTGTCAGGTCACGAGCCACCTCCTTCGATTTGTCAGAGGCGCTCTTCATAGCGACCATGCGGGCGGAGTGTTCGGAGGCCTTTGACTCAAGAAGCATGTAGTAGAGCGAGACCGCAACAAGACGTGGCACAAGAACGTGCATGATTTCGTCGCCACTGGACTCCACCATGTAGGAAGAAGGAGCCGCCAGCTCAACATCATTGCTCCACTTTCCTTTTGCGGGCTTAATTTTGCGGACAAGCTCTGCAATAGAAGGAAGCGTAAGCGGCAAGAGTGTGTGAGCTGTGGGCACCTGCTCAAAGGTAGATTTGAAGTTGCTGTAGACCGCTACCACTTTGTCGTAATCCTGGCGAAGGAAGCCAGTTGAGAGCTCGCGGGAAATTTCTTCCATGACCGACAGTGGGACGTCGTCGCGCTTGTTCTCAACTGCCTTCACCACGTTGTAGCCACGACGTGCGAAGTACTCCTCACCTTTCTTTCCGTACGCAATAACTGAGATGCTCTCCTTCGGGTACTTGTTGGCCTCAAGGGCTGCAAGCTTTATAACGCCGCTGTTGAGCGCACCAGCAAGTCCCTTGTCAGAGGTAAGCACCACAAGCGCCATTTTGTTCACAGGGCGCTCGTTAGCAAGCGGGTGGCGCCTGATGTCCTCGGCTCCTGAAAGACGTCCAAGGATTGAAAGTGCTGCGCGAGCATACGGACGACCAGAGAGAGCGGTCGCCTGCGTCTTGCGCATCTTTACGGCAGAGACGGCCTCCATGGCACGGGTCACCGTGTGCATGCGCTTGGTCGCCCCTATCTTTGCTTTGATGTCCTTAAGAGCCATGAAGATTGTTATGCCTTCGCAGTTGCAACAAAGGTATCAAGAAGCGAACGGAGCTTGCTCTCGATGTCTTCGGTAATCTCACGCTTCTCACGAATACCCGAGAGCACATCCTTGCCTTCGCGGGTGAGGTAGTCCTGGAGCTTGCGCTCAAGTGCACTCGTGTCGTCTGGCGAGAACGTGTCGAAGTAGCCGTTCACCGCAGCAAAGATAACGGCTGATTCCATCTCGAACGGAAGTGGCTTGCCGTTGGTCTGCTTGAGCACCTCAGTGAGGCGGCGCCCACCGTCAATCTGCTTCTTGGTGTTCTCATCAAGGTCAGAAGAGAACTGCATGAAGGCTTCAAGTTCACGGAACTGCGCGAGCTCCAGCTTAATCTTTCCAGACACCTTCTTCATAGCCTTGGTCTGTGCGGCAGAACCCACGCGCGATACGGAGTTACCGCTGTCGATAGCAGGACGCATACCCTTGTTGAAGAGATCGGTGAGAAGGAAAATCTGACCGTCCGTAATCGAAATCACGTTCGTTGGAATGTAGGCCGAGATATCGCCTTCCTGTGTCTCAATGATAGGAAGCGCGGTCAATGAGCCACCTCCCTTTTCCTTGGAAAGCTTTGCCGCACGCTCAAGAAGACGAGAGTGCAGGTAGAAGACGTCTCCTGGGTATGCCTCGCGGCCCGGAGGACGGCGAAGAAGAAGCGACATCTGGCGATACGCCACTGCCTGCTTGGAAAGGTCGTCGTAAATCACGAGCGCATCCTTGCCAGCATCCATGAAGTGCTCACCAATTGCTGCCCCTGAGAACGGTGCAAGGAACTGGAGTGCTGCAGGACTTGATGCTGGAGCCGTGACGACAATCGTGTACTCCATTGCTCCTGCCTCTTCGAGCTCAGCAACAATCTTTGCAGTCTTGGATTCCTTCTGACCGATGGCAACGTAGATACAAATAGGACGCGTTGCAGGGTCCTCAGACTTCTGGTTGAGAATGGTGTCGATAGCAACGGTGGTCTTTCCAACGCCGCGGTCACCAATGATGAGCTCGCGCTGACCACGACCAATTGGCACCATGGCATCAATTGCCTTGATACCCGTGTGAAGTGGAACGTTCACCGGAGCACGATCAATCACACCATACGCTTCGCGCTCAATCGGCGTGAACTTGGTAGCGCCCGTTGGGCCCTTGCCATCAACAGGCTCACCAAGTGGGTTCACCACGCGTCCAACAAGCGAATCGCCTACCGGGATGGAGAGGAGGCGACCAAGACGACGAACGAGCATGCCTTCGTACACTTTTGAAGCATCTCCAAGAATGGCGGCGCGCACCCCATCCTCTTCAAGGTTCAGCACCAGTCCGTAGATTGGGTCAGAGTCCTTGAGCGCTTCCTCAAGCGTACGATCGAACGTAGGGTCGAAGAGCACCATTTCAGTCATGATTGCCTTGTCGAGGCCATCAATCTCCGCGATACCGTCACCGGTGGCGCGAACGATGCCGGACTCTTCCGCACCAGTGCTTGGTGCGAAGTCAGCAATCTCCTTCTCGATTTTCTTTATGATGCTCTGCATACGTTCTTCTAAAGTAAGTAATAAAGTTACGCTTTCACTGCGGCGCGGTAGATGTCGGTTAGCGCGCGCTTCCCGCTTCTATCCACCAGCACCCCTTCCTTTCGTGCACGCCATCCAGAAAGGAGGATGGGATTCACAACCGCTGTCTCTGCATCAATGCCGAGTGTCTTTGCTTCAGCAAGTGCAGCCTTGGCGTCCTCTTCGCGAGCAACTTCTACCGTGGCTCCAAGTGTTTGACCACGCTCCTCTTCTAACTTAAGGGCTCGAAGAATTGCTGGAAGGAGCTTCAGGCGCCCCTTCTCTTTGAGGTGCGCAAGGAGATTCTTCACAACCTCATCCTCTTTCTTGCCAGAAGCAAGAAGGCGAGTGACGACGGTTGCGTAGACGTTCTCCATAGTTAGTTGCGCTCTCCCACCACCTTCGCGGCCGCAAGAACTGCAAGGCGTGCAATTTCCTTCTCACTCTCCTTAAGTGCCTTAGCAGCGACCTCCTTCGCACGAGCATCTGCATCCTTTGAGATTGCTTCAGCGCGAGCTTCAGCGTCTTTCACAAGGCGTGCTCGCTCTGTTGCAGCAGCTTCACGTGCAGAGGCAAGCGCTTCTGCGCCCTTAGCATCTGCTTCTGCGACTACCTTTGCTGCAGCGACATCAGCGCCAGCAAGCTTCTCAGAAGCTCGCTCAGCGTCATCAACTCCCTGTGCAATTTTCTTGGCACGCTCATCAAGGGTTTTCATTACCGGCTTGTAGAGAAGGAACCAGAGTGCCACAAAGAGCACTCCGAAGTTCACCGCCTGAGCGATGAGGAGTTTCCAGTCTATGCCGAATGCCTCGAAGAGCGCGTCCATGATTGGTTAGCCGACGAAGCGGATGATGAAGGACACCACGAGCGCAAGAATACCGAGGGCTTCTGCGAACACGATTGCAAGAATCATGTTCGAGACGACCTTACCAGATGCTTCTGGATTGCGGCCGATAGCCTCCATAGCTTTACCACCAATGAGACCAATACCAATACCAGGACCAAGAACGCCGAGACCGGCGGCGAGGGCCATAGCGATGAGCTTTGCTGATTCAGTTTCCATAATGAATGATTATCGTTTCGTAAAGTGCTCCATCCCGGAGCCGCATGGAGAAAAGGCTAGTGTGCCTCGTCCCCGTGCGGTTCCATGATTGCAAGCTTGATAAAGAACAGGGTCAACATCGCGAACACCACTGCCTGGATGAAGCCCACGAAGACCTCAAAGGCCATCAGGGGCACCGGCACCAGGTACGCGACGAAGAACACCGCTACCGCAATCATCACCTCCCCTGCAAACACGTTTCCGAAAAGACGGAAGGAGAAGGAGACGAGGCGACCCACGTTCGACAGGAGCTCGATGATGCCCACGATGAAGTCGACCGGTGACCTGAAGTTAACATATTTCCCGGCATACTTGAAAAACCCAAGTACCACCGCACCAGTGATTTCGATGGTAAAGAACGCGATAATCGCAAGCGCGAGCGTCAGGTTAAGGTCAGCAGCTGGGGCGCGCAGTAACGGCACATCCCCGTAGAGCACCGACCCTACTCCTGGAATAAAGGCGAGCTCATTGGCAACCAACACGAACAGGAAAATGGTCATGATGAGCGGGAAGAACCGGCGCGCAAGCTTCTCGTCCTCAAGGGTCTCCGCCATGTAATCGAGCACGCCCTGGAAGAGCATTTCAATAGCCGCCTGAAGCTTCCCTGGCACCATAGAAATCTGGCGTCGAAAGAGCACAGCAAAGAGAAGCATCAAACCGACCACAATCCAGGTCATCAACAGCGAGTTAGTCACCGGGAGACCCCAGAGACTGAAAAGCTCCTCGGCCTTAAGGACCACGTGGATACTGGCGCCATGCGCCGCCTCAGCGGCGTGGCCAGCTTCTTCGGCTAGATGTTCGGTTGCCATGTGTACAAAAATGACCCCTGTCCTGGGTTATAGGGGCATAGTAGCAAGCAGATGCTTAGTCCGCAAAACTGTGGAGAGTGGTGGACCCACGGGGAATCGAACCCCGACTTCATCCATGCCATGGATGCGTAATACCGTTTTACTATGGGCCCGTTAGAAGAATGTTACTTCTTTTCCTTGAGCCCCTCAAGGTCAGCAAGTACGCGGCGAACGTCAGCAGTGAGCTGCTCAAGCGTCGCGGCATTCTTTACGCTTTGTGCCTCTGCTTCCTCTTCTTCCGTCATCTCCTCCACGTCCTCCTGAATCTCATCAAGATCCTCACTCATCTCTTCGATGTCTTCCTGAATCTCATCAACGTCCTCTCCAAGTTCCTCAACATCTTCCTGAATCTCATCAATGTCTTCCTCCACCTCACGCAGCTGCTGAGTGTTTCGGTTAACCGTCATCTGTATGAAAATCGCAAGATAGATGGCCTCAAGCGAAACCACAGTCGTAAGCACGAGCAGAATAATCTCCCAGGAAGCAGCGTGGATGATGCCAAGACTAAAGGCCCCCAGAAATACCACCGTATGGAGAATGAGCGAAGGCACCGACCCTATCCAGGACGTTGCTCGTTCAATGAAAAGTGGTTTTTGCGGTGTTTTCATAATGGACTCGAGGAGAATGCCCAGTTGAGTCTGAGACTAGTATATATCCTTAATCGATTCAATCTGCTATTCTCCACCGAATCGGGCCGTAGTATACCGGTAGTACATCTGCTTTGGGAGCAGACTGACCGGGTTCGATTCCCGGCGGCCCGACCATCAACCAAACAGGAGCTCTTCGAGCTTCTTTTTTGATTCAGCGTTGTACTTCGCTTCAAGTAAGTCGAGTGCAATCTCCTTCCCCTGGAACTGTGGCTGCCGCATGACCTCAATAACCTCATCGAGACCTGCCTCCCACATGGAAATGCGCTCTCCAGCATCAAGATGCGGCTCGGTGACCTTTTCAACGTTCCGCGCAACGAAGATATAGAACGCCCAGTCGAGCTTTGAAACTGGTTGATAACTCTTCCAGAGCACCAACTCCTTTGCTTCGTACCCAGTTTCCTCAAGAAGTTCCCGCTTAGCCGCAGTCTCTGGGTCTTCGCCAGCATCCAGTCGCCCACCAGGGAACGTGATGACTGCATCGCGCCCCGGCTGCTCGTCGTTGATGAGAAGAATCTTACGATCGTTAGTTGTTGCAATGACTGAAACGGTGTCCTGACGTCGAAGCTTCTCGAACGTTGCCTTCGTGCCATCAAACAACTCCTGCTCCCACTGATACACATCGAAGAGCACCCCTTCAAAGGCTTTCGTTGCGTGGGGAGGAATCTTCTGGTGGCCGTCTGGACGCGGAATCATTCAACTAGCGTAGCATTTGGTGCCCTCCTTTGGTATCGTTGCCTCTCGGGCAATTAGCTCAGCTGGTTAGAGCGTTCGCCTCACACGCGAAAGGTCACAGGTTCGAATCCTGTATTGCCCACTCACTTTTCAAGTTCCAAGTCTTCTTCTCTAAAATCATCCTGGAAATGGGGAGGGATTTGTAGGACGTATCGTACCGGGTCGGTTTCCTCCTGCTGTAGTGCCTTGTTGAATCGATAGACTCGAATCCCGTTTTTGAAAATCACTTGTACGATGTTCTTGCCTTGGGCCTCAGCTTCGGCACACGCTTGCTGAAGCAGCCTAGAGAACCTGAGGCTCTTTTTTGTATATTCACCATCAACCTCAATCACGTGTGTATTCTCGCGAGTAGGCTCCTGCCGACTGTAGCCATGCGGGCCTTCAACCCATGTCATACCCAAAAGAGTATCACGTGGTCGTAATCCTTGATATTCTGTGCCAATTCGGGCCGTAGTATACCGGTAGTACATACGCTTCGGGTGCGTAGAGACCGGGTTCGATTCCCGGCGGCCCGACTGAGGTTCACCTAAGCCCCATCCGGGCTATGCTACAGCTTCCTATTGACGTATCCGCCATATAGGGGATGCTGTACGGATAATCCATAAAAGATAACGAATCATCATGCCTAACGCAGCACTATCTAAGCCGATGACCCTCTCGCCTGAGCTTCAGGCAGTCGTGGGAGCAGGCCCAATGCCCCGCTCTGAGGTCACCAAGAAGATTTGGGAGTACATCAAGAAGAACGACCTCCAGAACCCTAAGAACAAGAGGAACATCCTCGCGGATGACAAACTTAAGGTCCTCTTCGGTGGAAAGGCAGAAGTAACCATGTTCGAGATGACGAAGCTCATCTCGCCTCACATGTCCTAACCCTCTCTACAGAGGTTACGGAAACCGCCCCCTTGAGGGGCGGTTTTTCGTTTGGTAAGGCCTGCCCTATACTTTGTGGCAATGGAACTCTTCAAAGCAAAGAAGGAAACACCTGAATGGCTTCAACCCAAGGAAATAGTTATCCCACAGTCTTGGTTTGTCGGATTCCCCAAAGGGAACGCGCGGTACCCGTTCACTCCAGCGGCAATCACCTTCTTTATGGGGGAAGGTATGACCTCGGGCGACCTTGGAAGCAAAGACATACTACATAGCGTCCCAAAGAAAAAATGGGTGCTTACGGAAGAGCAGGTGACGGGATTTAACACGATGATGCGTGCATTTCATGTTCGAAACGCAATTGCAGCCAGTCCCGAGGGCGAGGCAGACGATTTGGAAGAAGCACTCGATGCTCGCCATCCGGACCGAGCTCAAGTGGAGGTACATGAGGTTCCAAAAGAAAGGATTGCCATCATCGCCGATAAGGCAATCATCGATACAGTCCGGCTCTACGGCTTGCTAAAGGACTCCCTCTCGGGGATTAAATCGGAGCAAGACCAGCACGCGCTCATCAAGGCATTCATGGAAACCGGTTCAAACGTTTTTCGTACAGACAAGAACCTCGATGGGTATCTCAAGGACTTCATTTCCCTTCTCGAGACTATGTACCTCTCGGGGAATCTCTCGGACCCTACGGAACATCCTGGAATTCTTGCCAAACGAGCCGAAATTTTCAATTGCTTCATGAACCGAATGCAGGAAGAGCTGCCTCTCACTCCGGCATTTGCGGCGCAGAAAGATCCAAAAGGATTCGTAGCGAAAATCCTCTCTAGTAATAGAAACTCTCTACGAACGCTCTTTCTTGCACCTAGAACGTAGCCGGGCACTCACAAGGTTTCTTCTTGAGAATCTTCTTCTGGGCAGCAGGGAAGTCAATGTAGCTTCGCTGTGTCGCACTTCCCTTCGCCAAACGCTTATCAAGCGGGGACAGATGGTTATAGCCACGCCGTTGCATCTCCTTCACCAGTGTTTCGTGCCGGGCATAGAGCGCCTTAGTCTTTCCTACCCACCTGAGCGTTTCTGGGTGTCGTGAGTACCCTCCCACACCCTTGTGCTTGGTTAGAATGTTCCAGAGCCCATGAAGCTCTCTGTGCTCTCCAAGCAGATGCTTGCGACAGAGTATGCGCGGAGACACATCCCAGACACGCATATTATTTCTTCTTCTTTTCGAAGATGTATTCGAACACAGTCGAACAGTCTATGAGGAGGCCAATGATGCCTATAAACACGAGAATGGCGAGCGTCCACTCCGGTACCGGTACTTCAGTGATGTACGCCCAAAGGGCAAACCCTAGGATGTAGGTGAACGTAAGAATACCCAGTACGTCGAAATGTTCGGGTCGCATGGTTGTAGGTTTATTGAATCTTTGCATTCCCATAGTTAATAAGCTTTATGTACAACTCTTCCATCGCATCATAACAATCACTGGATCGAGGTCGACTTCTGACCCAATCAATATATTCTTTTATAGTTTCATGTTCCCAAACAAGACGAAGATAGGCATCACATGTTTCGTACACCATGCTTATGTCAATCAGACCCTTCTTCTCATAAATAGCCACGAGTTCCAGAGGATTCAAAACTGTCTCGTTGAAATCCGAACTGTCGTATTTCTGCGGAATTGTTGAAGTTGAAAAGAACGCCAAGTCATTCACGAGCGTAAACATTAAATCGTTTTTCTTTAAGTCGCGCACTATGTCTATGGATTTTGAATTTTTTCCAAGATCATTTAACAACCGGTGCAAAAAATCAGCACTGTTGACTTCTTTTATTTTATTAAGTTGTTCTGAAGCAAGACAATACAATCCTAGTGTCACCAATGCTGTAATGATGCTTCCGAGGGCAGACCAAAATGAAGACGTGTCTTCCATGGTTTCTAGATAGTGTGGACCGTACAGGATTCGAACCTGCGACCCCCTCATTGCAAATGAGGTGCTCTACCAACTGAGCTAACGGCCCGTGCGGGAGACTATAGCACGTTTTTAAAATGGTGCGCGAGGGCTATTCACTAGGCATTCAGGTGACCTTTGGTATCCATACCCAGTTACACCAATTGTATGGTGGCCCCTACTGACGCCTTTATTTCTGTACCGAGCGCTACCCAACTTACTGGGAATAACCTTGAAAAGCTCATAGATACCTTCCACACGCATAAGTTTGTGGTTCTGAGCCTAGAGGAATCCCGTACCCCTAAGGAAGAGCTACTGGCGTTGGCCAAGGTATTCGGGAACGTCCTCCCCCACGACCGAGCAGACAAAGACGGGGTTGCGCCAATCACTCCCATGGAAGGGTTCGCTGACTACCTGGGGACAACCTCACAGCCCCATCTTCCCCACTCTGATGGAACGTTTAACACTGAAGCGCCTTTCACCGCGATTCTCTATTGCGAACGCCAAGCAAAAGAAGGTGGAATGAGTCACGTAATCTCAGGACGCGCTGCGCACGAGTACCTGGCGTCAATTGACCCTGAAGGACTTTCAGAACTGTACGCTCCTGACGCGATGACCGTGACCCGCGCAGGAAAATCAGCAACCCGAGCAGTGTTCTCGAAACATGGTCCTCTTACACGCATCGCGTTTCGTTATGACACCGTCGCCAAGGTTGAGGTGCGTAAAGAAGCTCGTCGCGCCTTCGAATTGCTTCGTGGATT
Source organism: uncultured Candidatus Saccharibacteria bacterium (assembly GCA_964391975.1). Taxonomy (GTDB): domain Bacteria; phylum Patescibacteriota; class Minisyncoccia; order Phycocordibacterales; family Phycocordibacteraceae; genus C7867-001. The sequence continues at coordinate 275,759 of CAYMNZ010000001.1, read as the reverse complement.
CGTACGCGACCCTGGGAACATCTTTGAGTTCCGCCTCGAACCGAAGCAACTTTTCATTGTCGACAACACAGCGGTCCTGCATGGAAGAACTGAATTCGCCTCAAGCGAACCGAGACTTCTCTATCGGGTAAACACCGGTGGAGCTTCGCCGTATGCTCTACGCTACGGATTCGCGCTCTAGCTTGTCCACCTTAGCCGCAACGATAAAGTCGTTCTCCGAGAGGCCCTTAATGGCATGGGTGGTCAGGAAAACTCGAACCTTGCCCCATCCTACGGTGATGTCTGGGTGATGGCCCTCGTCTTCCGCTATTGCGCCAACCTTATTGGCGAAAGCCAACGCCTCCTTGAAGTCCTTGAATGTAAAAGTACGCTCTACGGACGTATAGTCAGGAGACAGAGTCCAAGACGGCGTATGGGTAAGGAACGCCTTCGCATCCCCTTCAGTTAGCTTGGGAACACCGCCTTCGCAGGCCACACATTTCATTTGAGTCAGGTCTTTCATACGGTCTTGCGCTTAAGGGCTAGGTCGATGAGGTGGGTAAGGAAATCCTGGAAGGACATGCCCACTGCAGCAAGTGCCTTAGGCAGAAGTGACTCCTCTGTCATGCCAGGAAGCGTGTTGGTCTCAAGGTAATAGATACCGTGAGGGGAGACCATGAAGTCTGAACGGGAGTAGTGCCGAAGTCCGAGGGCCTTGTGAATCTTTCTGGCAGACTCCATAAGCTCCTTGGTCACCTTCTTTGGGAAAGGAGCCGGACAAATCTCTCGGGACCCGCCGCCATACTTTGCTTCGTAGGAAAAGAAGTCCTCGGTTGGAGGCGGCACTATTTCGATGGGAGGAAGCACGTAGTACTCCTCGCCTCGCAAGCCTTCGACAACGCCCACCGTTGCTTCGCGACCACGTATGCGCTCCTCAACAAGTGCTCCACCCCCGCTTTGAAGTATGTTCATTGCGGCTTCAACCAAAGGTGCGTGTCCGTGTGTCATAGCAATGCCCACAGAAGAGCCTGAAGCGACTGGCTTCACCACCACCGGCTGCAGGAATGATTTCACAATCTCACTCACTGCGGCATCAATGTCCTCCTCCTTCTCAATAAGCCTGTAACGAGGCGTGAGAAGACCGATATCTGACGCATGCTCCTTTGCGAGCACCTTATGCATAGCGAGCGCAGAGCCTAGCGAGTCAGAACCGGTGTAGGGAACACCATAACGTTCAAGCAGCTTCTGTACTTCACCGTCTTCTCCCCACTCTCCATGAAATCCAAGGAGCGCAACGTCAATACTTCGGAGCACTTTCTCAGGAGACACCGGAATCCCACGCTCGTGCCAGATTCCCTGCCGGTCTATAAAAATATCTTTCGGGGTGTGACGCTCCCGACAAAGATTCTTGAGCATCGCTGCTCCTGTCTTAAGTGATACATCGTGTTCTGACGATGGTCCTCCCCGAAGAATACCGACAACAGTTCCGTGCATGTGGAAAGTATAACCCAGGCATCCTTACAGACGTTTCCGAAGTGCACTCCGACGAGCCCATCGGTGTCTCCCGATAGCGAACCGGTGCGCCTCTGAGTTTGCGAGTACTGCATCAGCGTCTGCTATCCCGGCCCGAAGAGAGCCAATGACTTCCCGGGGGCGGTGTTTATCGTCCTTCACTACTGCAACCACCGGAATCCCTACGCCAGCGAGCTTTAAGACCTCCTCAGCGGCCTTCTTATGGGTCTTCCCACCATCTATGACGATGGCCTTGGGCAGCTGCCATTCTGGGTGCCCGAGACGGCGATTCAAAATCTCCTTGAGAGAAGCGATGTCGTCGTTAAGTGACTTCCCTCCGTACCCGCGTATGCGGAAAGTGCGATAGTCTTTCTTCACCGGCACTGAGTTCTCTATGACCACCATGACCCCGATGGCGTCCTTTCCAGAGAGGTGGGCGGTATCGTAGGCCTCGATACGTGGACTCACTACCTCTGTCTCTCGGTCCTCGCGAATAAGCGAAACATCCTGCACATGGTCGAGAGCGAAGAGCTGGCGACGAATCTCAGCCGCATCTTCAAAGCGCTCCTCTTTTGCTGCCTTTTTCATTTCCTTCTCTAGAGTGACTCTCAGTGTTTTCACACGTCCTGAGAGAAACAGAGAGACGTTGCGAATGGAGCAAAGGTAGTCTTTGCGGTCCATACCGCGCGGATAGTGTCCAATCTGTCGATTGAACTCCACCTTTCCCTGCACGTGTCGATTTCCTTGCCCAACCGGGCGTTCAGTATCGTAGAAAGGGAAGATGCGGCGTATTAAACGAAGCGCCTCTCGGAGTTGGTACCCACTCGTAAATGGTCCGTGTATGGCTCGGAGTTTGATGCCGTTCTCAAGAATGCGACTTCCCTTCATATCGAGGTCCTTGCCACGAATTGCAAGCACTCTCGGTATTTCCTCGTCCGTAATGACCGCATACAGGAAAGTCTTATCGTCCTTTCCCATTGAGTTCCCATGAGGATGGTGCTCACGTATGAGTGCAGCTTCCCTAACGAGCGCTTCAAGAACAGTTGGTGTGACTTCAAAGGAAACGCTCTCCGCTCGAGTAACAACATCAACCAACCGCGGTCCACGCGTTGCGATAAGGTCGTCATCAAAGTACGAACGCACGCGGTCACGAAGCGACGTCGCCTTGCCTACGTAGAGCACTTTCTTCGCACGCCCTTTCCCAAGGGTAAAGAGATAGACACCAGGCAGGTCAGGAAGGTCGAGTGTTTTAAGCGCAACGCGATCCATTACTTCTTCTTAACACGCTTACGGAACATCTTGTGAAGATAGTCTCCAGTGTGTGAGCCTTCCGTGCCAGCAACATCCTCCGGAGTTCCCTTGGCAACCACCTTTCCGCCTCCGTTCCCTCCCTCAGGACCAAAGTCGATGATGTGGTCAGCACACTTGATCAGGTCGAGGTTGTGCTCAATGACCACTACCGTATTACCGCGTCGAACCAGCTCCTGAAGTATCTCAATGAGCTTTCTCACATCTTCGTAGTGGAGACCTACGGTTGGCTCATCAAGAAGGTATAGCGTCTTCATGGTAATAGGACGGTAGAGTTCTGAAGCAATCTTCACCCGCTGTGCCTCTCCTCCGGAAAGCGTCGTGGCGCTCTGTCCAAGCGTCAGGTACTCGAGACCGGTAGAGTTAAGGGTAGAGAGTCGGTCGTTAATCGAAGGAATCTCCTTGAAGAACTTCTCAGCTTCCTCAACGGTCATTTCAAGAATTTCCCAGATATTCTTGCCACGATAGGTCACCTCAAGCGTCTCTTTCATAAACCGTTTGCCATTACAGACATCACAAGTCACATACACCGTTGGAAGGAAGTGCATCTCTACCGCAATCATGCCGTTACCTTGGCAGGCCTCGCAGCGTCCTCCGGCTACGTTAAATGAGAAGCGTCCTGGCTTCCATCCACGTGCACGGGCTTCCGGAGTTGCCGCAAACAGGTCACGGATGTGCGTCCAAGCTCCCGTGTAGGTTGCAGGATTCGAGCGTGGCGTGCGGCCAATAGGAGACTGGTCTATGAGAACCGTGCGCCCCATATACTCAGTTCCGGTAATGGAAGCGATGTGCATGGGCTTCGCCTGGCGACGCGCCATCATATTGGCGACGTTCTTGTGGAGGATGTCGTAGAGGAAGGTCGACTTTCCTGAGCCAGACACACCAGTCACTGCAACAAGCTTGCCCAAAGGAACATCAACGTTGAGGTTCTTGAGGTTATGGAGCGTTGCCCCACGAACCTTGATAGAGCCCTTCTCGCTTGTCCTGCGCTCTTCTGGCACTTCAATCTCTTTCTCTCCACGAAGATACGAAAGTGTGACTGAACCAGAGTCGTTCTTGGGAGCTGTAAGCAGTTCATCAAGCCAACCGTGCGCTACAACAGTTCCTCCATGTACGCCTGCCCCAGGACCTATATCGACGATGTAATCAGAAGCGTAGATGGTGTCTTCGTCGTGTTCAACCACAAGAATGGTGTTTCCGAGCTCCTTAAGCGTGAGAAGCGTTTTGATGAGACGGTCGTTGTCGCGCTGGTGGAGGCCGATGGTTGGCTCATCAAGCACATACAGCGCTCCTACAAGTCCGGTACCAAGCTGAGAGGCAAGTCGAATGCGCTGTGCTTCCCCTCCGGAGAGCGTTGCGGCAGAACGGTTAAGCGTCAGATAGTCGAGTCCGACGTTGAGCATGAAGTCGAGACGACTCGTAATCTCGCGGATGATAGGGGACGCAATCTCCATGCGCATCTCTGAGAGCTCAAGGCCATCCATAAACTCTTTAGCTTCGCGTATAGAAAAGTTAGTGAAATCCACCACGTTCTTACCCAGCGTCTTGTCCTTCTTGTCTTTAAGATACACGCGCAGTGCTTCAGGACGAAGACGCTTCCCTTCACACACGGTACAAATCTCCTCAGAAAACAGTGACTCAGTCCCAAGACCGTTACAGTTCGGACAGGCTCCGTACGGACTATTGAAGGAGAAAAGACGTGGCTCTACCTCTGGGAAAGATGCTCCGTCCTCCGGGCAGATGAACTTCGCAGAGAGTGTTTCTATAGAACCATCTGCGTGTCCAATCTTTACAAGTCCTTCTGCCTCCTTGAGTGCGAGCTCAAGTGCTTCAGAAAGGCGTTCACGGGCAGCGTCCGGGCTCTTAGTGAATTCAGAGACGAAGATGGTGTCCACCACCGCATCAATGTCATGACGCTTGTTACGATCGAGCACCACCTTTTCGCGGAGTGAATGCACTTTGCCGTCAATAATTGCCTTCTCGTAGCCTTTGCCGAGGAGATCGTAGAGGAGTTGGTAGTACTCACCCTTGCGGCCTACTACCATTGGGGCATGAATCGTGACAGTGCTGCGGTCGAGCGACACACCCATTACCTCATCCTTCTTTCCCTTGTCCGTCTTTTCGGAAACACGCCTCATGATGAGTCCAAGCATCTCTTCCTTGGAGAGTTTCTCGATAGGCACATCGTGATTCACGCAGTACGGCTGGCCTGCGCGCGCATAGAGGACGCGTAGGTAGTCATAAATCTCAGTAACCGTAGCAACCGTGGAGCGAGGGTTATTGGAGCGGCTCTTCTGATCTATAGAAATAGCTGGAGAAAGACCGGTAATCTCGTCGACATCCGGCTTCTGCATCTGGTTGAGGAACTGGCGTGCGTAGGCAGAAAGGGATTCAACGTAGCGGCGCTGACCTTCAGCGAAGATAGTGTCGAAGGCCAAGGAGGACTTTCCAGAGCCTGAGAGGCCTGTGAGCACGGTCATGGTACCCCTCGGCATCTTCACCGACAGGTTCTTAAGGTTGTGGGTACGAGCACCCTTCACACTAATCCAGTCTTCCCCAGTATATTGCTCGTGCGACTTCTTTTTAGGTGTCATTTTACAGAAAGCCCTGTCCGTGGCGGGACAGGTACGGGGTGCAGTATAACATAACGACCTTACGCGCCCTGGAGCTCAGTAAGACGTTGCCGTAGCTTTTCCTGGTGTTCACTAATTCGTTTGCGCAGTACGTTGGCAAAGCGCTCCAGCACGGTATCTTCATCTACGCCTTCATAGCTAACGGTCGAGCCGTAGACGGGTTTGAAGAGATCAAAGGCGTTCTGCCCTGCAGCCGTACTCGTTCTGCGGAGGAAATCCATACCTTCTTCGCCCGCAACGCGTTCGGCAAGTGTAGTAAGTTTCTCAAGCGTCCGTGTCGCCTCTTCAGTACTAAATTTCGCTAAATTCGCATCAAGTTCTTCATCCATCATTTTATAAGGAGGGAAAAACGTGAAGTGTGGCGACTCGAAATCAAACTGAAATGTACGGCCGTCATCCATACGCATGTTCCCTCCCTTTCGTGGTTCAGTAAGATCCGTCTTAGCCTGTCTGTACTTCGGTTTTGGAAAACTGCGATCTACATCTCTGAAGACGCTTCCGAGCACATAAAGATCTGCACGGAGATCCGCGTCAGGTTTCTGTTCAATCTTCTCAATGCTTAATTCCTTAGACAGGAAGAGTGGTTCCTGATCCTTCCGGGCCGGTTTTATCATATGCACGTCTGTGACGTTCACGATGCCTTTGAGGACTCTGGCGATGAACAGCTGCGTACGAGGAAAATGAGTTATCTCGAAATACCGACTCCCACGGTCGTCTGTATACACTTTACGTTCAACCTCCTCATTCGTATGCGTATCAAGGATGGTGATGGTGTCAGTGTGTTTGAACTTTTCCGGAGGAAGTGAGGAATAGGTTGTGGGGTCAGCTTCGTTGGTCGCACGCGTGATTTTTCCTTTCTCCGCTGGTGTCGACATGGCTACTCTCCCTGTTTGCGTTCGAACAAAAGCTCGTCTGGGAGCCTGAACAACCCCTCGTCATTCTCCTTCTGTTCCATGAAGTGCGCGATGAAGCCTACGGAGCGCGGTATGACGAAGAGCGCATTGAAGAACTCAGCATCAATAAGCTCCTGAATCTGCTTATCGTCGTACCCTTCGCACTCAGCAAGAATGTCGAGCATCAGGGAAGCAATAACGCCGTCGACGTTAAGGATGAGAGAGCCATTCTTACCAGTCGTTACCTTCTCTACCTCGCGGGCAAGGTCGTAATGTGGGTGGGACTTCAAGAGCTCTGCAAAGGTTGAAAGCGCTGCTACACGAGGGTCCGGGAGCCCCACACGGTACTTGCGGTGCCCAATACCAGAGATAACCTTTCCTCCCTTGGTCGAAGCCTCAACGAAGTCAGCTGCGTTCTGCCCTGATGCAACACCCGCCCTCCAAGTACGCGCAGCCTCATTAATAGCCCCTCCAAAACGAGGACCAATGGTAAGCAATCCGGAGGTGAGCGAAGAAACGAGATCCTTTCCTGCGCGCGCAGTTACCATGGTGTTCACGGCACCTGAGACATGGCCTCCGTGGTCGATGAGGAGCGTGAAGATGGCCTCCGCATACGCGTTGGTAACAGGGGACTTGGCAGGAGCACCAAGAAGCGCAGCAAGAGCCGACGACGCAAAGGTCCTGTCGTTCTTAACCAACTGTCCGTTTGAAACAAAGGTCGGTGCCTCCTCGAGGTCCATGACTTCCCTTGTTGAAAGAATACTTTTCTGTCGGTCCATAAGCGTTTGTGTATCGATGATGGTATCACTAAATTCCCCCTCAGGGAGACTCTTCATAGCCTCCAAGAACTCTGGGAAGGTATCCGGTGCAATGACACCAACTTCCCTCAAAGCTTCTCGCTTTGCCCGTGCACTTTCATCCTTGTGGGCAACCAGCGCCTTAGCGTGCCCAAACTGCATGTGCTCATCGAACGCCTCGTCGACGATACCTGCGATGTAGGCGACCACTGGCTTGGTAAGCTTCTTCGCCTTTATCAATTCGACTATCTCGTATTCATCCACCCCGCCAAGCTCGCCGAAGTACACGATTCCCTTCGTCTGCGCATCCGCCTCTGCAAGCGCGAGCACATCCCCAAGCGATGAGACCGGAAACCTATCGCCTCCAATACATAAGGAGAAGGAAAGTCGCTTCCCTGCAGATGTCACTGCGCGAATGAGCTCACTCGTCATACCTCCTGAGGTAGCCACAACAGTTATGGAGCCGGGTGTGGTGAGCTTGCTGGCCATAATCTGTGGAATATCGACTCCTCCTATGGCTCCGAGCTTTAGGTGCCCCGGGACCAACATGCCCACACCTGAAGGTCCTGCAATGAGTTTCTTCCCACCAAAACGGCGGATAAGTTCAATGGCGTGCGCTTCTGGTACGTTCTCTGCAAAGAGATGAGCGCCCAAAGCCTCGGGGAACGTCTCAAAGAAAGAAACGGTGACGTCAAAAGCACGGCGCCCTGATTGAAGGTTCAAAAGGAAGCGAACACGGTCCTTCTCAGGAACCGATGTAAAATCCTTATAACAGGGAACAAGGATCTCTTCCTTTCCCCAGAAATACTTCTGCGCCTTTCGAGCCCCGGTCACAATACCGATAATCGAACGCTCCTTGCCAGAGAGGTAATCGAAATCGAGCATGGACTGCACGATGGCAGGGTGGTTACCTGCGATAACAATTCCCCGTTCCCCGCCCCTAATGGTGTCGAGAATGGTCATGCTTGTATGAACGTAACGGCGTCATCAACCGCACTGGTGATGACCGCGCTCGAGCCATGAATAGCCCCCAGAAGACCTTCCTGGTCGAGGAATATTTTCATGTCAGCAAGTCCCTTAGCTTCGTTCGGGCCGCCGCGGCGTATAAATACCTTGATACGTGCTTTCTTCATTTCTCCAGACACTTCTGCCAGCGCGTCACGAATACCAGCAAAGGTTTTGGCAACGTCAGTAAAGTTCGCTACTCCTCCGGCAATTACGAGCGCCTTCTTAGGAGCCTTAGATGCCAGCAACAGCGAAAGTACCTCCTTAGTGTAGAGATAGGTCTCCTCTCGCGTCGGACCACCGCTGTATTCTCCATAGTTACCAATGGCATCTCCCTGCCCAAGGAGTGCCGCTTCGTCAGCAATGACAATTGAGCCTCCGCCGCCGGAAAGCAAAAAGAAGAGGGAACCCTCCTCATTCAACACAGAGAGCTTGAGGGAGGCAGGGGTCGTCTTCTGAAGTGCAGCCACATTCTCTTCGGCCTGATGTTTCGCCTTCCCTTCGACAATATCTGTTTCAGTCCAGGCACCTTTAACAAAAAACTCCGCAGCACTGTCAACCAACACCGCCGCATCAAGCAGATGCACCTTCCCGTCTTTGATGACAAGAGGGTTTATCTCGAGAAACGCGAAATGATTCTTCTCAAAAGTATCAACAAGCGAAGTAAGGAACTCTTCCGGTACGCCTGTCTCCTTTGCCGTGCCAGCAACACTTTCCGTGAGAATGAAGCTCCTTACCTTCTCTGGATGTTCCTCTATCTCAATGCCGCCTTCCTTCGCATGGAGCAGACGAATGCCCTCACGCACCCTTTCAAGTGAGAGATACTGTTCCTCGGAAGCTTCGTGTGGGAGCAGTGGCTCTGCAATAAAGTTTGAAAATCCTTTCTTCTCCCACTCAGCAATTGCCGGGCCAATCTCCTTGGAAGAAATATTCACTTTCACCAAGCCCTGCTTCATGCGCTTTTTAATTCCCTGGTCCACTTTCACCACCCATGCTCCTTCAGGGACCGTATCACTCGAAGAGGATAGCGAGACGCCAGTGTACTCGCCACCAAGTATGAGGGACTTTGCCCGGTATTCTGTGAGCTTCACTCGTGACATGCTATTCGGGTTCTGCCATCACTATACGAGTATCTGTCGACTCAGGATGCTCAATAAGTCCCATAGATTCAGAGAGTTTCGTACTCCCTTTGTTGGTTCGATCTGTAATACTCCAAATCTTTGCGTTCGGGTATCCCTTTTTGTATGCATCAAGAACGAGTTTCGAGAATTCTTTCATGAGCCCGACCCCACGGTACTCGCCATAGGAGCGGAAAGAAATAGTGTGCCAATCACCGCTTGCAAGAGCTCGTTCATCAACTCTCTGTTCATCTTCTGAAAGATGTTTAGCAGAATCACGACCAAGAGGCTTAGGTCCGAGCCACCCAACTGCCGCCAGCTTCCCGTTTGCTGGGTCCACAAGGGCAAAGGTCGTACGCTCCTTTGCATACCACTCCTCGTAGGAACCTTCGCCAAAGCGTTTGTAGTCGGAGCTATTTTCCTGGAGTTCGGTGTCCGAGAGGTCCAGAGAGCGCTCCTTAAGCTGTTCTACCAGTTCTTTGGGAAGCCCCATGACCGCATTGAACGTTCTTCCGTCCTTTGCGGTTACGGTGCCAATCTCATGGGAAACGTAGAGAGGAGGCGGTAGTTCGTGCATAGGTAAAAGATAGCAATTGGACCTGATTTGTCTATGGAAACCAAGGCTGAGAGAGGGAAGTTACGCCCCCGAAAGAGGCTTACGCTTCCTGCCCTTCTTTCCCCGCTCTTTTGGGTCTGACTTCCCTTCAAGCGCGTAAATTTCATCCCGGATAATGGCAGCGGTCTCAAAGTCGAGCGTCTCCACCGCATCTGCCATTTCTTGGCGTTTGGAGGCAATAAAGGACTTTGGGTCCTCCTTATAGAGCTTCTGATCGAGCGCAAGCATCTCATGCACGGTCTTCTGGTGCTCGGTGCGCATGGAAGCTGCGATATCGTGAATCTCCTTCTTGATGGTCTCAGGAGTAATGCCGTGCTTCTCGTTATAGGCCTGTTGAACTGCGCGCCTGCGGTTGGTTTCTCCGATGGCGCGTTCCATCGAGCCCGTCATGACATCGGCATAGAGGAACACCTTGCCGAGCACGTTACGGGCAGCGCGGCCAATCGTTTGGATAAGGGAAGTTTCTGAACGGAGAAAACCCTCCTTATCTGCATCGAGAATTCCCACCATCTCTACCTCAGGAAGGTCGAGTCCCTCGCGAAGCAGGTTCACTCCAACAAGGATGTCGAACTTGCCTCTGCGGAATTCAGTCAGAATCTCAATGCGGTCGATGGTCTTCACATCACTATGAAGATACTCGGCCTTAATTCCCCGCTCTCGAAGGAATTCAGCAAGGTCCTCTGCCATCTGCTTGGTAAGAGTGGTCGCAATTGCCCTGCCACCACGCTTGATGACAACATCGGCCTCATCTATAAAATCAGCAACCTGTCCCTTGTAGTCTCCGCTTTCAACGATGGGGCGCACCACAAGCTCTGGGTCAATAAGTCCTGTTGGACGAATAATCTGCTCGGTAATCTGGCCCGCAGGAGGGACTGAGTGCTCACGCTCGTAGGTGCTTGGAGTCGCAGAGGTATATATCACCTGCCCAATGCGCTCTTCAAACTCTTCGAAACGAAGTGGGCGGTTATCGCGAGCGGAGGGAAGTCGGAATCCGTATTCAACCAAGTTGTCCTTGCGAGAACGGTCCCCTGCATACATGCCGCCAATCTGCGGCACCGTTACGTGCGACTCATCAATGATGGTAAGGAAGTCAGCCGTACCATCCTTTTTGTGTGGGAAGTACGAAAGTAGTGTATGTGGCGGCTCCCCTGGTGCACGACCATCGAAGTGTCGTGAGTAGTTCTCAATACCGCTGGTGTATCCAAGCTCTCGAATAAGCGCAATATCATGCAGCGTCCGACGCTTCAAACGCTCATGCTCAAGCGGCTTCTCTTCCCGTTTGAACTTCTCGAGCTGTTCATCCAGCTCCCGTTTAATGTCCTCAATTGCTCGATTACGCTCCTCCTCATTGGTAACGAAGTGCTTAGCAGGGAAGACAAATAGGGAAGTTGGCTCCCCTATTTTGGCGCGCGAAACGGGGTCGAGGTGCTCAATGCGAGCAATGACTGCCCCATCAAACGTAATGCGATAGATAGCCCGCTCGTTAACCGGCATAAGCTCCACTGCGTTCCCCACTGCTCGCAGTTGCCCGGGCTCGAGGTCAGCATTGGTGCGCTCGAAGTAAATGCCCACCATCTTTCGAATAAGTGCAGCCCGGTTCTCTTCTTCTCCCACCACTAGCTTCACATGCACCTTCTCATACTGCTCTGGAGACCCAAGACCATAAATAGCAGACACCGAAGCAACAATAATCACGTCCTTGCGAGTAAGCAGAGCCTGTGTAGCAGCGTGGCGCAAACGGTCAATTTCTGCGTTAATCTGCGCCTCTTTCTCGATATACGTATCGGAATGCGCGATATATGCCTCAGGCTGGTAGTAATCGTAGTAGGAGACGAAGTAATGGACCGCGTTCTCTGGGAAGAACTCCCGATACTCTTGAGCAAGCTGAGCGGCAAGCGTCTTGTTGTGAGCCAGCACCAAGGTTGGCTTGTCAACGTTAGAAATAACATTCGCCACCGTGAACGTCTTTCCTGTTCCGGTAGCACCAAGAAGTGTCTGGTGGCGTAAACCATCCTTAAGGCCTTTGGAGAGCACCTCAATTGCACGAGGCTGATCGCCTGCTGGAGGAAAGGGCGTGTGAAGCTTGAAGTTAGGCATAGTAGTCGCGCATGAAGTCTGCCCTATATGCATCGAACGTACCATGAAGAAGCGCATCGCGCGCGCCATCCACGAGCGAGAGCACGAACCCAAGATTATGCATGGAAGCTATAACCGACCCTAGCATCTCACCCGAACGGCAAAGGTGTGAGACGTACGCACGCGTAAAGCCTTCCGTTCCAGGAATAATGGTCTCGGGATCCAACAGACTCAAATCATTCTTGAATTCGCCGTTTCGCAGATGCCTGATGCCACGACGCGTGTAGATAGAGCCATGGCGCCCAATACGGGTTGCAGCAACGCAATCAAAGAGGTCCAACCCCTCTGCTATGCCTGTAAGCAAATCGCCCGGCTCTCCTATACCAAGGAAGTGCCGCGGCTTCTCTTCTGGAAGTTCAGGTATGGCGGCCTGAAGCGCGCTGCCCATATCTTCCTTACTGAAAGAACCACCTATGCCGAAACCATCAAAGTTCATGCCTGCAATCTCTCGAGCACTTTCCTTTCGCAAATCTTCGTAACGACCCCCCTGCACTATTCCAAAGATTCCTTGCGTGCGGTTCGCTGCAAGATTCTGCCGATGGGCCTTAAGTGAGCGATCGGCCCAGCGATGCGTCCGGTACATGGCATCTTTTTGATACTCAAAATCTGCTGTAGGGGAGGTGCACTCATCAAAGGCAAAGAACATATCGGCGCCGAGGGCATGCTGAATTTCTACCGAACGCTCTGGAGTAAAACGATGGAGAGAGCCGTCGTGATGAGAGGTAAAGGTAACTCCCTCCTCGTCAATAATGGCGAGTTGACCGTGTTGGCTCTGCACCTCTTCGTCGTAGACGGCTACCGTATTGGTATGCGCCACCTCCTCGCCTGTGGCTATCTTTGAAATAGTCCTTCCAAACGCAGCGCCGAGTGAGAACACCTGGAAGCCTCCTGAATCTGTCATGGTCGGCCCCTTCCAGTTCATGAATGCACCGAGTCCTCCTGCAGTCTCTACGACCTTCTCACCAGGCTGTAGGTAGAGATGATAGGTATTAGCAAGCACCACCTGAGCCCCGAGCGCAGAAAGCGCGTCGGGAAGAATGCCTTTAATATTTGCCTTGGTACCTACGGGGACGAACGCAGGAGTGCGTATATTGCCGTGTGGGGTAGTAAGTAGCGCAGTACGCGCCCTTCCTCTACGCGTGTCTATGGTGAAGGAAATGGGAGAACTGCTCATTATACGAGCATACTACGACCTTCACTCTCTTCGTAGGACTACGAAGCGTACTCCCTAAGTCTCTTGGCAGCAGCAACGGTTTTCTTAGAGATCCAACCACCCTCCACGCCCTTCGTTTCCTTGTTGAGCTTATCAAGCATACCTGGCACCTTCTTGATTGTTCGGCGAAGAATGTTAATTCGACTCTCCTTTCCATCACCTTTTCGCAATTCATTTTGAATTTTTTCGTTCAATTCTCTAAATTTTGGAGCAAACGAGCCGTCAGCAGGTTCACCTTGGGAAAGAATGCTTTCGGCGAGGAGTCCTGAGACTTGATTAATATTTCGTTCTTTTGCAAGAACTCCTAAACTTTCAGTAAATTCTGCTTTTCCTTTTCGCCCGAAGAGAAAACCTTCAGGACGCTTCACGAAAAATCCAGTCCACAAATCAGCAACTTCCTCTGCACGTTCCCTCGATTCTTTTTCATCTTCAGTCTCAGCTTCGGTGGCATCAGGCTTTGGTGCCCCACCTCCCGCACCAACACCAAGCTTATCCTTAAGTGCTTCACGTGCCTTTTCGTCCTCAGTTTTCCTGAGCGCTGAGCTAATACGTCTATCGAACTCTTCATGCGGCATCGCGTTAATGTGATGCTCAAGTTCAATTGGATCGATTCCTTCCAAATCAAGCATGGCGCCAAGCTTATCCAGGGCAACTTTTGCCACAGAAAGCTGGATTGGCCATTCAATCTTGTACACTTCCTTAAGCTTCTTGCTCAAAGGAGCCATTTGTCGAGCAATGTCGCCTATCTCACTAGCGAGGATGAGCTTCTTTTCGAAGTTAACGCGGGAGACACTATCAACCGGAACGAGGTCGTGGCGACGCAAAAGATCTGCGCGCAGAAGCTTGAGATGATTGAGCTGCTCAAGAAGAGATTCTTTTTCTTCGGGCGTTCCTTCCTCTTTGCGGTCTCCGAACGCTTCCCAGGCTTCAGGGCCCACTGGTTCCGGTAGTGTTTCTGCACCCTCCGCTCCTTCCTTACCTTCAAGATGCGGGAAGCTACGAGCGTTGTCCGTTACTTCCTTAAGCTCAGCAGCGAGCGCATTTGATGCCTTCTCATAGCTGCGCATTGCATCACTAATTTCTCCAATGGATGGGGGAGCATCACCAGCAAGAAGAGCTCTGAGTTTCCCAACGAGTCCTTCCTGAAGTTTAGTAACCTCTGCCTGCCAATCTTTCTCCAAAGCTTTCTCAGTCTTCTCAGGAGCGGCAGTTGTGTCTTCGCTGAACTTCTCAAGAAACTGCTCTAACATGAGACGTACAGCTTCGCTGGCTTCAGGTCCTGTCTCAACCTTTTCTGGAGGAGGGGGCGTAGCCTCAGCATCTTCATCGCGGGTTTCGCTTCCAAGTCCAGAACCAGCATCTTCTGGAGCTACTGCCGGTCCAGCCAGTGCCATGGCCTCAGCCTCCTCAACGCTTATGAGTCCCCGGTCAATGAGGTCCACCCAAGTTTTCTTCCATTCAGTAAGAGCGTCCACATCATTCCCAGCATTCTTCCCTCCTTCCAGAAGATACGAGAAATCCTGTGAAAGTGCGGTAAGGCCTTCGTATTCTTCCGCAAGTTGTGCAAATTCATTAGGCTTCAACCCACCATGCTCCGCAACTTCACTGTATTCTCTCTGCGCCGTTTCAAGTTTTGCACTCGCCTCCTGCCATTCTCGATATTCCACAGTCCTTGAAACGACACCATAACTTTTCTCCTTCCAATCCGGGTATTCATTTCCCCATCGCTCGTCTACAGCCGTAGCCCACTGTTGTTCTACCTTGCCGGCCTCTAGGAACGCATCTCTCTTTTCAATAACTGAACGCATTTCAAACCTTTCATCTTGTAGCTTCTCTTGGAGATTCCCTTGGAACTCAACAATGAAGTCACGCAAATCTTCGTGCGTAAGCTCCCTTCCACCCTTTCTTCGTTCCTTGCTCCACTGTTCGAATACAGGCTTACCTCTCGTAATACCTTTCGGTTTGTTGAGCTTACTGTCTACCCGCTGCTCTAATGCTTTACTAAGACGCTTGAGGCGCTTCTGGCTTGGGGATTCTTCCCCGCTTTTGCCTGCTTCTGGTCCTAGTTTTCGCATAGCGGAATAGAGAAGTAATTAAGAACCAACCTTTACAAGCTCCACCTGAAAGATAATGGTGGCGTTTGCAGGAATCGGACCGTAACCGGTACTACCGTAGCCGAGCGCAGGAGGGATGATAAGCGTGCGCATACCGCCTTCCTTCATACCGACGATGCCCTGGTCCCAGCCAGCGATGACGGTACCTGCGCCAAGTACGAAGGAGTATGGACCACCGTGGTTTGCGGAGGCGTCAAAGACGGTACCGTCCTCAAGCATACCCACGTAATTAACAGCAACGGTGTCGCCAGTCTTTGCTTCGACGCCGGCTCCTTCAACAGAATCGGAAATGCCAACAGCACTCTGGTCAGAAGGGGTCTCGGTCATAGGCGTGGTCTCAAATGAGAAGAGGTTAAGAATAGTAGGTCCGAAGAAGAGGAACACGAGCGCGATGGCCACTGCAAGGGCAATCGCTATGCCGGTTGGGGTTTTCATTAAAGCTTGGGTTTATTTGAGTATGTAACCAGTATAGCCTCGCAATGACCAGATGCGCGCCCGCACCTGGGGACTTCATGAACGTGAACTGTAGTTAATTATGGTACTTCCCTGTTATTTGTCAATACTACAGCACCCCCATGACATCCACGATGCGGGTACGACAGGTGCGCAGCATGCTGCGGAGGACGTTATCACGTTCACCACGCTCCATACCCTCAAGGTAACCAGGAAAAGCTTTCGCTATTCCTACCGCATCAAGCGTCGTGAGTCCTTCGTTCACCATATCGACGAGTGCTTTCTCGACTTGAAGATAAGGTGCATCCTCAAAGAAAGATTTCTTCGGTGCTTTGAAACGACTATCTTGGAGTCCTGCAAAAATTATTGCGCTCACAAACCCCTCAACACTTCCTTCCTTCGTGTCGTAGTTTTTGAGCGCCAAGGTAAGGTAACCTCGGACCTCCTCAGGTGAATCATCGCTCGTAATGGCCTGAACAATTGTTGAGAAAAGCTCTTGAATAAGCGCAAGGTCTTCTTCTTGAGTGAGTTCAGGGGCACCTTGTTTTGTCACAAGTGCATCGGGAGCATTTTCCCTGCTAGCATGAAGATGCAGAATGCGTTCAATGACTTCCTTAGGAAGCGGCGCCAACTGAGGTACTTTGGCAAGTAGTTCTGCACCACGCCTTGGGTCGAGTTTATAGGGAGGTATCGGAGGAACACCAACAGATGATTCGCGAGACTTAACCTCTTGTGGAAGCGGTCGGTACTCGCCCGGCTCCTCAGCCTCAACTTCAAAACCGGGGCGAAGTCTCGGTTGTGGTACCTGCGTTACCCCCGGGGCACGATACGCCGGTTTTGTGAGGTCACGACGATTAGTAATAGGATGCTTGCTCTTGCGTACAATCTCAGCTTCGGCGACTTCTCGAGCAGAGTCTGCAACCTTGGGTAGCTGCCTCACTGCAGCGCGATAGGCGCGAGCAACCTTAAGCACTTTCTCGCGAATAGGTTCGAGCGCACCAAGCGCGATTTCACGTTCGCCCTTAAGACGCGAAATTTCTGAACGATGAAGCTTGAGCGCCTTGCTTCGCTCTTTCGGGTCGCGAATAGCCCGAGCTTTTTCAATCTCATTCTTCTGCTGCTTAATACTCCGCATGCGATCGAGTGCTTTCTCAGCAGCATCAAAGCGGTCCTTTGCCTGCGCGAGCTTCTGTTCTCCAGTCCATGCATCCTCATGCGCTGCAATCTTTGCTATGGCATCGCCTCGTAACCGCTGAGGCATACTCTCAAGGAAGGCATCTACTTCATCCGTGTTCAACTGTTCACGACGCCTAAACTGGGATTTGAATTCCTGATTGATATGACGACGAATAGCGCTCGCAATGGGGCGACCTTCCTTTGTTTTATCAAACGGAATAACCGGGGCTTCTTGCCGTTTTGCTGTTAGTGGATTTCCTGCTCCTTCAGGACTCATACCTAACTAAGATATCGCGACCTTATAGTTGCTTCAACCGTGGCCCTATCGCGTCCGTAGGTCAGGTAGGAAAGCTGGCGTAGATCGTCAATTTGGCTCGGATTGCCTGGAGAGAGATCCCGCGTTTTGATGTTAAACGGCTTCTGCGGCACCCCTTTAGAGAGGAGGCGCACGTAGGCATTGCGGTTCTCGATGTTCACGAAATCAAGCGCAGAGAACACAGGTGCAAACTGCTTAGCAAAGAACTCTCCATCTTCTTCACCCACACGGAAGATGGCCATAGAACCAACGTTACCGAAGACAGCATCGCGAATCTTTTCATCCACTTGCTTCAAGAACTGGTGCGCAATGGTCATGGAGAGCTTGTACTTACGAGCTTCAGAAAGAATGCCTGGAATAGACTTGGTGGTGATGTTCTGGAACTCGTCGATGTAGAGATAGAACGGTGGGAAATCAGCACGTGGATTATCGGCACGACCGAGCGCGGACATAAAGAGTTTGCCGACGATAATGAGACCAAGAAGGTTAGCGTTGCGCTCACCAAGACGACCCTTCGAGAGGTTCACCAGAAGAATCTTCTTGTTGTCCATGATTTCACGGAAGTTGAACGAGGATTCCTGCTGACCCATGATGGGACGCATGAAGTCGTTGGCGATAAACTCATCGAATTTGTTGGTGATGTACGGCACAATATTCTGGAGACTTGCCTCTCCTTCTGCCTTGGTGGCAATCTCCTCCCAGAACTGGTTCACCACAAGGTTGTTACTCTTCGCAAGTTTGCGGTAACGGAACTCAGAGTTAGAGAGCACGCGTGAGATATCAAGCATGGTGGAGCCTGACTCTGGGTCTTCCATCACAAGCTGGGTGGCGTTACGGAAGTACTGCTCGAAAGCCGGGCCCATGGATTCTGGAACGTCGCCGTAGAGCTGACGGAAAATCATGAGAAGCTCGTTGACGATGAAGGACTTCTGCTCAGGTTTAGAAGCGTCATACTCAAGCATGTTGAGGCCATACGGACGGTCGATGTAGGCGGGGTCAAAGTAGATGACGTCGTTGTAACGCTCTGGCGGAACGGTAGCGAGCACTTCAAGCACGTCGTTGCCGTGTGGATCGATGAAGCACACCCCCTCACCGTTCTTGATGTCCTGCTCAATAAGCGTACGCAAGAATCCGGTCTTTCCGGTACCGGTCTGTCCAATGACGTAGAGGTGGCGAAGTCTGTCCTGAGCATCCATATAAATCTCCGACTTCGCACCACGGAAGCTGTTGCTGCCAAGGTGAATGCCTTTGGATTCAAGTCCGATAGGAGCCGCTGCTGCGGTGAAGCGAGACTGCTTGAGGTGAGGAGAGGAATCGATACCCTTCGGTGGGAAGTGGTACATCGTTGTGAGCTCGCGAAGTGAGAGCTGCATCGCGTTCTCGTGCGAGAAAAGACGGAAAGAGAAGTTGCGGAAGAACTTGCGCTCTTCCCCGCCCTTCATGCGCTTCCATTCGACACGGTTGCCCTGAGGCGCCTCGAACTGGTTGAAGGAGGATTCAAGTTCACCAAGCACCTGATTGGCCTTAATAGGATCGGGCGAAGACACTGCCAGACGCATGGTGACGTCGACTACCGGAGCGGCAATCTTCGCCTCCACTGATTTAATAGTCGTCTCGTTGTGGGTAAGATTCTCCTTGTCTGCCTTTAGATCAAGTAGTGCGCTCTCAATGTCGTGCGCAAACTCTCCAAGCACGTGCTCTGGAAGCGAAAGCGCGCGGATTCGAGGCATGCCGCGCCTGAGGTTGTAGAGAATGCGACGGAAATGACGAACATACTTATCTCCTCTGGGCCTGAAGATAATTTGAAGCGAAGCCCCTTCTCCTTCGTTTTCAATCTTGGCGAAGGCGTTCAAGATGGAGTTAATTGGATCGTAATCAAATTCCCCAAAATCTTTCAAAGAGAGGGCAGATTTGTCAGCAAGTTTTGCAACTGAACCCACCGCGGTACCATCCTGCGCAAAGATATTGTAGTCGTTAGGCTGTTGGATGATGACCGCGTTCGGGAAGATGGCGAGAATCTGCTTCTCAAACATGTTAGTGCGCCCGTTTGGAATTGCAGCAAAGAACTGGAGGTGCGGACGATCGACGGGCACGGAGAGTTCAAGTGAGAAGTACGGCGGCTCACCATGGTACGCCTGCTCCACCGACATCATGCCGGCATAAAACTGCTCCATCTTGGAGACAATCTCTTTAAAGTGTTTGTACTTGAGGTTATCTTTATCCGCTTCCTCCTGGTTAGGTTCCGGAAGTGAAATCTCATAGAGCGTCATGTGAAGCGCTTTCCATGTTGGCTGGTTCTCGGCAAGACCCTTAATCGGCATTCCCACGTTGATGTAGGCTACGAGAAAACGATGGAAGTCGTCCTCAAGGTGCGGGCTCTTGAGCTTCGAAAGAACGCTCAGTGCGTTGTGAATGCCCCGTTCCTCCATGATGCCGCGAAGCTCGTTCATGGTCTCGTCGTCGCTTTCCGGGTCAAGGTTAAGCGCAATTTCTCCGGCCTCCTGGTCAGACATGCGATAACTCGGGTGCAAAACCTCCTCAGCAGGGGTTTCTTTGTGGTGGATGATGCGCTCGTGGATGATTTCTCCACGTGGTACATCCTGCATCATCTCAGCAAGTTGTTTCTCCTTTGCTTCTACCTGGGCGCGCAGATGCGCGAGCTCCTCTTCGTGAGAGGATAGGTTTTTTCGACCTTCCACATGCGGAGGCATACTCGCTCAGTATAACAGCAACGCGCCCCGTAAGAGGAGCGCGTTGCGGATAAAACAAGCCCGGGTTGCTACTTCTTCCAGATGCCGAGAACGGCTGTGATAAGCGAGAGCACAATCGAGAAGAAGAAGGCTGGCCAGAAACCATCCACCGTGAAGCCTGGGACCACCATTGCTGCAAGCAGAATGAGTAGTGCGTTCACAACGAGCGAGAACAGGCCAAGGGTCACGATGTTAATTGGGAGCGTAAGCAACCCGACAACCGGCTTCACGAACATGTTAATGAGCGCGAGCACGACGGCAAGCACAATAGCGCCAAGGATGGTCACATCCACTCCTGGAAGGAGGTAGGCGGTCAGAAGAATAGCGATTGCGGTAATGATCCAGTGCAGAAATGGCATGTATATACGTAATTAGGGCTAATGAGTGCCAAGGATACCCATTCCTGATGATACCTCAATGAAGAACCTTCAGGAGCAGGGCCATGCGCACAAAGACGCCGTATTTGGCCTGCTCAAAGTAACGAGCATGAGGAGACGAGTCTACCTCAACTGGAATCTCTGTCTCACGTGGAAGAGGGTGCATGATAATTGCATCAGACTTCATCGTATCCACGAGTTCGCGCGTAAGGGTAAAATGCCCTTTAAATTTTTTGTACTCTTCAAGATCTTCAAAATACTCCTTGGGGATGCGTCCAATATAGAGCACGTCCGCCTCCCTTACCGCCGCTTCAAGTGAAGTAGTCTCTGAAAACAAAACACCATTCTTGGTGAGACTCTCTTTAATGTCCTCTCCCATTTTCAATTCTTCAGGAGAAACAAAAATCATCTTGATGTTCTTGAACAAGCGAAGCACGAACGCAAGAGAGCGAGCTGTCCGGTAGTGCTTAAGGTCTCCAACGAATACAACCGTCTTTCCGTCAATGCCACCGGTTTCCTTGTAAATGGTATACAAATCCAGCAAGGCTTGGGTAGGGTGTTGTCCTACTCCGTCTCCAGCGTTAATCACCGGCACATCGGACACTGCAGCCGCCTTTGCCGCAGACCCTGTCTCTGGATGACGCAACACAATTACATCTGCGTATCCGTTCACGATACGAATGGAATCCTCGAGTGTCTCCCCTTTTGACGCAGAAGAAAATTCAGCGGCATTTTCTGTACCAATAACCGAACCTCCCAATCGCACCATCGCGGATTCAAAAGAAAATCGAGTGCGCGTCGAAGGTTGGTAGAACAAGGTCGCCATGACCTTCCCCTTAAGTGCATCCTTTGGGTGTTTCTTCACGAGCTTATCGACGTCCTTGAAGAACCCCTCGAGCATCGGGCGGTCGAACTGCTGAGTCTCAATGACGTGCTGCATGTTAGCGGTACGAGTTTATCTCTTCCTGTAGCGTCTTTGCTGCTTCTGCGGGATTTTCCGAAAAGATGATGCTGCGGCTTGCGTTGATGATAAGACCCTTTCCTTGCGAGTTCTTTCCTGTCTCGACGACCGTCCGCGCATCTCCGCCCTGCGCGCCAACTCCGGGCACAAGAAGTGTCATGTCCCCGACAAGTTCTCGGATGATTTTGAACTCATCAGGATGGGTCGCGCCTACAGCGAACATGCAGTTATCGTTTCCGTTCCATTCGCGCGCAACCGTATCAGTGATGACCTGCCAAAGCGGTTTGCCATCAACAAGAAGTCCCTGGAATTCTTGGGAGCCTGGATTGGAGGTAAAACTCAATACAATGGTTGCCTTGTCTTTACGAGCAAGAAACGGCTCGAGCGCTTCGCGTCCGAGAAATGGATTCACTGTAATAGCGTCCGCGCCTAGCCAGGCGAACACGAAGGTAGCAGAACCTTCGTTGGTGTTACCGATATCCGCCCGTTTCGCATCGATGATGGTGAATATATCTGGGTGACGCTCACGAAGGTAGTCCATCGTCATCTTAAGCTCCGTCATACCTTGGTCCCCGCGCTCCTCGTAGAAGGCAGTGTTGGGCTTAAAAGCAGCAGCGAACTGATGCGTCTCATCGATGATAAATTTGTTGAACTCAAACTGCGGAAAGGGTTGGTTCTTGAAACGCTCTGGAAGTTTCGCAAAAGCAGGGTCAAGTCCCACACACAGAAGGGAGTTAATTGCATCGGAACGCTTGTTGTATTTGTCTATGATTGCCATGGTCAGGATCGTTTCCGTAGTTCTGTAAGTACCTTTCGGACAAGCCTTACTGGTGATGAATCATACACCACGACCGCCTTGCCGGGTTTGTGGACTTTCTTCGCGAGCTTAGGAATCTCATCTGCCATTCCCCCAGTCTTCGTGAGGACGCCAATGACCTTACCCATGTCAAAAAGATTAGTGAACTCGTTCAGACTGCCCCATCTGCCTGAGATAATGATGCCGGCGTCACATGTAGCCGTAGAAGTTACGTTTCGGTACTTCTTACGCACTCGTTCTTTACGCACAAATACATAGTTTTTAGGTACAAAGACAAGCTTGGTATATATGCTGAGGTCATCCTTTGGCGTAAAAGCGTGCTGTGCCGAAATACTGACCTCAGGAGAATATCCCCATACCTTGGAGCCAAGCGCCCAAGCTTCATGCGCTGCAATATATGGCAGTCCTGAACAAGCACCGGTGACAACAAGCACTTTCTCATTCCCAAGCGCACGCCCTAGTGCTTTCGCAGTTTTGTTTGCCTTCAAAACAGAAGTACCGGCGTCTGACCCGAATACTCCTATTTTGTAGGTAGTCTTTTTCATGCAAGACCTTTCTTCGCGAGGAACTTCTTTCCGTGCCCAACCGAGGTATTGACCGGAACACCTGACGCACACAGCGGGCACTCTTCCTCGGCCCAGGATTCCGCAGGAAGTTCGGCAAGCCAACTGAAAGGTGCTCCGATTGATTCAGAATTGATTGTGTTCGAGTCACGGTTAACCATCACGCACACCTGCACGACATTCCCCTCAACCCCTCGAACGGTGTTCACCACCTTTATTGCCGATCCTCCGGTTGCCGTCGTGTCCTCAATCACAAGCACGTTCTTCCCCTTAACGAGTTGGTCATAGCTGCGACGGAACACCTGGTCTTCACCATCGCCCTTAGGAACCTTCTCGGTGTAAACCGACAGAATTTCTCGTCCGGTAATCCTCGATAGGTGCGAAGCAGTCCATTGTGAAAGGATGATTCCACCTAGAGCTGGTCCTACTACAATATCTATTGGAAGATCTTTGTTCTTTTCTGCAAAAAGCTCGCAAACGCGCGAGGTCTCTGCCGTATGTGGGAAAAGCGCGTCCTTGTTCACGTACACACTCATGTGTCGACCGGAGGTGCCGACAAAGTGGCTATCGGTAATCACCGACCCCACTCGCTTGAGGATGCTTAGTACTTCCTGGTCCATATCATCCGTCAGGATACGCGTCCTTTATCTCCTTGGCGAGATAGGGATTCCACATGGCACCGGTAGCGCTCATGACGATATCAGCACCCGCATCACGAAACTCCTTATAATCCGACGGAACCGTAACGCCTCCGCAACCTATGATGCCGAAGGTCATGCCAAGCTCCTTTCTTAAGCCTGCAAGACGCTTCACCATGTCGATTCCTGCCCACTTGATAGCATGTCCACAAATACCGCTCTTTACGCGGTGAGCTCCCGGAAGAGCTTGAGAACCATCTTCGTTCACGACTGGTGCTGCAATAGTGTTAATGGCTGAGAAGCCGTCGACTATGTTTCCTACTTCGGTAACGAGTTCGCGGAGTGCAGCTTCCTCAAAGAAGGCAATCTTGATGATGAGCTTAGTATTTCCTATCTTCTCTTTTATAGCTGTCACCACAGTTTTTACTTTCGGAACGTCAAAACATAGGAGCGACGCAGCTCCTTCGTTCGGGCAGCTAAAGTTCGCTTCAACTATCTTTACGCCGGTGTCTGCGACCATCTTCATACCTTCGGCCCATTCCTGTATGTAGTCTTCAGAAGACATTCCTTCGCGTTTTGTTCCTTCAAACGAACACATGACGAGTTGTCCTTCTTTCGCATGCTTCAGGGAGTTCTTGAGATCCTGCTGCCATACCTCAGGCTCATAAGAAGGGTTTCCGAACGAGTTCGTAATTGAAAGAGGTTCAGAATAATTATTCACCACAACCAATGGTTCTTGTGCACGTTCAATGGAAAGTTCTCCTGGGAAATCCTTAAGCGCCAGAACGTTCGGCCAGTCATTGCAAGGATGCGTCTTGCTACGCACCGTCTTGTGCACTGGAACGGTCCATCCCTTATCGAGCGCAGCGTCAACGAAACGGCCGTTCAGGAGCGGGCCGGCAGGAATACCAATTGGATAGGAAATTTTCTCCCCAAGAAAATCAAAGCGCACAGGTCCCTCCGGTACTACTTCACCATTAGCAAAATCACCAAACGGCCCCTGCTCCCAGTTCTCGTAGTAGCTCTTATTTGGGTCGAAAAACGGCGTACGAAGCATAGTTACAATATGGTACCACCTTCAACAATTTTCTTCCCCCGAATCACAACCGTCTTCACCACACCCGGAAGCTCCATTCCCTCAAACGGTGAAGAATTAGCCTTTGTTTCGTAACCGCCCGCTCCAACTACCCACAGGGCATCGGTGTCGACCTCAATGTAGGTATCAGGCTGCTCAGGAATGTTGAACACCTTTTTCGCAGCGGAATGCATGACTTCAACAAGACGCTCCTCGGTAATCTTTCCGTCTTGTACTGCCTTCCACATAAGTGAAAGCGAGGTCTCAAGTCCTGTAACACCAAAGGCAGGTTCTGCTTTTTCCTTCTCTTCACGAGTGTGTGGAGCGTGATCAGTCTCCACCATGTCGATGGTCCCATCAACAAGTCCCCCCCACAGCGCAGCCTGGTCTTCTGGTGTGCCGAGCGGTGGCTTCATGATAGCGAGACCCTTCAGTCGCTCACGTGCTTCTCCCGTCATGTAGAGGTGGTGCGGGCACACTCCTGCAGATATAGAGAGTCCCTCAGACTTGGCTACACGTACCATCTCAACTTCTGAGGCCTGTGTGATGTGGCAGACATGCAGGCGCTGCCCATGCTTCTTTGCAAGTCGAATCGCCATCGCAAGCTGCTCGCCTTCAGCGTGTACGAGAATGGGCTTACCCACTGGCCAGGCACCAAACACTCCTTCAAGGAGTTCGGGGTCTTCAATCAACATCTCGCCGGTGGTGTGGTTGCAGTAAATCTTAAGACCAAAAACCTCAGAGCGCGCTGCGGCCGCTGAAAGCTCCTCAAGGTTCTTGCCGTTGGTACCGAAATGAAACCCAATATCGCAAAGCGCCTTCTTGGAAAGCGCCACCTTCTCATCCAGCCGTTCAATAGAAATTGTTGGGGTTGGGTTGTTTGGCATATCCACCATGAAGGTGATGCCGCCTTTGACCGCCGCGCGGCTGCCAGTATAGAAATCCTCTTTTTGAGTCGCGCCAGGTTCGCGCAAATGCACGTGGACGTCAATAAGTCCCGGAAGCCGCTTCAAAGCCATTAGCCCCTATTCTATCACGCCGCCCCCACCACCTGTCCTACGATGATACCCACTGCAATGGCAGTGCCGCCCAGAAGCACCATACGCAGTACACGCGGCCACACTTTCTTGTGAGATATCTTGGCCTGTGCAAAGCCCATAACGCCAAGGAAAGTGACCGAAAGCGCAATCGAGGCGTAGATAGCAGTGACTCCTTCGGTGACCAAGTACGGCAGCAGAGGAACAAATCCTCCCACAATGCACGCGAAGAACATCGCAATTGCTGCATAAAAGGTTCTCAAGCCCTCCTTCTTTGTGCCTTCGTAGTCTTCAGCAGATTCTTCAGAGAGGAAGCTGCCTACCCCCATCGAGAACGCTTCCACAAAGATGTAGACAAAGCCTGTGAGGATAATCGTTGTGAGTGGCACCGCCTCAGCAGCAAGGCCAGCAAGAAGACCAACGGTGGCAGCAAGGCTATCTTCGATGCCGAAGATAACATTGCGCATGTAAATGGAGGAACCCGCAGTGCGCTTCATATACTGAAGCCTAGTCGGCAATCACCGCACGCGCAAGCTTTAAATCATCGTAACTGTACTTACCTTTGAGTCGTGCGTGCACTGGTGCAAGCCTGTCACGCCCAATCTTTGCGAACATCGCTTCAATCTCAGGAAGCGCATTCAAAAGTCGCTCGGGAATGGCTTTACGTGCCTCACCAATATCAATGCGACCGGAAGCGACCAATTTCTCGACGTGGTCCGCAACGGTTGCCGAGGTAAGTCCGCGCTCTTTTGCGATAAGTCCTACCATCTTCCCCTCCTTAAGAAGCGCGAGCGTTGCGTCATACGTTGAGACTCTTATAGCTGGAACAGGAGCATTACCTGCCTCGAGTACCCCTCCGGAGGCAAGTATGAAATTCTTCTCGAGCTTCGCACGTTCCCCCTCTTGCTCAAGAAGATCGAAAGCGAGCCGTGCATCTTCAGACGATTCTCTAAATTCCCCGTCCTTCTTCGTTACCTTAGGGTGCATCACAAGTGCGTTCTCGCTCCAGCCTAGGAGACATATGCCCTCGAGACACCGGACGCGGGAAAGCGCCACGTACCCCTGCCCATACTCAAAAGCCCGTGAGAGGTCGATAGCCGCTGCGTCCATGCTCATGCCCTGACTCTTATGCACCGTTATGGCCCAGGCAAGCCGAAGGGGAATCTGGGTAATCTTAGCCCGCACCTTTCCGCCCTCCTCCACTGCCCATTCCATTGGCTGGAAGATGATGTCAGTCCCGTCACGTGTCTCGACGATAGGGTAGTTAGTTCCCCGCTCAAAGCCTGCAACGATGCCGAGCGTACCGTTCACATATCCTCCGGCCGGGTTGTTCTTGGTTGCCATCACCACTGCCCCTTCCTTAAGAGCAAGCATTTCTGGCGACAGACAGCCGCGCTTAAGTGCCTCGATAAGCGGCGGCGCACCTTCATCCTTCATACCGTAGACATTCACCTTTCCAGGAAGCTCTTCGAGTTTCTGGTCGTTGATGCGGTCGACATCTTCGTTGTGGGTAAAGAGAATCGGCGTGTTCTCTGTTACCTCTTCGCTCTCGCGCGTAAGCAAAGTGGAAATGTGCGACTGGTCGTGAGTTCCTGCTCGAATGGCGCCAAGAATGGTGAGGAACGCGGGGTCGTCCTGGCGAAACTGTTCTGAGAGGTAGCAGACAATCGGGTTCAGCTTCCCCCAAACAGAGGACTCAAACGCAAACGTTGTTTCTTCCCTAGAGTTGGATACTGGGGGTAGCTGAAAGAAGTCCCCCACGAGCACCACTTGCATACCACCGAAGGGAAGTTGACTGTGCCGCACTTCCCTTGCGACTGCATCAATTATCTCAAGCACCTCACCTGAGAGCATGGAGACCTCGTCGATGATAAGTACCCTAGTCTTTTGAATCCTACGCGCCACATGTTCCTTGGATGCAACGCGGTCGACGAGTTCTGGAGTCAGCTGGTGCGCGATACCGATGCCACTCCATGAATGAATAGTCATCCCGCGGATGTGGGTAGCCGCAATACCGGTTGAAGCGGTAATGGACGGCTCAATGCCGTGCGAGCGCAGCCAGCTCACATAGGCATTTACCGTATGCGTCTTCCCGCTTCCCGGCTCTCCGGTAAGGAAGACATTGGCGCCGGTCTTGAGGATGTTAAGGGCTTCTGCCTGTAGCATGGAGGGGTATTGTATCAGTTATACTTTCCCCATGAGTGAACATCTACGGTCGGAAGAGGAACTTGAAGCTCTATTGACGGAGGCTGCAGCGCGCGTACCGCTCGGCCTCTATCAGCATTACAAAAACGGGAACCAGTACCTGGTAACTGGGTATGCTTATTCTCGCTACGGTGGTGAAGTCTGTGTCCTCTATACAGCGCGGTACGGAAAATTCCTCCCTTTCGTGCGGACGCTTGAAGAATGGTTTCTTCCAGGAGATGACGGGGAACTCCGTTTCCAGAAGGTCTAGTCCTCCGTTGTGTACTCGTCCCACGCCTTCGCCTCGATTGTCTTCCCGTTCATTTCCTCGAGTGCGTTGATGAATCCTTCCGCTAGCTGACGGTTCGTGATGAGCGGAATATTGAGATCTACCGCTTTGCGACGAATAATGAAGCCGTCAGAGAGTGAGCCCTTCGAGTTCTCAGGACGTGCAAGACCGCGCGCAGCGATGTTGATAATCAAATCAAGCTTTCCGGAATCAAGGAGCGTAAGCACGTTCGGGTTTCCACCACTCTTAATCTTATAGACGCGCTCGCACGGAATGTTGTTCTGCTTGAGGAAATCTGCGGTGTGCTCCGTAGCGTAGATATGGAAACCCATGCGATGCAGCGTCTCCACTGAAGGCAGAAGCTTTATCTTGTTCTCTTCCTTACCAAGGGAGACCAACACATTCTTCTTCGGGAGCTTGAAGCCTGCGGCCATCATGGACTTCAGCAGTGCCTCAGCGTAGGAATCTCCAAACGCTGCGACTTCCCCAGTCGAGGCCATTTCCACATACGAGAGCGGGTCGGCGCCCTTAATACGACCATAGGAGAACTGCGGAGACTTCACCGCAACATAGTCGAGCTCAAGCGTGCGGTACTCACCCGTGATGTCCTGCCCAAGCATTGCCTGGATGGCGAGCTCGATGAAGTTGTAGCCGGTGACTTTTGAAACAAACGGGAAGGAGCGTGAGGCGCGCACGTTGCATTCAATCACCTGCAACTTGTTGTCCTTGGCCAGGAACTGCATGTTGAACGGCCCAGTGATATTAAGTTCCTTGATGATGCCCTTGGTGATAGATTTTGCGCGCCTGATGGTCTCGATGTAAGTACGCTGCGCTGGAAGCACCAGGGTTGCATCTCCTGAGTGTGTGCCTGCGTTCTCCACGTGCTCGGTAATAGCGTAAATCTTGAGTTTGCCGTTTTGCGCAACACCATCTATTTCAATCTCGCGCGCGTTCTCGATGAACTTCGAGATAACAATCGGGTGATCGCTTGAGACCCCCACCGCTTTCTCAAGGAACTTGATAAGTCCGACCTCGTCGAGCGCAACGCTCATGGCAGCCCCTGAGAGAACGTAGGAGGGGCGTATAAGCACTGGGTAGCCCATCTTTGCTGCCATACGCGCAGCCTCTTTGGGAGTCGAAAGTTCTGCCCATTCAGGCTGGTCAACACCAAGACGGTCGAGAAGCGCTGAGAAGACGTGACGGTCTTCCGCGCGGTTGATGTTCTTTGGGCTGGTCCCCAGCACCTTCACGCCGTTCTCAAAGAGCTTGAGCGCAAGGTTGTTTGGAATCTGGCCTCCAGTTGAAACTACCGTTCCCTTCGGCTTTTCAAAGCCAACGATGTCGAGCACGCGCTCAAGGGAAAGTTCATCAAAGTAGAGACGGTCACTCATGTCGTAGTCAGTCGACACGGTCTCCGGGTTGTAGTTGACCATGATGGTCTCATACCCCTTCGCCTTCAGTGTCTTGAGTGCTTCAACGCTCGACCAATCGAACTCAACGGAAGAGCCGATGGAGTAGGAACCAGAGCCGAGCACCATGACGCTCTTCTTGCCCGGCTTCACATCGTCCTCAGTACCGTGATAGGTGAGGTACAGATAGTTGGTCTTGGCTGGCACTTCGCCTGCGAGTGTGTCGATTTGCTTGATAACCGGGAACACCTTCAAACGACGGCGAAGTGTACGAACTGCTTCCTCAGTCTTACCTTTAATGGTTGCAAGCTGAATGTCGGAGAAGCCGTTCTTCTTAGCTTCAACAAGAAGGTCCTTGGTGAGTGGTTTGCGCTTAATCTTCTTCTCAAGCTCAACAATGTGCTCAAGTTTCTTCAAGAACCAGAGATCAATATTTGAAAGCTGGTGAATCTTTTCAACCGAAACGCCCTTCCGGAGTGCCTCTGCAATTGCAAAGATGCGACGGGTGGTTGGCTCCTTAATCTCCTTCAGGTAGTCATCAAACTTGTAGCGCTTACTTCGCTGCGCGGTAAAGCCGTCTGCTCCGATGTTAAGCATGCGAATACCCTTTTGAAGCACTTCTTCAAAGGACCGCCCAATAGCCATGACCTCGCCCACACTCTTCATCTCCGTACCAATACGCGGTGCTGCGTTACCGAATTTATCGAGGTCCCAGCGCGGCATCTTGATGACGATGTAATCGAGTGCCGGCTCGAAGCAGGCAGTGGTCGTACCCGTCACTGAGTTCTTGAGTTCTGGGAGCACGTGCCCGAGCGCAAGCTTTGCCGCAACGAAAGCAAGAGGGTAGCCAGTGGCCTTAGAGGCAAGCGCAGAAGAGCGGGAAAGTCGGGCATTCACTTCAATCACGCGATAGTCGCCAGTCTTTGGGTGAAGCGCGTACTGAATATTGCACTCACCCACGATGCCCAGGTGTCGGATAGTCTTAATCGCCACCTCGCGGAGCATGTGGTACTCGTCGTTGGTGAGCGTCTGCGATGGAGCAACGACAATGGATTCACCCGTGTGCACACCCATCGGGTCGAGGTTCTCCATGTTGCAGACCGTGATGCAGTTGTCGTCCTTATCGCGCACAACTTCGTACTCCACTTCCTTCCATCCAAGAAGATACTCTTCAATCAATACCTGCTTATTGGTGTGGAAGACGTCGGTAAGCTTGTCGACAAGTTCCTTCTCATCGCGCACCAGTCCTGAGCCTTCACCCCCAAGCGCAAAGCCTGAACGCACCATGACGGGGTAGCCAATCATCGTTGCGGCCTTCCTCGCTTCCGCAACATTTGCCGTTGCCTTGCTCCTAGCAGTCTTCACCTGTATCTGGTTCAACCTCTTTACGAAAAGCTCACGGTCCTCGGTGTCGCGAATAGTGGAGACCGGGGTACCGAGCACGCGCACGCCATACTTCTTAAGCACGCCACTCTTCTCAAGCGCGAGACCGAGGTTCAGTGCCGTCTGTCCGCCAAAGGAAAGGAAGATGGCATCAGGGCGCTCCTTCTTGATGACCTCCGTTGCGAAATGCTCAGTGAGCGGGAGGAAGTACACGCGATCTGCGAGTCCCTTATCCGTCTGCACGGTCGCAATGTTTGGGTTAATCAGTACTGACTGAATTCCCTCTTCTTTAAGCACCTTAATTGCCTGGGAGCCGGAATAATCAAACTCACCCGCCTGACCTATGCGGAGTCCTCCAGAACCTAGGATGAGTACTTTCTTTGGCTTCATACGAGCTTTTTCTTACTTTTCTTCACCTCCTTGAGGAAGTCATCGAAGAGCCAGTTCGTGTCGGTTGGTCCCGGACATGCTTCTGGGTGGAACTGCACCGCGCGAAATGGCTTCTTGGTGTGATAGATACCCTCAACACTGCCATCGTTAGCGTTGGTGAACCAAATCTTCCATTCTTTAGGGAGTGACTTGGCATCCACTGCGTAGCCGTGATTCTGACTCGTGATGTAGCAGCGCTTACCTGCCACACACGGCTGATTCTGTGCGCGGTGTCCGTACTTGAGCTTGTAGGTCTTTCCTCCTGCAGCAAGTGCGAGCATTTGGATGCCAAGGCAAATGCCGAGAATCGGTTTATCTCCCTTGAGTGCCTTCTGTACGTTTTCGACGGTGGCGGTGCACTCTACCGGGTCGCCAGGACCGTTGCTGAGCACAATGCCGTCGTATTTCTCCTGTGTGAAATCGTAATCCCACGGCACGCGAATGACGGTCGTGTCGGGAGTCAAGATGGAACGCATGATGTTTTCCTTTGCGCCGCAATCAACGAGCACGATGCGCATCGGACCATTTCCATACTCTTTCTTCTTCTTGGGGCTCACAATGGCAACCTGATTCACCTTGTTGGAGTCAACAAACTTCCCTTTCTTGGTGCCACCAAGCTGTCCGAGCATCACGCCCTTCTCGCGCAGCACCTTGGTGATGGCGCGGGTGTCCACACCAGTGATTGCTGGGACGCCTGAGCGCTTCAACCACTCCTTGAGTGACTCCTTTGCCTCATGGTGAGAGTACTCGTCGCAGTACTCAGAGACCACAAGTCCTGCTGCGTGAATCTTCTCGCTCTCAAACTGCTTCTCGCTCGGCACACCATAGTTGCCAACGAGCGGATAGGTGAGCACAACTATCTGACCGGAGTACGAAGGGTCGGAAAGTGTCTCCACATAGCCCACCATACCGGTGTTGAAGACCACTTCTCCAGAGACTGCGACGTTAGCGCCGAAACTCTCTCCCTCGAAGCTCGAACCGTTCTCTAAATAGAGCTTCATGGCAGGATAAAAAAATACACCTCCTGTGAGGTGTTTCGATTTAATGCCGTGGAGGTCATTAAAGCCCTAGTATAGAGGACTTACGAGAGGTGTCAATCTATAACTTCCGAAAGCGAGTGCGGCCTGCCCTCAACCGTTGAGGCGAGCGTCACGCGGATGAACTTCGCCTTCTTCTGGAACTCAGGGATGTCCTTGGCACCAACGTAGCCCATAGCAACCTGTACACCTGAAGAAATCTCAGCAACGACATCTTCTGCCGTTCCCTTAAGTGGTACGAGACCGACAACACCTTCTGGTACTGCTTTGCGTCCCTTGGTGAGATAACGCTGTGAACCTGAGTCACCTCCGATAACTGGCTTAGAACCCATACCGCGGTATTCCTTAAACTTCTTTCCGTTCTTCGTGACGATGCGTCCTGGAGTTTCAATGGTGCCTGCGAACATGTTGCCGCTCATTACAGCTGAAGCGCCTGCAGCAAGTGCCTTAGCGATATCTCCGGTGGTCCTCATGCCTCCGTCGGCAATGACATGGATGCCTGCTTTCTTTGCAACCTTCACGACATCCATGACCGCAGTGAGCTGTGGCATACCAACTCCAGAAACAAGGCGCGTGGTGCAGATGGAGCCCGGACCAACGCCAACCTTAAGCCCATCAGCAAAGTTCATCTTGATGATATCTGCGGCTGCCTCTGCGGTAGCGATGTTGCCCACAATCATCTTCACCTTCTTTGGAAGCTTTGCTTTGATGGCCTTAGCGCTTTTAAGCACCTTCATGTTGTGGCCGTGGGCGCAGTCAATGATGATGACATCAGCTCCGTTCTTAGCGAGCAGCATCGCTCGCTCCATATCAAATGGCCCGCAAGCAGCAGCAACCAGCACACCTGCCTTCTTAACCTGGGCCACCATCTTCGCCTGTTCCTCCTTGGTGCAGTTGCGATGGAGTACACCGAGCGCACCAGCCTTGGCAACCGCAATGGCCATTCTCGCGTCAGTGACGCGGTCCATAGCAGCAGAGAGCACAGGCACTCTAAGAAAAAGGCCGCGGCAAGCGGCAGAGCCGACGACGGCCGCGGAAGGCTCAATAGCGCTTCTCGCCGGAGCGATGAGCACGTCGTCGAAGGTATACAAGACCCGTTCCATGAGCCACTATAGCACACCCATTAAATTGTCAAAAGTCTGTGGACAAGTATTCAAGCAATTCCTCTGCGTGTTTAGGTGGCTTTACGTTCTCAAAGACCTTCTGAATCTTCCCGTTAGAATCAATTACAAAGGTGGTGCGCTTAATACCCATATACTTCCTCCCCATCATCTGCTTCTCGCCCCAGACCCCATAGGCGTTCACCATCTTCTTCTCTTCGTCTGAAAGCAGAGGAAACGGGATGGAGAACTTGTCGCAGAACTTCTTATGACTCTTCACGCTGTCTGCTGATACTCCAATAACCTCAGCACCGAGTTTCTTGAACTTCTTAATGGAATCCCCGAGCACCTGTGCCTCAATGGTGCACCCAGGTGTGTCGTCCTTGGGATAGAAATAGAGCACCAGGCGCTTCCCTTTGTAGTCAGACAACGAACGCGTAACCCCGTCTTGGTCTGGCAGAGAGAAACTAGGAGCTTTGGTTCCTTCCTTAGGCATGGTGAGATGCTACCACGCAAAAAGCCGCCGGGATTTCCCAGCGGCTTTTCGTTTTGACTTAGTTAGCTGCCGGCTCTCCTTCCGGAGTATCGTTGCCACCAAGGTTCACTTCAATAGCATTGTTGTCTTCGGTCGGTGCTGGGGCGGTTTGGTTGCTGGTGAAGTACCAGACACCAAAGCCAACCAAGAGCACAAGGATAATAATCAGTATCGTGTTTGTGGTGTTCATACTAGGAGTATGCGCCTTATGCACGACGCTTCCTACTGGCCACAGTGGATTTCTTCTTGGTTGCGGTAGCGCGCTTTGTAGCGGCTGGCTTCTTAGGCGTGAGCTCGCCCTGCATCTTCTTCCAGTTGGCCTTGAGTTCCTTTGTGGCAGCCCGGAGATCTGCCGCAGATACGCCGCGTACACCGTCGTAGATTTCAGCCGCTTCGTCTACCGCACGAGCAATAGCCTTTGCGTCTATCTTCTTAAGGCTTTTTGCGCGCTTCACTGCTTCGCGCTTGAGGCCCTTGGCCCAGGTGCTTGCAGCCTGGCGGTGCTTCTTGGCATCCTTGCTAGCATAAAAATAATAGCCAGCTCCTGCCGCTGCAGCTGCGAGCGCTGCTGCGCCGATACCTGCCGCCACCTTCCCTCCAGTGTTTTTCTTTCGTGTCGCCATGCGTGTGTAGTTAGCTAGTTAAGAATTGGATTTTCTCTTTTTCCCGAGGCCTCCCAGAAACCCAACAATGTGCCTGAGCTTCAGCCCCTCCTTCGATACTTTCTCCCGCAAATGAACGAGATCTTCACGTACGAGCTCCGTTTCTTTCTCCGCGAGTAGCACAATGCGCTCGAGAGATTTGAGAATCCTGAGCACTCGCACGAGCACGTAGCCTACCAATACAGAGAGCACAAGTACTGCCACAGTCGTGATTGCGAAGAATACATCCATTTTGAGAAAGTCATCCATAGGAAGCGTCCTCGAGAGGACTAATGAACTGTGCCCTATTGTTCATGAAGGTCTGGTGAGACTAGCGCAACTTTTTCGCTAGTTCAGCCTGTAGTTCCTTCAAAAGATCAGTGAGAACACGTACGCGCACTTCATTTGAGAATTCTTTGGTGAGACGTGGGAACGGGTCGAGTGCCCTTCGGTTCTTGCGAATCTCGAAATGGAGATGCGGCGCTCCGCCTGAAGCGTTCCCCGTATTTCCTACGTACCCCAGAATGTCTCCTGCTTTAACTTCCGTTCCAGCCTTAATACCTTCAGCAATGCTGTCGAGGTGGTAGAAGTTCATGGACTCGCCTCCCGGGTTAGCGGTGGTGACATAGATGCCGGAACTTGAGCCTTCGCCAGTGCGCACGACCACTGCCTCAGTTGGTGAGGAAACAATCGCGCCACGTGGAGCCATGATGTCCTCTCCTTCGTGCGTGCGGGCACCTCCATCGCGAGGATCTCCGAAGTTTGGCCAAATATTATTGAGCCCCACACCGATAAGGATAGGAATTGGGAGGTTCTCCACTTCGTCGTCATCAAGGTTGTTTACCTTCCTCTGAATGGAGCTCGAATAGCTTGTGCGGCGAGAGGAGTAACGGCTGTACCGGTCATTATCCTCGTCTTCATCTTCATCGTCGTCATGCGAGGAAAAATATCCTATGGGAGGTTCCTCATAGGCTGCCGCAGCGGGAAGCACTGGCACAAAACCTACGAGAAGAGCGAGGGAGAGCCCGAGAGCTGTCCCCGCCTTCATGAAAGGGGTGGTAGTCATGGTGTGTATATAGGCAGAAGACGCATGAAGGATGTGTGTATTACGAACTCTGCGTATTCTTTCCTGCCTGAAGACGGTTGAGGCGCTCCTGTGTCTCCGTTATGCGGTCGTGCAGTGAGGCGATAAGGGCTGGCTGCTTTTCAATAAGACCCAGTAAGTGTTCCCTGCGCATTCGTACTGCACTCAGGTTCTTAATGAGCGCCTTGCGCTTATTCTGTTGCCCTCGCGCGGTGCGTATGTCCGGCACTTCTGTCTTCTGTTCAATTTCTTCGAGTTCCCTCTCTTTGTGGGCTATATCTTGCTCCCCAAGTATTACGTCTTTCTTCCATTCTTCAAGCTTCGACGTGAGTATCTTGGCACTTCCACGCAACGTCATCACCTCGTTGCGCAAGTTCATAAGCACTTCGCTTCCGACGTCCACGAGTTCCCCCTTTCCTTGCGGTGGCTTATCTTCGCTCATAGAGAGGCTATGGCGTCCCGAAGCGCTTGCTGACCTCTTCGAGTACTTCGGTCCATCCCTTGCACTGTATCACTGGGAAGGTGACTTCTTTGTGTTCCGTATTCTTGTACAGAAAGATGGTGCCTTGGTAGTTGTCTGGGAGGTATTCGATAAGGCGTGGATCGTCGTCGACGATGCCTATCACTTCCGGCCAGAGCGTAGGAAGGAAAGCAGCCTTCCATATGTTTGGCTGGTCGTTTTCTTTTCCTGGTGGACGAAGATATACCGGAGCTTGCGGAAAGTCATGTTTCCACAACCACGCTTCAGTCCTTTCACGTACCACTTCCGAACGAGCGGTTACATACGCCTTGATAGGAATGATTGTATGTACCTTGTTTACGATGTGATTGGCGTTCTCTATGAGCGGAAGATCGTACTGCACTTCCCCGCCTTTTCGCGCTGATTCCATCCATTCCTTGGCTTCTGGAATCTGCCAGTACGGTACGTGGTGCGCAAGGATGTAGGGGGCGACGGTCTCTTCAGGAGTAAGACCATCAGGTGTTCCAAACTTCTCCGCCAGTACGCGCGCCCAGTGGAGGTTGGTGGCGGAAAGAACGTTGTCTATGTCGAGCGCGATGCCCTTAGCCATGCTTCTTTTCGTACCCTTTTATCCACGCACGGCGAAGGAACGGAAGTGATTGGGTCGAGAGGAAGAATCCAACTGCCGGGATAAGCGCGTTGCGCAGTGGGTTGTCGTTTCCTATCGCATAGAGCGCGATGGTCGCGATGACGTACGTGATGATGACAAGCGAGAGCACGCGCGTAGCGCTGGTTTCCCAGGCCTTGCTGCCTTCCACCCGGAGGTTGCGCTCCTTAATGATGCGCACGTCCTCTTCAAGCTTCGTGAGGCGCTCTTCCATTACCTCCAGTCTAGCACTACGGTAAAGGGATGAGGGTGGTGAGGAACCCGAAAATGAATGTAAGGAGTGCGAAGGCTCCCAGAGTCCCGAGGAAGAGGTTGATGCCTTCCTTTTTCTGCCCGTCGAGGTAGAGGGTTATGGGCTTGGAGAGGATGATGTAGCCCATGACCGCCGCAGAAAAGACGAAGAGCGAGATAAAGAGGGTGAAGTTAAACACCGGGAATCCATCGTTATCATTCGGAAGATACAGGGATACCAGGTAGATAACGGAGGCGACACCCAAGATGTACCCTAGGGCGGCTAGTGCGTTTAGGAATGGGTTTTGTGACATGCCTCTTATAACCTATTCTCCGGAAAGGAGGTTGCAAGCTTCTCTCTTAGGGCTTCAATGAGTTCCGGGAATTCTGTTTGCGGGTTTGCCCCATGACCGAAGTGTCCTCGGTCCTCGTACTCGTGATAGTCAGTCTTGAGCTGATCTCGTATGAAGCGGGGCTCTGTTATTGGAATAAAAGGATCGTCAGCAGAGGCGAACTGTATAATCCATTTCTGATTATCCCTGATAGCTTCCCAGTCCCAAGGGGCATCGTAGTAACCACTCACTTTCTCTTCAGCGTATCCGAGGTCGGTGTGGCAGACGCCTACCAATACTGAACCCAAGATGCGGTTAGCTTCTGCATAGCGCATCGCAGCTACTGCTCCTGAGGAGTGGCCTATGAGTAAGGTGTTCTCATCCGCACCAAGTTCAGTAATGAATGGAAGCCAGAATTCCTTGCGTGCCATCACGGCGTCAGGAAACTGGCGGTTGATGACTTCGATACCGAGCTTTGGAAGCTCACGCTCAAGATACGGAGACCAGTTGTCTTCCGGGCATCCTCCACCGTTTCCTGGGATAATGATTGCTTTCATTGAAGTATCGTAAGAATATCCATAAAGTTCTTGAAGGAATAGTCAGCTTCCGGTGATTCGCTCCATATGAGCCCGGCCTGTATGCCAAGAGATTTCGCAGGACGTACTTCTTTTACCAAACTGTCTCCAACGAAGAGTATTTCTTCCGCAGGAATGCCAGATCGTTCAATCAATAGGTTGAAGCCATCAAGAGCTGGCTTGGGCTTCTTTACTTCGTCGGGCCCGAGTATGTGCGTGAACCATGTGGGGTCTATGCCCAGTGCAGGCAACATCTTTTTCGCGTGAATGTTTGACCACAATGATATTGGAACTAGCTTCCTGAGTTCCTGGAAGATCTGAGGAGCTTCTGGGTCCGTAAGGCGCAGGAAAACTTTGGGGTCAACTGAACTGATACGGTCGGACCAGAAATCATGAGCCTTTCCGAGCGCAATGAAGCTTTTGGTGTAACTACCGTGTTCCTTAAAGAGGTTCGCGAACTCTTCCTTGAGCTCTGGGGTTATGGGGTTACCAGTGATCTCCGAGTAGGATTCATAGACCAGCTCGTCATGGAGTCCTTCGTCGAAGGCAACGATGGTGTCGCTGAAGTCGAACCAGATGTGGCGAATGGGGTTCATCTACCTTTTATATCAAATTAGGCTGGCTGTCTGGGACGATGTTGGAACCTTATGCCGTCCGCCTCCTAACGATTTCGTCTCTGCACTTATCTATGAGAGCTGCTAACTCCCCTGTAAGGTCTGGGTGGCCGGTAAGTGGAGCATTGTCTAGTTCTATGTGCATATTTTCCAAGAACATAGTTGAAAAATTGTAGAGGTGCTCCGGTGTTGCTTCTGAGAGGTAGGGATCAACGTCTACAAGGTAGAGATGATTTTCTGTGTCACTTCCTGTGCGTCCATATTCATATTGGTCGAGCCTGTGAATATCAGTCAAGAAATAACCGCCTGTAGAAAGCTTATCGTCTACATACGCAATTAAATTTTTCCAAAGAGAGTGCAGGAGAGCATCTTGTTCCTCCGTTGATACATGTTCAGAATCAGTGACATTGTCTACGAGGGCAAATACAGATTCCCTACCTGTTTCATTTTCTGCAACGATAAAGCGAGTTGGGGCAATGCGAATTGCGTATTTTTGTTCTAATTCTTCAAGGGTATTCTTTAGAAGGACTGCTTTCTCGTGAAGCGATACGTTTTCAAGCGGAAACTCTCTCTCAAACTCCAATTCTCTTATAACAAGGTCTGCACGGTCTCCAACTTGAAGTAGTTTGCTGTAACGCTCTGGATCGTGCTCATTATGACCTTGGAGAGGTTTTACAAACGCAGGAATGTTGTGCTCCTTACGGTTCATTGAGAGAAGTATACCTGTTGCTGGGGGGCTAGGGATCGAACCTAGATTCACGGCTTCAAAGGCCGCTGTCCTACCATTAGACGACCCCCCAATACTGCTATCCTGCCTCCTCTACGGCCCCTAATCAAGCTCGCAGACGTTCTTTAGCTCAGCTATATCCTCCTCGGTGAGGACCAGCTCATCCCCTGCGTTAAAGGAATACATGATGGAATCAGGGTCCTCTACGTGGTTAAGACCAATGGCATGCCCTAATTCATGCGTCAGCACACGCTTGAGCTCAATCTCTTCGGTGAACTCCCGAATCGTAATGCGCTTCCCTTTCTCATCTTCTATATAGCGGCCCTGGTCGAACTCAGTGTGTGAGTTGGCGTTATACACATCCACCCGAGAATTAATGGCGTCCGCCATCCTGTTTAAGGCATCCACCTTGTTGTTCATCTCATCAACCACAGCGTTCACCTTTGCTGCCTGAGCGTTGAGCGCAGCTTGTTCCCGATCAAGCTGCCGCTGCATTGCTTGAAGCTTTTCGTACTCTGCAGGAGGCGCACCTCCGCGTGCGTTCCAATACGCAACATCGTTCTCGTACATATCCGCCTTCACATTGAAGGAGGCTTCGAGCCGCTCATACGTATTCTTTGCAGAATCCAGTTGGTCTGCCAGTATTTCAAACTGCGCCTGCGCCTTATCGTAATCTGCTTGCTGCTGGTCGATTACCACTCCAAGCTCAGACGTTGCCTGCTCTTCAGTGTATTCAAGATTCACTGCAACCTCTCCATCAGCAGCGAAAGTCACCACCGTTTTCCCCGCAGCCGTATTCCACAGTGCTGCTACCTGCGCCAAATCAGCAGCAAGCTCAGCATTCGATATCCCATAGCGCGGGTCTATGGTGCCCACGTGGTATTCCACCGGCTCCGCACACGGTTCAGCAAAGAGCTCGAGCTCAGATACCGAGTACCCGACGGCTACTACCGCTGCAATAAGAATGAGTGGTCCGGTAACTTTCGTCAGCATTACGAGTAGAGCTCAAGCACTGCAAGCTCAAGCGGAAGCGCAGGCACTGGTGCAAAGCGCACACGGGCTGCTGCATCCAAAAACGTACGAAGTGTTGCGTGAGTAAGCTTGGATTCTTTATCCATGGCAAGCTTCTCTATCTCCGCGTATTCATCAGCCCCTACTTCCTCTGCAATCTCCTTGCGCAGTTCAGTGGCGTGACGAACAAGCAACACGCTCCGCAGGTACTCAAGGACGAGCGACAAATACATCTTCATATCCACATTCTCGGAAGCTGCCCGACGAATAGCGGTGAGAGCGGCATCAACGGAACCAGCAGACAATGCAGAAGCGAGAGCCGTTACCAGCACGCGCTTTGGCGCTCCGGTAGCCTTCTCAGCTTCCTCACGAGTCACCTTCTTGTCAGGAGAAGACGCGAACACTCGCTCAAGCACCGAAAGCGCATCACGATAAGAACCATCAGCCAGAAGCGCAATTAAATCAGCAGCAGCAGGCTCTATCTCGTATCCTTCCTTCTTGGAAACAGAAGACACAATCTTCATGAGTCCGGCACGCGATGGCTTACGGAACTCAAACACCTGGCATCGAGACTGCACCGTCTCCGGCACCTTATCGAGCTCGGTGGTCGCAAGCACAAACATCGCGTGCGCTGGCGGCTCCTCAAGCGTCTTCAAAAACGCATTCCATGCTCCCTTCGAGAACATGTGCACCTCATCCAGAATGTAGAGCTTGTATGGAGATTCAAAGGGAAGCGTAAATACGTTCGCATTCAGCTCTCGAATCATGTCGACGCTGTTGTTGCTTGCAGCATCAATCTCATACAAATCCTTCTCAGTGACTCCAAGCTCAGCCGCAAAGATGCGCGCAACAGAGGTTTTTCCAAGACCACGAGACCCGGCGAACAAATACGCATGTCCTACCGTCTTTCCTTTAATCTGTTCGGCAAGTGGTGCCGTAACCTGCTCCTGTCCCACAACTTCCTTGAAGGACTGCGGACGATACGCCCTATAGAGGGACTGGTGACTCATACCAGGGATTATACCAAGGGAATTGCCTCTTCAATTAATGGTTCGAGCTCTGAGAGCGAATTGGTCTCCATAAGCTTCCCCCGGAGTTCCGCCGCACCATCAAAGCCATTCACAAAGGCTTTAAAGTGCTTCTTAAGGATGGCGAAGTGCTTGGGCGGAGTAAGTTCGGAGAAATAGCGCGCAAGCGTAAGCAACGCCTCTAGCTTCTCCCGAGAAGCTGCCTCCTCCTTAGTAGAAAACAGCCAAGGATTTCCAAAGATACCGCGACCAAGCATGACGCCATCAAGTCCGGTAGCGAGCGCCTTCTCACGAGCCTCAGAAATACTCTTCACATCCCCATTAGCCAAAAGCAGCACAGAAG
Source organism: uncultured Candidatus Saccharibacteria bacterium (assembly GCA_964391975.1). Lineage (GTDB taxonomy): Bacteria > Patescibacteriota > Minisyncoccia > Phycocordibacterales > Phycocordibacteraceae > C7867-001. The sequence continues at coordinate 234,193 of CAYMNZ010000001.1, read as the reverse complement.
GCTTTACACGATCCCGTATAGCAACAATCTCTGGCACCAGTTCCCAGTGCGCGGGAACAAGCGACATCTCTTTGCGTGTGCGAAGGTGCACGGTAAGCGCGGCAATATCTTCCTCAAGCACCGCTGGCAACCACGTCTCGTACTCCATGCGGTTGTAACCAAGGCGAGTCTTCACTGACACAGGAATCTTTCCTTCGGTCCCACGCACTGCCGCACGTATCACTTCCTTGGCGAGCTCCGGATTCTTCATGTGCCCCGCTCCGGCTCCCTGCTTCTCAATGGAGCGGTCAGGGCAACCCATGTTGATATCAACGCCATCAAACCCAAGTGAGAGCGCAAGCTTGGCTGCATACTCCATCATCTCCGGAGTGCCGGAGAAGAACTGCGCGACAATCGGTCGCTCTCCCTCCGAAAACTGGAGGTCCCGCATAAGGGGATTCTCCTCATCCTTCATGCCTTTCTTCTCCCGAGTATGAAAAAGACCGTCTGCGGAGACAAACTCCGTCCACGAGACATCCGGCTTTCCTGTTTCAGATATAAGCCTGCGGTAGGCAGGGTCTGTGACATCCGCCATTGGCGCGAGTACGAAGAACGGCTTTGGGAGCTTGTTCCAGAACGAATCCATATCGGCCACTCTACCCTACAACTCCTTCTCGTAGTACATCATTCCCTGACCGTATTGGATGTCTCGTTTGTAGAGCTCAAATCCGCGAGACTCGTAGAGGTGCTGCGCTGGTACTTGCATGACCGAAGTGTCGAGTATGGCGCGCATGTACCCCAGTTCCTTTGCTGTAGCCAAGAGTGTGTCGAGTATCCTCCCGCCTATGCCTATGCCCTGAAACTCGGGATCAACTCGCATTCGCTTAATCTCTGCGGTTCGAGCGTCATGTTTGCGCAACGCGCCCATACCCACAATCTTTACCCCTGAGTGTGCAACAAGGAATTCTCCCTCTCCATTCAGATAGGTCTCACGTATGTTGAGGAGGTCCTTGTCCCATTCATCCCGTGCCTCGGGATTCTCAATGTAACTTCCTGTTTGCTTGAGTCCGAGTAGATGCAGTGCGTACACTGCGTCCTGGTCCTGCTCTTCAAACTGTCGAAGTAAGACTTTGCTCATAGAGTTACTCTCTTCGCTTCACGTATGCCTTCCCAGAAAAGCGAAGGTCCACATACTCAACTGAACCGTCAGTTAAATTGAGCGAAGGAAACACTGCGGCAGCAAGTGCAGCTGCCACCTCTTCGCGCCCGAGCACATAGGTAATTCTCGTGCCGCGTCCCGAGCTCGGCACAAAGAGGTCTGCCTCGTCTTCACGTATAGCGAGGGAAACAGGAGAAACGCCAAGCGACTTCATTGCTTTCACGAAGCGAAGTACATCCGGAATGTTGTCTAGATTCTCCATGCGCGCTTTCAGGGGATAACTCGGACCCCTGTCCGCCTCAGCGAGATTGGCATAAATGCGAAGCGCGGAACCCGTAGGCGTAGAAGACGCATCCTCTGCAATCACCGGACGGAAGATGAGCCCCTCCGCGTCCGCTTCGAAGCAGGTGGTGTTAGCAGCCGATGCATTCTCTGGAGTACCGCACCACCAAAATGCCGCAGTACGCGAAACTGTCTTAAGCGAGATAGAAGTGAAACCAGTGCGAGATATAGAGAGTGAAGAAATCTCAGGATACTCCTCCATCACTGCTGTGCGTATAGCAGCTTCTGGGTAGAAGAAGATGGAATCACGCGGAAAGACATACCAATAGGCACCAGAAAGAGATTCCTTGGCTATAACAACGTGCGCGTCGCTTGGTGCAGCCACCTCTTGAATACGCACCTCCGGACGCCAGAAACCATAGAGAACAGCGCCAACCAAAATTACGGCGCCAAGCACCCAGAAACCCATAAGGCGACCCTTTTCCTCACGACGACGTGCCGCAAGCGTACTGCGCCTCACAGGCGCCTTTACGGGCTTTCTAGCGGCAGGCTTACGACGAGGTGCAGGTGCTGCTGCTTTCCTCGCCGGAGCCTTACGCCTGACGTCGAATGACTTCTTTGCCGACATAAGGAACAAGTACGGAAGGTACGCGGATGGAGCCATCTTCCTGCTGATAGTTCTCCATGATGGCAATGAGGGTGCGGCCAATGGCAAACGCAGTAGCGTCGTTCATGTGCACATGGGTGAGATTGCCCTCCGCATCCTTCACGCGTGTATTCAAACGACGTGCCTGATAGCCACCCATGTAGTCAGCACTGTGTGTCTCGCGATACGTATCCTGTCCTGGCATCCAGATGTTGATATCAAGATGGCGCTGGTCGGGACCACCCATGTCGCCGGTGCAGCAAATCATCACGTTGTACGGAAGCTCAAGTTGCTTCACAAAATATTCCTGAATGGCAACCATCAAGTCCTGCTCGCGGTACCCTTCTTCCGGACGCGCGAACGATTCCATCTCAAGCTTGTCGAACTGGTGCTGACGCAAAATGCCGCGCGTGTCCTTTCCTGCCGCTCCTGCTTCACGACGGAAGGAAGTGGAGTAGCCAAGGTAGCGAATCGGAAGATTCTTCTCTTCGATGATTTCGTCCATATGAAGCGGACCCATCGTGTGCTCGGCGCTTCCAATCAATACTGCATCGTCTTTCTCGAAGTAGTAGCGCTCATCAATAGGATGCAGGCGTGCCATGCGACCCATGACGTTGGCGCGCATCATGACCGGAGGAATGACTGGCACAAATGGCTTTGGATCCACATCGAGTCCTGCCTCAGTAATTATCTTCTGCATGGTCTCGCGAGAAGTAAGCGACTTCATCACCATATCAACAAGCGCAAACTGCATAAGCACGAGATCGCCCATGAGGTACGCAAAGCGAGCTCCAGAGATTTCTCCTGCCTTCTCGGTATTGATGATGCCAAGCTCAGCACCTAACTCCCAGTGCGGCTTAGCAGGGAATGAAAACTTCGGCTTCTCTCCCCATTCACGAAGTATGACGTTCTCGTCTTCGTCTTTGCCAACAGGTGTATCAGGAGACGGGAGGTTCGGGACCGCGAGCATGAGCTTGGTCCACTCAAGATCAAGTACGTCGAAGCGCTCCTGAAGCTCTCCCATACCACTCTTCAGGTGACGCATAGCCTCAAGAAGCTTTTCCTTCTCCTCTCCCTTAGCAAGCATGATGGTCTTGGAGGCTCGGTTCTGTTCGGCCCGCTTACCTTCCAAGTCCTGCAGGAGGGCTTTGCGTTCCTCGTCCACCACAAGGAGCCTGTCGATATCCACCTCGACGTTCTTGTTTCGCGCAGCGTCCTTCACTAACTGTGCGTTCTCTCGTATAAAATGAATATCGAGCATGTCTTTCGTCTTAGCATAGTATGGCCATAGCCCTGCGACAACTCTCTCTGGAGGAATACCCTGCCGGACTCAAAGAGATTCCACGCCCACCGGAGTCTTTGTGGATGCTTGGTGAGTGGGCACCGAAGGGTCATAAGTACCTCACCGTAGTCGGCTCGCGTGCCGCAACACCGTATGGAAAGAAGGTATGCGAGGAACTCATCAAAGGACTTTCAGGCTACCCAGTCTCCATCGTCTCAGGTCTCGCGCTCGGGATTGATGCGATTGCCCACCGTGCAGCACTTGCCGCAGGCCTCCACACCATGGCGGTCCCCGGCTCCGGTCTTTCAAGCAATGCTATTTATCCCAAGACCAACGCAGAACTCGCCAAGGAAATACTCACCAAAGGTGGAGCGCTTCTCTCCGAGCATGAACCTGACCACAAGGCACGCATCGAAGACTTCCCCTCCCGAAACCGCATTATGGTGGGACTCTCTGACGCAGTGCTCATGATTGAGGCAGCAGAGAAGTCAGGCACCCTGATTACTGCTCGTCTTGCGGGTGAATACAACCGCGACCTGCTCTGCGTTCCCCACCGCATTGGAGACCCGAACGGCTACGGCGCGCACAAGTTCATTCGCCTCGGCGCCGCTCTGGTCACCGAACCCCATCACATACTTGAAGCACTTGGCATTACCCCAAACGAAACCCCGAAGAAGCTTCCGGAACTCGAGGGAATCGAGCAGGTTATCTACGCTGCACTCTTTGAACCCGTCACGCAGAAAGACCTTATCGAACGCTTCAAAGACCAGGAGAAAGAGGTCGTTGGAGCCCTCATGACACTGGAACTCAAGGGTCTAATAAAGGAAGAATACGGAGGCTGGAGACGCACGTAGTGAGATTTCTTCATTTGACACCTTATATATAGGTACGCTATGAGTTAGCCTGTGGCTAAGAGACTACTTATAGTGGAGTCCCCAGCGAAAGCGAGGACAGTACAGAAGTATTTAGGAAAGGACTACGAGGTGCTCGCCTCTGTAGGACACGTGCGTGACCTCCCTAAATCCAACAAAGACGCGGTGGATATTGAAGGCGGCTTCGTCCCCCGCTATGTCATTTCTGCTGGCAAGAAGGATGTCATCGACAAAATCCGCAAAGCTGCCGCAAAGGCCGACGAGGTCTTTCTTGCGACCGACCCCGACCGTGAAGGAGAGGCTATTGCGTGGCATATAAAGGAAGCAGTCGACCTCAAGAAACCCCAGCGCGTGGTCTTCCACGAAATCACCAAGACCGCGATTGAGGAGGCGCTTAAGGAGCCTCGCCTCATTGATGAGAACCTCCGCCAGGCACAGGAGGCTCGTCGTGTGCTCGACCGCATCGTGGGCTATGACCTCTCCGGCCTTATTTGGAAGAAGGTGCGCTACGGCCTTTCAGCAGGACGTGTGCAGTCTCCAGCACTTCGCATATTGGCTGAACGCGAGCGCGAAATTAAAGCATTCATTCCTGACACCTTTTACGTACTCGACGCACTCTTTAAAAGTAAGGGCGGTGAGTTCCCTGCAAGTTGTGTAGAGGAACCAACGAGCAAGGAAGAAGCTGAGCGTATTCTTACCCTCGGACAGAAAGCAAAGTGGACGGTTGGCGATATGACGGAACGCGCAGAGGCGCGTTCACCAAAGCCGCCGTTTACCACCTCCACCATGCAGCAGACGGCTTCCACTCGTCTTGGCTTCTCACCTTCGAGAACTATGCGCGCCGCACAGAAACTCTACGAAGCTGGACACATCACCTACATGCGTACGGACTCCGTGAATCTTGCAAAGGAGGCGGTCGCCCGCATGTGCGAGGTTATCGAAAGCGAGTTTGGCAAAGAGTACGTCCAGTCCCGCGTGTATCAGACCAAGAGCAAGAATGCTCAGGAAGCCCACGAAGCCGTGCGCCCAACTGACGCAGGTAAGCGTGGTGCAGGAGCAACGGATGATGAGGAGCGCCTCTATGAGCTGATTCGCATTCGTGCACTCGCTTCCCAAATGTCAGGAGCAAAAGTACAGCGCACGAGTATCAAGGCAAAGGCAGACGCAGAAATTCCTCTCTTCTCTTCTAACGGTTCCCGAGTGCTGTTCCCAGGATGGCTCGCGCTTGATACGCGTGCACGCGGAGAGGATGTAGAGCTTCCGAAGCTTGCTGTTGGTGACCCGCTCGACCTTGCCTCACTTACCTCCACCGAGAAGCAAACCGAACCACCTAACCGCTACACCGAAGCAGGTCTCATTAAGGAGCTTGAGAAGCGTGGCATTGGACGCCCTTCAACCTACGCCTCCATCATGCAGACCATCCAAGTACGCGGCTACGTCGACAAGGAAGGACGTACGCTCAAACCCACCGCTACCGGTATGGTGGTGTCTGGATGGCTTGAGGAGCACTTTGCACAATACATCAGCGACTCCTTCACCGCAGAGATGGAAGACGAGCTCGACGAGATTGCTCGCGGAGAGCGCAAATATCTTCCAACCTTGAAGGATTTCTATGGTCCGTTTCAAACTGCCGTTGCCTCTAAGGAAGATCTTCCGAAAGCTACCTCACTTGGTAAAGCACCAGAAGAATTTCCGTGCCCAAAGTGTGCGAGCCCGATGGAGTACAAGCTCGGGCGTGGTGGCATCTTCCTTTCCTGTACCCGCTATCCAGATTGTGACGGCGCGCGCCAGGAGAACGGTAGTGAGCTTAAGGGAGACGAGCCTATTGGTATCCACCCAGAAACTGGCTTCCCTATTTTCGTAAAGACTGGCCGCTTCGGTCCGTATGTGGAGATGCCTACCGGCACTGCTCCTGTTGAGGAAGAAGCTCCGGAGCCAAAGAAGACCACGAAGTCTAAGAAAGCTCCAAAGACCCCTAAGAAGAAAAAGAAGCCAAAGATTGAAGCAAAGCGCGCAAGCATTCCTGCAGGCAAGGAGCCTTCTGAAGTAACGCTCGAAGACGCCGTCCACTACCTCGCGCTTCCTCGTGAACTTGGTGTGCACCCAACAACCGGGGAGAAGATTATTGCCAACACCGGACGCTTCGGCCCCTACATCGGGCACGATGGTGAGTTCCGCTCGCTCAAGAAAGGTGACGACCCGTACACCATCACGTTCGAGCGTGCAGTAGAAATCTTCTCCACTCCTAAACCCCTTCCAAAGGGCGTCGAGCGCGCTCACACCATTGGTAAACATCCTGTGAACGGCAAACAACTGGTCGCATTCAAGAGCAAGGGCGGCTGGTTCCTCAAGAAAGGACTGCGTCGCATCTCTATTCCAGAAAGCGTTGACCCTGAGACCATGTCTCCTGCTGAAGCAGCCGAATATTTGAAATAGCCACGAAGACAGGTATCCTGTCTTGATGACCACCGTCAAAGAGATTCTGGCCCAAATGCAGAACCTCTCTGCCGAGGATGCAAAAATAATTGAGAAAGCCTACGCATTCTCTGAGAATGCCCACAAAGGCGTTACCCGCTACTCCGGAGAACCCTACTTCGTCCACCCTGCTGCGGTGGCTAAAATCCTGGCCGAAATGGGCATGGATGCTGCAACGGTTGCCGCTGGACTCCTCCATGACGCGATTGAAGACGCCAAGGCTACCGAAGAGGAAGTAAAGAAGGAGTTTGGTGCAGAAGTGCTCTTCCTCGTCGAGGGCGTGACGAAACTCGGTAAGCACAAATATCGTGGAGCAGAACGCCACGCAGAATCACTTCGCCGTCTTCTGGTGGCAACCTCCGCCGATATACGAGTGCTCATCGTGAAGCTCGCAGACCGCTACCACAACATGCAGACCCTCTCGCATGTGCCAGCACACAAACAAAAGCGTATTGCGCTTGAGACACTCGAAATCTACGCTCCTATTGCCGACCGACTCGGTATGGGTCGCATACGCCGCGAACTCGAAGACCTTTCCTTCCCTGCAATTGATCCTGACGCCTACACACACGCCCTTGAAGTACGGAAGTTGAAGACCAAGGAAACGGAAGCTGGTCTTAAGAAGGTGCAGCGCGAGCTCCAAGTCGCACTCAGCAAACAAGGCATCAAGGACTTCCGCACGGATGTGCGTATGAAAGGACTCTGGAGCCTCCATCAGAAATTGAAGCGCAAGGGAGACGACATCAACCTCATCTACGATATGGCGGCGCTGCGCATCATCGTGCCCACGGTTGCTGACTGCTACACCGCCCTCGGCCTTGTCCATTCAACCTACAAGCCACTCCCCGGAGGCTTTAAGGATTACATTTCAGTGCCGAAGCCCTCGAGCGGTTATCAGTCGCTGCATACTACCGTGGTCACCGACGGCGCAGGCATCGTTGAGATACAGATTCGCACCAAGGACATGCACACACAGGCTGAATTCGGTATTGCCTCCCACGGCTCCTACAAGCTCCTTGGCGGTTCTGCCTCTGGCGAAGCAGTGCGCCGCATGTCACTCCCCTGGATTCAGAACCTCATCCCGAACCTCCTTAACTTTACGAAAAAGGAACCGGGCAAAGAAGCAGTTGCGCCTAACGTGCCGCGCTGGCTGGTTGAGCTCGCCGAAGCACACGCAGGCAACACCGGCTCAACCGAGTTCGTTGAAGGGCTCAAGTCCGACTTCTTCTCACACCGCATCTTTGTCTTCACACCGCGCGGAGACGTGATTGACCTTCCCATTGGCTCGACCCCCGTTGATTTCGCCTACGCCATACACTCAGATCTGGGCAACCGCATGAGCGGGGCTAAGATTAATGGAAAGATGGTGTCGTTTGATACCACCATTGGTAACGGCGACATGGTGGAGATTCTGAAGCGTGAGTCCGCGCGCCCAACCGCTAAGTGGCTCGATTACGCTGTAACTTCAATGGCACGCCGCCACATACGTTCCGAACTTGAGCTCCCAGAGCGTGGCAAAGCCCATGCCCCAGTACACGTGGACACACGCGTCATTCGTAATAAAGCGAAAGGAAAGAAAAAGAAACCTAAACCGTAAAGTTTCGAATCGTTCCGGTCTCGTCAACTTGAGACACGCCAGGGATTGGTGCCTCCACTTCGTCGTCGGTCATCTTTACTCCCTGCTCAGCAGCGAGCGCTGCGACGATGTGCGAGAGATCTTCCGGTGAGAAAAATTCAATGAGCACACGACCGCCGTTCGGGCGGTTTTCAATCAACACGCGAGTGCCCAGAGTTTCAGTGAGTGACTTCTCAATCTCCATCATCTCCGGAGTCTTGTCGTGCTTGCGGATACGGTCAACGGCGATGCGACGCGCCATCTGTTCAGCTACACGCACTGAGGTCTTCTTAAGCACAATCTCCCTGAAGAGCGTGTCGCGTTCCTCTGGTCGGTCTGAGAGCATGAGAAGTGCACGGGCGTGACCTTCAGTGAGCTCCTTATTCACCACTGCCTGCTGAATCATTTCAGGAAGCGCGAGAAGGCGAATGGAGTTGCTCACAAATTCCCTACTGCGGCCTATCTTGGCTCCAATCTCCACGTGGGAAAAGGCGAACTCCTCAGCAAGCTTTGCAAGAGCCTTCGCGCGGTCAATGGCGTTAAGGTCCTCACGCTGAAGGTTCTCGATGATAGCGAGCTGCAGCTTCATGCTATCGCTTTGCTCTCCTTCGCGAATCACGACAGGAACCTCACGAAGTCCAACGAGCTTTGATGCACGGAGACGACGCTCTCCAGCAATAAGCTCGTAGCGGGTCTCAAGTCCTCCCCCTGGCTTCTCTACCTCCTTGCGGGTGACGACCATCGGCTGCAGCACACCGTACTGGCGTATGGATTCAGCGAGCGCCTTAAGGCGCATTTCGTCGAACTCTCGGCGTGGCTGGTATGGATTGGGTCCTACACGGTCAATCTCCACCCAAAAGACGGAGTCAAACCTCGTCGGCTCATATGCATCCCCTGACATCACGCAATTCTATCACGCGCATTGCAGGCACGGGCGTTCGCGCGTAGGATAATCCACAAGCCGGGGTGGCGGAATTGGTATACGCGACGGATTCAAAACCCGTTCCCGCAAGGGTTGAGGGTTCGACTCCCTCCTCCGGCACCACATATGAAAAAACTTCTCGTACTCGTACTGTTTGTACTCATGCTTCCCTTGGGCGCAGACGCTAAGACTGCACCCATAGAGACGCCACTTGAGAAGGCGACCGTAAACGTCTTCTGCCGCATGAAAGTAGGCGGCGCAACCTTCCAGACTACAGGCACCGGTTCTTTCGTCGACAGTCGAGGTGTCATCATTACGAATGCCCACGTCGCACAGTATTTCCTTCTCGCCTCCTCAACCGACTCCAAGAGTAAGAACCGCTGCTCCATTCGCACTGGTTCTCCTGCCAAGGAGATGTACCATGCCGAACTTCTCTACATGCCGCTTTCGTGGACCGAGCAGTATCAAAGCAAGGTAGCAACAAAGACCGAAGGCAAAGGAACCGGTGATAGCGATTTCACCCTCCTCTACATTACGGACGCTAAACCTGGAACGGTCTTTCCGGCGCTTCCACTAAACACTGTGACCACAAGCGGCATGGCCGTCTCGATTGCCGGCTATCCTGCAGACAGGCTCGACTTCGATGGTGTGAAGAGTAAGTTGAAGCGCATTGTCGCCTCTTCAACCGTGACTGACATTCGCTCTTTCACTAAACCAAACCAAGACATCCTTCTTGTCGCCCCATCAAAAGCTGGACACAAGGGAGTTTCGGGCGGACCAGTAGTCGATTCCTCTGGTGCGCTCGTTGGCATCGCCACGACTATGGGAGGCGACAAGGCCAAAGAGCTGGTGAGCCTTCGAGCGCTTACCACAAACAACATCGACCGCACCATTCGCGCAGAGACCGGATTCTCGCTTTCTTCGATACTTACGGGAAATTTACAGACACGCGCATCCCTTACGGAACTATCGCTCCCGAAGGATATGAGAAAAACTCTGGAGACCGTGCTCCGACGTCTGCGAAGCTCTTAGGCACTAGTTACGATACGCGTCGAGTGCCGGGTCGTATCCTAATTTCCGATCTTCTTCATCCGTCAGTGCAAACGAGCTGCTGTGCGTACCTTCAAGGGTAAGTCCTGTGCCCGGAGTAAAGGAGAGGTAGTCACCGCCCTGAAGCGTAATCTCCCATCCTGTCTGCGGATTGCGAAGGCCAATCTCTTCGGTGATAGCGCGCATGCGGTCAGCTGAGCTCTGTCCTTCGTTAACTGGAAAGAGTTGCTCGAACGCTGCCTTGGCCCTCGGGTCGCGTTCAAGGTTGTGGAGGAGACTTGTCATTACAGCATAGGCTCCATCTCCCCTTGTGGTATCCGCTGCTTCGCTTCGAACCGGGTTGGTTTGTACACGTTCGACAGCAGGACGTGGCTGGTAGCTCCCATTATCTATCGGAGTTGCGGCACCTAGAGCCGCAGCTAATCCCGCAGTTGCAATTGCACCCGCTCGAGTTCGGTTACGCCTTTCATCTCTCTTATGCTCACCAGTATCAGTATTGGGCGGCTCCGAATCAACAATCTTTCGCCACAAACCTCGTAAGGGGTTATACATATCTCACGAGGATACCACACGAATCTTTCCTGCTGCCCCCATCGCCTTAGCGCGGGCCTCATCAGTTGTATCCGCGGTCGCAAGTGCTACCGCCATACGGCGCCTCTTATGTGCAGAAGGCTTCCCAAACACCCGCACGGAGGTTCCAGGTTCAGAAAGTGCATCCTCAAGTCCTTCGATGACAGGATGCTCAGTCTCAATCTCAGAGAGTACTGCCGCAGACGCCCCAGGATGAGAAGTGATGAGAGGAATCGGAAGACCGGTGATAGCTCGCACATGCAGCTCGAACTGACTCATATTCTGACTCGCCATGGTCACCATGCCTGTGTCGTGCGGGCGCGGAGACACTTCGGAGAAGATAGCCTTATCCCCTTGTATAAAAAGCTCGACGCCAAAGATTCCGCGACCTCCAAGCGCATCAGTAATCTTCTTCGCGATGTCCTCTGCAGCCGTCAGAGCTTTCTCACTCATCGCGTGGGGCTGCCAGCTCTCTCGGTAGTCACCGTCTATCTGCACATGCCCGATAGGTGCACAGAAACTTGTGCCCGCAGCGTGTCGGATGGTAAGCAACGTAATCTCGTAGTCAAAGATAACGAAGCCCTCGACAATCACCTTCCCCGTCTTCCCTCGCCCCGCTTCCATCGCGTAGTCCCAAGCTTTTGCGAGCTCATCGCGATTCTTCACCACACTCTGCCCCTTTCCTGAAGAGGACATCGTTGGCTTGATAACGCACGGAAATCCAATCTCTCCAGTGGCAGTATCAAGCTCCTCAAAGCTTCCTGCAAATCGATACGGGCTCGTCGGGAGCGAAAGCTCCTCTGCGGCGAGGCGACGTATGCCTTCACGGTCCATAGTGAGCTGTGCGGCTCTCGCAGTTGGAATAACTGTGTGCCCTTCTTTCTCAAGCTCAACAAGTGTAGCGGTTGCTATAGCTTCAATCTCCGGAACGATGAGGTCAGACTTCTCTTCCTCTACGGCACGCCGTATCTCTGTACCATCGAGCATAGAGAAGACACGAGAAGAATGCGCTACCTGCATTGCCGGCGCTCCTTCATAGCGGTCACAGGCCACAACGGTGTGCCCCAAGCGCATCGCTTCAATAGCGACTTCCTTCCCGAGTTCGCCGCTCCCGAGAAGCAATATCTTCATAGGGAAACTATATCTTCCCTACCAAATCCATACCAGGCTCGAGCGTATCGTCTCCTGGCTCCCATGACGCTGGGCAGACCTTGTCGCCATGTGTCTCCACGAACTGTGCTGCCTGGAGCTTGCGGAGCGTCTCCTTTCCAGAGCGACCAATGGAGTTGTGGTGTATTTCCATGGTCTTGAGGATTCCGGCTGGATCGATGAGGAAGGTGCCGCGCATAGAGAGACCTTCGTCAGGAGTGAGGGTGGTGTCGTAGCCCTGAATCAAGACGCCGAATGCGTCCGAAATCTTTCCTGCTGGGTCTGCGCCCATTGGGAATTCAATCTTCTTAATAGCCTCCGACGTGTCGTGCCATGCCTTGTGGGTAAAGACAGTGTCGGTCGAGAAAGAAATCACCTCTCCACTCATTTCCTTAATCTTCGGGTAGAGCTTCGCCATGTCCTCAAGCTCCGTTGGGCACACGAAGGTGAAGTCAGCTGGGTAGAACATGACGATGAGCCATTTCCCGCGGAAATCAGAGAACTTCACGGTCTTTACCTCATTGTTCTGGAAGATTTCGAACTCATAGTCAGGAACAATCTCTCCCACACGCACTGACGACACGTACTCCCGCATAGGGTCGTGGAAATCGCCGCAATGCTCACAATAGGTGCTCTTCTGTCCGTTCTTATCCATAGGGTATAAAGCTTACGCTGACAAAGATGATTGGCGCATGATAGCATCCGGGTTCATGCCCGGCAAAACCAAGATTGTCTGCGTCATAGGCCCTACGGCCTCTGGCAAGTCTGCTCGTGCAGTTGCTATCGCCAAGGAGCGTAATGGCGAGGTTATTTCAGTGGATTCCCGCCAAGTCTACCGAACCCTCGACATCGGAACAGAGAAAACCAGCACAGAGGAGATGGACGGCATTCCTCACTACCTTATCGACATACGTGACCCCAAAGACTCCTACAGTGCAGGCGATTTCATACATGATGCCGCACGACTCATCGAGGACATTTCCTCCCGTGGCAAGCTTCCGATACTTGCTGGCGGCACTCACTTCTACTTCGACGCACTTCTTAACGGCCTACCTCCGGAGATGCCTTCGGACCCCAAGTATCGTGAAGAGCTCGAGCAACTTTCGACCGAAGAGCTTGCTCGCCTTATCGATGAGAAGGACCCTCACAGGGCAGAGACAATAGACCACAGTAACCGAAGGCGTCTTGTCCGCGCTCTTGAGATTATTGAGAAACACGGAGCCGTCCCTGCGCGTATCCCAAACGATGCCTACGAGATTGAGTGGGTCGTCGTTGACCTTGAGCGCGATGAGCTTCGAGAGCGTATTACGAAGCGACTGCAAAGTGCTTTTGAACGCGGGCTTATAGAAGAGGTGCGAACAGTGCGAGAGTATGTGGGAGATGCCCGCCTCACTGAGCTCGGGCTTGAGTACCGAATTATAGGAGAATACTTACGTGGTGAACGCGAGGAATCAACACTCCTGCCAACGCTCGCTGCTAAACTCTGGCAGTATGCGAGACATCAGAAGCAGTGGCTTAGAAAACTGCCCTCCTAGTCAGGCAAACAAGAAGAGAACCCTCCGACTGTGACGTGCCAGTGACCGCCCTCATCGAAATAGGAGGCACCCGATCCCGTGGATGCGTAGACATTGGTACTCAAAATGTCATGGCAGTCTCTTTGCTCTGCGGTCGCGCGTGGGAGCGCACGAATTGCAGCATCGCCCGCCGCGGAGATGCCCATATCAAAACTCCTGTTGTAACCGTGGTTCGTGTGACCAGTTTCAGTACCACCCGTTATTAATACTCCCCCGTAATCCTCCTGAAGATTACGAATCAGGTTTATCGCATTTGAACTTATGCCATCAAGCGAAGTGCACGAGTCATTGTTTTTCATACAGCAGCTTCCGGTTGATTGACCACGGACCCCAGCGTCTACGAGATTTTTGACGTTTGTGTTATGCGAAGTACCACATGCCGTCTGGATATAGAAGCCACCACATGCGGATTTACTATCGGTCACTGTACATGATTGAGGTGATGGGGTGGGCGTTGGGGTATCGTCGTCGTCATCGTCATCACCAGGTGTAGTTACCGTTCCAGTTCCCCCGGTACTCGGGGTGCTGGGAGTATTCTGTCCGAACTCAGTCCGACGCTCGATACACATATCGTCGCCTGTTGCACTTGGCGCAAGAATCTCGTTCCATGGCCCGAGCTGCACGCCGTTGGAGTTGGCGCTCTCGTTGTAGAGCTGCTTCATAAGGAAGTCGACGAAGATCCATCCCGCAAGCAACACCACAAGCCCTATGACGGCATTAAGGAGCATGGTGCGTCCCATCTCACGGCTCTTAGGATTAACCGGGGAGACGAGCCAGATGGCGCCTGCGTATGCAATAACGAGCGTTGCAATCACCACCGCAAGCGACACCCCGAGGTTCATGGTGTTTTGAATGGTCTGAATCACGCAGCCGTAGTCCGGTGCTGAACCTGGGCAAAGGCAACGACCATCGACGATAGGTCCCCAGAATGCAGCGGAGGCAGTTCCAGGAACGGTAAGCACTAACAGCGGCACAAAGGCCAGGAGGTACGCGAGCGTTCGCTTCATGAGGCTAAGTATACGGTATTGAAACAACGTGAAGCTCTTTGCCCACAGGCAGGAATACTGCTATCGTAGCGCCTACAGGGTCCATAGTTTAATGGTAGAACGAGGGCCTCCAAATCCCTTGGTCGAGGTTCGATTCCTCGTGGGCCCGCCACTCGGTGCTATCATAGTAGACATAGCTTAGTCGTAGTTCATACCTCGTATGCCTATCGAAGATTTGTGGAAGAAATTGGACAAACTGCCAGCAATCGAGACGCAAGAATATCTTGAGCTTGGTGAAAAACCTGTTGGAGAGGTAGGGGGCTTTTTGAGACAAGAGCGCGGCGTTACTTTGGCGGGTAAAAAGGAAGCGAAATGGATTAAGAGCAATCCGGATTCGCCTGAAGCACTCCTCTTCAAGAGCGGTGCGATATTTTATTTCTTCGGCAAAGAAAACGAGACTCCTATGCAGCTTCGCTGGGATGGGAAAGCCTTCCAGCTAGACTCAGCCATGCTTGGAACTGCTGCCTCCTCGGCCCCGTGGCGAAGACCTGCCGGCACCAGTGACGACATACCTCGTCGGGTCGTTACGCTTAAGTAAGAAAAAACCGCCTTCTGGGCGGTTATTTCTTGATCTCCTTGTAGACCTCGCGCTTCCTGGTGTTCGGGTCGTACTTCTTAAGTTCAAGCTTGCGCTCAACCTTCTTCTTGTTCTTCCGGGTAAAGCGGACGTGGTCGGACTTGGTCGACTTGATTTTTACGAGATGGTCCTGGGACATCCGCTGAATCTACCAGATGGGCCGTACTTAGGCAACCGTCTCAGCTTTCTTAACCCTGCGAGCGGTCTTATGGACCTCAAAGGAAGGTTCCCCTGCCTTTAGGGTCACCTTTACGGAACCACCTTCCATGATGCCCTGGCCGACCATAAGGGTGGCGATAGGAGTCAAAATCTTGTCCTGGATTACCCGCTTAAGCGGGCGTGCTCCGTACTGTGGGCTGTAGCCCTTCTCTGCAAGCCAGAGCTTCACCTCAGGCGCGAGGTCGAGGCTAATGCGCTTTGCGGTCAAGCGCTTCGTGACCTCCTCTACCTGGTTGTCGACAATTTTGATGAGCGACTCCTTCGCGAGCACATCGAAGACGATAATGTCATCAAGACGATTGAGGAACTCAGGGCGGAAGTGGTCCTTGAGAGCCCCCATAAGCTTATCCTTGAGCTTGTCGTGCTCGATGCTTTCGTTAGCGTTATCAGAGAAGCCAATGCCTGCAAGGCGGTCGATAAACTCAGCGCCTACGTTACTCGTAAGAATAATGATGGTGTTCTTGAAGTTCACCTTACGACCCTTACCGTCAGTGAGGTGTCCGGAATCAAGTACCTGAAGCAGAATGTTAAATACCTCAGGGTGCGCCTTCTCAATCTCATCAAAGAGCACCACTGCATACGGGCGATGGCGAATGCGCTCAGTCAAAGACCCCGCCTCCTCATACCCCACATAGCCCGGAGGCGCACCGATAAGTTTTGCCACCGAATGCTTCTCCATGAACTCAGACATATCGACACGCACCAACGCATCGGTATCGTTAAACATAAAATCAGCCAGGCGGCGGGAGAGCTCTGTCTTACCTACACCGGTAGGACCAAGGAACATGAACGAGCCGATTGGGCGGTTCGGGTCCGAGATACCAACGCGAGAGCGCTTCACCGCGTCTGAGATGGCGGTCACTGCCCTATCCTGCCCGATAACGGCTCCAGTGAGCTCCTCTTCCATACGAGCGAGCTTGGCAGCCTCTTCCTCGAGCATCTTTGAAACTGGAATGCCCGTCCAACGCGAAACGACGGAAGCAATCTCGTGCTCAGTTACTTCTTCGTGGAGCACACGGCGAGACTTCTGAAGCGTCTTAAGGCGCTTCATCTTCACCTCAAGCTCCTTCTGAATCATCGGAACTTTGCCGTAGCGGATTTCGGCGGTGGTGCCGAGGTCAGCAATCGCTTCTGCGTTATCAGCCTGCACGCGAAGCTTCTCAAGCTCCTTCTTCATGGTCTTAATTGCCTCAAGCACTTCCTTCTCGTTCTTCCACTTCAGTTCAAGCTCCTCCGTCTTCTCCTTGAGGTCCGCAATCTCGCGGTCAATTTCCTTGATGCGCTCTTTGATCTGCTTGCCGTCTGCACTTCCCTCGTCCTTCTTCATAGCCTCGCGCTCGATGTTGAGGCGGCGGATGCGGCGGTCAGTTTCCTCCAACAGCGGCGGCTTGTTCTCAAGCGCAATGCGCAGTCCTGAAGCAGCCTCGTCGATGAGGTCGATGGCCTTGTCTGGAAGGAAGCGGTCAGCGATGTAACGGGAGGAAAGTTCAACAGCGGAAACGAGCGCGCCGTCAGTAATCCTGACACCGTGGTAGAGCTCGTACTTGTCGCGAAGTCCACGGAGAATCGCGATAGCATCCTCGACCGACGGCTCGTTCACATACACTGGCTGGAAGCGGCGAGTAAGCGCTCCGTCTTTCTCGATGTGCTGCTGGTATTCCTTAAGGGTAGTGGCACCAATGATGCGAATCTCTCCACGACCGAGTGCAGGCTTCAGCATGTTGCTTGCGTCCATGGCTCCTTCAGCAGCTCCCGCTCCAACGAGGGTGTGGAGCTCATCTATGAAAAGCAGTACCTTCCCTTCTGCGCGCTCCACTTCCTTCATCACGTTCTTCATGCGCTCCTCGAACTCGCCGCGGTACTTAGTGCCAGCAATCATGAGCCCAAGGTCAAGTGAAAGAAGCTCCTTGTTCTTAAGCGACTCCGGCACATCTCCGACAGCAATGCGTGCAGCAAGTCCTTCAGCAATGGCAGTCTTTCCGACACCTGCCTCTCCGATAAGCACTGGATTGTTCTTTGTGCGGCGCGAAAGAATCTGAATCACGCGGTGAATCTCCTGATCGCGACCAATGACTGGGTCAAGCGCGTTCTCTGACGCGAGGCGCGTGAGGTTACGCGTGTACTTAGCAAGCGTACGAAACTTCTTAGGCTCTGCAATCTGTCCGTCCTTTGCATTCTTAAGCTCCTTTAGTACGGCAAGCACGGTCTCCGGTTCAATCTTGAAACGCGCAACAACATCTCCTGCAGGTCCCGGGTTCTCAAGCACCGCGACAAAGAGGTGTTCGGTCCCGACGAATGGATCATTCAAACGAGCCGCTGCCTTTCCTGAAGCTTCAAGAGCTGAAGCGAGGTCGGGAGTCAGGTAGAGCTGATAGGAAGGCGAGAGCGTGGCAGAGACTTCCGGAGACTCAAGGGTCTCAAGAAGAGTGTCTGAGAGGAGCATCGTGTCGATGTCCAGGCGGTCGAGCACAGAAAGAACTAGGCTCTCTTCCTGGTGGATGAGAGCGGTAAGGAGGTGCAGTGGAGAGACGTGGTTTTGACCGCGTTCAATTGCCAGCTCGTGAGCCTTGCGTATCGCTTCTTTGGCTTTCGTGGTGAAGTTTTTGAAGGGAGGCATAGGATCTCTGACGTTATTCTACCAGAAATGATTACGAATCGGGAGGAGCGGAGAGAAGCGTCATGATGCCGTCAGCGCCAATGAGCAGCCCTGGGCTTCCGCTTCCAATTCCTACGACATTACCCGCAAGACTCACGACCCCCGCGCCCGCTGGAATCAATGGGAGGGTGGTGGTCACCCCATCGGCATCAACCTTAGAGATAATGCCGGTGACCACGTTACCTCCTTCAGCAAGGGCGATGACCGTCTGACCAAGCTTAAGTTCAGTACTTGCAATCGGTTCAGCGGCTGGTGCATTCGGGAGTATGGCCGTATCGGAGAAGCCGAAAATGCCGATGGTGTCGCTGTTATTTGAGAGTGAGGCCTCTGCAGAACTTCCATCAGCAAACGTCACAAAGATTTCTCTTGGGAGCGCAACCACACGTGAGGTTGCAATCGCACGGCTCTTTGGAAGGTAGACACCAGTTGCGATTACCTCACCCTTGCTGTCGCGAGAAATTTTCACTGTGCGCGCTACGTTTGACGCAACAGCGCTGGTGAGAAGTTCTTCGTCGCGAGAACCTCCCGTGTCCTTTGTACCTCCTGCTGGTACCTGCATGGTCACCGTCTCAATGGTGTGGTCGACGATGCGGTTCACCGTCTGCGTAACCGTCGTGGGAGTCTCCGCCAAAAGCGAGACCGTAAGCACCGCAGTGGCAATTGCTGTCACGAAGTTCACGAGCACCGTCAGAAGCAGGAGCTGGGATTTCGTCAGGTCTTCAATGTTCATTGGCTCCAGTATACTCCGGGCTCCCAGAACCTGCACCTGGGACTATCCCTTAAGGAAACGAACGTTCCGAACAAGTGCAGAAGCCAGCATCTCAAGCTCCTTCGGGGTGGTCGAGGGGCCAAAGGACACCCGAAGCGTTGAGCGTGCCCTTTCTTCGTCCTTGGTAAGCGCAAACACAGCGCGGGACTGAACACTGTCTGTCTCGCAGGCACTTCTGGTCGAAACGGCAATGCCATCAGCGTCCAAGAGCGCTGCGAGATATTCAGTATCAATGCCAGGAAGTGAAAGATTTATGATGTGAGGAGCTGGTTCTCGTCCGCCGTTTACACACACCTCTGGCAACTCTTTGGAGAGCGCTTCGAGGAACATAGTGCGCATGCTCTGAGCGCGTTGAACGAATGTCTCTCTTCCTTTCATAGCTTCAGAAAGTGCAGCAGCAAACGCTGCGGCCAAAGCGGGTGTCTGTGTGCCTGAGCGTATGCCACGCTCCTGCCCTCCTCCTTCAATAACGGGGGTGAGCTTCACGTGCGCAGGAGCAATCAGTACGCCAACACCTCGCACTCCTCCCACCTTTGCTGCGTCGAGCGTTACCAAGTCGCAGGCCAAACGTGTGCGCTCAAACGATTCCACCAGCGGTGCCTGGCTCGCATCAACAAGCAACAGAACGTCGGGACCAATGGCCTGCTTGAGTCCTCTGGTATCAAAGCGCGTTCCGGTCTCTCCGCAGATGAGGTCGACGGCCACAAGCGCGGTGGTGTCCTTCACCTGTAACTGTATGGCTTCTAAATCTAGCTTCTCGTCTGTAAGCACGAGCGGCTCGACGTCATAGCCCTCACGCTTAAGCGCCTCCATAGCCTTTACGGTGGAAGAATGCCCGCTTGGCACATATAAAAGGTGTACGTCCTTCGGCGCGCGTCCCAATGCCTTCACGTGCCCCTGTATCGCGATGCCGTTGGCTTCGGTAGCTCCGGAGGTAAAGATAACTGAATCCGCCTTCACGCCCCCCATACGCGCTATAGTGCGCCTCGCCTCCTCCAGTACCTCGTGCGCGGTGCGCCCCTCCTCGTGTGGGGATGAGGGATTACCCCATATTGTGGCCGCGCGCTCGTACGCACGCTTCGCTTCCTTGTGTACTGGAGCGGCGCTCGCCCAGTCGAGATAGATGCGCTTCATGGTAGTAGAGTACGGCCTCGTTTGAGTTTAGTGAAGCGTTGTGGTGTAATCTGCCAATCATGGCACTAACTCCTCGCCCCCCTATCGTCGCCGTCATGGGCCACATCGACCACGGGAAGTCTTCGCTTCTCGACTACATCCGTAAGTCCAATGTGACGGCAGGAGAGGCCGGTGGCATCACCCAGCACGTCTCAGCCTATGAGGCGGAGCATGAACACGAAGGAAAGAAGCGCACCATCACCTTCCTCGACACCCCAGGCCACGAAGCCTTCCGGGCACTCAGGGCTCGCGGGGCGCAAGCTGCCGATGTTGCCATCTTGGTCATCGCCGCAGACGAGGGCGTGAAGCCCCAGACCAAGGAAGCGTATGACGCCATTGTGGAAGCAAACGTTCCCTTCGTCGTTGCCTTCACCAAGATTGATAAGAACGGTGCTGACATCGACCGCGTAAAGAACTCGGTTATTGAAAACGGCATCTACCTCGAGGGACTCGGCGGTTCCATTCCCTACGCTCCGGTCTCCTCGAAGTCTGGCCAGGGAGTCGATGAACTTCTCGACCTCGTGCTCCTGACCGCAGACCTCGCAGAGCTTACCGCCGACGCAACACTCCCAGCGTCTGGTTTCGTCCTCGAATCTACCCAGGACCCCAAGCAGGGACTTACTGCCACTTTGATACTTAAGAACGGAACACTTCCAACGGGAAGCTTTGTCGTAGCAGGCGCAGCAGTCGCACCTGTGCGCTTCATTGAGAACTTCGCAGGTAGCCGTATCAAGGAAGCTGGTCCCTCGCAGCCCGTCTCCATCTCTGGCTGGAGCGAGCTCCCTCCTGCAGGCACCCCGTTCATCTCAGTAAAGACCAAGAAGGAAGCTGAGAAAGTAGCAACGGAGCCTGTACGCACCGTTATGCAGAAGGTTGCTGAGACCGAGGACGGCAAGCTTGTCCTGCCGCTTATCGTAAAGACTGACGTCACCGGAAGCCTCGAAGCGATTAAGCACGAGCTCAACAAGATTACGCACGAGAGCGCGACGCTCCGCATCATCTCCTCAGGTGTTGGAGCGGTGGGCGAAGGCGATGTGAAGACCGCATTTGCTGGAGGCGGCATCGTGATTGCCTTCCATGTCCCGACCGACGCAGCAGCCCGCGACCTCGGCGAGCGCCAGGGCGTCCCCATCGAGACCTTCGATATCATCTACGACCTCGGCAAGCGCGTGAACGACATTCTTATCGAGCGCGCACCTAAGATTTCTAAGGAAGAAATCCTTGGCGAGGCAAAGGTTCTCAAGGTCTTCAGCACCAGCGGCGTGAAGCAGGTGCTCGGTGCAAACCTCAAGGAGGGCTCCCTCTCCGTAGGCACCCTCGTAAAGGTCGTACGTCGAGACATCGAGCTTGGCCGTGGAAAGATTTTGAACCTCCAGCAGGCACGTGCAGATGTGAAGGAGCTTCGCACCGAAGGGGAGTTCGGTCTCCAAATTGAGGCACGTGCTGAGGCAGCTCCAGGCGATATCTTGATTGGCTTTAGAATTGTTGAGTCATGAACATCCGTGACGAAAAGTTCGCTTCCCTCTTAATTCAGTTTGCAGCTGCCTATATTGCACGCGAAGCAGGCCGCGACACACTCATTACCCCAACGCGCGCAGACCTCGCACGCGACCACAAAAACGCGACTATCTACGTTTCTGTCTTTCCGGATTCACAACGCACGCACGCTGTTGCCTTCCTTAACCGACACAAGGATCTCTTCCGCGACTACCTCAAAAAGGAAGCACGCTTCAACATGCTCCCTCGCGTTACCTTTGAATTCGATAGTGGTGAAGAGCATCGCCAGCACTTAGACGAGATTTCGAAGGGCATCTAGCCTCCTGGCTAGAAGCACGCTATCATCCCAAAACACCGGCCCGGTGGCGAAGTGGTAACGCTGCGGATTGCAAACCCGCGATGCGCGGGTTCGATTCCCGCCCGGGCCTCAACCGAGTTTTCGCTCGAGTACATCAGCGACCGAGGCGTACACATCCGCACCCCCCTCGACGACCTCCCTGACTTCTTGGTTTCCCGCGGCGTCAATAATCTGTTCGGCCACAGCCGTCTGCACCAATGGGGAATTATTCTGCGCATCCGTAAGATATTCCTTTGCCTCCGCAAACGTAAGGTTCTGAATCTTTTGCGCTAGAGCTACTCGTACATTTTTTTCGATTGAATCGCCGGACTTGCTCTTACCCGACAAGAACAATCGAACCTCAGGCGTAAAGGAAATGGGCTCCAGTTTCTCAATGAGGGCCTTCCTGACGCTGCTATCGATATACGGATTTTGAAGTGTGCTCACCGCCTGCGCGAAGGTACACGACGGCATTTTATCAACGAGTATTAAGAGAAATGCCTTATTCATTTGCCTATGCATGATGCGGGTGATAGCGAAGAACGCTTCAGCAGGTATCGAATCGAGTGCTTTAGCGATAGACAGCTGCCCCACTTCTCCACCCATATCCCGAACGAAATACTGGATAAGGTGCGGACCCCAAGGCACAGAGGCAGTCTCTCTCGAGTCTTCTACCGCAAACAGCATCTCTTGGGCCATAAGCGTTCGAGGTACAGCATTCTGTGCGTACAGGCGCAGTACAGCCGGAACTAGATGGAACTGATTGGAGTCCTGGCAGGCGCCAATAAGGTACTCGCATTCCAGTTCATGCGGTCCAAACGCGGGCGAGAGGATTTCTGAGAGCGGCATTCCTGCCGTCTTGCGTCGCACGAATTCACGCAGGTCGTCCTTACTCAGCACATCATAGAGACCTCCAAGCACCGCAGTCTCATCAAGCAGAATCGACATTTCGTTCAGATACGGCGTATCGAGTCGTGCAATTGGCGTGCGAGTGCCCTTGAATTCACATCTCTCATCGTAGTAGTAGTTTGCGAAATCGAACGCACTGGCCCTTTTATGTAAGTAATCCAGGTTTATGTGTATCGAAGCCAGCGCTACCGCGTGCTGGTTACGCTCAAGCACCTGCCCGAGCTTGAGCAGCTCGATTGCTTGAGTGCGAGTGAACGGCACCCCCCTTTCGCCCGTCTTCATCTCTGTCACGCTGCCGTCAGCATGCACATTGCGGAGGTCGACCACGGAGAGTCCTTTCAGTTCCGTGGCGATTCGAGTGCTGAGTGTATCGTTGTCTCCGTCTTGGAGGAACTCAAACTCATACCCAACTTTCGAAGCTTGCTTAAAAGTACCAAGCCCTTCAGTCGACGCATGCTTCGCGTAGGTCGCGGCATTGGCGACGAGCTCTTCGGGAGCAAGTTCCCACATCCCCTCGTCAGGAGCTGTATAGCCCGGAATAAGTTCCTTGAAATCCTTTTTGGTACGCTCAGCTATAAGCAACGCTAGATCGGTATGGAGGTCCTGATTCCGTGCGAGTGTGCCCAGTACGGACTGTATCTCTTCTTTTCCTAACCGCTCGAGGTTCATCTTGAGCAGTCCTTTCGCAATGGCGTATGACGGCTCGCTCGTTGGAAGGGCTGGTAGCTGCTCAACGGCAAACTCGATAAGGTGGGGGCTCCAGAGATTATCTGCCTCCTCCGGTATGGAGCCCAGCTTTGTGAAGAAGAACAGAGGCGTAAAGAAAGAGGTGCGAGCGACTTGGCTTTGTGCGAACTCGGGCGCATACGAACGATAGAGGTCGGAGGCGGCAGCGAAGAAAGCGCGCGCCTCCGCACGCTCAAGCTCTACTGGAAGACCCGAGAATACCTCGTAGGGATGCTTGCGCACCTCCAGCACCTGTTGGGTGAGGTTTGCGGCGAAACTAGCATGCCACTTGAGATTCGCCTTCCTGCAGATGGCCGCAAAGAGCTTGTCGCTTACCAGTGCGGAGTCTGGGGATTTAAACACGTTGACTGGCAACCCAATCCTTTCTTCCCACTCACGCCTCGCCTCCTTACCTGTGTCCGTTTTGAATCTTTCTACTCTCTGTACGTCATCAGGGGAAGCACCTACAATTCCCTCCTCCTTGGGTTTCTCAATCGGCACAAGCACGCCATTGCGGCGCTCGAATCCCTCCGGTACTTCCGGCAATTCGATACCACGTGCTTGGAGACCATCCATCCCGATATCTTCTCATGAAGGATGGAAAGGCCAAATCTGCTATAGTGCCTCCACGCCGAGGTGATGGAATTGGTAGACATAGGGGTCTTAAAATCCCCAGGCAGTAATGTCGTGTGGGTTCGAGTCCCACCCTCGGCACACAAAGTGGTTGAAGAATTTGCACAAGTCCGATAGTATTCAGACCAGCGCGCCCATAGCTCAGTTGGTAGAGCAGATCCCTCTTAAGGATAAGGTCCCAGGTTCGAGCCCTGGTGGGCGCACCAGAAGCGGTGCGGACAAAATGCGAGAGAACGTGTACTCTATAAAAACGCTGGGATGGCGGAATTGGTATACGCACCACGCTTAGGACGTGGCGCCGAAAGGCATGGAGGTTCGAGTCCTCTTCCCAGCACTAGTTAAACCCCGAGACTGTGGTGTTGATGAGCGCCAAGATAGCGCGAGCACCAAAGATAATAGTGAGTCCAATCAAGCCCCAGATAATGTGCTTCTGGCCCTTGCTGCGTGCCTCCTGGTTGTCCGCTCCGCGGATGAACTCAACGACACCCCACACAAAGACCACAAAGGCCGCAAGGGCGAGAAGCGTAATGAGCGGGTCAATAATAGCGACTTCAAGATTTTTGAAGAAGTTAGTACCGTCGCTTGGCAATGGATCAGGAGGGTTCATAGAGAAAAGTATAGCATTAGCACATAGCACTGCTGATGCCGAGCCAACCGTAGATGACCTCAATTACGCCCCAGAGCGCCGCCATCACAAAGAAGGCCATAATGCTCCAGAGCATGAGACCTTTGGCCATCTCACGAGCAAACTCATCATACTCACCCGCAATAGCGTAGTAGAAAACCGCCCATAAAAACGCGATGAAGGACATGGTGAAGATTGCCGGAATCAACACGACATGAATAGCCGGGTCGATGAAGCCGCAGAAGACACCACTCAATTGCATAGGCCTATAGTAGCAAGAAACCCCGCTCGCGCGGGGTTTCTTGAGTGGAGAACGCCTACTAGCGGCGCGTTGGGATTGGAGTGTCCGGGAAGTTCGGAACGTTGGTGTTGAGGTCCAAGGTGCCCACAAGGATGTTCACGAGGCCCCAAACCGAGACCATCACGAAGAAGCCAATGAGGCCCCAGAGCATGAGGGACTTACCCTTCTCACGGCTCTCCTCATCCTGCTTGCCAGCGATGAAGTAACGGAACACGCCCCAAATAAAGACGATAAAGGCGATAGCAAACACCACCGGTACGAGAATGTCGTTGATGACGGTGAGGACGAGGGCGCCGAGGTCGTAGATGCTGGTCACGGCCGCAAAGGTTGCAAGCGGAGTGAGCAGCAAGGCGGCAGCACCAATGTAAGCGAGTTTGTTCATGAGATATGGGTAGTGAGTACTTGTATAGGATACGGCGCCTTACCTACGAGTCAATAGAGGTCAGTGCGCTGTGTGGAAAACACACTAATCCCCGTCTCGGTTCGTACAGACGTTATTAACGCAGTCAAAGTACTGCGGGCACAAGCCAAGCGCACTGACTCCCATGACGCCACAGCTTCCTGCGGTTGCACCGATTGGAGGTATCCCTGCTCCGATCGTACCCTGACTCTGGACGGCGTAACCCTGTGCATACTGTTCCCCCGCTGCCCCTCCTCCGCTACCAAAGAGCGGGAGCATTGGGCGCGTCTTTGTATCAAAGCCAAGCGAGTTGATGAGCAGGTTCACGATGCCCCAGACGGCAAACATAAGGAAGAAACCAATGATGCCCCAGGTGATGAACGTGCGACCTTCCTTGCGCTTCTCCTCGTCGCCTGCCCCTGCGATGAAGTAGCGGAATACTCCCCAAAGGAACACCACAAAGGCCACCGAAAAGATGACCGGCACGATTACCACATCGATAATCTTGACGATGTTGATGAAGAAGAGTGAAAGTTGCTGCATAGGAATTATGGTATCACGCACCGGTTAAGACCCCGAGAAGCATCTTTACAATGCCCCAGACGGCAAACAGCACCACCATGCCAAGAAGGCCCCAGAGCACGAACTTCTTGCCTTCGTTGCGCTTCTCTTCCTCAAGCGAGAACAACAGACGTACGATACCGATAAGAAAGAAGATGAACGCGAGCGCGTAGAGAAGCGGGATAATCGCGTAGTCGACGAAGGGAACGAAGTGCTGGTTGACGAGGTCGGCGAAGGTCATGGCTTACTGGAGGCTGCCTACGGTGGCCTGAATGACAAGCGAGATGGCCTGGGCACCAAGGAGCACCAAACCTCCCACCACCGTCCACAGAAGCGCGGATTTTGCGTTCTGCAATTTCTCTTCGTTTCCTTGCGCGACCACGAAGAGGAAGCCCACATACACGAGCATGAGAACGAGGATGATGGTGCCGAGGTTCACGACCGCTGCAAGGATGAGCGCGAGGAACTCAGGGACCGTGTCTACCTTAAGCGGGTTGATGAGTGCGACGCCGCTGTTACTTCCCTCACTATTATTATTGTCCGTAACGTCTCCGGTACTGGGAGAAGGAGTGGTGTTGGGCTGGGTAGCCTGATTTTGTATAGCAGTACACGTGGACTGCGTTGAACAGAACGGCGCGTTAGGGAACTGAGGTGCGTTGCAGCAAATTTCCCCGCCATCACACGTTTTAGTACCACAAGAGACACCTGTCGGTTCTGCTGCCGGCAACTGACAGTACTGTGAGCCTTCAGGTCCTGCACAGACCATGCCAGGCTGCAGACACACCTGTCCGTCGCACTCAAGCGCATCTGCTGAAACCGGTACTACCGCGAGCGAGAGTGCAAAAAGGAGAATGAGGAACGAGAGGCGTGAAATCATGGCAGTGCCGCGTTCAGGGTCAGTTCCGCCGACGAGAGGGACTCTGCTACGTCCTTCCGGCCGGTGGTTATGTTTTCAATCATAGCAGAGAAGATTGTGTCAGTTACCCGAGGTGCTGGGGAGAGCCAGCCGGACGCGATAAGTGCCTGCGGATAGAAAAGCTCAGTAAAGCGGTCCGGCGTGTCGTTCAACATCACCCTCTGGGCTGGCGCCATACCGGAGCCCTCCGAGATAATCTTGAGTGGGTCATGGAAGGTAAGGGCAACGGCGGTGCGGAACGCTCCCTCAAAGTTTGCTGCTGCTTTCGGAATCGCAAACGCATAGGCAAGTCCGTAGGTCTTAGGGTTCGCTGCAGTGCCTGGCTGCGGAATCGGTGCCATGTCGAAGTCGAGGTTGGGGTTGGCAGCGGCAAGGTACTTCCGTTCGGACGCAAAGCCAATGTAGAGCGCGAGGTCGCCTGAAAGAAACGCAAGGCGCGAGTTCGGGAGGGAGCGGTTCCAGGAGTAAACGGTTTTCACCGGGTTTGCAAACTGTGTGTAGAAGTTCATAGCCGACACTGCAGGCGCATTCCCACTTGCTGACGTTCCAGCAGAGAGCGTTGAACGTACTCGTCCAGCTTCCTTGGTGGTGATAGTGCTTCCGGATTGCAGAAGGAGGAGCGAGACGATGGCTCGTGCGTTGGCGACGTTCCCGTACTCACCAAGTGCAATCGCGCTCTTCTCAATGCTCTGATCTGGCTGCAGTTGCGTTAGTCGGTCGGCGAGCGCCGTCACCACTTCCCACAGGTTTGGTGGGAGTGGAAGTCCTGCGTTGGAGAGGAGCGTGCGGTTGTAGTACACGACCAAGGGGTCAACCGTAATCGGGAAGCCATAGAAGCCCGTGTCCGTGAGATAGAGCTCGGTTATTGGAAGATACGTACTGACGAAGGTGCGTTCTGAAACACTTTCAAACGGAATGATGCTCAACTTCCCTGCCTGCGAGAGAATCTGTTCCTGCGAAATGATAACGAGATCAGGACCGTAGCCTCCCGCAAGCGCCTCAGCAAGATCCGACTCAAGTGTTGCTGGGTCTTTCTCAATGTAGGTAATTTCTTGGAATTCCTTGTTGGTGCCCTTCAAGTTCTCAATGCCCTCGTACACTGCGTCAGCAGGAAGCGGTCCCCAGATGGTCACGGGCCCTACTGGCACACCACCATTACCTCCGCCATTGAAGGTAGCGAAGAGAAAGAGGCCTAAGAGCGCGAGGAACCCGCACGCAACAAGGACGATGGTTTGGAAGGGCTTCATGGCGCAGTAGTAAAGAGAAGTGAGTAATGGTGCGGACCGCCGCTGAAGGCCTTCTGCTTATGGAATCCAGCGTCAATGAATATCTTTTGCGCGACCTCCTCTGGGACAACGTGGTCTGGGTGTGGACCGAGTCCCCCGTACGCGCCTGCCCAATCAACCACGAGCACCCTGCCACCGGGTTTGAGAATGCGCTTAATTTCGGTCACTACCGCTTCCTTGCTCTCGAGCTGGAAGAGCGTGTTTGAAAGGATAACTGCATCAATGGACGCATCCTTGAGCTTGGTGCCTCCTGGCTTCTCGATGTTGCCCCAGACGGTATCGACGTTGGCAAGTCCGCGGTCTGTAGCCTTGTCCCGGATGTGCTTCAACACATCCTCCTGAACATCGACGGCATACACGCGACCACTCTTCCCTGCGATATTTGCAGCCGCAAGAGCGTAGTGGCCAGAGCCGGCGCCAAGGTCGGCAATCTTCATTCCCTCACGAAGCCCCATTTGGAGGATGTTGGCGGTCGGATCAGCAAAGTGCATACCTATAAAATAGCACGCGCCCCAGAAGAGGCGCGTGCAATCAACAGCAGCAGCGTTAGAGCGCAACCATTGAGGCGATGGAGTCGCCTTCGCGCATTTTCATGATGCGTACGCCCTGCGTTGCGCGAGAAAGCGATGGAATCTCTCCAGCTGCACAGCGAATCACCTGACCCTTCTTTGAAATAACGACAATCTCCTCATCCTGCTCTTCGTCACCAGTAAGCACTTTGGCACCAATAATCTCTCCGGTCTTTGCGGTTACCTCCGCCGTCTTGATGCCTGAGCCTCCGCGTCCCTGCACCTTGTACTCATCCATTGAGGTCTTCTTGCCGTACCCCTTGCTCATGATGATGAGGAGTGTGGACTTCTTTGCAGCTGCAGACACCACTTCTGCGGACACCACGCTGTCTCCCTTCTTCACCGTCATACCGCGCACTCCTGCTGCCGTGCGACCCATCGCGCGCACATCTGCTTCGTCAAAGCGAATAGATTGACCCTTCGAGGTCACTATAGAAATGGAGTCGCCGTTCTCAGCCAAGTGCGCAGAGACGAGGCGGTCCTTGCCCTTAAGCGAGATAGCGATGATGCCCGAGCGCCTGACGTCAGCGAAGTTCTTAGCTTCCACCTTCTTCACCACACCCCCTTCGGTGATGAGGAATACGGAGAGTGCATCGCGTGCAGCACCCTTAGGAACGGCAAGTACTGAGGTTACCTTCTCATCTCCTGCAAGCGGGAGGAAGTTCATAATGCTCTTTCCCTTGGTGGCGCGGCGGCCTTCAGGGATGTCATACATCTTGGTCTGGTACGCCTTTCCGTAATCGGTGAAGAATAGAAGCTCGGAGTGAGCGGAGGCTACAAGGAACTGCGTCACCACATCCTCTTCCTTGGTGGACATATCAACAACACCCACGCCACCGCGCTTCTGCTTCTTGTATTCAGATGGGTTGGTGCGCTTTATGTAGCCGCCCTGAGTGATGACGAGCACGCTCTCCTCGTCAGGCACCAGGTCTTCCACCGAAATGTTCTTCACGCCTCCCTTCACAATCTTGGTGCGGCGGTCGTCGCCATACTTCTCGATAACGGCCTCAAGCTCCTGACGCACCACGGAAAGAATGTTCTTGGCGGAGGAAAGAATCTTCTTGAGGCGCTTGATGGTCTCCTGCACTTCAGCGAGCTCGTCATCAATCTTCTTGCGCTCAAGTCCTGCGAGCGTCTGAAGGCGCATAGCGAGAATCGCGGCGGTCTGTCGCTCAGAGAAACCAAACTTCTTCTGAAGCGCTTCGTCAGCAGATGGTACGTCCTTAGACTTCTTGATGATGGCAATGACCTCATCAATGTGGTCGAGCGCTTTGGAAAGACCGAGCAAGATGTGCTCGCGCTCTTCTGCTTTGCGGAGTTCAAACTCAGTGCGGCGCTTCACTACGACACGGCGATGCTCAATGAAATGCTCAAGGATGCCCTTCAGAGAAAGTGTCTGGGGCACGCCATCAACAAGCGCCAGCATGTTGTAGTGGAAGGTCGACTCAAGCTCCGTGTGCTTGAAGAGATTATTCAAAACTGCCTGTGGGTGTGCGGTACCCTTAAGCTCCACCACGACGCGTATATCCTCAGCGGATTCGTCCCTAAGGTCTTTGATGCCCTCGAGCTTCTTATCGCGCACAAGCTCCGCCATGCGCGTGATGAGGTCCGCCTTGTTCACGCGGAATGGAATGGAGGTAATGATGATGGAGGTTCCCTTCTTCTCCTCCACTATCTCTGCAACACCGCGACACACCACACCTCCCTTGCCGGTAGAATAGGCGTGCTTGATGTCGGCCTGGTTAAACGCAATGCCGCCGAGTGGGAAGTCAGGACCCTGCACAAACTTCAACAGGTCCTCAGTGGTTGCTTCTGGTTCATCAATGAGGTGCATTGCTGCGCCTACCACTTCGCGCAGGTTGTGCGGAGGAATGTTGGTGGCCATACCAACGGCAATACCGAGCGTGCCGTTTAGAAGAAGTCCTGGTGCTGCAGCTGGAAGAACTGAGGGCTCTCTGTGGCTTCCGTCATAGTTTGGATTCCAATCAACGGTCTCCTTGTCGAGGTCAGCGAGCATCTCGCCGCCAATCTTCGACATCTTTGCTTCGGTGTAACGATAGGCAGCAGGAGGGTCACCGTCGATGGAACCGAAGTTTCCTTGTCCAATGATTAAAGGATAGCGAGTAGAGAAATCCTGACCGAGCTTCACCATCGCGTCGTAGACAGCGGTGTCGCCGTGCGGGTGGTAGCGGCCAATCACGTCTCCCACCACCGTTGCCGACTTCCTCGTCTTCCCTCCAGCGTGCAGTCCGTTCTCATGCATCGAGTAGAGGATGCGGCGGTGCACCGGCTTCATGCCGTCGCGTACATCGGGAAGCGCGCGCGACGTAATCACCGACATCGCGTAGTCGAGGTAACTCGACCGCATCTCTGCAGTAATCGACTGGTCTATGACCTGGGCCGCCGTCCTCGGCGAGACATCATCCTGCTCCTTCCGCTTCATTTAGAAATGCAGGACCTTTGCTTCCTGTGGAGCTGGCTCTGCGGGTGCCGGGGCCTCGTCCTCGACGACCGTCACACCTGCAGCTCCTTGGCTGGAGTAGAAGGCGCTTGCGGCACCAGCAAGCTCATCAAAGCGCTGCTGGGTCTCAGCGAATGCTTCCGAAGCTTCCTCGGTAGAGGAAACAGGTGCTATCGCAAGATTGCCAGAAGAAACGAGTGCAATCATCCAGCCAGCACCAACGACAGCAGCAATGGCAGCGGCAGCGGAGAACGCTATGGTGCGACGGACCGATTCAGGCTTAGCGCGAAGGTGTTCGACGTAGTCTTTCATAGGTTAAGGCGTTATTACGATTATATCACCGTCTTTGTCAACCGCATCCTTCTTCTTGAGGGTGAGCTTATCGGTCTTCTGGCTCTCCCCTCCCTCCTCCTTAAGATAGCTCTCGAGCGCCTTGGGCTTACCCATCCCGCTCCAGTGCATAGGAATGATGAGCTTTGGCTCGAGCATGGTTGAGAGCTTAGCGGCCTTAGCCGCATCAAGTACTCCCTCGCCTCCGACTGGAATAAAGAGCACATCAATCTCATCAATTCCCTCTTTCGCTTCTGGTGGGAGTGAGGCTTCGGAGAGTGCACCAAGATGGACCAAGGTCATGCCCTCGAGCTTTACCGCATACACCGTGTTCATCGCAGTCTCCTGTCCCTTACCGAGTCCGTACTCACTCTTTGTAAGGAAGCCCTGCACGGTCACTCCTTTATATTCATATTCACCGGGGCCCATGATGGCGAAGGGCTCCTTATCTCCATAGGTAACTTCATCAACACCATTCATATCTTTGTGCTGGCGGGAGACGAGCGCAATGTCTGCACCGAAGCGAACTGACGGCAGTGTGCCGCCCTTACTTATGGGGTCGAAGACAAGTGTGAGGTCACCAAAGGTTACCTTGAAGCACTGCCCGCCGTGGTGGGTGATGACCATATTTCCTTATATTATAGCGCGTTTGAGACGTTTTGTCTCACAGAACAAACGCATTCTCTAGAGGAGGATGCCCGGAGTCAGAGGTCGGCGATGCACCTTGCCGTACGCCAGGCCCAGCGTCTCTATAAGCTGCTCTCGTTCCGCAAGAGTACGATTCGCGAACACTGGATCTTCGGAGAGCGCGCTGTGGATTCCAGACATTACGGCTCTGGTAACCTCCCCGCGTGCATTGTTAATTCCTGCGTCGAGATCACGTTCATGATCCACTATGTGCGGAGAAAGTGAGAAGGCCCGATGTTCCTCCATGTAGGCTTTCATGGCTTTCCTCACCTCCTTGTCATGCTTGATGACGTGCGCTGCATGCCCTATATACGCTTTGACGACCGTATAGAGCTCTTGCTCAGAACCGACAAGATGCCCGACCTGCTCACGAAAGTAATCAAGCACGATCTTGGGCGAAAGCACTAATCCATCCATAAATCGCTCGAATCCCTTCTTGGATAATTCTACCGGCACGACAGGGGAACTCTTCCCGGTGCGCTCGTAGATATCATCATCTAGTTCCTCTGCCCTGCCTTCGCCTGCGATTGGAGTAGCGTACGTGGCATGGAATTCATGCATCGAAATCATGAAGTCCTGACGCTGCTTATCACTGGTCGCGTATTTTGCTTCCGTTACTTTCTCAATTTCTTCAAAACTGCTGTGTTCCGCGAAAAGCGCGTCGAGGAAAAATGTAGATACTCCTGTGCTCGAGAAAGGAAAGAATGCGTTCCCGTCTTTGATGGCCTTGAACCAGGACGCAGGAAACTCGCGAGGAGGGGGCGCGTCGTTTCTTTCGTGCGCGTCTGTTATCTTCTCAGCCATATCCAATATCCTAGCGCCTTCTTCCTTTTAGGGATACGGCTCTACGTGCCTGTGAAGACACTTCTCCTTGCTATACTCCTCGTATGTATAAGGAACAACAGCCCCTTACGAAAGCAGCGGCTGAAGTGCGTGAGCGTCTTAAGTCTCGCCTTGATGAAGACGACATCAAGCTGTTCCGTTCTATGGCTAAAACCTGTTCACAGCAGATGATGTTCGAGCTTACTGGGATTTCAAAATCGGATATCTCCCACATCTGCAGCATGTTCGACCTCAAACCGCCACAAATTAGGAAAGGAGGAGTGAGGAATAATAACTCCGAAATCATCGCACTCACTAAATTGATTATCCTGAAGAACCACGGAGCTGCGCTCGCGCGACTTAAGGCTAAGTTCCCCAGCCGTAGCGCCTAGAGAAACGGCATGACCGCCGTTGTCAGTCGCGAAATGATTTGTGCACGCTTCTCGACATCGTACTGAGCAAGCGCCGGGTCAATTGCGGTGGCTTCACCCGCCTTCTTGATGAGCGTGGTCGCGAGTATGGCCCGTGCCTCCTGTATCTTCGGGTCTTCTTTCAATTTCTTCCGTATCTCTTCGTGCGTAAACTCGCCCGGCTTGAAGCTCAGATAGAAGGCCCGATGGATATCCTTGTACTCCTGCGAACGCGCGAGAAATTCCTCGTCCCCACTGATAGTCTCCGCCGCATGCTTCGTATAGGTACGCACGATTGGGAACACCTCCTTCGGATTGGATATAACTCTGCCGAGGGCTTCTCGCATGCGGGTGAAGACCTCGTTCACTATCTTGGTTGAAGTTTCCGCATAGCGGTCCATACGTTCCGAATCAATCTCTTTTATCTCTGGCTCGTAGCCTTCATGCCGCTTCGCGAGCGCCTTCTTGTGTTCCTCAGTCTGGTCGGTGTCAGTCCAGGGCACCCCATAGGTCACGTGCATCCCGCGCAGACCCTTCGCCATGACGTCGGCTTGGTCGGAAGTGAAGCTCCACTTCGTGCGCTCAATGGCCATAATCTCTTGACCCGTCCAACCGCTATTCATAAGAGCGTTGAGGAACTTGAGGCCGATGCCGCCGCTTGATTGGGGGTAATGTGCGTTCGCCTCATAGATGGCGTCAAACCAGGGCTCCGGGAATTCTTTTGCTTCGAACTTTGGAGGAGGCGGATCGCCAAAGATGTCTTCAGGCATAGTCTTCTCATCCTACCTTAGGCTCCTTCACGGTGAAAGACATATATGGTAGTGTTTTCCCGTTGCGAGCGTGAAGCCTGTGAGCCGCCCTGGGACTAACCCTTAGCGAACCGAAAGGTTCCTTAACACCCCGGAGCGCATGGCCCGCTTGTCTATTTATATGACCGAAGTAAAAGCGCCGGCAGTCCCGGTTCCCGCCCTCACGGTGGAAGCAGGACACCCAATGTTCAAGTTCGCAGAGCAGATTGTTACCCCACCGAAAGTTGGGGACCTTATCGAAGGCACCATCATCGCACTTGTGCGTGGTCGCCTCTACGTTGATCTTCCTCCGTTTGGAACGGGAATGATTTACGGCCGCGAGTACCTTAACGCAGCCGATGTGCTTCGTAAGGCAAACCCAGGCGACACCATCACCGCTAAGGTCGTTGACCCTGCTGGTAAGGACGGCTACATCGAGCTCTCGCTCAAGGAAGCTCGTCAGGCTGCTATCTGGAGCGAGGCTGAGCAGGCCATTGCTGCAGGCACCATCTACAACCTCGATGTTGAAGAGGCAAACAAGGGTGGTCTTATCCTTGCATGGCAGGGTATCAAGGGCTTCCTTCCAGCTTCCCAGTTGAACAAGGATCACTACCCTCGCGTTCCTGAAGGCGACAAGGAGAAGATCTTTGGTGAGCTCGTGAAGCTCACCGGCAAGACGCTTGCGGTGCGCATCATCACCGCAGATCCGAAGGAGGCAAAACTTATCTTCTCCGAGCGTGTTGGTGAGGAGGAGCAGGAGAAGGCTTCTCTGGTCGACAAGTACCAGGTGGGCGATGTCGTTGATGGCGAAGTCACGGGTGCCGTTGACTTCGGCGTCTTCGTGAAAGTCGAGGCTGGACTCGAAGGCCTCGTGCACATCAGTGAACTCGACTGGGGCCTCGTCGAGGATCCTCGTACCATGTTCAAGGTTGGTGACCAGGTTCGCGTGAAGGTCATTGAGGTGAAGGAAGGAAAGATCTCCCTCTCGGTCAAAGCACTCAAGGAAAACCCATGGAAGGCAGCATCTGAGAAGTACAAGAAGGGCATGGAAATCTCTGGCGTTATCATCAAGTACAACAAGCATGGTGCGCTCGCCTCTATTGAGGAGGGTGTCGCAGGCTTGGTGCACATGAGTGAGTTCGCTTCCCCAGCAGAGCTTCGTGAGACGCTTGAGCTTGGTAAGAGCTATCCGTTTGCCATTAAGCTCTTTGAGCCAGCAGACCAGCGCATGACCCTCGCCTACGCAGGGCCTCGCAAGGGCAAGAAGTAAGAAAAAGAAAACCCCCGCTCATGCGGGGGTTTTTGTTATACTTTCTTTGTATGGAAGACAGGGAAGCTCAGCCAGGGCGACCAAGTAACTCATTCGTTGAGGAGACGGGAATGTGGTTCCATCGATGGGTACCGTTGGATGAACGCAATACGATTCAGTACATGCTGCAGATTGCTTCCTTCAAGGATGAACTTGGAAGGTCGTCCCCGCAACGCCTCGAGGCACTGATTCTCACACTCGATCAGCTGGCGCAAGTGAGTGCAAGCATGTCCGCGAACCCCAAACGGATGGAGCGCATCAAGAAGCTTAGAACTATAACTGAGGAGCTTTTGGAAAAGCGTACGAAGCGTTAGCGCGTGTTGGCAACCAAGGTTGCTTTCTCAAGTCCGTGGGTGACGTAGAACTCGAGCACCTCGACTCCCTTCTTCATCACCTTCTTTAAGTTCGCCTCTTCCGCGGGTGCGAACTTTCCGATGACCGCCTTCGTCACTGCTTCGTGGCTCCCCGGCTTCCGGGCCTGATTCTTCTTGCCTGGCTTGGATACTCCAATCTTAAGCTGTGCAAAGTCATTCGTACCTAGTGCACGCATCACTGACTCAATGCCGTGATGCCCTCCGGCGCCGCGCGCAAAGGTCATCTTCATAACGCCAAGCGGGAGGTCAATATCATCGCGCACTACCAAAAGGTCGAGTGCTGCCTTCTTGCTCTTCACAAAAGTCTTCGCACTCTTTCCGGAGTTGTTCATAAAGGTCTCGGGCAGCACGAGCGTCACTTTCTCCTTCCCTATCTTCCCTTCGGTCACGAGTGACGGTACGCCGCCTGCCTTCCGGAGCTCGAAGTCATCGAGGTCTTGTTTCTTTGCGAAGAGCTCCACAAGCATGCGCCCAGCGTTGTGCCGAGTCTTCTCATACTCTTTGCCCGGGTTTCCGAGTCCCATGATGATGAGCGCCATGCAGGAATCATAGCAGAAGACCGGAAAAGTTGACGCGCCAAACGCGAAGCGTACAATGCCGGCATGTCCATGTCTGATCGGGTACGCACATTCTTCGGAAGCGACTCGAAACAGGTATTACTCCTCGTTGCCGTTATTGTGCTTGTGGTCCTGTTTGTGCGCTTCTTTATTGCGCAGCCGTTTGTGGTGCGCGGTGAGTCCATGTCTCCCACCTTCCAGAACGGGAATTACCTGGTGATTGATGAAGTTTCCTACCGACTTGAGGACCCTGCTCGCGGCGATGTCGTAGTGTTCCGCTACCCAAACAACCCGGCCATCTTCTACATCAAGAGGATTATCGGGCTTCCTGGCGAGACGGTGCGCATCACGAAGGGCGAGGTCACCATCGCTAAGACTGATGGCACCGAACTAGTCCTTCCTGAGCCCTACGTAGTGGCCGAGGACGCCA
Organism: uncultured Candidatus Saccharibacteria bacterium; assembly: GCA_964391975.1. Taxonomy (GTDB): domain Bacteria; phylum Patescibacteriota; class Minisyncoccia; order Phycocordibacterales; family Phycocordibacteraceae; genus C7867-001. The sequence goes on along the minus strand of CAYMNZ010000001.1, from coordinate 197,250 downwards.
CCTATACCTTCGAGCGCATGCTGAACGAGGGCGAGTACTTCGTCATGGGCGACAATCGCCCTAAGAGTTCTGACTCCCGCGTCTGGGGCCCGCTTCCAGAGGAAAACATCATGGGCCGCGCGATGCTGCGCCTCTTCCCACTTTCAGAAGCAGGCGTTCTCCCGGGCGCAATCGAACAGATACAATGAGCACCCTGCTTGAGCCAATTGATGTACTGAAGCGTGCCCACGCGATTGGTACCTACTATGGCTTCACTCCCTTCCGTCATGTTGCCAAACGTGGCGCCAAGTCTCCGGCACCATACCCTGATTCCCTTCCGCTTGAGGCGCTCGACCCCACCGCACGCGAAGTCGCAGGCTTCCTAAAGCAGGTGCGTGATGCAGGAGTTGCTCCAGGCATTGGCAAGCCCGCCTTCCTGTGGCACACCAACGCAGCGGCAGGACGCGCCGCTCCGAAACAGGTGGTCATCCAATTCCACGCCATCGGTGCTGACCGCGCCATTGCCGATGCTGTTTTGATACGTGCAGTGCGCTCATTGGTTGCTGACCTCACCAAGGAAGAAGTAATCCTCAAGATTAACTCCATGGGAGACAAGGAGACGCGCGGACGCCTTGCGCGTGAACTTACTTCGTTCTTCCGCAAGAACGGTCCTGTACTTCCCGCAGACTGTGTCGCATGCGCTAAAAACGATGTCTTCAAGGCAGCTGAACTTCTTGAGGGCGAAGAAGAGCGTGGAGGGCTCCCATCCCCTACCGACCACCTCTCAGAGGCAAGCCGCAAACACTTTGAGGCGGTGCTTGAGTATCTAGAATCTACCGATACTCCGTACGAACTCACGCCGCAGCTTCTGTCTCGGGGCAACGCATGGACGGAAACCTGTTTCTCTATTGAGACGGCAGACGGGCGCATCAAGGCCTGGGGCTCTCGCTACAACGATATGGGCAAGTCCTTCTTCAAGAGCGCGATGCCGTCAGTGGGTGCTGTGGTGCGCATCACTATGGACACGAAGGCCACCATCCCTCCGCACAAAGAGCGTGGAGCGCCTCGCTTCGTGTTCGTGCACATCGGAGACGAAGCAAAGCGCGAGAGCATGAAGATGGCTGACCACCTCAGGCGTGCCCGCATTCCTATGATGCAGTCCATTGGCGTTGAGTCCCTCACTGAACAGATGCGCCTTGCTGAGATTTCTAACCCTCGCTACCTCATCATCATGGGTCGCAAAGAGGCACTTGAGCGCTCGGTCATTCTTCGTGAGCGCGCTACCCACACAGAAACCTTCATTCCGTTTGATACGTTGGTAGATAGGCTTCGTGCCGTTGCGTAAACATGGGACCGGAGACGACGCCTTCACCTAGCACGACTCAACCGGAGACGGTACGCGTTGACCCACGCGACGCGGTACCGGAACTTATACGGAAGCTTGATAAAACCCATGGGCTCAAAATCGAGCTGACAACACTCATGGACGTGTACAACGAGGGGCGCGTCACCTCGCTTCCAGAATCAACCGAACCCTTTGTACCCATTGAGAAACGTTACGATGTCCGCCTCACGAGCGAAGCGGCTATAGAGCGTCTGAAACAGGAAGGACTCGCGCCCGCAACTATTCGCCAGCTTCTCGCCTCAGCGCTCGCAAATACCGAAGCCGAAGGATTAGCACTCGGGACCCAGATTAAGCTTGCAGGACACAACTACGTATTCGCCATCACCAAGGAGGGCGGTAAACGGTCGCTGCGCATACTGACGGACCGCCGCGAAGGATACGGAGAGGCCTGGTTTGATGGGACGGTGTTCGCCGCCGTTTCAAAGGGAGTTGCCTAGTCGGCAACCCCCGTGCTAGTATCCCGGGACTATGGATGCAATACGCGTAGAGGTGAAGCGCAGCAAGAACGAGAGTTCTGCGTCGCTTATCCGCCGTTTCTCCCGCCGGGCCCAGACCCTGGGTCTTGTCCGTGCTCTCCGCAAGCGCCGCTACTACGCCCGCCAGAAGTCCAAGAACGTTGACCACGCCCGCGCCATGATAAAGAGCGCTCGCCGTTCCAAGTACAACGAGGACGTGAAGCTCGGCAAGATTGACCCAGCAGCTCTCGCCCGCGGTCGCCGCAAGTAGCCTAAATGCCTGCAGTCAGTATTCGAAACCTCACCCGGCGCCCTGTGCCGGGTGTTCCTTTTACACGCATAGCGAAAGCACTACTTCCTTCATGGGAAGTGTCTCTTGCGTTTGTTGGACCAACCGAGGCTAAGCGTCTTAACCAAAGCCTCAGAAAGAAGAGCTACGTTCCGAACGTGCTCTCGTATGCCTCTGATACCAAGAGCGGTGAGGTCATCATCTGCCTTCAAGTAGCCAAGTCCCAAGCTCCTGACTACGACCTTTCGTACCCTCAATTCGTCGCATTCTTGTTTATCCACGCACTCCTGCATTTGAAGGGAATGCCTCATGGCCCTACAATGGAGAAACGAGAGCGGGCACTGCTTGCCCGGTTCGTATCTCTACACAATGGCACGAAGAATCGCAACGGGAATCGACATCGGAAGTCACCAAGTAAAGGTGGTAGTCGTCGAGGAGGTACGCGATAGCGAAGGCCCCGGGCTCCGCATCATTGGCACCGGCATAGCAGAGACCGCAGGCATGCGGCATGGGTACGTCGTTGATGTAGACGACGTGGCTGAGAGCATACGGCGCGCTAAGCGTCAGGCAGAGCAGGTAGCTCGCCTCCCTATTAAGAGCGGCTTTCTTGCCATCGGCGGTATCTCACTTGATGAGACGCGCGGCACAGGTACTGCCATTATTTCGCGCGCAGACGCAGAGATTACTGAGCTCGATATTGAGAAGGCACAGGAGTCTGCACGTCAGGCCGCCTCTCCTGCATTTTTGAACCGCCGCATCCTCCACGAGATTCCGCTTGGCTGGAGCGTTGATGGGGTGAAGAGTTTGGGCGAGCCGCTTGGTATGAAGGGCACACGACTTGAGGGCGACTTCCTTTTTATTACCTGCCTTGAGAGCCACGCTGATGCGCTCACCAACGCAGTTGAGAATGCGGATGTGGAAGTCATCGACTGTATGGCTTCTCCACTCGCTGGCTCCTACGTGACGCTCGCCAAAGACCAGAAGATGAAAGGTTGTGTGCTGGCTAACATTGGTGCCGAGACTGTCTCTATCGTGGTCTACGACGAAGGTGTTCCTATTTCGCTCAAGGTCTTCCCTTCAGGCTCAAGCAGCATCACGGATGATCTTGCACTTGGATTCAAGGTCTCCTTGGAGGATGCAGAGCGCATTAAGCTTGGGCGACTCTCAGGCGCCATGTATCCGCGCAAGCGCGTTGACGACATTATGGGCGCGCGCTTCAAAGGCATGTTTGATTTAATCGACAAGCACCTCAAAGCTATCGGCAAGCGCGGTGCGCTTCCTGCTGGCATCATTCTTTCAGGTGGTGGCGCCGGCCAAGGTTCGATAAGCGACATCGCAAAAGGTTCGCTTTCACTTCCTTCGCGCATTGCAGATATTCGCGTTGCTCCAGATGCCAAAATAAAGGACGCAACCTGGGCAGTTGCCTACGGACTCGCGCTCTGGGGGCTCACTGGAGAGATGAGTGGTGGCCCAAGTAGCGGCAAAGCCTCACTTGCTGGCATGAAGACCTCCCTCACACGCTTTTTCCGTCAGTTTCTCCCTTAAAATTACGATACGGTATTGACAAGGCGTCAATCTTTGCAAGGCGTCATACCCTGTTATGATTACCGCCAGTCTAGCGGGGGCTAGGTTGTTAGCAGTCTTACTCTATTCATATGTCTAAGCGCATCGTGCCTGAAATCGAGACGTTTGCCCGGATACGGGTCGTCGGTGTGGGCGGTTCGGGCTTAAACGCCGTGAACCACATGATCAACTCCAAAGTGAAGGGAGTTGAGTTCATCGCCATCAACACCGATGCGCAGGACCTTCACCGCTCCCTCGCCAAGCGCAAGATTCACATCGGCAAGAACCTCACCCGCGGTCTTGGTGCCGGCATGAACCCCGACCTCGGACGTCGCGCAGCAGAAGAAACCCGCCAGGAAATTCAGGAAGGACTCCAGGGTTCCGACATGGTGTTCATCACCTGTGGTATGGGCGGTGGTACTGGCACCGGCGCTTCTGCAGTAATTGCAAAGATTGCCAAGGAGATGGGAGCACTTACGGTCGCCGTAGTCACTCGTCCGTTCTCGTTTGAGGGCGCACAGCGCAAGGATATTGCTGACCGCGGTCTTGCTGAACTCAAGAAGGAGGTAGATGCGTTCATCATCATTCCCAACGACAAGCTCCTCGCCATTGTTGAGCCAAACACCTCAGCCAAGAGCGCGTTTGCACTCTGTGACGAGATTCTTCGCCAGGCAGTGGAAGGTGTCTCTGACATCATCGTCACTCCCGGTGAAATCAACACCGACTTCAACGACATTAAGGCCATCATGGAAGGTGCAGGTCCTGCACTCATGGGTATTGGTATTTCCGAGGGCGACAACCGCGCCAAGGATGCAGCAACGCAGGCCGTCAATTCCCCACTCCTCGATGTCTCTATCGCAGGAGCCAAGGGCGTGCTCTTCGTGGTCGCAGGCAACGAAGACCTCGGCATCCTCGAAGTGCAGGAGGCAGCCAAGGTCGTCTCCGAGTCCGTCGACAAGACTGCCAAGGTCATCTTCGGTATCATGCGCGACGAGAAGCTCAAGAAGGGCCAGATTCGCATCATCGTCATCGCTACGGGCTTCCCAGAGGGCACTGGCGAGACGACTATGGGCGAGCGCTCTCTCTTCTCCCTTACGCCTAAGGAGCAGACCGACACCCGCGGCAAGATTTACAACGACGTCCTTGAGCGCAAGGAGCCTGAAGAGGACGCCCCTCGCAAGAAGGAGGAGCCTGTGGTTACTGCACAGCCCCAGCGCCGTGAGGAGAAGCCTGTCACCCCGATTGTCGAGGAAGACGACAACGGTTTCGGCGTCATCCCTTCCTTCCTTCGAAGGAACAAGAATAAATAACGTTATCCAGAGCCCCGCGAAAGCGGGGTTTCTGCTATACTCTCTCGACTATGCATGACCTCATCATCATCGGCGGCGGACCAGCAGGAGTTGCTGCAGGCGTCTATGCCGCTCGCAAACAATTAAAAACTATTCTCATCACCGAGGAGTTCGGCGGACAGTCCACCGTCTCTGAGGGCGTCGAGAACTGGATTGGTACTATCAAGATTCCAGGAAGTGAGCTTGCCAAAGTGCTCAAAGAGCACCTCTTTGCGTACAAGGGAGAGTTCGTTGAGGTTGTTGAAGGAGTGCGCGTCACTAAGATTGGTAAATCAGGTGAGGGCTTTGCTGTTACTGCGGGAGAAAAGGAATACGTCGCCCGTGCAGTTCTCGTCGCTTCCGGTGCAGGTCGTCGCAAGCTTGATATCCCAGGGGCAGCGCAGTTTGAAAACAAAGGTGTCGTGTACTGTGCTTCCTGCGATGGTCCTCTCTTCTCCGGACAAGATGTCGTGGTGGTGGGTGGTGGCAATGCAGGCTTTGAGACTGCTGCGCAGCTCCTTGCGTATGCGAAGACCGTTACCCTTCTTCATCGCAGCGCCGAGTATGGTGCCGATGCTATTACGGTCAACAAGGTGCTCGCACACCCAAACATGAAGGGTATGCCTAACTCGCAGCCCGTAGAAATTTTGGGCGAGAAGTTTGTCTCGGGTGTGGTGGTTGAAGACTCTGTTACGAAGGAGAAGACCACGCTTCCGGTCACCGGTGTCTTCGTTGAAATTGGTGTGATTCCAAACACTGACTTCGCCGACGGCTTCCTTCCTATGGACAAGTTCAAGCGCGTCACCGCAGACCCTCGCAATCAGCGCACCCCCATTGAGGGCGTATGGGCCGCAGGAGACTGCACCGACGAGCTCTACCACCAGAACAACATCGCTGCAGGCGACGCTGTGAAGGCGCTTGAGGATATCTACCTCTGGCTTAAGGCTCGGTAGGTCTCTCAGTGCGCCCTGGGAATACCTGGTCGTACTCAGCGATGAAAGCTTCGCATGCGGTAACGAGTGACTGCATAGCACGATAGTAGTGTCCCAGCAGCGGATACTCCTGCATGAGCGCATCTGGGTTCTGCATATACTCGGGTGGGATACGCAAAAGGAGGAGGACGGAGACCATGTGCCGTTCTATGTCTCCTTGGTAGGTATCTACTTCATGTACACGCTGATGGATGTCAGCGATGAATTCTTTTCCTTCCCGGTTTAGAAGTTCATCTGACTCACTGGTAAACGTACCAGCGCGGTTTAGGAGTTCCTCGCGTACGCCGTCATAGTCGGTGTTAACGAGAAAGTTTGCATGATGCGCCTTCACTCGCTGATACTGCAGGTTGATACGGTTAAAGGAGCGCTCGAGCTTTTCCGTGAGACGCGCTTCTTTGGACTTGAAGAAAGGAAACCTTCCGAATTTCTTGTCCGGGTTGTCCATATCTACTTAAGTACCATCTCCCAAATATCCCCCGCTACGTTTCGAGGCTTCCCCTCAAACGGCAGGTGATGGTTATCAAAGAATGGCATTGAGTTGCACTCAATGACGCCGCAGCGGTCCTGTTCCTTCCAGGACTGGTTCATATCTCCAATAATGAAATCAATGCCGACCACCGGAGCGGCGAGCACCTTTGCAATGCGCTCAAAGAGTTCCTGGTTGTCCGGATGCACTTCGTCCGTAACATCGGTGGTGGTGCCGCCCACGCTCCAGTTAATTTTCGGGTGGAGGATGACCCGCTCCCCTTTCTTAGGGATATCAGAGAGTTGGTGCCCCTGCCACTCAAGTTCACGGAATGCCGTTGGGGTGGTGACGTACATGCGGTGGAAGAAGGGTCCTTGGCGAGCAGGGTGCTCGTTGGCCTTGAGCATAAGCTTCCGGACACTCGACTTCCCGTCGCCTATCACATGCGGCTGGTCGCGCCTAAGCGTTGCTGCAAGCTTCCCGTTGACCACGGTTGCGCGGTAAACACCTCCCACAAGCTCCTCTTCGATGACCGCAAAGGGAGCGACTTCTTTCGCTATCTCAAACCCGCGAATGAGGTCACGTTCGTCAGTGATGTGGAGTGTAGTGTGGCGAGAGGCTGAGCCTGAGTGTGGCTTGGCTATGACGGGAGCTGAAAGTTTGTTGTAGAGCTCCTTTGCTTGCGTACGGGTGAATGCAGCTGCACCTTTTGCTACTGGAATACCGAGCTCACGAAATTTCTTCTTGAGTATGCCTTTGTTGTCGAGCCACCATGCTTGTGTGAGTCCGGCCGGCGGCAGCGGGATGCCTTCATACGCTATCTCAGTGCCGTCTGTAAGCTTCGCGACGTAAATATTGCGTGCCAGCCCGAAGAGACGGAACTCCCAGATTTCTATCCCCCGCGCCTTTCCCTCCTCCCAGAGCATGCGAGCCAAAAGCGGGGTCTCATCGTCCCAGTCAGTAACCTTCTTCGCCCAACCGCGCTTCACGAACCAATTGAGGAGTTTTGGGGTGAGATCCTTCTCCACCGCATACATCCAGGAAGTAATCGGCTTCAGGAAGGCATTAGGGGTGAAGAAGGGGCGCAGGAGGTCATCAAGCGCCACCGTGATATAGGTCAGGCGGTGGTAGATACCGTCTCCGCCACACTCCTCGCAATCCGCTGGTTTCATCAGGCTAGTATACCCGTTCCGTCCTTCTGCATCATCCGTAGAAATACGAGAGGGCTATGACGCCTATGGCCACCAAAAAGATACCGAGCAGCTGATGGGGCTTCACCTTCTCCTTATTAAGGAAGAGGCCGAGCAGCACGGCAAGCGCGATATATCCTCCGCTGATGGTGTTAGCCACCGAAATCGGCACGAAGGTCACTGCAGTTGCAAACGCCACCCACGCGACGTTGTCAGAGATACTGTGTGCAGCGATGGTAACCGGATGCTTCTTGATTTGCTTCCAGGTGGTGTGGAGCGTGCCATCACGAAGGATGACGAGGAAGGCAACAAGCGCGAGCGCGCCATGCGAGAACCACACAGCAACAAGTGGTGAGATTGCCTGGCTCGATACACCAATAAGCACTGAAGTCAGCGCGGTGCCAATTGCCGCAGCGAAGGCGAGCCACACGCCTTTCTCAAGAAGACGAAGTGACACGTGGTGGAAGCTTCGCATCACCACGAGCACGGTGCCAGCGAACACCAGGAGCATGAAGAGGAATTGAGTGGTCCCAAGGGATTCACCGATAAAGAGAACGCTGATGCCTACCGCCATTGGAAGTTCGAGACCCACCACTGGCTCAACCACCGCAATCTTTCCTTGCCGCAGTGCCTCGAAGTCGAAGGCCGCTCCTGCCATCACGATAATCGAGAGGACAGAGAGAAGCGCAATATCAGCAAAGGAAATCTGCCCAAGGTCTGGGAGGACAAAGGGTGAGAGAGCGAGGAAGCCAACAAGTCCTATGAAAAACAGTGCCTTAGCACTTCCGACGAGCCTCGTAGTGCGCTGAATGAGGAAATCCCCTACTCCCCAACCAACCAGAGCGAGAAGTGCAAGGAGGACACCAGTTGCGATCATGGAAGCTATGCTAGCACGCGCTACCTCGCGTAGCGGTCGAGCACGCGGTCAAGCAACGCTTGAGAATCTGACTCTGAATCCTCCGAGCCGAGTACCACAAGAACAATAGGGCGCGTCGTTGAACCAATAGGAATCTCAAGAACTATAAGGTCAGTTTCCTTTGCAGCCAGCGTCTGGCCTACCTTGCCTCCGATGAAGTACTTGCTGGTGATGAGGTGGTTGAGGTTCCTGAGGTCCGTGAAGACGCTCGCGCCATACGCACTCCCCTTCAGGTCTCCGGAGGTGATGTTGAAAACGAAACTACGGTTGTTGTAGACGTACTTGGCGAGCATGAAGAGATCTTCTGCCGTCGAGACGTTCTCTGCTGAAGCGCCAGAGGGGTCAACGAACGTGGTGTCGGTCATGCCGATAGCTTTGGCCTTCTCATTCATATGGGCGACGAAGCTGTCACGACCATAGTGGCGCGCAATAGTCTCAGCGGCTTCGTTTGAGGATTCAGTCAAGAGCGGGAAGAGAAGCTGGTAGATGCTTATTTCTTGTCCGGCTCGCAGACGTGGGAGCGAGGTGTAGACGATAGCTTCGCGCGGCACCGTCGTAACGGTGTCGAGGTTGAGATATTCAGTCGCAATAAGCGCCGTCATGAGCTTCGTGATGGAAGCGATGGGCACTTGTTTCTTTGGACTCTTTGAGAAAAAGACTTCGTTGTTGCGGATATCTGCTGCAAGATAGCTGCCGGCAGAAAGGGAGTCTTTGTTGAGGTCTGCGTAAGAGAATTGGTCAGAGGAGAAATCGTGCTCAAAGACGAGCACCGGGGTGCCCACATCTACCATATCGAAGACCTTTTTCGCGTCTTCGTCAGCAAGCCTGATGCATCCGCCTGAATACGTACTTGCTACCGGTTCCCCGCCTGGATAATACGGCCAGCCATGAATGAAAAAGTTTCCTTGGAAGGCCATGGAGTAGGGTTGGTAGACACGGCCAAAACTTGAGAAGTGTGAATCCTCTTTTGTTTGTATTGAATAGAGCCCAGCGGGGGTCTCCCACCATGAGCCTTCACGTCCCTTAGTTTTAATAGGAACGGTGAGCGCCAACTCCCCTGCTTTATAAACGTTAAGTGTCATCGTTGAGAGGTCGGCCTCGATGAGGTCAGACTTCTTGTCGATGAAGTCCTGCTTCACCTTCGCAAAGAACTCAGGGTTCGCGAGCGCGGGCTCTTCTCCGTGCGAGAGTGGTGGTTGCGTCCACTCCGCAGGAATCGGAAGGCGTGCGCCTTGGGTAGTGGGTCCCCAGACTGCCAAAACCGTACTAGCGACGACAAGGAACAGTACTCCCGCAGCGATAAGAAGGGGCTTGCGGAGGTTACGTTTGGGTCGAAGTACTGCCCGGACTATCTCCGGTTTCCATCCAACGTTGAGGAGTTCCTGTTCGATAACGGCACGCGACGCCCCCGCAGCAAGCCGGTCCCGTATGTATGCTTTTAGTTCCTGGTGGCCTTCCATACTAGAGAGGTACGACGAAATGCGCGACGATGAGCGCGATGATGATAAGCCCGAGCACAATTGAGAGGAGTAGAAGAGCTTTGGTGCTCATTTCCCTATCTTACCAGAGCGGAGAGGGTGGGATTCGAACCCACGGTAAGGTTTCCCCTACACCGCATTTCGAGTGCGGCGCCTTCGACCACTCAGCCACCTCTCCGTAAGGCGCATCCTAGCATTCTAGGGGGTCAAAATGCTAGGATAGCCAGGCAGCAAAAGGCCCTATCGTCTAACGGTTAGGACAGCGCCCTTTCACGGCGTAAATCGGGGTTCGATTCCCCGTGGGGTCACCAAGTTATTTTTTCGTGCCCAGAGCCTTCCGAATTTCTTTCTCCCGGGAAGCGAGGATTGCTTTGACCACTTTAAGAGGAGGGGGCTTCTGAGGAGGAAAGCGCACAGTGCCTGTGGAGGTGTCGTAACCAGCAAGCATCTTTTTTAGCGGTCGCAGGGCGGTGCCACTCCACACAAAGATTGCCGAATGATTCTTAGCAGCCTGTACGCCACCGAGCGGCTTACCATCAAGCTTGAAGAGCGGCATGCCGTAGCTGATTTGCTCGACGGCGGTGGGATAGAGCTTCTTTATCTGTGCGCGTAGTTTCTTCAGCGCGGGCGCATGTGTTTTCGGCAATGCCTTGTAAAAGGCTGCAAGACTTTTTTCTTTAATCATGAATGTACTATACCAAGCCCCTCACATTCTCCCTCTTACTGAGATTACAACGTTTCCCTAAACCACCCGACCATGCGAGCACATAGGTCTTGAAGTGATCTTTCGTCAGTCAGAGGGTGTAGCGCTCCAGCATCTACCTGCAATTCTTTCTTAACAGCGGACGCTGCGCTGGAAACATACGCTTCGGGAATCCTCAGCGGGATGATGGCATCCTTCTCTGCCGCTATGACGAGCAAGCTTCCGGTATATCCCTGAAGAGACCTGAGAGCGGGACACGCTGAAATATCTTCTATGTTGAAAAACATATTAGATTCACTATCCATGGTCTGCTGGTACGTCATACGCATCATGTCTTCGGTATACGCAGCAGGGACACGAAGTAGAATGCTCTTAGTCGCACGGTCTTTTGCAATGAGCGCACTCAACATACCGCCGAAACTGCTTCCGAATAACCCAATTCTTCCCGAGTCCACCTCACCCTGCTCTGCAAGGAAGTCATAGGCCGCAAGCGCGTCTGCATACCCTTCCGCCGGAGTGGTGGTATCTAAGGTCCTCTCACTTCCGCCATGACCTCTGATACTTACTGCAAGACCCACAATACCGTTATCAGCTAAGGCCTCTGCAAAGGGAACGTATTTTTTCTGGCTGCCGGTCATGCCGTGAAAAAGAACGACCCCCGGATATGGTCCCTGTCCGCCGGAAGGCACGCAGAGCGTGCCTTCCATCTGTTGCCCTTGGCTTAGGATTGTTACCTGCTTCACACTGACTTTGTCAGTCCGTCCGGCAGCGGGCAGGTAGCAATTGCTGCGCGCTGCGCACCATACGTGGAAACGTAAAGAAGGCCCGCGATAATCTGGAGGCAGGTGAAGAAGGTGGTCATCTGCTGCATGTCAGCAAGATTCCTTCCGTAGAAGGCGGCAATGAGAATAACGAAGAGGATGAGTGCGAATGCCGCCAAGCGGGTATTCCATCCAACGACGAGCATGATTCCCGCGACAAGTTCAAGAATAAAGGCGAGAGTCACTGCCACCGTTGCAAATGGGATGCCAACCGCCTCAGCACCCGCTACCTGCATGGCAAACATATCGGTGCCAGGGATTTTCCAGAATGCACCATTGAGGAATAAGAGACCGAACAGCACGCGACCGACGACAGGTGCCCAACGTTCATACGGACGGGTAAGGAATGGAAGAGTCATGGATAGCTGGTTAGGGGGTACCTATAAATAGTACACCTCATCCCTTAGGCTAGAGTGAAGATTGCACAACTGGTACTATGCGCGTATGAGCCCTGCAGAAAGCCCTCCCGCTCCTCCTGTCCCTGGTGCCCTCCTCTCCGAGGCAGGACAGAAACGGTTGGAGCAATCCGAGTTCTCCTTCGAGTGGAAAGAGAAGATAGACCTCCCGAGCTTCGCTCCCGGGCAAGTAGAGTGCGAATGGAAGAGTCATTTCGTGCCCGAGCGTGGTGCCACGGATGGCTACCTGACCTTCACCGACACCGCGACGGGAGAGAAGGTCGCGGAACTTTCGATGGACCCACAGAAGGGTATGTGGTACGTCTATCACCGCTTTGTCTTCGGTACACGAAAAAAAGGTGTAGGCAGCTTCCTGCTCGCGACTGCCGAAAACTACGCGCATGCACTCCACGCGCGCAATCCCGACACCGTCCCGCATGTCATGCACCTGCGTGCCTCCATGCCATCCGTCATCAAGCTCGGCCTCACCAACGGGTATGAAATCTCGGACGCGGACAGGGAGACCTGGGACCGCTTCCAGGACGAGTCGAACGACCCCGCAAACCAGGCGGCGTACAAGGAGCGGGGCGAGCTCCCTTCCTTTCTGCGCGTGAAGCTCATTCTGCTTGATGAGAACGGCCAGGCGATGGACGAGCTTGAGCGCGATGATGTGATTATCGACAAAGCGAAGTTCGCCGGAGACAAGGCTAGCAACTACACCCTCATGCCCGACCACCTTGTCGGAGACCCGGATCTTGCGATTATGTCGAAATTCAAGGTGTTGCGCATGCGCTACGGCGTGCGACCTTCCTTTCTCCTCGGTATCGAGATGACCAAGGACCTCACGTCATGAACCGCATCCTTCTCATTGGATCTCTTGCCTACGACCGCATCATGGTCTTCCCTGGCCTTTTCAAGGAGCATTTCTTACCGGAAGGGCTCCATAACATCAACGTCTCATTCTCGGTCTCTACTCCTAAAATAGTGTTCGGCGGATGCGCAGGCAACATCGGGTACAGCCTCGCACTTCTCGGCGGTTCTCCAGAGATTCTTGCAACCGCAGGTAATGATTTTGCCGACTACGAAGAACACCTGAAAGAAAATGGCATTGCAACTACCGGCATTGAAATCATCAATGACCTCCCTACTGCGTCCTGTTACATCACTACCGATAAAGCAGACAACCAAATTACTGCCTTCTCTGCCGGAGCTGACGAGCAGGGCTACACGCTTCCGTTTGAAACCGCACGAGCCTCGCTCGCCATTGTTTCTCCTACGGGAATCGAAGACATGCGCCGTTTCCCTGAACGCTTCCGGGAAGCTGGTGTTCCCTATCTCTTTGACCCCGGCCAGCAGATTCCCATGCTCTCCGGAGAAGATTTGAGGAGCGCTATTACAGGAGCTCTGGGACTTATCGTTAATGACTACGAACTCGCGCTTGTACTCGAGAAGACCGGATGGAGCGAGCAAGACATCATTGATGCGTGCCAAACACTTATCGTCACGCTTGGCGAGCAGGGTTCTCGTGTGCGTACAGGAAACGATGAGCTCACCGTTCCGGCCGTTCCTGCAAATGAGGTAGTTGACCCCACCGGCGCAGGAGATGCATTCCGCGCAGGCCTCCTTCACGGACTCTCCTCAGGCATTTCACTTGAAGAGTCGTTGCGTCTTGCGAGCACGGTAGCCACCTATGCAGTGGAGTGCTATGGTACGCAAAACCACCGCTTCACGCTTGATGAGCTGACCGCACGTTACGAATCCACTTACCAATCACCTTTCCCGCTCTGACCATGGACTACGACATTACTGACAAGAACCTCGCTCCTGAGGGTGCCAAGCGCCTCGCCTGGGCTGATAACGACATGCCAGTGCTTCGGGCTGTTCGCGAGAAGTTCAAGAAGGAGCAGCCTTTGAAGGGCATGACCGTAGGAGCATGCCTCCATGTGACGGCCGAGACTGGAAACCTGATGCGTACCCTTAAGGAAGGTGGCGCTAACGTCATTCTCTGTGCATCCAATCCCCTCTCCACCCAGGACGATATCGCTGCGACACTTGTCATTGACCATGGCATTCCAGTCTTCGCAAAGAAAGGAGAAGACCGCGATACCTTTTTCAAACACCTCAAGAGCGTTATTGCCGCCAAGCCGCACCTCACCATGGATGACGGCGCCGACCTCGTCTCAACCATTCATAAGGAACACCCTGACCTTCTTCCCTCAATTGTGGGAGGAACAGAAGAGACAACTACGGGTGTCATACGCCTGCGCGCCATGAGTAAGGACGGTGCACTCAAGTTCCCTATCGTTGCAGTCAACGATGCGAAGACCAAGAACCTTTTTGATAACCGCTACGGCACTGGACAGTCCACGCTCGACGGCATCATTCGCGCAACTGATATTCTCCTTGCCGGCAAGGTGTTTGTCGTCGCTGGCTATGGTTGGTGTGGGCGTGGGCTTGCTATGCGCGCACGCGGTATGGGCGCACAGGTCATCGTCACCGAAATAGACCCTATCAAGGCGCTTGAGGCTTCAATGGATGGCTTCCGCGTCGCAACCATGGAAGAGGCCGCTCCGGTAGGTGATATCTTCTGCACCGCAACCGGCAACATCCATGTCATCCGCATTGAGCACCTCAGGAAGATGAAAGACGGCGCGATTGTCTGCAACACCGGACACTTCGATGTGGAGATAGATGTCGCAACCCTTAAGAAGGAAGCGTCTTCTGTTCGCATGAACGTGCGCTCGTCAGTTGATGAGTACCTGCTTGGTGGAAACCGCATCAACCTCCTCGCTGATGGAAGGCTGGTTAACCTCGCAGCAGCTGAGGGACATCCTGCTTCCGTCATGGACATGAGCTTCTCAACCCAGGCGCTTGCCTGCGCGTGGATGGCAACACAGCCAACCCCTCTTTCAGCCGCTGTCTATGATGTTCCTGAGGAACTCGAGAACTACGTTGCAGCACTCAAGTTGACCGCCATGGGCCTCTCGCTCGAGCAGCTTACGGAGGAGCAGAAGAAATACCTTTCTGCCTGGGAGGGTGGCACCTAAGCTGTCGCTGGTTTAATTGAAACCCTATTCCCAAGGGAACGTAGCCACTTCCTCCACTTGGCGTAGTGAGAAATCGGGAGTGACCTCTGAAATTGGCATGGTGTAAAGACAAGCGCTTTTTACTTCTGCCCCCTTGCTTTCAAGATACTCTTTCGCCACCACGAGGCTCTTCCCTGTCTCAAGCATGTCTTCAACTAGCAAGACTTTTTTGCCAGCAAGGTCTGCAGAAATCTCCGTCGTTACCATTCGTCCCTCTTCGGTCTTTTTAACCGTGAGGCAATACATATCTTTGATGCCAAGATACGAAGAAAGGAGGCGCGCCGGGATGAGACCCCCACGCACAACGCCCACAATGTAGTCAGGCCTGTAATCAACTTTCTGTGCGAGTTCGCGTACTTCTTGTTCAAGAGTCTCCCAGGTCATATGGAGAGTATATCGTAGCTGGCTGGGACGATATTGGAACCGTTTTCGCTTTAGGCACTATTCGTACCTAAAATCTATAGACTTATCTTCTTTTATAATCCCGCCATTGTCCTGAATCGAGAACATCAAGGTGTCCTCCGTAACTTCAAACCCATGCGGTGCTCCTGCGGGAACCTCTACATACGTGCCTTTTGCATACGGTATCTTCTCGCCGTTTAGGATTACAAATCCATTACCTTCGATGAAGTAGAACTTGGCTGCTGAAGTATCGTGGATATGTGGAGGGCGAAGCGCCCCTTTCTCGAAACGCACCAAGGAAAGTGATTCTCCATTAAAATTTCCGAATTCAAAGTTATAGAGCGTCTCGCGATGCTTATCGTTAAGAACACCGGTATCTATAACCTGGTATGACGGCCTCATCAGCTCGACTATTTCGCCGAGCTTATCATCTCCCTTTTCGTGAGTTTCTACCTTACGTGTTGGATCTTCAGTGGACATAGAGAAATGCTATCACATTGCTGGCCGCCTAGGATTCGAACCTTATAATCCAAGCTCCTCGCGCGTAATTACCCCCTCGCGAAGTATTCTAGGAATCTCTCCGTGGACGAACGACACCACCGTCGAGGGAGTGCCGCCTGCGCGCTCACCGCCATCAACAACAATTGAAAGATGTTCAATGTCTGGACCGAAATGCTCAATGATGCTGCGGATATCGCACGGAGTCTGGAGACCGGCACGATTGGCGCTGGTTGCAGTAATAGGGCCATCAAACGCCTCTGAGAGTGCACGACAAAACTCATCTCCCGGCACACGGATGCCGATAGCATCATTAAGTGAGATATCACGGGGTGCGTGCTCGGTCGCTGGGAGGATAAGGGTGAGACCGCCGGGGAGGTGTCGCTCGGCAATCTCTTGGGCAGCATTCGTCATGTGGCCGTAGCGAGAGATATGCGCAACCGAAGGAACAAGAATGCTCATGGGCTTCTTCTGTTCCCTGACCTTAAGTCGGCGGAGTTTGGTAAGCGCAGTTTCATCAAGTGCGTTCACCCCGATACCGTAGAGAGTGTCGGTTGGGTAGATGACAATACCGCCCTTTTTAAGGGCGTCTGCCGCCTCCTTTGCTACCGCGTCGAGGTTACCGTCTTCGAGAACAACGATTTTCATGCGGTTTGAATCCTACATGAAAGTGCGATATTGTGCGAGAACTGCGCGGTTAGCTCAGTTGGTAGAGCATCTCATTGACGTTGAGAGGGTCGCAAGTTCGAATCTTGCACCGCGCACAAAAACATGAACCCTGCCATTCGCACCTTCGCGTTTCCCGTTCTTATTTGGATAGCGGCACTTGTCGGCGTCTACCTCTGGGGCGGCTTCCACGCCTTCCTTATTACGCTTCTCCTTACCCTGCTTGAGGTGACGTTGTCGTTTGATAACGCGGTGGTGAACGCCAAAATCCTCGCCCAGATGAGCGAGAAGTGGCAGGGCCGCTTCCTTACCTGGGGCATCCTGATTGCGGTATTCCTCACACGCTTCGTGCTCCCGATACTTATCGTTGCCCTTTCGGTATCAGTGTCTCCGTGGGTAGTAGCACAACTCGCCTTTAATGACCCGGAAGCCTATGGTCACCTGCTCGAGGGCGCACACATGGCCATCTCTTCTTTCGGCGGTATCTTCCTTCTTATGGTGTCACTCAAATACTTCTTTGATGAAGCGAAGGAGGTGCATTGGCTGCATGTCATCGAGAAGCACATTTCTCGTTGGGGCCGTATTGAAGCGCTTGAGATTGGTATTTCTCTTGCTGTCATCGCAGGAATCGCGTTCGTTGTACCAGCACACGCCGCTACCATCCTCTTCTCGGGTATTGTTGGCATCGTGCTTTTCATCCTTATGCAGGGAATCGCAAACGCCTTCACTGTAGAAGCAGGGGCTGCTGCAAGCGGGTTTGCGCTCTTTATCTACCTCAACATTCTCGACGCCGCTTTCTCGCTTGACGGTGTGATTGGTGCGTTTGCTATCACCAACGAGCTCATATCTATCGTGATAGGTCTTGGTGTCGGTGCGTATTTCGTGAGGTCGCTCACCGTCTATATGGTGCGCCAGAAGACGCTTGATACTCTCGTCTACCTTGAACACGGTGCGCATTGGGCAATTCTCGGACTCGCAGCCACCATGCTCATGTCCCTCTTCTTCCGTGTCCCTGAAGCGATTACGGGTCTCATCGGTATCGCCTTCGTTGCCGCAGCACTCTGGTCCTCGCTTAAGGAGCGAGCCAAAGCGAAAACCTAGGATATGGAACGTACCGTCATTCTCTTCCATGGTGACTGCCCCGACGGCTTCGGGGGCGCGTACGCAGCCTGGAAGAAGTTTGGAGACGCTGCGGAGTACCTGCCGGTTAAACACGGCCGGCCGGTGCCTGAAGGTCTTTCGGGTGCGCACCTGTATTTCATCGATTTCATCTACCACCAGGAAGATATGAATCGGCTAGAGGAGGAAGCAGCTTCTCTGGTCGTGCTTGACCACCACGAAGGAGTGAAGGACGTCGTCGAGAGCATGAAAAACCATGTATATGACGCGAGTCGTTCCGGCGCGGTCATCGCCTGGGAATATTTCCATCCTGACACTGCCGTGCCCACACTCCTTACCTATGTGCAGGAAGGTGACCTCTACCGTTTCGCGCTCCCTCATTCCCGCGAACTCCTCGCCTCTATCTATACCCAGCCCTTTACCTTCGAGGCATGGGACAGGATTGCCGGAGAAATTGAAGACCCCGCAATACGCGCAAAGATGATTGAGCGTGGAGAAATCTACCGCACGCACTCTGATTCCATCGTTGCTGAACTGGCAGAAGACGCGAAGCTCGTGCGGTTTGAGGGCTATGAATGCTATTTCGCCGCAACCATCAGCATCTTCTCTTCTGATCTTGGGAACCGCCTTGCACGAAAGAAGGCGCCGCTCGCTTTGTGTGTGCAGGCACGCCCTGATGGACTGCGCGTATCGCTGCGGGGTGACGGCTCGGTCGATGTCGCTAAAATTGCACAGAAGTACGGCGGCAATGGGCACCCTAACGCCGCCGCCTTCTCCCTTCCTTGGGGTTCTCCAATTCCTTGGGAACAATTAGACGGATGAAAGTCCTTTCCATAGAGACAAGCTGCGACGAGACTGCAGTCGCTATCCTCGAAGCCACAGGTTCTAAAGAATCTGCCCGCTTTACTATTCTTGGAAACGCCCTCTATTCCCAGATAGACGTGCACCGAGAGTTTGGTGGAGTCTTCCCGGCAGTTGCTAAGCGCGAGCACGCAAAGAACCTCACGCCGCTTCTGCGCGCGGCTCTTATTGAGGCGGGAATGTATGTTGATGGACCTACCCTCAACGTAGAGAAGAAAATCGGCGCACTCCTCGACCGCGAGCACGACCTAAAAGAACAGTTGGTGGAGTTTCTATCTGGAGTAGTTGTTCCTGATATCGACGCCATCGCGGTTACCCGCGGTCCTGGCCTTGAGCCTGCGCTCTGGGTGGGTGTTAACTTTGCACAGGCGCTTTCACTCGTATGGGAGAAGCCATTGGTTCCTGTTGACCACATGGAAGGACACCTGCTTGCTTCCTTGGTAAAAGGCGACGCACGGTCCTTCTCCATCTCAGATCTTCAGTTCCCCGCCTTGGCACTTCTCATTTCCGGCGGACACACTGAACTTATTCTTATGGGCGGATGGCACTCCTATGCACTCGTCGGACGAACTCGCGACGACGCAGTGGGAGAAGCGTTTGATAAAGTTGCGCGCATGCTTGGGCTCCCGTACCCAGGTGGTCCTGAGATTTCACGACTTGCGCACCCGATGCGTGCCAGCGACTCAGCTGTGAAGCTCCCCCGTCCGATGATTAGTTCACCTGATTTTGATTTTTCTTTCAGCGGTCTTAAGACTGCAGTCATGTATTTGGTGAAAGACCGCGAGCTTACGGATACCGACAAGTGCGAGGTAGCTCGTGAGTTTGAAGATGCAGCGGTAGAGGTGCTATATGCGAAAACTGCAAAAGCACTCGAAGAGAGTGAGGCAAAAACACTTGCAGTTGGTGGTGGTGTTTCTGCAAATAGGCACCTCAAAACCTATTTCAGCGAACGCCTTGCACAGGAGCACCCCCACGTGCAGGTCTACTTCCCTCCCGAGGGCTTCACGGGCGACAATGCCGTCATGATAGGCATCGCAGGCTTCTACCGCGCACAGGAGGGCGAGTTCATGGAGGCGGGCAGCATGCGAGCAGACGGCAACCTCGCCCTAGAGCGATAACCTGCTACACTTTCCAGATTATGGACGAGAAGTTTAAGAAGCCCTACGATTCCTCCGCCACAGAAGGCCGTATCTATGCGGTTTGGGAGAAGAGTGGGTATTTCAACCCGGATGAGCTTCCTGGGGAGCGAAGCGAGACTTACACCATCATAATGCCGCCGCCAAACGCGACGGGAGTGCTCCACATGGGTCATGCGCTTGGCCTCACCATTGAAGACATTCTCATTCGTTACAACCGCATGCGCGGTAAGGCCACCCTCTGGCTCCCAGGAACCGACCACGCCGCCATCGCGACACAGTCAAAGGTAGAGAAGGACATTATGAAAGCGGAGAAGAAGAGCCGCCATGACCTCGGCCGTGATGAGCTCTTGAAACGTATTGGTGAATTCGTTGAAGAAAGCCGAAAGACCATCGAAGGACAGATTCGTGCCATGGGAGCTTCCTGCGATTGGTCACGCGAAGCCTTCACGCTTGATGCGAACCGGAACAAGGCAGTGAACGAGCTTTTCAAGCGCATGTATGACGCCGGTCTCATTTATCGCGGACACCGCATCGTGAACTGGGACACTAAAGGACAAACCACCATCTCGGATGACGAGATTGTGTACGACGAACGCAAGGAGAAATTCTACTACCTTAAGTATGGTCCTTTCGTTATTGGTACATCGCGTCCAGAAACTAAGTTCGGCGACAAGTACGTTGTGATGCACCCTGCTGACCCTCGCTACGCTGCCTACACTGATGGCCAGCAGATTGACCTTGAATGGATAAACGGTCCTATCACCGCAACCGTGGTGAAGGATGAGGCTATTGATATGGAGTTTGGTACTGGCGTCATGACCATCACTCCCTGGCATGATGTCACCGACTTTGATATTGCTGAACGACATAACCTGGAGAAGGAGCAGATTATCGATGAGCGCGGGAAGCTCCTCCCTATCGCAGGCGAGTTCGCCGGCATGAAGATTGCTGAGGCTCGCGAAAAGATTATCGAGAAACTGCGTGCAAAGGGACTTGTTGAGAAGGAAGAAGACTACACCCACAACGTGGCGACGGCCGAGCGTACTGGTGGCGTCATTGAGCCGCAGATTAAGCTTCAGTGGTTCATCAGCGTGAACAAGCCCTTTGCTATCGACCACTCAGAAATTCCAGGCGTTGAGTCTGGAAGTTCCATTACGCTCAAGGAACTGCTGCGTGCTGCCGTTGCAGAGAAGGGTGTAAGCATCGTGCCTGAGCATTTTGATAAAACCTACTTCCACTGGATAGATAACCTCAGGGACTGGTGTATCTCTCGTCAGATTTGGTACGGACACCGCGTGCCGGTGTGGTACAAGGGCGAAGAGATAGCGGTCGGAAACGCCCCAGAGGGCGAGGGTTGGGTACAGGACGAGGATACGCTTGATACCTGGTTCTCCTCGGGCGCCTGGACCTTTACAACGCTTGGCTGGCCGGAGATAACAGGCGACCTGCGCCGCTTCCATCCGACCAACGTACTTGAAACCGGCTACGACATTCTCTTCTTCTGGATTGCCCGCATGATTCTCATGAGCGGATTTGCGCTTGGGCAGGTTCCCTTCCGTACCGTCTACCTGCACGGCATCGTCCGTGACGCACAGGGTCGTAAGTTCTCGAAGTCACTTGGTAACGGCATCGACCCTATCGACGTGCTTGCCAAGTATGGAGCGGACGCGGCACGCATGAGTCTTATTGTGGGAAATACTCCTGGTACCGACTTCCGCCTCGCCGAAGACAAGATTAAGGGCTACAAGCATTTTGCAAACAAAGTCTGGAACATCGCGCGCTTTGTCCTTGAGAATACTGAGGGTGCTGACCTCACTGCTCCTCTCAACGAAACTGACGCCGCACTGCGTGCTGAACTTTCCGAAGAAGTCGCAAGCATCACGCGAGATATGGAGGAATACCGCATGTATATGGCGGCTGAGAAGATTTACCATTACATCTGGCACCGTTTTGCTGACGTCATCCTCGAGGAATCGAAGCCCATTCTTATGGGCAATGACGAGGCGGCAAAAGCCTCCCGTAAGACGCTCCTACACGCTCTTCTTGTGGACTCCCTCAAACTCCTTCATCCGTTCATGCCATTCATTACAGAGGAGGTTTGGACGAGTGCTGCACCAGATCAGGGGCTCCTCATGGTTGCCCAGTGGCCGACCACCTAGAGGCCTTTCCGGCCTGCTAGAATGGAGGCATGCCCTCAGTCGAGTCATTCGCCTATGCGCTCATAGGCGGGCTCTTGCCCGCTCTGGTATGGCTCGACTTCCTTCTCCAGGAAGACCGTCGTTGCCCGGAGCCTCGCTGGCTCGTCGCCATCGCGTTTCTGGTTGGTATGCTCTGCGTGCCACTGGTCATCCCACTTGAACACTGGGCCTTCAGCGCATTCGCTTCCGGCCTCCCTACCATCATTGCCTGGGCCACTATCGAGGAAACGGCCAAGTACCTCCTTGCTGCCATTTTTGTTCTTACCCATAAGGCTGCGAGACAATCGACCCACCTCGTAACCTCCATGATTACAGTGGCGCTTGGGTTTGCTGCGATGGAGAATGCATTCTTTCTCATCGACCCCATCTCTAATGGGCAGTTTATGAGCGGACTCGTGACTGGAAACCTACGCTTCGTTGGCGCTACGTTACTCCATGTCGTTGCCTCCTCGGCCATTGGATTTGCGCTTGCCTTCTCCTACAAGGCCAGTCGTCCGGTTCGGGCAGCGGCTGCCTCCCTCGGTCTTATCCTTGCAATCGCATTGCATGCCGTATTTAACTTCTTTATAATCCAAGAAGATGGCTCCCACACCCTCCTCGCGTTCTTCACGGTCTGGACTGGAGCAGTCGTCTTCTTTGCGGTATTTGAGATTCTGAAATACTTCCGCTACCGAAATTTACCAGCCAACACCTGCGATACATGATGAAAAAACGCTCATTCTTTCAGAAACTGACCGGCGGCGTCCCGCTCTCAGACGACTACGATGACTTCGAGGATGAGGCACCAGTGCAGCAGAAAGTGCCGGGCCGCGAGATGGGCGCTAACAAGGTCCTTTCCTACGGCGAGGAGGAGCCGAGTGAAGGCCAGCTTCCTATCGACATGTATCAGACCCCAGACGAGATTGTGATTCGCACCTTTACCGCAGGTGTGCGCCCTGACGAAATGAATGTTTCCATTAGTCGGGATATGGTGGTTATCGAGGGCTCCCGTGAGGAACGCGAGCAGGTGGTAGACACCAACTATTTCAGCCGCGAACTCTTCTGGGGCTCTTTCTCACGCACCATCCTGCTTCCGGAGGAAGTAGACGTTGATGCCTGCACCGCAACCGCAAAAGACGGTCTCTTGACGCTTGTACTTCCGAAGCTCGACAAGGCACGTCAGACTAAGCTTCGCGTGCGCGTTGGCTAATCTATGAGTTCCCCAGAACTTATCGCTGCGCTTTCAGATGCACTTGAGGCGCACAAGGCCGCACAGAACGACCAGGAGCGCAGCGAGGCACTCGCACGCGTCGTTAGCGCCTCCCAAGCACTCGTAGGTTAGAGCAGCTGCTCTATAAGCACGGGCATTGTGCCCGTGTTTTCTATAGTGAAGTGCAACCGACCAACCACCTGTCCTCCAGGCGTTTCTACCGATACCCTCCACCTTCCCGGAGCAAGGCTCTCTTTTGCAGAGTAGCCACGATATCCTCCTTCGCGTCCTCCAGAGATTGGAAACGAAATCTTACTCTCTGTCATCCACGCACCATCGTTGTGGTGCTCCCAGCGATGCACAATGGTGCCAGTGAGGTTTCCAGGCGCTGCCACCGCGCTGTAGGCATAGAGCGTCTCACCCGGAACGGTGTGCACACGCGTTGGCGTAACGTCGAACCATGGCTTTGCGGTTTCGCCAGTCACGCGGTAACCGTCCGCTGTACGAACGAGAGAGTGATAGACGCCTGTGTCCTTAAGCGCAAGCGGAATAGGAGGAATGAGGCCTGAGAAATATGAGACGACCACCACCGTAATGACGACACCACTTGCGGCTATCGTATTCCGAGCGTTCTCCTGGAAGCGTCGTTGATTTGCCGCCCAGAGAATAAGAAGGTAGAGGCTGAAGACGAGACCTGCTGCAAGTGTGCTTCCGGCGAAGGTCCAGGGGCCTATCGTTCCAGTTACAAGCGGAAGGGCAAAAATTGCGTAGGCGTAGAGAGCGAAGAAAAACAGCGTGGTCTGGAAAACAAGGTAGTGCTTATACATCCGAAAGTATTCACTCCCCGCGTACAGAAGAATAAGGATGACGATGAAGGGCCAGGAGACACCAATGACCGAGTTCTTGGCATAGAAAATGACGAACCCGGAGAACAGGTTACCGAGCGCGTAGAGTGCAACTAACGGGAAGAGGACAGAAATGGCTCTCTTCCTTGGGTGCTCTGCTTCGTGCCACGCAGCGGTTATGTGTGCGCCAAGCATGGCAGCTCCTGCGAGCACCAAGAAGGCCGTAAACGCCAGTGTGGCGAGCCCTACGGGCAACAGTGCGTAGGTAAGGACATCAGTGAGGAAGCCAAAGCCAAAGAGTGCGGCACCAAGTTTACGTTCGTTTCGGGCCGCCCAGGCAATGAGCTTATTCGACAAAGTCATTACTTTTTGGTGCTTGGACCCGGGCTCGAACCGGGGACCCCTTCCTCTTCAGGGAAGTGCTCTACCAACTGAGCTATCCAAGCAATACGGGCTACTTTACCCTAAAACGCACTACTCACCAAGGCTGCGATATTGTTCGAGAAGTGCTTTGAAATCCATCCCCTCGCCTCCTTGCATGCCACTCAACGTACTGAGGATAGGCTGCAGGTACTGCATGGCGAGGTAGTAACTGCCGCCAAGCACCACGAGCCAGAGGACAATGCGTAGGAACCCGCCTATAAACGCATCACGGCGCATGGCCTTGAGGAGTTTGTTATTTTCCTTTGCGAGCGCAAGGCTCTCCTTGAGCATGTCGCTGATGGATTCCTGTTCGTACATGATGGAATTATAGCACCCTACTTTCGGTAGACCCTCCAATGGAGGAGGCATTGATACGGCTTTCCAAAGAACTCCGTTACCTTAGGAATCCTGCGCGCCTCGACAAGGGAGAACTCAGCATACATGCGATCGAGTTCCTCTTCAGAGAATACTTTCTCAAACTTCCCTGTCTGCGGATGAATGAAGGCGTTTGATTCCTCTGCTGGCGACTTGGCAATGAGCTCCTTATGGTACTCGTCGTCAGTGGACATCACATACACCAGCAAGAGGCCTTCTTTCTTAAGAACGCGACGCATCTCGCGGATGGCAGTGGCTCTTCCTTCTGGGCTCTCAATATCTACCGAGGCTGTGCAATCAATACCGAAATCAAATGATTCAGCGTCGTAGGACCATGGGAGTGTGGCGTCCATGACATCGAACACCGCCTTCTCCGCAACGCCCTGCTCTAGTGCGCGCCTTCGTGCCTCTTCTATCGCAACAGTCGAGAAATCAAAGCCGTTCATCTGTGAGACGATAGGTTGTTTTGCAAGCCAAATGACGTTGCGTCCCTTGCCACATCCCATTTCAACGCCGCTAAGCCTCGTCCTCCCTTCCTTCTCCAGGAACACCACAAAGGGCGCGAGGGCGTTTGAAGGCTCGTGCGAATCCATTTGGGTGAGCGCAAACGGTTTAGCGTGCTCCTGATCCCATCGCTCCTTCTGTTCGTCGTGAGTAATCATGCGCCAAAAGTATCGGGTATATCAAACTCGTGTATGGAGCTGTTGGGAATGTGACCTTTTGCCTCTCCATGTAAGCGCTTTTGTAGCAGTTTAATTATTCCTGCCGAGGTCACGAGAAGTGGCACTCCTCCCGTCTTACGCACTTCCTCCAAACAAGCGGAGAGTCGAGCGAACACATCCTGGACCGCCTCCCCGCCAAAGGCCCGATAGTCAAAATCTTGCCGACGGTCCGTTTCCCAAAAATCCCCGCTGAACGCCTCGTCATCGTAGGACTTCCCCGCGAGAGAACCGAAGTCCCGTTCGCGCAACCGCGCATCATACGTGACCTCTAGGTTCCTGCCTTCGTTCAGTATCTCGCTCGTCTGACGACAGCGAATGAGATCTGAGGAAAGTATCCTCGTGCAGTCGAGAGGAACGGTGCTGGCCGCTTCCTTTGCCTGCGCTAAACCTTCTTCGTTCAGTGGTACATCCACCTGACCGGCAACGCGGCGTTCTTTGTTGTAGGTAGTCTCTCCGTGCCGAATGACGTAAATCTTCATTGGTGTGTGGTGCCCTCGGCAGGAATCGAACCTACATTATCTCGTTAGGAGTGAGACGTTCTATCCATTGAACTACGAGGGCGTACGGGGAGAGTAGCACAAAACCCCGAGGCACTTAAGCCTCGGGGTTTTGTAGAAGGGAACTACATTCCCGGCTCAGTCGCGACGCCGAACAACTCGTCAAAACGACGCTTGTCGAAGCCGATAATCATCTCCTCGCCGACGAATATGACCGGAACGCCCATCTGACCGGACTTCTCAATCATCTCCTGGCGCTTTGCCTGGTCTCCAGCAACATCGAATTCAGTGTACTGAATACCGTGCTCCTTGAAGTACTCCTTGCTCATCTGGCAGAAGTGACAAGTTGGGGTGCTGTAAATAGTGACTTGCTTATCCATGTGTGTTTCGTTAGGTAGGCCAATTATATCATCTGTAGTTATCCACAGCCATTATCGGCCTATTTTCAGTGCGGGATACGAGAATCGAACTCGTGCTTATTGCTTGGGAAGCAATCGTCCTGCCACTAAACTAATCCCGCTTACAATCCAAACCAGCCCAGAAACTTCCTCCACCATGGCAGTGGAGGTCCCTTCTCCCTGCCGTCGTCCGGCACCACGATAATAACCTCTTCCCCGGGACGTGCAACGCCGTATGCCTCACGAAGTGTGGCTTCCTCTCCGCGCGAAGTAGAGAGCTCTGCAATATTCTCTTCAAGGGTCTCTTTGCGCACCATAAGCGTTGCAAGCTCCGCCTTAGCCTCCTCTGCGGCATTGCGCGCCTTCTCTTCCTTATGGGCGATGCCCCAGAGAAGCCACAGGAGCCAAATAAGTGCCAATGAGAGAGCCCCAATGATGAGGCACTCCCGAAGTGTGGGGCGTGAACGGCGAGACATCTCGCCAGTATAGCAACTACCGCTCGCTCTCCTGCACCATCTTCATGAACACTTCCTCGGGAATATCCACGCGGTTCTTCTCGAACTGGGAACGGTGCTTCTTTCCCTTCTTCTGCTTCTCAAGAAGTTTCTTCTTGCGAGTAACGTCGCCTCCGTAGAGATAGCCAGTCACGTCTTTGCGAAGCGCGGAGAGAGACTTCGAGGAGATGATGCGGCCCAGCGCCTCTGCTTGAATTTTCGTGACCTGGAGCTGGCGTGGCAGCAAGCCTGCAAGTCGCTCTACCATGCGCTCCCCTTCCTCCTGCACCCTGCGGCGCGAGACGATGCGAGCGAAGGCGGGCACCTCCTCATCAGCAACAAGGATGTTGAGGCGCACCACATCTGCGATACGCTCATCAAGAAACTCGTAGGAAAGTGACGCGTAGCCTGAGGAGGCGTTTTTGACGCGGTCAAAGAAGCCGCGCATAAGCTCACGAAGCGGCATCTCAGCCGAAAGCTCAATGCGGCCATCGCTATACGTCTCAGTGTGCTGTATGACCCCCTCATGGTCATGGAAGAGCTGGATGAGGTTAGAGAGCGAATCTGGTGGTGTGATGAGTATGGCTTTCACCCACGGCTCCTCGATAAGCTCGATGTCTCCATAGGCTGGAAACTTTGAGGGCGTGTAGACGGTCTCACGCTTCCCCTTTGCGGTGACGATGTACGCAATGGTTGGAATGGTAACAATGAGCGAAATCGAGAACTCGCGCTTGAGTCGCTCAGTCACAATCTCAAGGTGAAGCATACCGAGGAATCCGCAACGGAATCCGCGTCCGAGCACACCGGAAGACTCCTCCTCAAATGAAAGCGAGGAATCGGAAAGCCTGAGACGCTCAAGTGATTGCTTGAGGTCAGAGAGGTCGTCCTGGCTTTCAGGATAGACGGAGGCCCAGACAACTGGGCGCGGACGAGCAAAGCCTGGGAGCGCGGGAAGCGTTCCGCGTTCAAGTGCAATCGTGTCTCCCACCGCAACCACCCCCGGTTCCTTAATGCCGGTGACCACGTAGCCAATCTCACCCGCTGAGAGTGAGTCCGATGGTGTTTCGTCAGGTATGAAAATACCGGTCTCAAGCGCGGTGAACTTCTTGTCAGCTGCACGGAACGTCAGAAGGTCGCCTTTCTTGAGTTTGCCGTCAAACACACGCACGTACACCGCGATGCCGCGATGCGTGGAGAAGGAGAAGTCGAAGATAGTGGCACGCGCCTCATCCGCCTCCGGTGCTCTCGGAGCTGGTATGCGCTCGATGATGGCTTCAAGGAGTTCTTCGACTCCTGCCCCACTCTTGCCTGAAACTGCGAGCACAGACTCGGGAGCAACCGACAGAAGTGCTGCAAGCTCAATTGATACCTCATCAACACGTGCGTAAGGAGAATCAATCTTCGAGACAGCTGGGATGATGACGCAGCCCGCAGCCTTCGCCATAGAAAGCGTGGTGAGTGTCTGCGCTTGCACACCTTGGGTGGAGTCCACCAACAGAATCACTCCTTCTACCGCCGTCAGTGCGCGAGAAACCTCATAGGCAAAGTCGATGTGCCCCGGGGTATCGATGAGGTTCAAAATGTACTTCTGACCATCCTTAGCGGTGTAATTCATGCGTGCTGGCTGCATCTTGATGGTGATGCCGCGCTCCCGCTCAAGGTCCATCTTGTCGAGGACCTGATCCCGCATCTTGCGTGCCTCGATAGTGCCCGTACGCTCGAGCATACGGTCAGCCAGGGTGGATTTCCCGTGGTCAATATGGGCAATTATGGAAAAGTTACGAATCGGTGCGGTCATTGAGAGTCGGGCTGTACAGCGGGGTCTTCGGGAGCATGATGCGGGAGAAAGACCTGCAAAGGTCCTTGAATTCCTTGTTCTCGAGGAGGAAGAGGACGCCCGCCGCAGCTACGACTCCCACCATACCAGCCGCAACGCCCTGTGCAAGCACGACGAGGAGTGTGGAGAGCGGGGCGATGTTGCCCATAAGAACGAGAGCGCCGTAGGCAACGGCACCGCCCACAATTGCTGCCCCTGTTCCCTCAAGTATGGGACGCGCAAGCGAGCCCGCCACCCCGGGCGCAACCGTCTGTAGCGTGGCAATGGCAATCGCTCCCATCACGAGCTGCCCAAGGGCAGCACCGAGCGCAATGAAGAGAATGTCAGAGCCCGGCACTCCTTCAACGCGCATCAACGCCTCTATGAAGTCGCGAGCAAACGGATAGGTGTGTGCGAGCGCGAGCGTACCCGCTGCAGCACCAATGGAAATGACGAGTCCAATAATTTGTATAAGAAACGGCATCCACGAGCGACCTGCCGCATAAAACGCACGTGCAGCCAACAGAACGATGCACTGCGCAACGAGGGCGAGGGCGAGTATTCCCAACACTGCAGCGGTAAGACGTGTGTCGTCCCAGTTGAACGCGCCGGTACCCAACACGATACGCACAATGTGGGCGCGCAACACAATAGTCAGTACCGCAAGAATGGCAGACCAGAAAATAAGGTGGCGCGCTGCAGCTGCCAGAGTCGCAGCAAAGGCTTGCAGATGTCCGTCATTCATTTCCTTTGCAAGAACTGGGAATGCCGCGGTGGCGTAGGACGCACCAATGAGCGCGAGTGGCACTGCCTCAAGGTTGCTTGCAAGTGAAAAAATAGAAATACCACCAGTACCTGTGAAGGCAGCAAGGGCAGCAAGAACAAACGTCGTTGCAGCCCCCATCGATAGCGCAAGTGAGCGTGGGACTGAGTCCTTCATAAGACCGAGAAGCACGGCGAACGATGGAAGAACAAATCGTGGGAACACCTTGGCGCCTACTACCACCGGCACGTTGATAAGAAGATGCGCAATGCTTCCTATGACGACGCCTACACCGATACCCGGCAGCCCCATAATTGGGTAGAGGAAGAGCGCGCCAACGATGATGCCGATGTTGTAGAGGATTGGCGAGAGCGCAAACAACAGGAACCGGCGATGTACCTGCGTCACGCTCGCAAGTATTCCTGAGACTCCAAGCAGAATGGGCTGTATGAGGAGCAGCCGCGCAAGTGCTACGAACTCATCAGCGCGTGGAGAATCTGCAAAATTCGGAAACGCAAGGAAAAGCGCCTGTGGCATCACAAAGAACAGTGCGGTGCATACGACTCCCCCGCCAATAATGAGGAAGGAGGTGGCCTGCGACAGAAGCGCCCGTGCATTCTCTCCCTTGTCCCCGGCAATTCGGGGAATGATGACGTAGGCCGAGACGAGCGAGGCGACGAGCGCAAACACCAGGTCCGGAATTTTGAAGGCGGCGTAATAGAGGTCCAAGGTCTCCCCTGCGCCAAAGGCGCCCGCAAAGATGCGGTCACGAAGAAGCGCTAAGAGCTGAGACGCGAAGGTGAGTCCCGCTAAGAGATACGCGGCCTGGTGGAGGCCGCGTATCGGCGCCGTCAGGGTTCCGAAAAGGCGCTGTACCATTTACGTATTCTACTGCGCCGGCACGACACCTGCGGGACGTGGCTCAGCTAGTGGAGCGTACGGAATGCCGAAGGCTGCGAGCCGGGATGCTGGGAACGGATTCTTCCCTTGCTTCAAGGTCTCGAGGTCTGCCGCCACTGCCGTAGCGTTCTCCGGAGAGAAGCTTGCAACAGCGCTAATCTCTGCAACCGCCTTCTCATACTCTCCTGAGACGGCATACATAACGCCGAGGAAGAAACGAGCGTTGGCGAACTGAGGGTTAATCTCAGACGCACGCGCAAGGGCCTGTATAGCGCCGGCCGTCTCGCCAGCCGCCGAACGAAGTAGACCCACCTGCAAGAGCACGCCTGGGTCGTTTGGAGCGAAGTACGCAGCTGCTTCAGCTGCCTGGAGCGCCTGCGCGGTCTTGCCGCTTGAGACTTCTGTTTGCGCGAAGAGAAGGATTGCCTGCGTGTAATCGCGCTTCAAGTTAATAGCTTCAATAAGATACGCTTCCGCCGCTTCTGTGTTACCGCGCGCAATCTCAAGTTGCCCCAGAACGTACGGTAGGCTCGGGTTGGTAGGAGCAAGCGCTACTGCCTTCTCGTACGCGCCCTTCGCGTTCTCATACGCACCTTCAATCTTAAGCGGCACCAAGCTGCCGTAGATGTTTCCAAGCATTGCCCAGTTTTGGTAATCGTTCTGGTCAAGTGTGGTTGCTTGAAGTGCAGACGTGATGGCACTACCAACGGCAGTTTGGAACTGGTCACGTGCTTCAGTCTGGGTGAGCGAAGAGTTATTCACTACCTGGCTCATGCGTGCATACCCAATAAGCGCTGCAAGACGGTACGTACGGCTTTCAGGAGCCAATGCAATCGAGCGAGTGACGGCGCTCTGTGCAGCATCGAAGTTTCCTGCAGACAGTGCAGTTCCTGCTTGATTGAACGAGACGTCAGCAACATAGCGGCTGACCACCACGTAACCGTATGCAAGCGATGCAATAAGAAGTAACGTAAGCGTGAATACCAGCGCGAACCCTATGCGCGGATTCTGCGAGAACGTAAGCATTCGTCCCTCTGCTTCAGGTCTCGAAGCAATGAAGAGGCCGAGCAGCAAGAATCCTATACCGAGGGTAACGGGGCCCGGCAGCGCAGCTATCGCGAGTATAAGCACATAGAGTGCGCCCGTGAAGGAAGCAATCGAGATGAAGCGCGGCCATGGTTCAGTCGGTAAGCGCATGAGAAGCGAGCGAAGACCGAAGAACAGGAAGAGTGCGAAGAAGGCAATCCAGGCAAGAACGCCGATGACGCCAGTGGTCACAAAGGACGTTGGCACGTGCCCGATGCCCGAGGTGAAGTCGACGCTCCAGAAGATGCTGTCGTTAATTGAGCGGTCACGGTGCTCGAGCCACTCCCTTCCGAAGGTACCTGGTCCGGTGCCAAAGAGTGGTGAGGAAGCGTACGTGTGCGTACCTACCTGGAAGGTCGACTGCAATGAAGGACGAGCATCTATATAGGTAGTGCCAGCAAGCGTCGAGAGAGCGCTTCCTACTGTTGAGCTTCCGAGCATGAAGAGGAGGCCTGCAGCAAGCGTGAGTAGTGGCAGGGCGAGCGAGCGGCGTACCGGACTCTCGGTGCGCGACTGCATGTACATCACCGCCTCTACAAAGAGACCAAACGCAACGAGAGATACGAGGGCCCAGGCAATGATGGAGTTAGCGAGAGCAAGAACGATAAGCCCAAGAACGACCGCGACATATAAGACTACCTTGCGCTTCACGACCATGAACCGAGCCCAGAGAAGCGCCAACGAGACACCAAGACCTACGAAGAAGCCGAGGTCAACGAAAGAACCAATGAGGTTTCCGGTCGGAGAAACCAGCGCTGGGAAGAATTTTCCACCCAGAAGGAACACAATCTCCGAAACAAGCAGGAGGAGGAACGCACCTATCAGTCCCTTCACAAAGCGCTTCTGGAACTGAAGTGTCGAGAGAACGAAGGAAGCCAGTGTTGCAAGAAGGGCGAGAAGGAGGAAGAGCCCGAAACTGTCAGGGGAGAAGCCGGTGCCGAAGAACGCAGCTGCAGGGTTAGTGCCGGAGAAGAGTGTGGAGAGAAGGTACGCCAGTGGCACCAACCAGAGAGAACCGACAAGCGGAAGATGCGGGAGCGTGATACTTCCGCGCTTGAGTGCGCTGAGCACAAAGAGCACGAGCGTGAGCAACACGCCGAGCGTGAGTACCAGCACTTTGGTGTGGACGAATGGCGCCCAACTGAACGGAAGGAAAATAAGAATGGCAATGACTGCAGTTGCGGTCAGCACCCATGCCGCAGCACTGTCGAGCGAAAGACGGCGAATGCCGGTTGTTGAATCGTGCATAGTAAATGTACCTAACTACCCCTAGTAATACCTTTTGAGTATACCGTAGTCCTTCTGTCCCTTTACTTCTAACGTGGATAGGCGAAACCCGCCTCGAGGGCGGGTTTCGCATGTTGTTGGATCGATACGGTAAGCCGAATTCTGTCGCGGACAATCATTTATCTGGGAGCGTCGTTACCGACGCCCTCAAGCGGCACTCCTCTTGCGGGGCACGGCCTTGCACAGGGGTAAGGATTTTGCCGTTTCATCTTCACCTTACGATGAAGTTCATCCCGAAGGATGTCGCGGACTTTCGTCGTTGACGTCACTGTTCGCACCTCGCGCATTGCTGCGGACGGGCGTTACCCGCTACCTTTCTGCAGCTTTCGCTGCCTGTGTTCGGACTTTCCTCTCTGAGAAACTCAGAGCGATTGCCTGTATCGGTCCGGGAGGACTATAGCACGGCTACAGTGGCAGTGCGACTGAAGTGCCTGGCACCCATCCGAGGACCTTCGCCTGCCCTGCAGCAGTCTCAAGCACGTAGCGCGTTGGGGTCGGTGGATAGAAGAGGGTTGGGAACGTGCTTGGAAGAACCGCTTCGTCTACCTTTGTTACCACATGATTCTCATCGAGCCAGATAATATCGATAGAGGTGCGCATATCCTTCATCCAGAAGCCGTATCGGCCAGGAGTATCAAAGACAAAGAGCATTGCGTAGTTATGAGGGATTTCCGCGCGTCCTGAAAGGCCGCGTCCGCGCTCCTCGTCTGTATCAGCAAGCTCAAAGGTAACCGACTGAGCTACAACACTCAATTCTTCTTCAGATTCCTGCGGCAACGAATGCATGTACCACACGAGCCCAACGATGGAGACCACCGCAAGTCCAATGGCAGCTACCAGTCGTGTAGGAAGTGGCATTAGGGAAGAAGCGCCGAGCTCATGGCAGCAATGGCTGCCTCAACGCCCTTGTTGTGCTTCCCTTTTGACCGCACGCGCGCCTGTGCGAGTGAGTTGGGCGTAATGACGCCGAAGGAAATAGGAACGCCAGACGCAATCGTGAGGTTGGTGATGCCTGCTGCAACCGCATGCGCAAGGTACTTATCGTGGTCAGTCTCTCCTTTAATAATGCAGCCGAGTGCGACGATGGCATCCATCTTCTTGTTTTTGAGAAGCTTCATACAACCGTAGGTAATCTCGAAGCTCCCTGGCACGCGCACGATGCGAATCTGCTTCTCCTTCACGCCCCACTGCCGGAGCGTCGTCACTGCTCCCGTGAGCATCTTCTCCGTGATGTCGGTATTAAAGCTTGAGACGACGATTCCCACCGTGAGCCTCGAGGCGTCCTGGGTCTTAGCGGCCTTTTCGTAGTGGCTTCGTTGCATAGGATTTCACTCTAGCACGGGGCTTTATGAGCGCACGATGACGGATATCGGTCTCTAGGTTGATGCTGTCTCCAACAGAAAGCTGCCCAAGCGTGGTGTGTGAAAGCGTGTGCGGCACCAGCGCGACCGTGACCCAGGGCCCATGCCTGCGGGCGACAGTGAGCGAAACACCGTCGATAGTAATTGAGCCGCGCTCTAGTGCGTAGCGACCAAGAAGAGCCGGGACCTTAATCGAGAGAAGAAGTGAACGGCCTTCTTTCTCTACCTTTCCCACTTTCCCCACTCCTTCTATGTGTCCCGATACCAGATGTCCATCCATACGGTCTCCGTATTTGAGCGAACGTTCAAGATTCACCTTCGTTCCTTTTATAAGAGATGCAGCCGTCGTGACACGCAGCGTCTCCGGCATGTACTCAACAGTGAGGCTCGTGGCACCGGAAGAAACGACAGTGGAACAGATGCCGCTAACGTTCACACTCTGCCCTTTCTTCAGTTTCCAGCTCGCAGGCTTTGAGAGCGTTACTACTTTTGCACGCCCACGCATTGCAACATTCTTCACCGTTCCTGTTTGCTCGATGATGCCGGTAAACATGGATTACAAAAGAATCTTCTTCGCTTCCTCGGCATCTTCCTTCATAGCTGCCTTGAGAGACTCGTCATCAGTGAATTCCTTGGTCTCGCGAATTTTCTTCACGAGCGAGATAGTGATTTCCTTTCCGTAGAGATTTCCAGAGAAATCAAAAAGGTGTGCTTCGAGCACAGAGCGTGCTGGGTCCGCGAATGCGACTGAAGGGTAGTCCGTATCATCGAGACGAACGCTCGCTGCAAAGATGCCCGATACACTTGTATCGGTAAGTGGGATGTTGGCTGTGGGGTAGCCAAGCGCATTAGCTTTGGCGCTTCCTCCTGCGACGACACCGATGAATTCCATACTATTGCTCAAGCAGCAACGAATATTCTATGCCCTTGTTCGTTGATGCGAATGCAGCGATGGCGATCTTGCCGTTTATAAGCTCGATGTAGTTGAAGCCGTAGAATCCATGACCGATTTTCTCTCCGTCGTACCATAGCAACGACATGCCGTTTTCTTTTATCCAGAACAAGAGCTTTTCCCCATAAAAGCCGTACGGATTGCTGGTGCAGCCTTCATACACTTTTTCACCATCAAGGTATACCGCTCCGCCAACAGCACTACACTTTGAACCGTCTTCGACTTGGATTGCTACTCTCCCTCCTTCCGAAACCGCTATGTTATGAACCCTGCCTGCTATGGCCGGACCAACCGGCTGTCCGTCTACCATAAGCTGCGCTCTATTGTCT
This sequence comes from uncultured Candidatus Saccharibacteria bacterium, assembly GCA_964391975.1. GTDB lineage: Bacteria > Patescibacteriota > Minisyncoccia > Phycocordibacterales > Phycocordibacteraceae > C7867-001. The sequence goes on along the minus strand of CAYMNZ010000001.1, from coordinate 161,864 downwards.
GGGAGCAGAGCCACATACCCTACCTTTCCATTAATCTCAAAGGGTCCTCCTTCAGAGTTAACGGCTCTGCCAACCTCTTTGCCCTGGTACATGATTAATGGGTGCTCTAAAGATGCGGCTCCGTACGCGAACTCATCGTTCACAAAGACTCCCTGACCGATATCGTTTGTGGGAACCGCAGATAGCACACCGTCAACGATGTAGTACGTGGGATTGTTGCCGCCTTTGGCTACCCAGTGTCCGTCTTGTACTACCAGAGAACTGACATAGCCGTAGGGGCCGTAGCTTGTATCGCCAACGACAACATAATCGCCGTTTGCTCCTTTCGCTTTGAATAGCGGTTGGCCAGAAAAATCGCGAATATCGTTAGCTTGCTGAAACTGAGTTCCATACTCTTTGCCGTCCCAGACGACGAATTGGTGCAGTCCGGTTTCTCGCGTGCCCCTCCGCGCGAGAAATGCGAGCTTTCCGCCGACATCGGTCGGGCTGAGTGCTATGTCGTACTCGTTCCCATACTCCTTACCGTCCCAGACGATAATCTGTTTTCCGTCCTTATACGCTTCGTATGCCAGTGTGCCGCCAACCTCTGCGATAGGAAGAATACCTACTTTTTCATACGCCCCACTCACTAGCTGGCCGTCGTACACAACACCTGATGTGCCGTCATGTCGCTCAAAAGCGTACGCCAACTTGCCACCAACATCCTTGAGATTTTTAATTTGTTTGTAGTCAGTTTGGATGACGGTGTACTTAGAGGAAGCAGTACTTTGTGATTGGGCATCAAGGAAACACTCAGCCTTGGCGCGGCTGCTATAGGCCAGGTTGCAGAGCCAGGGTTGGTTCAGCGCCATACCAATCGGAACAAATGCGTTCAGTGCATACAGAGAAACGAGGAAGACTGCAATGATGAATCCCCGACGCAGCAACGATGATCGCACGGTGCCGGGCTCCTGCCTCGGCGACCGGAACGCCACAAGCATCAGTGCCATCGTTACGAGGAACCCCAGATATAGCGTTGGTAATGCCCCAGTCACTGCGTATGCAAATAACAATCCGAATACAAAACCAGCACTACCAGCGCCACTTGCTGCAAAGTAGAGTACCCCCGTCAGAATGAGGTACGACGCGTATACGAGAAAGAGATACACTGCACAAGCAAAAATAAACGCCTCAATAGGTTTGAGTTCTTCTGAGAAGAGTTTTTTTCCTCTGTGCAAACTAATGCGCGTGAACACAAACGCTAACAGAACGCCCGGAACCAGGAACAACCAGCCGCCTGGTCCAGCGAAGAGCGTCTTTAGAAGCTGTGCACCCAAGTGTTCCCCCGGCACGATAGAACTAACGCCGAAAAACACCAAAACACCCAGCACTACGGCAACACCGAGGAGAAACCACCAGGTACGAGTAGGCGTGCTCATAGTCCAATCCTAACATTCAAAGAACGGGCTACTCGAGCTAAGTACCAAATTTGAGGCGTAGGTAATAGTCCTTGCTCCCATAGAGGGTGTATCCCTTCTCTGTGGGTTTCGCATACACCTCCACTTGGCTACCGATGTACTTTTTCAAGTCACCAAAAGATGCGACACCAACTACCGATCCGACCTCTTCCTGTCGACGGCCCGTAAGTACGGTCACCTGTACTCCGCTGACCACCGCATAGCAAGACGCATCGTAATAACATCCCTCATGAATTGATTCGAGCGTTCCTGTAAAGACGTTCCGGTCCTGGGTCACGACGGGCGTCTCCTGCGTAGGAGACGGTTGTTCTACATTCTCCGGCGCTACCTGCTCCGGTGCTACCTGTGGGGCCGAACCTGCGTAGATACTGAAAAAGAATACAGCCGCGAGAATGAGAATGATGATTCCCGTGATGTTCATGGCGGAGGCGGAGAGATTCGAACTCTCGGAACCTTGCGGTTCACACGCTTTCCAAGCGTGCGCACTAGACCACTATGCGACGCCTCCGTAGAGCCGTTATACCACTTCTGCAGGCCTGCTACCAAGCAGGCGTAGAACGCGGTCTTCCACTGGAGGGTGGGTGGCAAAAAGCTTGTTTACGAACTTCCCTGCCTGAGCCCCAAAGGGATTAGCTATAAAGAGGTGCGCAGTGGCGTGATTAGCTTTCTTCATGGGACCAGCGTACGCACTTATCTTCTGGAGTGCTGACGCGAGACCATCTGGGTAGCGAGTGAGGAGCGCGCCTGAAGCGTCGGCAAGATATTCGCGTCTGCGGGAGATGGCGAGCTTGATGAGCTGCGCTGCAATTGGTGCAAGGATAATTGCAACAATCGCGAGTACTGCAAAAATAATGCCCGCCTTCCCGTTGTCTCGATTACCGCCACCATGCAATGACATGCGAAGGAAAATGTCCGCGACAATGGCGACCACTCCCGCAAGCACCACCGCAACCGTCATGACGAGCATGTCTTTGTTCTGGATGTGTGAGAGTTCGTGCGCAATCACGCCCTCAAGCTCCGTGCGATTGAGCGCTGCAAGAAGTCCCGTCGTTGCGGCAACTACCGCATGCTTCTCATCGCGACCGGTAGCAAATGCATTCGGAGCTGGGTCCTCGACGACATAGAGCTTCGGCATTGGGATGCCTGCGGTGATAGAGAGGTTTTCGGTGATCGTGTAGAGGTCAAAGTATTCTTCACGGCTCGCTGGCTTGGCTCCCGTCATCGAGAGCACAATCTTGTCGGAGAACCAGTAGCTTCCTACGTTCATAACGAGCGCGAGCCCTACCGCTATATAGAGGATAGAAACATCCCCGTAGTACCAGGAGATAGCCCAACCGATAGCTATGACCACCAGGAAGAACCCGAGCATGAGTGCCCAGGTTCTCGCAACGTTATTACTTCGCTCCTGGTAAAGGTTCGACATCCTTAGAACGCGACTTTTACCGGGTTCTTTGCTGCCTGCTCATCCTCAGCAAGCTCGAAGAACTCGCGCTCCTTGAAGCCAAACATTCCGCCGACGATGTTACCTGGGAACTGCTGGAGTCCAGTGTTGAGCGCCATCACCGTCTGGTTGTAGAAGCGGCGTGCAGCCTGAATCTTGTTCTCAGTGTCAGAGAGTTCGCGCTGGAGCTCAAGGAAGTTGGTGTTCGCTTTGAGGTCTGGATACGCTTCAGCAATAGCGAAGATGGACTTGAGGGCACCGGTGAGCATGTTCTCTGCCTTGCCGTGCTCTTCAACTGACTGAGCACCCATAGCGGCAGCGCGCGCGTTGCTGACGTTCTCAAACGCCTGCTTCTCGTGTGCAGCATATCCCTTCACCGTCTCAATAAGGTTCGGGATAAGATCGTAGCGACGCTTCATCTGCACTTCGATGTCGCTCCACGCTTCCTTGGCGCGGTTAACGAGCGTAATAAAGCCGTTGAAAGCGGCGATGACCCAAATAACGATAAGGGCAACAATTCCGAGCACAATCCAAAGGATAGTCATGTCTGTGTGGGTTAGTCCTTTTATTATAGCAAAAACCCCACTTCCGTGGGGCTTTTGGTTTAGAACATTCCTCCTCCCATCCCTCCCATATCGGGAGCTTCGTCCTTCTTAGGTTCCGGAAGGTCAGCAACTGCTGCCTCGGTCGTAAGGAGAATGGCGGCTGCAGAGACTGCGTTCTCAACGGCGCTGCGAGTCACCTTCACTGGGTCGATGATTCCCTCCTCCATCATGTCGTCGACCATGACGTCCTTAAGTGCGTCATAGCCTGCACTTCCCTTGCCTGCCTGCACCTTGGTGACAATTGATGCAGCATCATCCTTGCCACAGTTAAGAGCAATCTGGCGAAGCGGCTGCTCGAGCGCGCGTACGACGATGTCGTAGCCCACCTTCTCGTCAGCCGTCATCTTGCCTGCGTTTGCCGCAAGCTTCTTGGCAACCTTAGCAAGCGCCGTACCTCCCCCCGGGACAATACCTTCTTCAATGGAAGCCTTGGTGGCCTTCACTGCGTCATCAATCTTGTCCTTGAGGTACTTCATCTCAGTCTCGGTAGCAGCTCCCACGCGAATGACCGCAACGCCTCCCGTGAGCTTTGCAATGCGCTCCTCAAGCTTCTCCTTGTCGAAGGTCGACTTGGTGTTCTCAATGATTGCCTGAAGCTGGGCTACACGTGCAGCGATATCTGCCTTCTTGCCCTTACCGCCCACAAACACCGTAGTGTCCTTGGTCGCAACAACACGAGACGCTTTACCAAGCATTGAGAGCGTTGCGTTCTCAAACGTAAGACCGGTGTCAGAAGAAATCACCTGACCACCGACCACTGCTGCAATATCGGCGAGCATTTCCTTCTTGCGGTCGCCGTACCCTGGAGCCTTCACCGCAAGCACGTTGAAGGTGCCGCGCAGCTTGTTCACCACGAAGGTGGCGAGCGCGTCGCCTTCGACATCATCAGCAATAATCACAATCTCCTTGCGACCAGCCTGTGCGACCTTCTCAAGAAGTGGGAGCACTTCCTGCACGTTGCCAATCTTCTTGTCAGTAATAAGGATAGAAGCATCCTTGATTTCAGCCTCCATGCGCTCAGGGTTTGAAACCATGTAGGCGCTTACGTAGCCCTTATCAATCTGGAGACCTTCCACAATCTCGTGGGAGAGTTCCATACCCTGGGATTCTTCAACGGTAACGACACCGTTCTTGCCCACCTTCTCTACGGTCTCAGCGATGATGGCACCAAGCTCATCTGATTCTGCTGAAATGCTTGCGACCTGCTTCACGTCGCTCTTTCCAGCAACTGGCTTCGCCATCTTCTTGAGCTCGACGACTGCAGCATCACGAGCAATCTCCATACCGGTGCGAATGCCCATGGCGTTGGCGCCCTTCACCATTGCACCAAGTCCCTCATCGATCATTGCCTCGAGAAGCACGACGGAGGTCGTGGTTCCGTCTCCTGCGCCATCGTTGGTCTTGTTTGCAACCTCCTTCACAATCTCCGCGCCCATGTTCTCAAACTTATCCTTGAAAGAAATCTCCTTGGCGATGGAGACGCCGTCATTAGTGATGCGAGGACCACCGTAGCCCTTATCGAGCACCACGTTGCGACCGCGGGGACCAAGGGTGGCCTTCACTGCGCGGGCGGCCTTTGCCATGCCCTCGTGAATCTTCTTGCGTGCGTCCTCACCGAACAGTATTTGTTTGGCCATAGTTATTTAGTCTTAGGAATAATTGCAAGAATGTTGCTTTCAGAAATGATGTAGTACTCCTCGCCGTCTATCTTCACGTCGTCAAAGCCGTACTTGGAGAAGAGGACGGTGTCGCCCTTCTTTACGGTCATAGGAACAAGGTCCCCGTCATCGTACTTACCTGGACCAACCGCAACGACGGTGCCCTGCTCAGGCTTCTCCTTATTAACAGTGTCAGGAATAATGATGCCTGAAGCCGAGACGGTCTCAGACGCAGAAAGTGGTCGCACCACAACGCGGTCAGAAAGTGGCTCTATTGAAGGGTTTTTTGCCATAGTGAAAAGGCTTAGCTAATAACCTGTGTTTTTGAACGCCCAGTCCGGTGCCCCCGGAGTTGCTCGCAGTATATTCGCGTGCACAACCCACCGCAAGTCCGGGGTACAATGCGGGTATGGGACTCAACGAGGTGCTCGACAAAATCAAGGACTCGCACGAGCGCGGGGACGTCAAGGAAACCGAGCGACAGATGCTCGCGGCCATTACCGCACTCTCCGAACAGGTGGCAGCGATTAAGGCGGCGGACCTTACGCCCGAGGAGCAGGAGCGCAAACTGGCCGCACTCAAGGAACTCGAGACGACGCTTGATGCGCAGAAAGAGAAGCACAGCAACGTGAACGTCCAGAACGTGCTCGGCATCATCACCGCTCTCCTTACCGGAGGAGGCGTCGAGCTCGTGGGGGTGCGGCAGGCGCTCGAGAAGCCGGAGGAGGCACTGTCCGCACTCTCCGGTCCGACCTCGCTCGCGGCCGTCGCTGGCGTCATTGCGCTCATTTTTGCGCTTCGAGGACTTGCTAATGACCTCGAGTTCCAGCGCAAGGCTGGGCAGGTAGAGCGCCAGGCCAAGAACACCTGATATGGAACTCCAGAGACTTATCGACAAGATACGGGACGGTGAGAACCTGACCCAAGAAGAACGCCAGCAGATGGCGCTCCAGCTTGAGTCGGAACTGCGCATCATGCGCGAGAAGGACCCGAAGGCCTACCTCTCGCTCCTAAACGTCTTTATTGACGCCGTGAAGCGCTGCTCAAACCAGCTTGCCGCCTAGCCTCCCGGGTGGTATCCTCGGGGCTACAGATGGAGACACTCAAGGCGACATTGCCCTATATCGAGATAACCCTCTCCCTTCTCCTCATTATCGGCATCGTGCTTCAACAGCGCGGCGCCGGACTCGGAGGAGCATTCGGAGGGGACAATTTCGCAGCGACGTTCTACAAACGCCGTGGCGCGGAGAAATTCCTTTTCAACGCGACTATTGTGATTGCAGTACTGTTCGTACTTTCGGCTATCGCTGGATTCCTCATCTGAATCCACACCCATGCCCCATTGGCTTTCACGTCTCTTTTCGAGCGTTAAGCGTTTCGTTACTCCGCCGATAGCGGCCCTTTCGTCACGTATCAATCGCCTTACCCCAGGCGACCGTTTTATTGCAACGACGCTCGGCTGCCTCGTTATCCTTTCCGGTCTTGCCGGTCTCTATGCGCTTGAGCGCTCATTTCTCATAGAAGAGCCCTCCAATGGAGGCTCCCTCACCGAAGGAGTGCTCGGGAGCCCGCGCTTTGTAAATCCGCTGCTTGCGCTCTCTGATGCTGACCGTGATCTTGCGCGCCTTACCTACGCTGGGCTCATGGGAATCGGAGAGAACGGTGAGCTTATTCCCGTACTTGCCGAGTCCTACCTTGTCTCTGAAGACGGTAAAACCTACACCTTCACGCTTCGTGAGAACGCAAAGTTCTCCGACGGAAAGAATGTCACCGCCGAAGATATCGCATTCACCGTAGCTAAGGCACAGGACCCTGCACTCAAGAGTCCTGAGCTCGCCAACTGGGCGAATGTGCTGGTGGAGGTCATAGATTCTCGCACCGTCTCCTTCACACTCCCAAAGCCGTATGCTCCGTTCCTTGAAGATGCAACGTTGGGCATCCTCCCGGCGAACTTGTGGCGCGATGTCGCGACCGAGCAGTTCCCCTTCTCTCCAAGAATGGAGAAGCCGGTGGGTGCCGGACCGTTCAAGGTGTCAAACGTCGTTCGTGGCGGCAATGGAACGATTGAAAAATATGTACTCACTGCAAATCCTCACTACACGCTCGGGCGCCCGTACCTCGACCAGATTACCTTCGTGTTCTTCGCACAAAAGGAGGACCTTGAGAACGCGCTTCGCAACGGTCGTGTAGAGAGCGCTTACGGCATTCCAACCAAGGACGCGCTCTCGGCTCCCTACTCCAGGGTCTTCGGTGTGTTCTTTAATGGAAATGAGAATCCGCTCTTCAATCGCCTCGAGGTACGGAAGGCGCTCTCCATTGCCACCGACCGCGACGCACTCATCGAAAACATTCTCGGAGGATATGCAACTCCTGCCGAGGGCCCTGTTCCTCCGGGAAGTCTTGCACCGAGTGAGGCAACTTCCCTTACCCCGGAGGAGCGCCTCGCAGCGGCGTCTGGGGTTCTTGAAGACGGAGGATGGGAGTATGACGAGGAAGCAAGACTTTGGAAGCAAGCAAAGCAGAAGCTTGAGCTCACGGTAACCGTGAAGACCTCAAACGTCCCTGAGCTCAAGGCGGTGGCCTCTGCAGTGAAAGACGATTGGGAGCGTCTTGGGGTTCCGGTTTCCATCGAACTTTACGAGCCAGGAGATCTCACACAGAGCGTCATTCGTCCTCGCAAGTATGAGGCGCTCCTGTTTGGCATGGTGGTGGGTCGCGATCAGGACCTCTTTGCGTTCTGGAACTCATCCGAGCGCAATGACCCGGGACTCAACATCGCTATGTACACTAACCCGGCCGTTGACGCTCTTCTGGTGCAAATCCGCGAGGAGACCGACCAGGCAGCACGTTCGGAGGACCTAGCGAAGTTGAATGCACTCATCAAGGCTGATTACCCAGCGGCCTTCACGCACGCGCCGGACTTCCTCTACGCGGTGCCAGAGGGGTTGCAGGGCGTGGTGCTCTCACGGGTTGCGGCACCCTCGGACCGACTTGCCACGGTGGCACATTGGTATCGTCGGACCGAGCTCGTGTGGAGTGTGTTTTCCCGTAAGTAGAAGGTAGTGGGTATATCAACACTTTGCCCACTTCCTACTGTTTGCGGTATTCTCTTACTAACTACTTATCTCTACTAACTAATCAACTATGACTTCAGCACCAGCACCTGCCCCGGCGCCCTCACACGGCCCAGGACCCTCTCCAGAGCCTCGCCAAGGAGGCGAGCGCCCTCGTGACGCACGCCCCGCCTTCCGCGGTGGCCGTGGACGCGGCGGAGCCGGAGGAGGTCGGGGACGGGACTCTCGTCGCCCGATGCACCGCTCCCCTTCAAACGGAGGAAGCGCTCCTACAAAAACCGTGCCCGAATATTATCCGGAGAAACCAGCCGAGAACGTTGTCCGCGTGATTCCACTCGGCGGCGTCGAAGAGGTGGGACGCAACATGTGTGCCATTGAAGCTAACGGCGACATCTTCGTGCTCGACGTGGGCTTCCAGTTTATGTCTGAGACCGATGCTCCAGGTCTCGACTACGTACTTCCGAATACCAAGTACCTAGAAAAGAACGTTGACCGCATCCGCGGCATCATCATCACACACGGTCACCTCGACCACATCGGTGGTATCCCGTTCCTCATCGGTCGCATGGGCAACCCGCCTATCTACACCCAGAACCTGACGGCGGTCATGATTGCGAAGCGCCAGGAGGAATATCCAGAGATGCCTCGTCCGAACCTCGTCGTCGTTGAGCCAAACTCAACCATGACCATCGGCAACACCAAGGTGAAGTTCTTCCCCGTGACCCACTCGATTCCTGACTCCATGGGTGTTTCCATCCAGAGTCCGTACGGTAACGTCGTGATTACGGGAGACCTTAAGCTCGACCACGAGAACGGCGAGCCTATGGACCACGAGAAGAAGAAGTGGGGTGACCTTGGTAAGGACAACAACCTTCTCTTCATCGCGGACTCAACCAACGCAGAGCGCGACGGCTTCTCTATTCCTGAGCGCCGCGTGCATGAGACCCTCGAGGGCATTGTGAAGACCGTGCAGGGCCGCCTTATCATCGGTACCTTCGCTTCCCAGTTCGAGCGCATGATTCACATCATCGAGACGGCAGAGAAGCTCGGCAAGAAGGTCGTGACCGAAGGCCGCTCTATGAAGGTGAACCTCGAGATTGCCCAGAAAACGGGTCTTCTCAAGGTCGCTAAGGACACCGTCATTCCCGTACAGGAGATTGGTGACTACCCTGCTGACAAGATTGTGGTGCTTGCAACCGGTGCCCAGGGTGAGGAGTTCGCTGCTCTTATGCGTATCGCAACCAAGCAGCACAAGAACATCACCCTTAGTCCTCGCGACACGGTGGTGCTCTCGTCCTCGGTTATTCCAGGTAACGAAATCAACGTCCAGAAGCTAAAGGACAACCTCTACCGCAACGGTGCCTCCCTCATCCACTACCGCTCTTCGGACGTGCACTCAACCGGACACGGAAACACCGGAGAGCTTGTGTGGATTAACAAGCAGGTGAACGCCAAGTTCTTCATGCCTGCCTACGGCTACTACTCGATGACCGCCTGCCACGCGAAGGCAGTCGAACAGGCTGGACGCGACCGCGAGTCAATCATCATCGCTGACAACGGTACCGTTATCGACATGATTGATGGTAAGACGCTTAACGTTCACAAGCAGAAGGTTCCGTCTTCCCCACTTGTGGTCGACGGCTTCTCCATTGGCGACATGCAGGAAGTGGTCATCCGTGACCGCCAGGCACTCGCCAAGGACGGTATGTTCGTCATCATCGCGACGATTAACCTTAAGACTGGAAAGCTCCGGAAGTCTCCGGATATCATCTCTCGCGGGTTCATCTACCTTCGTGAGAGCCAGGACCTCTTAAACCAGGCTCGTCTTCTCATCAAGAAGACCGTGGAAGACTCAACTGAGGGAATGAACCCGGTTGACCTCGACTACGTGAAGAACACCATTACGGACACGATGTCTGGCTTCCTCTTCACGAGGACCAACAAGACGCCGATGGTGATTCCCGTCTTGATCGGAGTCTAAGTGTCCTTACGGTATAGGGCGAACTCGTGTTGCGTCAGGGGACGTACGATGCGGGTGAGGTACGGAGGTTGGAGGTGCTTGTTCAGGTGCGACTCACGCGCGGCGTAGAAGCCGCCTGGTTCGAGTACGCGGTCTATTTCCGAAAGCATCCTATAGACTTTCTGTTTGTAAACGCGCTCGTCAAATATCATGGTCGATACGGCCAAACGGAATTGACCATTTGCAAATGGCAGTTCCTCGATACGCGCCCGAGCAACTGGTAGATCTCCCGAATGTCGAGGGCGTACATCGACACCGACGGCATCAACACCTTCCTTGAGAAGATGCTTGAGAAAGAGCCCGCCGCCCGTCCCAAATTCAACGACCTTCCCGTCCTTAGGAAATTCGATTCCCGCTCGTGTAAATGCTTCGTTGAGTGCCCTCCAGTACTCGGCAGCCTGCGCTTCGGAACCGGTGACTTGTTCCCAATCATAGCCGATACTAATGCGGTCCAGTTTTCGTACCTCGCCTGGTAATTTAGGTCGTTTGTCAGACATGAGAAAAGTATAGCAATGCTTTTGACGATTTTACGGGCAGCAGTTTTTGTATATAGTGGGACTAATGTCTGAGACACTGAACCGAGAAGACGCTATTTCCTCTCCCGAGGGCCCCCGTACCGTAACCCCCATTCCTTTAAAAGACCTTGAGAGGCTTCTCCTAGATTCCTCGGGTGAGACCTATTATGAACGGACGGAGAAGGTGCCGGGTATAGAGGGTCCTGCACGTCTTCTGGTAATTCATGAACGGGTCGGCGCAGGAAGGCTCGTATGGTTCCATTACATCGCTGATCTTCCAGGCGCAAAGGAGGAGTATGTCGCATCCATGACCCTCACCATTATCGACGCCCACGATGCCGTTCTCTCCCATCGGGAGGTGAAGATTGAACACGGCCAAGGCACAGGAACTGCGCTCTATCTCCAAACCGAGGATTTTGCACGTCAGCTCGTAGAACGTCAAAGACAGCCAATGACTATTTCAGCCGAGTTTGATCAGTACGACGTACTGAAGTGGCTCGACAAGCTTGGGTACGAACCTACTGATGAAAGCCGAGAACTCTACGAAGACATCATGGCCAACGTTGGCGTAACCGATAAATATTACGTCGATTACGACAACACCAGTGGCTACCGTCCTCTGTCTATTTTCGAACGTACTCCTGAGGGCCATCCGAAGGCAATGCCGGTACGGATTGTCATGCAAAGAGTCGTCGAATCTGCCTTAGCGCAGCAGACGAAAGCTCCGTCTCGATAGCTCGATAAACCCTTCCTTGGTAAGTGAAGCTAACTGTGCCCGCATCTGTGCTCTGCGCTTCGGTCCCATAATCTCGATAAGAAACGATGCTGTTCTGGGTCCTTTCGCCAGCGCCTTCAGGATTGCGCCACGCGCCTGCCTCCGTGAGCCTTCGAACGCTTCCTGTTTCTTATACGCCTTGGCTTTGGAGTTGATGCGCACTCCCGAGCGCTTGAGGAAGCTACCGTAGTCCATAAGGGCGCCGTACCATTCCCTGCTCTTACCTTTCGGAAGTGCTTTCTCGAGTATAGGTAGGATCTCCTTGTCCTCTACTTTCTCTTTGTTCGAGAAGAAATGATGCGTGACGACCGTGCGAATGTTGGTTTCAATGAATACAACATCTTCATTATGTGCGAAGGCCTTAACCGCCCGAGCAGTGTAGGGACCAACGCCCGGAAGTGACTCTAGATCCTCAGGGAACTTCCCCTGCTTCGCCACTTCCCTTGCCGCCGCCTGCAGGTTCTTCGCCCTGCGGTTGTACCCGAGTCCCTGCCACGCGCGAAGCACATCAGCCAGTGATGCTTTTGCCAAAGCTTTTGCAGTTGGGAACTTACGCAACCAATCCTTGTAATACGGAATGACGCGCTCCACCTGTGTCTGCTGAAGCATCACTTCGGAGACGAGGATGCGATAGGGGTCCTTGGTTTTCCTCCAAGGGAGTTCGTGTCTTCCCTGTTTCTTATAGTGGTCCCAGACCGTCTTCCGGAACGCGGCAATCTTAGAGCTCGTAGATGACATCCTTGCGCTCAACGACTACCTTCCAGTTACGCTTCTTCGCGTGCTCGTAGAGCTTGCGGTTGGGATTAAACGCAATTGCGGTCTCTACCATCTCAAGCATTGGAATGTCGCTTTCAGTGTCACCGATGCCAATGGAACCTTCAAGCGCGAGGTTCTCTTTCCGTACTGCGCGCTGGAGCACCGCCGCCTTGTTGCGAATGAGATCGAGGTCCTCGACATTCCCGGTCAGTGCGCCTGACGGTCCTGTCTCGTAGAAGAAACCGTAGACCTTGTCGAACCCAAGCTCGAAGCCAAACGCGTCGACCATGAAGCGAGGCGAATGCGAGATAGCGAGCAGAAAGTAGCCTTCGCTCTTTAGCTTCTTCACGAGGTCGCGAGTGTAGCGATAGACGCGGTTCTTCTTGTGCTCGATGATATCCGTTGCAATCTGCTCCACGCGGTCGTACGGCGCGCCTTTGATGTGGCCCTGGAACACCTTGATGACCTTCTCGAGGTACGCTTCGTAATCGCCTTCGCGGTTGAGCCACTTCTCGTGCTCGGCCTGATAGTCCGCACGGCAGTCTGAAGGAAAGATGCCTTCCTCAATCAATCGCTCCACGAGCTCGAGGAACAAGGAGGCACGGAAGATGGTGCCATCGATATCAAATACCGCTACGGGACGCTTATCCATGGCCTTATCCTATCATTTCGCCTTGGGCCATCGTTTAGCAGCCGGCGGCCACAGCTTGGTTAATGGATGGTCCTCACAAGGGTGCGGGCGTGCTGGGCAGATATATCGGCCATAGAGCACGAACCCATTGTTCACATACTTCCAGTCTTTCTTGGGGACCAGTTCCTCAAGGTCTTTGGAAATCTTGGTGAGGTCCGTTTTGTCAGTAAGGTCGAAGCGGAGCGCAAAACGTCTGACGTGGGTATCGGTGGGTATTCCCTCCCAAATATCATGCAGCTCGCCGAGGATGACGTGTGCAGTCTTGTAGCCAATACCCGGGAGCGCAACGAGCTCCGCTTCGGTCTTTGGCACCTTTCCTTTGTGCATCTTCAGTATGAGCTTTGCGGCGGCGATAATCGCCTTCGCCTTATGGCGATGGAAAGAGACCGAGGAAATCTCCTTGTCGAAGGTTGCGTACTTTGCGTTTGCGAAGTCTGCGACTGTCTTGTACTTCTTCCAGAGAGTCTCAGTAACCTTATTCACCTGTTTGTCGGTGGTCTGGGCGGAGAGCATCACTGAGGCAACCAACTGGTACGGCGTAGAGAAATTGAGCTCCGTTTCCGGACTCGGATACGCCTTCTTGAGGTAGCGGAGAATCAGGGCCGCACGCGCTCGGCGCTCCTTGCTACTGGAAGGCATTATTCAGAAAGCGGGTCGACGCCGCGTGCGAATGCAAACTTGTAGCAGGTGATGACAAGGGCGCCGAGCGCAGCTGCAGTAAGAACGACCGATAGCAGGAACCCAATACCTGGGATGATACCCACAAGCCTCAATACGAGCATGCCAAGAACTGCATGCTTCCAGGTGACGCGTGCGCGCTTGAAGATGCCCGTCATAATCGCGCTTCCGGCAAGAACGCCCGCGTAGAGGTAGGCAAGAAGCATGAGGAGTACATAGGCAGCGCCCACCACAAGCCCAATGCCAATTCCTGCAAACGAAATCATGAGGACGAATACCAGCACGGGAGTTGCAATCATGACGGCAAAGCCAATGAGCGCGAGGAGCGCGAAGCGTCCAGCCGACTTCGTGAGCGTGCGGTCAACGATGCGCTGTGTGAAGGCTGGGAAGAGACCAGCGATGAGTCCGGCAGCAACGGCAGCAGACACCAGTCGCACCAAGAAGAAGACGCCAAGGCCTGCAAGTGCGAAGGTCTCTGCCTCCTCAGTGGTCGGCAGGAAGGACGAGGAACCAGTGTAGGTGACGCCCCCATCAATGGTGGCTGAGGCTGGAATGGCCGCCTCCTGGGGAGCGTTGTATTTAAGGACACCGTGAATAATCGCGCCTTCTCCGAGTGCAAAGCGGTCTGAAGCAACGACCGTTACATCTTCTGCGTATTCGCCTGAGAGCGTAACGTTGGCTCCGTAAATGATGACCGAACCCCCTGCTCCACCGGTGAGCGTGACGTTACCTCCTGCAAGGCGCACGTCCGTGGCCTTTCCCGAAACGGTGATTGAACCTGCTGCTGCGATAAGGTCGCCTGCAACATCTTTCTCTATGAAAAGACGCCCTCCTATCGCGCGAAGGTCGCCACCGATTGCTTCACGAACATCAATGTTCCCTCCTCCAAAAAGACCATCTCCTCCTACTGGTGCGGCAATGACGAGGGTGCCCGCGAGCGCAGCAACATCCTTAGGTACACTGGTTGCGACACGAACGTCAGAACCAAAGAGGTACGCGTTGTCTGAAGGGGTATCGGAGACAAGGAGTGGCTCCTCAGCTGCGGAGGCTACCCCATAGCCTACAAGCGAGAAGAGAAGAATGAGACCGATGAGGGCCGACCTCGTAATCATTGAATTATGGTATCACGGCTGGCGGCTGTGGCACGAGGCGCTTCCAGACGGCAATAGAGAGGCCACATAGGAGGAATGAGGCCAGTGCAGAGCCTAGGCAGTAGATGCAGACGGCCTCAATGACGTAGACCTGGAGGTAAAGGAAGTAGATAGAGGCGAGAACACCAAGCGCCGTCACGAGCAACAAGAGCTTTGCGGCAAGACGAGACGGACGCGCGAAAAGGTAGCCGATAAGAACAATGGCGAGGGCGTAAAAGCCGAGACCGTACACGGCAAGTGGAATGCCTATAACGCGGGAGTAGGGGCTCTCTGCTACCGCATTACAGTCGTCGAGTCCCTGGATATCGCAGACTAGCGGAGTGGAGTTGAGCGCGTTCATCGACAAATACGTCGCGTCAGCAAGGCCAATAACAGCAATCACAATGAGTATCCAGAGAGCGGTGGTGCGGTTCATAGTAGAGCCATAGTACACTATTCGATATGGAACCCACCACGGATAACGACCAGTGGAAGGCAAAGCTCACTGATGAGGAATACCGGGTGCTCCGCGAGCAGGAGACCGAAGCTCCCTTCTCTGGAAAGTTTGTCGACCACCACGAGAGCGGCATGTACAAATGCAAAGCATGCGGCACTGCCCTCTTCTCGTCGGACGCGAAGTTTGATTCAGGAACTGGTTGGCCCTCCTTCACTGACCCTGCCGTTGCGGAGAATGTCGGCACACGCCCTGACGATACCTACGGCATGCACCGCACCGAAGTCTTCTGTAAGAAGTGTGGCGGGCATTTAGGCCACGTCTTTAATGACGGACCGACCGAGAAGGGTGGCAAGCGTTACTGCATCAACTCCGTGTGTCTTGCGTTTGAGAAGAAGGAAGGCTAGAGGTGACAGACCGCGTTCGGGTGCTTCTCAAAATACCGCTGGTGGTATTCTTCTGCGCGATAGAACGGAGTGGCTGCAGTAATTTCTGTTGCAATCGTCTTTGGATGGAATGAGGGCTGCAAATCCTTCTTTACCTTCTCTGCAACTTCCTTCTGCTCCTCAGTGAGGTAGAAGAGTCCAGTGCGGTATTGCGTTCCTGTGTCTGGCCCCTGACGGTTCAGTTGGGTTGGGTCATGGAGCTCGAAGAACTTGCGCACTAAGGTTTCGTACGTGACCTTCGAAGGGTCAAAGGTGACCCGCACTGCCTCTGCGTGCCCCGTCGTGTCGGTGCACACCTGTTCATACGTTGGGTTCTCGGTGTGTCCGCCAATGTAGCCACTCTCAGCGTCAGTGACACCCGGAACCGCAAGGAACGCGGCTTCCACGCCCCAAAAACACCCCGCTGCAAATAGTGCTTGTTCAGTCATAGTTATGCTTTTTTCTTACGTGAACCTTTCCAACAAACTGGGCAAGCGCCCGTGCCCTTATATCGATGTCCTCGTGTGCACACCTGGCCAAAGTCAGTTACCTTCACCACCTTCCCCTTCCGGTCGTAGGTAGTCCACATTCCTTTCTGGGTCCCGGCCTTGAACGTACCTGCGCGCATCTTGCTGCCGTCCTTCCTAAACCACACCCACGGTCCTTCCATCTTCCCTGCAAGAATCTTGCCCTTGGCCCAGAGCGTGCCGTCCTGGTGGTAGTGCTCGTAGTCTCCTTCCTCCTCGGTTACCGGCTTCTTGGGTTCCATGGGGACAGTATAGCCTTTTACGAGCGCTAGTTTCTTGGCGCGCGTCCATCCCTTAATCTCCGCTTCTCGCTTAAGCGCCTTGCTCCGGTCAGGCTGTGGTTCGCTGTAGAGAACTTTCCTTACCTTCCTCGAACGAGTGAAGTGGCCGCCCTTACCTGACTTGTGCTCGTCAAAGCGGCGGTCGACGTCGGTGGTAATGCCGGTATAGATACTCGTGTCGTCGCACTCTAGGAGGTAGACGAAGTACATGGCTGTCTGGACGATGTTGGAACCTAGCTTAAGAAAAATACTCCTACGGTCACTAAAATCGCAGCAATACACTTCTTCCAAAGGTTATCCCGCTCTCCAAGGAAGAGAACAGCAAGCAAGACCGTCACAATGACTGACGCCTGCCGTATGGTCCCTATCTCAGCGGTATGTTCTCCGTACGTGAACGCAAAAAGATACAACATGCCCTGAGTGACGCTAAAGACTGCAACAGGCAGCATCTTTAGCAAGAAACTTGGATTTACGAACGTTTTCCATTGCGTAAACGTCTTCGGATATACGGCGAGTATGAACAGTCCGGCCAGTACGTTAGAAAACGTACTGTAGGCAAGCACCTCATACTGCTGCACGTTTGCAGAGTCAGCGACTATGGCGAGTCCCCCGAAGAACGCCATCGCAAGCGTATAGAAGAGCCCCTTGTCGAACGTAAAGCCTTTCTTCCTGTTGGCTATGAGTACCGTTGAAACAAGAATGAGGACCGTCCCAACTACATTCCATCCGGTAAAGACCTCGTTAAGGAAAATAACGGAAGCAAGGATTGTCACTATTACTCGTACTCCTGAGACGATAGTTACCTCTGATGCTTCCGCCAGCTGTAGTGCCTTGAAGAGAAAAACCTGACACGTTCCCCATAGCGCAGCGGCAAGCAGAAGCATCCAGATATTTCCTTGGAATAGAGAAAAATCAGTTCCGCTCACCAAGCCGAACGTAAGCGCCACAAACCCCATAAGTAAGTGGAAAACGACCGCATATGAATACGGATCACTTCTCTCCCCACTCATCAGAACCTTCTGAAGGATTGTGGCAACTGAAGCCACAAGGACGCTAAGGAGCGTGAGAATTAGCCAGAAGCTCATTGGCTATATCTTACAACGTGCTGACAGACTAGGATTCGAACCTATTCGTCCCTTCCCCCTCGCGCTCATTAATAGGCTCTTCCTCAAGTCCGAAGTAATGGCCCACCTCGTGCCAAATAGTCTCCCGCACCACTCGCTTCACATTTTCGCGAAACTGACTGGTCTCGGTATCCGTAAGCTCGGAAGCCTCTGCCAGTATCGGGAGGCGGAAGAGCGTGATGGTGTCCGGAAGCGTGCCTCCAACACCATAATCGCTTCCGCGCGCGGTCGCAGGAACGCCGTGATAGACCCCAAGAAGCGTCTCTCCTTTCTGAAGTCCCTCTTCCTTTCGTATCTGCTCGCTCGGCTCGTCTTCAACCAAGAGGGCAACATTCGTTACCCGCTCCTTAAAACGTTCCGGCATGCCTTCCCATTCAGAGAGCGCAAGTGCTTCAAATTCCCTTTCTTCCATAAGGAAATAGTATACTAGCGCGATGGATATTCCCTTCCTCAACGCCACCCTCCCCGAACTCATCGAGGGGGTGGGATACGTAGGCGTGTTCCTCATAGTGTTTGTGGAGTCGGGTGTACCCATTGGTATGGTGCTGCCGCTTCCGGGCGATACCCTTCTCTTCTCTGCCGGACTCCTTGCCGCAAGTAATGCCTTCGACCTGGTACCACTTATCATCACCATCGTCGTTGCAGCAATTTTGGGCGACAGCGCTGGGTATTGGTTCGGCTCGCACTATGGCCCCAAGCTCTTCACCAAAGACGACGCGCTCTTTATGAACAAGCGGCACCTTGAGCGCGCTGAGCGTTTCTATACCAAATACGGAGGGCTTGCACTTATTCTGGCTCGCTTCCTTCCTCTGCTGCGCACGCTGGTGCCTATTGCTGCTGGCATGGGACGTATGCCCTACAACGCCTTCTTGCGCTTCAACGTCATCGGCGCATTGCTCTGGGGAATATCCGTCACCCTTCTGGGGTACTACCTCGGCACGCTCATCCCGGACATTGATAAGTATCTTCTCCCAATTCTCGGCGTCATCGTACTTATAAGCGTACTCGTGAGCGCCCGCGAAGTCTGGAACGCAAAGAAAGAACTTAACGCTCGCCAATAAACCCGATGAAAGCGGCAAGCGCCTTTTCGACATGCTCTACAGTCGAAGCGTCGGTGAGATTCCCCTTCTCGTCGAACTTATCGGTCGCAAACGAAAGATAGAACTCGGGCTGCCCCAGCACGCGAGTGTTGAGATACAGCATTGATTGTTTGAGTGCGTACTGCCCTACCGCCGTTCCAATTTGCCCACCAGTAGCTCCGACGATATACACGGGCTTCCCGTCCCACGCACTGTCCCCGTACGGACGGCTGGTCCAGTCCACTGCGTTTTTGAGTACCCCCGGTATTGAGCGGTTGTACTCGGGCGTTGAGATAAGGATACCGTCTGCCGCCTTTATCTTTGACTTCAACGCCGCAGCCTCCGCCGGGAAGTTCGCCTCCCGATCTTGGTTATAGAGCGGAAGAGCACCTATGTCGGCGACGTCGATGGTAACTCCCTCCGGCGCTTGCTTCACGAACTCCCGTAGCAACGCGCTATTAAACGATTCTTTTCTCAAACTTCCTGACAAAGCGAGTATGTTCATATACCTCTGTCTAGCACACACGTCATGAGCACTACGTGTGTATAACAAAACACCGCCCAGCTGGGCGGTGTTTTGAAGAAGTGTGTGATTACTTCGCGAGTTCTGCGTCAATCAAAGGCTTCACCATCGAGTACGGCTGTGCGCCGCTGATGAGTGTGGTACCCACGATTGAGCCTGGCGTACCGTTGATGCCAAAGGTACCGCCTTCGGTCCTGTCGGCTTCAATTGCCGCCTCATACTTTGCCTTGTTGCTGGTGAGGAGCGTAGCGATTTGCGCGGCATCCATACCCTGTGCGACAGCGGCTGCGTCAAGTCCGGCACGAGCGAGAGTGTTTTCTCCACCTCCCGTCATAACCGCATGGAACCATCCGCCCCACTTATCTGGATACGCATCCCAAACTGCGCGCGAGTAGAGCGCGGTTTCAAGGGACGCTGGACCGAGGAACTGGAAATCCTTGTACACAATGCGAACCTTTCCGTCGGCGACATAGTCGGCCGTCACGCTCGCCAACGTACCGCTCTCGTAAGACTTGCAGTAGCTGCACTGGAAGTCGAACCAGACTGCCATCGTAACTGGCGCGTCTACACTTCCAACAAAGGGCGAACCCTCCGTCTTCACGTCCTTGATATCAACTGCCGCAGGCTCTCCTCCCGCACCATCGGTAGGCATGCTTGCGCCGCGTCCGTACATGAGTGCACCTGCAATGAGTACCAACCCGACCAAAAGGGCGAGCGCAGTACCGTATTTCTCGAAAAACGTTTTGTTATCCATATGTCTCAATTACTTTCCAGGGGGTAATGCCCTATAGCATACCCTCTGGGAGGAATTGAACAAATGGGGGTTACGAGATGAACGTGAGGGCGCGTCCTGCCTTCCCTGCGCGGCCGGTGCGGCCAATGCGGTGGGTATAGTCCTCGTAGGACTGCGGAAGGTCGTAGTTAATCACGTGGGAGACCCCAGAGATGTCGAGACCGCGTGCTGCCACGTCGGTAGCCACAAGCACCTGGACATGGTCCTTCTTGAAGAGGCCGAGGGCCTGCTGGCGCCTACCGTGAGTCTTGTCGCCGTGAATAGAGTCAGCCTCAATCCCAGCGCGCTTAAGGTCACGGGCAAGACGCTCCACACCGTGCTTGGTCTTACCGAAGACGAGTACCTTATCGAACTCAGGGTCCTTAAGGAGCTCGACGAGACGATCGAACTTGCGAGACGGCTCAACGCGCACCACGTCCTGGTCGATGGTTGCTGCAGTGTCGCGAGTCTTCACCGAAATCTGGACGGGATCTTTGAGGAAGTCACCAATAAGGCGCTCAATCTCACGACCCATGGTGGCGGAGAAGAAAAGCGTGTGACGCTCCCTAATCATCTGCGAAAGGATGAAGCGCATATCGTCGATGAATCCCATGTCGAGCATGCGGTCAGCCTCATCGAGCACGACGGTGCGGAACTTCGAGAGGTCGAGCTTCCTGCGCTCCATAAGGTCCTTAAGGCGTCCTGGCGTACCAATGACAAATGCTGGATCACGAGCAAGCGTGCGAATCTGCGGCACGATGTTCGCGCCACCCACACAAGTGACGGAAGCGATGCGAAGCATCTTCGCGAAGCCAAAGAACTCCTGCTCAATCTGAATAGCGAGCTCACGGGTTGGCACCATGATGAGAACGCGCTCAGTGCGGTCCTTAATCACCTTCTCAATAAGCGGAATAAGAAAGGCTCCGGTCTTTCCGGTACCGGTGTTTGCAAGTCCAACGACATCCTTGCCCATAAGAATCTGGGGGATAGCCTGGTCCTGAATAGGAGTTGGGGTGGTGTAGCCCTTACCAATGATGTTGTCCTTGAGCTGTTCGCTAATAGGAAGATCAACAAATGCAGTGGTGGGTACGAAGACCTCAACGTCCGCTACGGGAGTTGCCTTGTTAATGAAACGAGAAACGTCGAAGACGGGGTCTGCGCCACGGCGACCACCTCCGCCACGGCGAGGTCCGCCGCGTCCTCCACGAGGGCCGGTGTTGTTGTTACCGCGGTAGCCTCCTGATGCTCCTCCGCTGCGAGGGGCGCTCGTGCGAGGACCACGACTGCCTCCGCCCATGCCATGTTCCTTGAGGTCATAGCTTGATGCGGTGACTGGGGGTTTCCATCCCTCCTGCGCAAAGCGCATGCCTGCCTCGTACGCGCTGCTGCGCGCTGGGCCACGGCGGTTGAAGGGACGTCCACCACCTCCGCCCATAGGGCGACGAGGGCGTGCACCACCTGATTTATTACCGTTACTTGTATTACCTGAATGCGACTGATTCATAAGAATGTATGTGTTCCGCGCGACGGTCGGTCGCGCAATGAGTTATAGAGCTCGATGGGCTCGGGCGGGGCCGCAACGTCCTGAGAGTTCCGAGATTGCTTACACTTTCCTTCCCGGGTCTTGAGTATCTCTCAAGACGGAAACTGGAGTGACGTTGTAGGAATACCGTAGCACGCTTACGTTGCTTTCACAAGGGGGAGCCGTGCCACCGCGTACATAGAGCCTAGCAGGACGGCTGCTGCAAGGTACTGACTTGGCGCCAAGGTCACGCCATAGACAAAGAAGTCGATGGCAATGGCGGTGAGTGGGAACGCAAGCTCGACGATGGTCGAAACACTGGCGGGAGTGGTGCGCAGTCCCCGATAGTAAATCCAGAGAGCGAGCATGCCGGTTGAAACCGCAATCAATCCAAGAATAAGGAGGTGGTTGAGCGTCACATTCACAAGGGATTCCCCTGCTCCAAGTGCGTATACAAAGATGAGGGCGATGGGGACCGTGAGGAGGAATCTAAGACCCGTGATGAACGTGTTGTCGTGCGAAAGCAGTGTGAAGCGAGAGAAAGCGGTTGAGGAGCCCCAGGCAATTGCTGCAAGAAGCGCGAAGAGTGCAGCAGCCACTTGTCCCTGGCCGTCGATGAGGTTTATTTGTCCGTTCGGGAACGTAACAAAGTATCCAGCGATAAGTGCGACGACAGCCCATAGGAAGTAAAGCGGGCGTACGCGCTCCTTAAGTACGACCGCTGCAGTGGCAACCGTAAACACTGGCTGGAGCTTCTGAAGCAAGAACACCACCGAGAACGGAATGAACCCTACCGCCAGGAGCGCGCTCGTGAAGAAGATGGTGCCGAGCACGCCTGAAAGAAGCGCGACCAAAAGCATTGCTCCCCACTCCTGCTTTGTGAGTTTCTCCGTCTTCCATGCACGAATCAAAAACGGCGAGATAAGGATGAGTCCAATCAAATGTTCGTAGAAGACAATAGTCGCCGGCGGCAGGTCAAAGAGCGCACGGCGCAAGAGTCCATCAATGCCCCACAGCACTGCTGCAATGAAAATTAAGAGCGGACCGTAGTTCATGCCTTGCGTCGGTTAATCCCACGTTCAACTGCTTCGATTGCACCAAAGAGTGCACCACTGCCCACATACCAGAGCATGTGAATCACAATCGCGTAATAGATACCGCCCGGAACACCAAGGATAAGGAATGGGAGCATGAAGCCGCCAAGAGTGGCGCTAATGGTGAAGTACGTAGCCCACAGTATTCTGGTCGCGAAGAACATGTGGAGGTGAATGATTGCAAACACAAGTGCGGCGAGCGGCACTAGCTCACTCATTGGGATACCTGCTTCGGAGAGAATGAGAAGCATGATGCCCACCGCCACCTGCTGGAAGATAACGTCTGAGGTCTTGGAGAACAGGAAGCGTGTATCAATGAGGAGGAACTGCTGGTCCGGGAACGCTTCTGCAAGCTTTGAAGGGGTTTGGTGGAGTTCCTTGAGGCGCGCGTACACCCAAGGATTGATGATAAAGAGCACAAAGAGACAGAACAAAATCGCCATGGTTGAACCTGACTGGAACAGAACAGCCGCGTAGTGCGGAAAAAGGACGGCAAGCACCACCGTCATCAAGATGAAATAAAGGAAGGTGAGGAGCGGATTCTTCGAAAGCGTCAGGTGGAGCCTGCGGTTAACGACGTAGATGAACCCGAGACGGTTCACCATCACAATGATGAGGAGGAAGGCAATCTCAATGAAGAGTCCCATGCCCTCTAGAATACCACCCGTTAGCGACGAGCCTTAGCGCGGTCAGTCTCAGTCAAGAACTGCTTGCGTAGGCGCACGCTCTCTGGCGTAATCTCGAGATACTCGTCCTCGCCCATGAGCTCGAGTCCGCGCTCAATCGTAAGGAGAATCGGTGGAAAGAGGTTAATGGCCTCATCGTTACCGGAAGAACGGACGTTAGACTGGTTCTTACCCTTAGTTGGGTTCACCATCATTTCCTCGCCCTTAGAGGTGTTGCCCACCACCATGCCCTCGTAGACTTCCGTTGCTGGGTTGATGTAGAGGACGCCGCGCTCCTGGAGGTACCAGAGTGCGTAGCCAAGCGACTTGCCAGTGGTCATGGAAATCATCGAACCTACCTGACGCTTCTTGATTTCACCTGCGTGTGGCTTGAAGCCGATAACACGGGAGGAGAGGATTCCTTCGCCCTTGGTATCAACGACGAAAATGTTCTTGTACCCAAGGAGTCCACGAGTAGGGCCCTCAAGTGTGAGGCGTACGCTGTTGTCATGCTGCACAAGGTTCTGAAGCACAAAGGCGCGGGTGCCGAGGCGCTCGATAACAGCACCCTGGTACTCGCTTGGGATATCGATGATGACCTCCTCAAACGGCTCGAGCTTCTTGCCCTCCTCTTCGCGAATGATGACCTGCGGCTGGGAGACCTGCATTTCGTAGCCTGCGCGGCGCATGTTCTCAAGGAGAATCGCGATGTGAAGCTCGCCACGTCCTGAAATCTTGAAGGAGTCCGTTGAATTGAAATCAACCTTAAGTCCAACGTTCACCTGGAGCTCGCGCTCAAGGTACTCGCGCAGCTGGCGACTGGTCACGTACTTTCCTTCCTTACCAGCAAACGGTGAGTTGTTCACGAGGAAGTTCACGCTGATGGTCGGCTCATCAATGGCAATTGCAGGCATTGGCTCGACTGATGGGTCGGTGGTGACGGTCTCTCCGATGTAAATCTCTGGAAGGCCTGCGATAAGGGCGATGTCGCCTGCTTCTGCAACGGTTGCCTCAACACGCTCAAGTCCCTTGAAGGTGAAAATCTTGGTGAGCTTGCCGGTACGGGTCGTGCCGTCTGGGTTCTTCTCGATAACGTTATCTCCTGGATGTACGGAGCCTTCGTAGATGCGAGCGATAGCAAGGCGACCAAGGAAGTTGTCGTAACCAAGGTTGAAAGCCTGAAGCTTAAGCGGCTTGCTGACTGCGTCTGGAGTGGATGCTGGTGGTACGTGCTCAAGCACGACATCAAGAAGCTGGGTGAGGTCGCGAGCGGCTCCACCATTACTTGGCATGTCTGCGAGCGTCTTAGCGGCAACACCGTCGCGACCAATGGCGTAGACCACTGGGAAGTTGGACTGCTCCTCGTTAGCACCGAGCTCGAAGAAGAGCTCAAGCACCTGCTCCTCTGCGCGTGCAGGGTCTGCAGCAGGCTTATCAATCTTGTTCAACACCACGATTGGCTTAAGTCCGAGCTCAAGGGACTTCTTAAGTACGAAACGGGTCTGGGGCATTGGGCCTTCCTGGGCGTCGACGATGAGGAGCACGGAGTCAATCGAGCGCAGCACGCGCTCCACCTCGGAACCGAAGTCCGCGTGTCCTGGGGTATCGACGATGTTGATTTTGGTGCCCTTGTACTCCACCGAAGCGTTCTTGGAGTAGATGGTGATGCCGCGCTCCTTCTCGAGCGTGTTGGAGTCCATGGAGGCTGCGGTGTCTGCCACAGCACCCGTCTGACGCAGCAAGGCGTCAGTAAGGGTGGTCTTACCGTGGTCCACGTGAGCGATGATAGCGATGTTCCTGATTTCCATAGAAAATCGGCCTCGCGGCCGTTACTTCCCTACCATACCGTATATATATGGTGCGTCAACGGTATACTCTCCCTATGACAAATGTGACGGCGCTCATCGCTTCCAAGGAACCGAAGGTTGGGCACGTTCGCTTCATAGCGGTTGATGGGCATGGAGGGTCTGGTAAATCTACGTTCGCCACACTTCTCGCAGAGAAACTAGGGGCTCAAATAGTCCGGCAGGACGATTTTGCGAGCTGGGAGAATCCATTTGATTGGTGGCCGCTGGTTATTGAGCGCGTGTTCGAACCAATCAAGAACGGAGCGACTACGCTCAACTATCCTCGTACGCAGTGGTGGGACAATAATGTTCCGGGACCAGTCGTCGACCAGCCCGTGACTGACCTCATGATTCTTGAAGGAGTCAGTTCGTCGAGAAAGGAATTCAGAGACTATATAAGCCTCTCCATCTTCGTGGATACACCGAAAGAGCTTTGTCTTGAACGCGGGATTGAGCGCGACAAGATTACAGGAAAACCGCTCGACGAAATAACCACGCTTTGGAAAGGATGGATTGCATCAGAGCAGGAATACATGGAGCGTAACAACCCAAAGGGTCACGCAGACCTTGTCATTGATGGCACAAAGCCGTTCGAAGAACAGGTGAGCTTCTAAGAAACCAACTCGTTGAGGAGCGGGAACTCCTTGTACGGCTGGTTATAGGTGGTGGAGCCCATGTGCCCTTCCCCTGCCATAACAATCTGCTCGCCTCCTAAGTGTTCGACCATAATTGCGCCTTCTTTGTCATTACAGCCCCAAGGGTCGTTATCAGAGTTTATAAAAACAAATTCCTTCGCCTTGCCTTTGATAGCCGCCCAGTTGGGCTCCTGTGTGTTCTTCGGGGCTTCGGAAGTGGCGCGAAGCACCTTTGCATATCCGGATACAAGAATAGCTTTCTTGATAGGCGTCGTGAGGTTCTCGAGAATACTGAGGATAAATTGCGAGCCAGCCGAGTGACCCACGAGCACCGTTTCCTCAGTGAACGTCCCGTTCTCAAGCACAAAGCCAAGCCAGTCTTTCAGGTTTGGTGTTTCGTCGTTTGGAAGTTGCGGAAGCCAGACATCGTAACCTTTTGCTTCGAGTTTTTCTTTGAGGTACGGAAACCAGAAATCCGTATTCTTCGTCCCCGTGCCATGCAGGATGATGGCGTTTTTCATAGCTACTTCAACTCTCCCGTAAGAAACCCTCCTGCCTGAATCTCCCAGAGCTTCTTGTAGAGTCCGCCCTCGTGCTGAAGAAGGTCATCGTGCGTACCGGTCGTGACTACTTTTCCATCCTCAATCACGATGATGCGGTCCATCTTCATAACAGTGGAGAGGCGGTGTGCAATGGCGATGACCGTCTTGCCTTCCATGAGCTTGGCGAGTGCATCCTGAATGAGCGCCTCTGATTCTGAGTCGAGCGAGGAGGTTGCCTCATCGAGCACGAGAATAGGTGCGTCCTTGAGGATGGCACGTGCAATGGCGATGCGCTGGCGCTCCCCTCCCGAGAGCTTGATGCCACGCTCACCCACATACGTCTTGAAACCTTCCGGTGCTTTGTTGATGAAATCCATACAGTGTGCCTTCTCTGCGGCGGCCACCACCTCCTCATCGGTAGCGTCCTTACGGCCGTAGCGGATGTTTTCCATGAGCGTGCGGTGGAAGAGAATAGGCTCCTGCGGCACGAAGGCAATTGCCTCACGAAGACTTCGCTGCGTTACCTCCTTAATATCCTGCCCATCAATAGTGAGCGCTCCGCCGTTCACGTCATGGAAGCGAAGCAGGAGCTTGGTGATGGTGGTTTTGCCTGCCCCCGATGGACCCACAAGCGCTACCTTCTCGTGTCCCTTAATCGCAAGATCGAAATCCTTGAGTATTGCCCGGTCTTCGTGGAAACGGAACTCAACCTTATTGAAGGCGATGGCTCCCTCGTTCACCTTGAGTGTGCCTGCGTTCGGAGCGTCCGTAATCTCATGAGGCTCAAGCATAATCTCAACCATCTCAGTCGCGTCAGCAAACGAAGAGTAGAGGCGGCGCAACGCTTGGCCGAGGTCCCAGAGGCGGTCAATGGCGAGAATGACGTAGGACTGCACCAGGATAAAGTCTCCCACCGTCGCTTCTCCCTGCTGCCAGAGATAGATAACGCCGAAAAACAGCAGGAACTCGATGAGAATCATGAGGAGGCCCTGCACCATGTTGATGGCCTCATCAATCATCCAGCTCTTGAAGCGTAGCTTCGAGAGCTGCTGTGCCACCTTCGCGAATAGGCCACGCTCGTGGTCCTCGCTCGCAAAGGTCTTGATGGTAACGTCGTTGGCGACGGCATCAGACAATACTCCGACTACTTCAGAATCCTTCTCTGCGACGGCAACGTTGTACTTCATCTTCCATGCGACGATGCCGAACTGCACTGCAAGGAAGATGACCACCCAGACGCTGAACATAGTTCCCAGAATCCAATGACGAGAGAACAGCACCGCACCGGCACCAATGAGCGTTACGGTAATAGGCACAAAGTCGAAGAACATACGGTCCGCAAAGTCTTCGAACGAAGACTGAATCTTTGTCACCCGGCGCACCAAGGTACCCGTGAAGTTGTTCGCGAAGAAGCGGTAGGAGTGGTCTATGAGATAAGAGAACGCCGTATTCCCAAGGTCCCGCATAATGCGCGGCTGAAAGAAGGTATTGGCGACACTTCCTCCCCGGCGCAAGCAGAAGCGCAAGAGCATGAACATTACTGCAGTCGCTAGAATGGCCCGCATTGCGCTTGCCGCAAGTGCGGTTGGTTCTGGGTTTGCTGCTGCGGTATCAATCAGTTCCTTGTAGATGAGCGGAACAATCGTGCTGAAAACGAATGCACCAGCCGTAAAGATGAAGCCTGCCGATACGGATACGGGATACCGCTTCGCATGCGCGAAGTAGACCGCCAGTACTTCTTTTACTCTGAAATTGCGCTTCTTTTTCATGAAGCTCTAACTATACCACTCGCTATTTGAGGTATCGATTGACGTTCGCTACGTGTGCACGGTAGTTGGTGGAGCAATGAATCTCGCCGTCATAGTCATGCAAATAGTAGAGGCAGGAGGTAGCTGAGGGACGAATTGCTGCGGCAATTGATTCCAGACTTGGGTTTGCAATAGGGTGCGGCGGAAGCCCTGGGCGGAAATACGTGTTGTAGGGAGACTCAAGGTACTTGTCTTCTGATTGCGGCACCGGCCACCACGCACCACTTTCCCCACGTATGTACTGGAGCGTCGCGTCGATGCCAAGGGGCATGCCATCTTCGAGTCGATTCATAATGATGCCAGCGATAAGTTCTTGGTCGTCCCTTCCGTTTGATTCCCTCTCAATTAACGACGCGATGATAAGCGCCTCCTCCCAATCAATACCGGAAGCCAAAGCCTCCTCTCGAAGCAACTTGGTCTCGTGCGTAAACCGCTCCTTAAGACGAGCAGCAACTTCTGCCGTGCTTTGATCAGTTGGGATGAGGTAGATGTCTGGGAAATACACTCCTTCCTTTTCGTTTGCGGAAGTTTCAGTATCCACCGTAACCCAACGTTCACGTTCCTCTTCCGTCCATCCGAGGGTCTTCATAAGGAGCTCCGCAATCTGTTCCTTGCGATACCCTTCCGGAATGCGCACCCACGCAAGCTTTGGTGGACCCGAAAGAATCTTTGCAACGGTCCACGCATCCATAGACGTGGAGAGTTCATACCCTCCCGGATACGTTTCGATGGTGCCGGCCATGCGCGCGTAGGCGATACTGAACCCAAAGGTGTTTCGAATCAGCCCGCGCGAGGCCAGTGCTTCCGACACTTCTGCAAGCGAGTCGTCCGGCTCAATCAGAAATTCCTCGAACTCTGTGGATTTCCCATCTGGACCGAATAATCCTGCGTAGGCAAGTGAGAGAAGCACAATTGCGAGCACTGTCCCGCCAATCCATTTGAAAAGTGTACGCCGCATTTCCTCTCAGTATACCGGAGGTAGTCCGGTACGCTGCACTACTGTACGCCGCCGACCGTGGTGAACTTCACGTTCGTAGGAACAGTGAAGCGGCTTGCATCGACATTCCAGGGAGCGCAGTGGTAATCAACGGCAGCAGATGCATCCATACCGCCCTGCGTCGCCGTATCTCCTGAAGTACTTATCTGCATCTTCATTCCCTGTGGCAAGAGGTTGCTCCAGGTGTAGACATAGCCGTCAGTTGAAATCATGTACGACTCCACAATCTTGCCTCCGAGCGCTGCGACCACGGTAGTGAAGTCTCCACGCATTTTGCCGTCCGCCACATACACGGTGCCTGAGGAGGCAGTGTTCTCGTTTGCCTCTGTCGGCTTCATCTCAACCGTACACTTATAGGAGCCAGCACGCTTCATGAGTTCGGCGAGCGTTCCCGAACCTTCCGCAGTGTCCTCACTGGCTGCAGGCATGCCGTCAACCGGAGCCTCTGCCTTGTTGGTCGAGACGTACCAGATGCCACCACCAACTACGACAATCGCCACCACAACTCCGATCAATGTTTTAATTTGCATGCGCATTCGTTTAGTCCTGTATAGCCAAAGTATAGCTTCATGCGTCTTCCACCAGTTACCCAGTATGTTCATAAGCCCGGGAAGCGCCACGCGTTGAAAACGCTTAGTTTCCAAGGTAAACTGCCCTTCATGAATGCAATCCTCACCGGTATACGCCGGTTCTTTTCAAGTCTATGGAACGGTCTTCGGGCTCTTTGGAGGCGTTTTAGGCAGTTGCGCCCTCGCACCCAACTCATCATTGGTGCCCTTATTATTATCGCGCTCATTGCGCTCATGTTCCTTACCGGAGGAGGCGCGAAGGAGGACACTGCCGGCTACCAGCGGACCGTCACCCTCGCCTCCGTCTCTTCCCTCTCAGGCGGCGGAAGCTCAGGAAGCGTTATTGGTACGGTTCGTTCCATAACTGAAGCAGAGCTCCTCGCCCAAACTGGCGGAACGGTGCGCCGCGTAAACGCTTCGGTTGGTTCTTCGGTAGGGGCAGGCTCCGTCTTGGCTGAGCTTGAGAACGCGAGCGAGCGAGCTGCAGTGCTCCAAGCTGAGGGTTCCTATGACGCGGCAGTCGCTGCAAACGTCACGACAGTGCGTGACGTCTCAACCGACATCCGGACCTCCTACAACAGTTCCTTCAGTGAACTGGAGACCACGCTCCAAACTGACGTCGATAGTTTCTTTGGTGCTCCGACTGCAGCCGGTCCGAACCTCATCATTAATGCAGATGGTGACCAGGAGCAGCGCCTGTCAGGCACTCGTCGTGATATTAGCGACCTCATGAACGCATGGCGCCGCGGCCTTCCCGAGAGCAGCGCCAAGGACCCGAATCTTCTTCTCAAAGAAATGGAAAGCACCATTGGAATCTTCTCGACCTTCCTCACTGACCTCGCCGATGCAGCTAACGCGCGCGATTCAGGTGCAAGCGCCGCACAGCTTGCCGGTCTCGCCACTGCACGTGCGACCATCGCAAGCATTTCCTCTGAAATTGCTTCGCTGCGCAATGACTTCGAAGCCCAGAAAGCCAGCGCCGCCTCTGGCACCCCGACAGCAAACGAAGCCAGCGTAAAGCAGGCACTTGGTTCCTTGCGACTTGCCCAGGCTGCTCTTGAAAAGACCGTAGTGCGCGCTCCGATTGGAGGCACAGTGAACTTCCTCCCAATACGCGTTGGCGACTACGTCACCGCCTTCACTCATGTGGCTACCGTCGCACAAAATGGCGCGCTTGAGATTGTTGCGTACGTTTCAGAAGACGAGCGTGCTGCGCTTGCAGTGGGAGACCGCGTGATGGTTGAGGAGACGCTCTCAGGCATTGTGACCTCTATCGCTCCTGCACTTGACCCTGTCACGAAGCAAATTGAAATACATGTCGCCGTTGAAGGCGCTGACACACTGGTGAACGGCCAGTCAGTGCGCATTGCGGTCCCAGCTCCCGTAAGCGCAACGGCGCAAACGGGCGGCACCGTTCTCCTTCCCCTCTCTGCAGTAAAGCTCTACGCAGACAGTCGTGTTGTGTTTACCGTCGATGGAGACGGGAGGCTTGTCGCACGCGCCGTTGAGATTGGAGAAGTGCGCGGCGACCGCATTGAAGTTCTTTCAGGACTCACACCTGACCTCCGCATTGTCACTGACGCACGCGGACTCGCTGAAGGACAGAAGGTAAAGCTCTCAAACGGCTCGTAACCCATGACGAAATTCTGGACCTTTTTCATAGATCGTCATCACTTCACGATTCTCCTGACCATCGTTCTCGTACTCGCAGGCTTTACTGCGGTGCTTGCGATTCCAAAGGAGTCGTCGCCTGAAATCCAGGTGCCGCTTGGCATCGTCACGACCATTCTTCCCGGAGCCTCTGCCGAAGACATCGAGCAGCTCATCACCGACAAGGTAGAAGACCGCGTACTCTCGCTTGAACGTGTCTCGAAGGTAACCTCCTCCTCTGGTGCAGGTGTTTCAAGTGTTTCGGTAGAATTTGAGGCCAACGCTGACATCGACCGCTCCATACAGCTCCTTAAGGATGAAATCGATAAGGTACGTCCTGAGCTTCCTGCGGAGGCGGAAGACCCCATTGTCTCGGACGTTAACTTCGCCGACCAACCTATCATCATCGCCTCTATCGCAGGCAACCTCGCACCAGGAGAGTTGACCGCGCTTGGTGAGACGGTGAAGGATGAGCTGGAGCGCGTGCCGGGCGTCTCTAGTGTTTCCCTCTCAGGAGTTCGTGAGCGCCAGGTGCAAGTCATCGTGCGCCAGGAGAAGCTCCTTCAGTACGGTCTCTCGCTCTCAGACGTCACCAATGCCCTCAGGCTCTCTGGTGCTGCCTCCCCAGCAGGCACCATTACGATTGACCACGTGAAGTACTCGGTCCGCTTTGAAGCAGGACTCGAGAGTACCGAGGAGGTAGGCAACGTTGCCATTGCAGGACCAGGTGGAAACGCCATCCACATCCGTGACGTCGCAGACGTCGTCGACAGCGTTGCAGACCCTGCCACCTTCTCTCGCGTCTCACTTGAGAGTGCTCCTTCCTCGCCTGCCCTTACCCTTTCCGTATTCAAGAGTCGCGGCGGCAACATTCTTCAGACGGGAACTGAAGTGAAGGAGACCCTTGCCGAACTTTCCAAGACAACGCTTGCAGGCACCGAGACGGTGATTACCTTTGATGCGGCCGATGACATTTCTCACGACCTCACCGAACTCTCTCGCGTGGGTCTTGAGACAGTCTTCTTGGTGATGCTCATGCTCTTTGCAACACTTGGGTGGAGGGAATCGCTTGCTGCTGCCCTTTCGATACCGCTCTCCTTCCTCATCGCGTTTATCGGTATCTATGCTTCCGGCAACACGATTAACTTCATTTCGCTCTTCGCGCTGATTCTCGCTATCGGTATTCTGGTGGACTCGGGCATCGTGATTGTGGAGGCCATTCACACTCGCCTTGCGAAGCTTGGCGACAAGCGTGCTGCAGCGCTCGCTGCAATTAAGGAGTACGCATGGCCACTCATTGCCGGTACCTTCACCACCGTCGTGGTCTTCGTTCCCCTCTTCTTCCTATCAGGCATCGTGGGCAAGTTCGTTGCCTCCATTCCTTTCACGCTTATCTTCGTGCTCTTGGCGTCCATCTTCGTGGCGCTTGGCCTCGTGCCACTCTTTACGATGTACATCATCAAGCCGGAGCGCTCAAAGATAGAGATGATTCAAGAGCGCTACAACGAGAAGGCTCAGCACTGGTATAAGTCATTGCTGCGCAGCGTCCTCGGTGACCGCAAGAAGGAGAACCGCTTCCTTCAGGGCATGCTCGCCCTCTTCTTCGTTTCGCTCCTCCTTCCAATGGTGGGCTTGGTGAAGGTGGAGTTCTTCCCCCCAGAAGACATGGACCTCGCCATTATTGAAATAGAGACACCGCCAGGCACCCCGCTTACCGAAACTGATCTTGTCGTGCGCGAAGTGGAGGAATACCTCTATGGAGACGAGCGTATTGAGTCCTTCGTCACCGAGACAGGTGCAGGAAGCTCCTTCACCAGCGGCTTTGCTTCCGGTGGCGGTAACGAGAATATCGCAAACGTAACGCTCAACCTCCGCTCCGACCGCAAGGATTCGAGTGCCGAGATTGTTGCTGACTACCGCGAGAAACTCGCTGACATTACCTCTGGACGCGTGACCGTCTCAGAACTTGCTGGAGGTCCTCCGTCAGGCGCACCACTTCTCGTCACCTTCTCAGGAGATGACCTTGGTAACCTTACCCTTGCTGCAGACCGTGCAGCACGCACCCTCTCAGACATTCCAGGGGCTATCAACGTCAGCGCCTCAACGCGCGGAGATGTGCCGGAGTTCGTGGTGCGCCTTGATTCTGCCAAGGCGGTAGAGCTCGGGGTCTCCCCTGCAAGCGTCGGTGCAACACTTCGCGGAGCACTCTTTGGCAGCGAAGCTACCACCATCCGCACCGGAAGCGAGGACATTGAGATACGCACGAAGCTCAACCTCAACCCTACCTACACCGACCCGAGCGAAGCTACCCGCGCTTCAATTGACGCTGTGCGTGGACTCTCCATACAGGGAACCAAGGGCCCGGTTCCCCTCTCCTCCATCGCAACCGTTTCCTTTGAGCCAGCCGTTACCATCATCCAGCACGAAGCCGGCGAGCGCATTGCACAGGTTTCAGGAGAGGTCGCAGCAGGCGGCAACGCAGTGGAGATTACGAACCAGTTCACCAATGCGCTGGCGTCCCAAGAACTTCCTGCTGGCGTCACACTGAACGTTGGTGGAGAGAGCGAGGACGTCAACCAATCCTTTGCCGAGATGGGACTCGCACTCTTGGCCGGCCTCGCGTTCATGCTCGCCATCCTTGTGCTTGAGTTCAACTCCTTCCGCCACTCCTTCTATCTGCTTGCCATCATCCCGCTCTCGCTTATCGGTGTGTTCTTCGGCCTCATGATTACACGTCAGGCACTCTCCTTCACCTCAATGCTCGGTGTGATTGCACTGGCTGGTGTCATCATCAACCACGCCATTATTCTCATGGATTCCATTTCTCGTATTGGGCGTGAGAATCCAAACCAGACCCTGATTGATGTGGTGGTCGAGGCAGCAGCATCCCGCTTCCGCCCGATTGTGCTCACTACCATCGTGACGGTCGTCGGTATGATTCCGCTCTCCTTCGCTTCAGCGCTCTGGGGCCCGCTCGCCTTCGCGATTATGTTCGGTCTTACCTTCTCGATGGCGCTCACGCTTCTTCTCATCCCTGTCCTCTACCATCGCTGGCCGGGAAGCGCAGTGAAGAAGCGGTTTAAAGAAAACGGCGAGACTTCCGTCCCGCCGTCTGCTCCCATTGAGGGGTAACTTATTTAAGCTGCTTCCACGTGAAGCCTCGGTACGATAGATAGCCTGCAATCAGGACTGCTGCCCAGCTTGCCCACAGCGGCACCGTGACTCCGGCAATGACCGCATCCCAGCTGTAGAGGATGCGCATTGCATGGAGCACTGCGACAATAAGAAAAACGAGAGAGGTGACCTGGTAGTACGTTTTGCGATTTCTCATGGAGAGAGTATAGCAAGAACCGCTTCCTGGGGAAGCGGTTGCTGTGGAGTGCCCTACTTACACGCACACCCTCTGTTCAGCCTCTGAAAGGTCTGGGTGTGGGCTCCCCTGCCTGAAGAGCGGAGGTAGATGCTGCTTGAGCGGCACCAGCACGAGTTCATTACCATGAACCCCTATGATGGTGAAGTCAGCAGCACGCTTCATAAGTCTTTTATTGGGTTCTGCCCGCGAATGATGCGGATGAGGAACATGATGATGGCGAGCACCAAGAGAAGGTGCACGAACCACCCGATGGTGTACGTTCCAATAACACCAAGAAACCACAGGATGAGAAGCAATACGGCGATAGTGACGAGCATACGGAGCGGAGATTAGTGGTAGAGAATGCCTCGCGGCATAGAGCCACTATCGCGTACTGCCAATGAAAATACCGTGAGCTAGAGGCGCGAAAGTCCCGTTACGCGTATCACCCCTTCAACATCATAGATGCGCAAACGATCGTTTGCAGGAATACTTGAGAGCGGCGTAAGAGGGCCATCAACACGTATGCGCTCTCCAGTGGCAATGGTCATGCCGGTATCGCTTGCAAAGGTGCTGAAATCAAGCGCGTAGTGAGTTCCGTTATCAATGCGAATCCCGAACGCACACTCCATGGTCTGCGGACCACTCTGGTCCTTGTGTGGAAGACACACATAGGTCCCCAGGTGTGGGGTCGCTGGCATACTCGTCGGAGGGAGGACCCCTGCCGTACGCTCAAAGGAAGAAATCTTCCACTCACCTGCACGCTTCTCTAGAAGTACCGTTACGGCATAGCTTGAGGTCCTGCCACCATTGGCAGCGGTATCGTTTGTAAGCTCGACAATAACGCCATCAACT
This sequence comes from uncultured Candidatus Saccharibacteria bacterium, assembly GCA_964391975.1. Lineage (GTDB taxonomy): Bacteria > Patescibacteriota > Minisyncoccia > Phycocordibacterales > Phycocordibacteraceae > C7867-001. Next base: position 126,343 of record CAYMNZ010000001.1, on the reverse strand, counting down.
CTGTACCCCGTTTCTGTCGGTGTGCTGGTTGAGATTTCAATATGGTCGGGCCACGGGCTCGAGGTCAGGCGGCCGGGGGCGCTCTGTGGATTCTGCTTCCACGCCTCAAGCGTTTCTGGAAGGACAAACGCTGCGTACTCTTCGTCCATTGCTTTGGCAACAACGTCAGGGGGCGCCATGAGCGACACCTGCTTCAGGTGCGTACTGAACTCAGTCACCACTTCTACTGGCTTTGCAGAATCATCAGTAAAGGGCGAACCGTCGCGTCCATAAAACTGCCCATAGTAGGCAGCGGCAAACAGCACTGCTCCTCCTACCGCAACGAGAAGGAGGATAGAGAGGGTGGCGGGGTTTTTGAAATCCATTGGGCAAGTATGGCACGCCTACCTTAACTTTTCATGAACCTACTCGCCCCGCTTCTCTATGCCGAAGGTAAGGCGGTAGTCACTAGGTTCTAGGCCGTCGGTAGACACTTTTGCTGGCTCTACTGCAACGAGCGTGATGGTTTCCTTCTCTCCCGTCTCGACAATTCCGAGCGTGAAGATTGCTTCCCGGTCCAGCCCACCACTACGAACGCGCGCATTCACCCGAACGGTCCCTGCCTGGATGCACTGCACGTCTGTCGGGCAGCGACTGTCTTCAAGAATTGTAAGTGGGGTGATGAGAACGCCGAGCCCTCCTCCTTGTTGGTTGAGACGCGTCTTGAACACAACACTGTCCTTGTCCTGTTTGAGAAGGAAGAGTGTGGTGAAGCTCCCGCGTGAGCCTTCCACTTCGGCGCTTCCCTCTTCGATGAACCCGCGCTTCACCGCAAGGTCGTTGCCTTCGAGGAAGACACCAATCTCTGTACCACTTCCCGCCCACCAGCAGATGGCACCCGTTTCTTCTCCTGGTGCGAGCTCCCATGCAGACTCTGCTATGGAGAAGCAGTTGCCTTGGTAAGTTCCTGCGTCGTAGCTCTTGCCGCCCCACACTACCGAGACCGTAGTCTTTGGTGCACCAGACTCGTCCGCACCAGCAGGGTCAAACGCAAAGGTAACGTCGGAAGACGTTACCTCTTCTACTACCTCAGGAGTTTTCGGCGTGTCGCGTAGGCCTTGGTACACGACGTACCCGCCAACCAAAATGACGGCAAGTACAGCGATGCTACCAGCGACCTTTTCGGTCATGCTTTCTTCTTCAGTGCGCCGTCAAGTGAGAACTTGCCAGGACCGAGGAAGATGAGGGCGACCGTAACGGCAAGAATAAGGAGAATGAACTCGTAGCCTCCAGAAGAGACGAAGAAGCCCTTACTTGCGTGCACCGTTGCGAGCGCGATGACTGCAACCACAGCAAGAACCTTTGAGACCCAGTGCGTAAAGAGTCCGAGGATAAGCATGATGCCTCCGGCGAGTTCTGCTGCGATAAGAAGGAACGCAAACACTTCCGGTGCTGGGAAGTTGAGCGAGTCGAGGAAGCCTGCGGTCTGGCCAAGGCCACCCTGGAGCTTCTGCCAACCGTGCATGGCGAAGATAAGACCTACGGAGACACGGAGGATAAGAGGCGCGATGCCATTCCAACGGGAGACACAGCTACAGTCGAGTACATTCTGCATAGATATACGGTTACGGGGTATGTCTCTATTCTAGACCCCACAGGAAAGCGAGCAATACCCGAGGTGGATAGGGTAAAATGGCTTCCCCATGCCACGAGCCGCCAGCCAAGCAAAGCTTTTTGATACCGGTACCAGCCTCCCGAGCGGTTTCGTGTACCGTCCCAACTTCCTCACCAAGACAGAGGAGGCTGAACTGCTGTCCTGGTTCCTTGATTTACCCTTCGAGCACTCTCAAAGTGCTGAAGGATACGAGGCAAAACGCCGCGTCGTTAACTTCGGATGGTCCTATGACTTCGATACTAAGGTACTCATCCCTGGGCCGGCCCTTCCCCGCTTCCTTACCCCCATCGCGCGCAAGATAGCGAAGTGGATTGATATTCCCGCCACCCATGTCGCTGAAGCACTCATCAGTGAATACGAGCCGGGAGCTGCAATTGGTTGGCATCGCGACAACGAAGGCTTTGATTCCATCATCGGCATTTCCCTTTCCAGCTGGGCGACGATGCGGCTGCGTCCTTTAGAGTCCGCGCGTGGAAGTTTCCGCGGGAAGCCACGCTCACCAAAGGAAGTCACCTCGCTTGAGATAGAACCTCGAAGTGCCTACCTCATGCAGAAAGATAGTCGCTGGAACTACCAGCACTCAATCCCGAAACTAAAAGCGCTGCGCTACTCCATCACCTTCCGCACGCTCCCCAAGCACATGCGCATCCCCAGGAAATATGGTTCACGTTGAGTTCACTCCCCTCTTCCTATACTTGCCAGTGGATTACTAGTAACGAACTGAAGCATATGTGGCAGCAATGGCTTAACGGCCTTCTTGGCCTCTGGCTCATTGTGTTCCCGTTCACCTCGGGACTCGGCACCGGCGTTACCTGGACGCTCGTCATCACCGGCGTTGCGGTTGCAGCCCTCGGGTTCTGGGGCGGCATGGAGCACAAGAACATGGAAAAGCGGTTCCATCGCACCGCCTAACAAAAGCGCCCCATACGGGGCGCTTTTGTTACCTCAGCGTGAAAGAAGAAAGCACTTCCTTGTACGCTTCGGCGTGGTCTTCGGGGTTGATGCGCATCACGGTTACCGCTAGTACATTCTCTTTGTGCAGGACGGCCGTGGTCTCACCTTCATAGAGGCCAGACCAGTGGTAGTTGATTGCAGACACGCCACTGACGCTTGTAGGGGTGGAGGTCTTGTTGCCGAGACTGAAGTTTGAAAGGCTCGACGTCGTTACCCATTCAGAAAGGGATAGCGCGTTGTTTGTATAGATATCGATGGTGATGCCCGTAGGTCCTTCTCCGTTTTCGGGTGGAACTGCATCCTCTTCTCTTACGAGGCGTACGGCGTAGTGGTCGGTTCCCGCTTCACCTTCCGTGACGAGGTAGCCTTCAGGGTACGAGAAGGAGAAGTTGTATACGTCACTCGTGTAGTCCGGAGCTTCCTGCTCAAAATACATGAAGAACCCGAGGATGATGAGAACGAGGCCAACAAGCGCGAGAGGGAGACGGTACATGTCTTACCAGTACCAACGATAGTAGGTGGAGCTCTTCTTCGAAGTCTTCTTCTTGCTGGAGTAGAAGTCGTTGTCGATGTAGAGGTTGTTGGAGTTCGAGTTGTAGAAGTTATTCGATGGCTTCTTGTCGTAGTAGTAGTTACCGAAGTCGTCAAAGCGGTCGTAGTAGCTATCACGGTGGTAGTTGTCGTCGTAGTGGGTGTAGCGATTACCGTAGTTGTCGTACCGGTACGGGTGATAGTCACACATAAAGCCCTTGCAGGCTGCTACTGCAACGGTTGGAACCAGGAGCGCGGCCAGGAGGGCTAGCGCGATGATGGTGGTCTTCATACGGGCAAAATCCTACCACTAGCCCCAGTAAAGGCAACCTAGGGGCCGTTCTTCTTACGGAGGGATGGGAACCGAGGTATGACGGCTGCCGCAATACCGCCAATGATGGCAATGGCATAGAAACCGAAACCGATGGACATACCAAGCGCGGCACTGTACCAGAGCGAAGCGGCAGTGGTGAGGTTCTTTACATGTTCCCCATCCTTAAGCACCAGACCTGCGCCAAGAAAACCAATACCGGTAATCACCTGTGCAGCGATGCGGGAGGTGGAGTTCGGATCTACATACATCGACAAAAGGGTGAAGAGCATCGCGCCCGCGATAACCATCATGTGCGTGGAGATGCCTGCATCCTTGCCACGACTCTCGCGTTCAATACCTATGATAAGTCCGATAAGAATGGAGAGTGCGAGTCCGGTGAGGAACTGTATCTCGATTGGTCCTATGAATTCCATTGGCTTATCCTACACGAAAAACGCCCCTTACGGGGCGTCTTCCTGTGTACTCTTTTGTCTATTCACCTGCGGCAGTAACCGTAGCCGACGTATCGACTTTAGCGTGTGCCGACGCAATTGCATCGAGGATGCGTGCCCGCGCTGCTGCGTCAGCGCTCGCCTGCATATCTGCAGAGAGGCTTGCTGAGTTTGCGAGCGCTGCATCTACCTCACTTCGTACCTTGCCCGTGCCGGTCACAAAGCCAGACCACCATGGAAGCGTCGTGTTCACGCTTACGGTGCCATCAGTCTCGCTCGTAACCCACGTCTGCGTCTTCACCTTCACCGGGAAGAGTCCAAAGAGCTTTCCCTTGTGATAGTAGGTGAGGTCCGCGCTTCCGGCAGCCCGTGCGTTAGCGTTGGCGATGTTCTCGTCGCGCTCACGCATGTTCTCCGAAAACACTTCAAGATCGCCTGCAGTCTGCACCTGTCCTGAGGACACCACCTCAATGCCAAGCGCATTGGTGCGAAGTCCGCCGGTCAGTCCGGCGCTACCGCTGGTCGTGCCTGAGTCATCGGTAGAAGTATCGTCACTGCGTACGCTGCTGTCAGCATCTGCACCTACTTCTACGCCCGCTGAGGTTCCTGACGCGCTTCCACCCACATTCACGCTGCCCGTCACTCCTGCCGAGGAGTCGTATGCAGCACTGGCCGCAAGCGGCAGTACTGCCACTCCCGCAAGTGCGAGGAGGCAGAAAGTGTTTCGTATGTTCATAGCAATAGTTAGTTACCAGTCATGCTCAATGACCGCCAGCATCCTACCGGGGGCGCTGTGAACCCTTTATGAAGAGAACCTGGAGCTACATCCAGGTTCGGTATTTCTTGGTGTGCTTACCGCCCTTAAGCATGTACACGAGCGTTTCAGCGAGCTTTACCAGCCTGACAATAAGATACGAGAGAACGTATACGGGGATAAGGATGATTTGAATCATAAATAATCGTTATTCCTAGAACCGGGCGTAACCTGAATGTGTCAAAAAAAGCGGTACCTACCTTGTCTGTAGCTGCTATAACTGTGCGGAATGTCCCGAGGTCGCGAAGGTCTGACGAGAACTATCGGTAGTATATCACAACGCCTTATTCGCTGGTCCGGATGGCCTTTCCGGAGGGTTGTGTCCAGTCACTAAAGCGCCACCAGGTGGGGGTGAAAGTGAAGAAAATGTCGTGAGAGCCCTCATATTTCTCCCTCTTCTTTGGAAATTTCATGAAATAGGTCTCTTCGAGAGTATCTCCCTTAGGGAGGAGGCTTGCTACCCCATCGAGCTGGAAGGTCTTCATGTCCCCTTCGTTGCTTCCTATCACCACCGTGGCTCGCACTGATTCTTTAGCTTTCAGTGCCTCGCTCTTGCGGTAGGTGCTGCTGGTTAGGAAGAGGAGGGTGAACGGGTCCTCTGCGTGCGCGAAGTGTACGGTGGCTCCGTGTGGAGAGCCGTCAGGCATTTCAACGGCAACCACGCAGACGTTCTGGCTCTTGAGGTACTCGAGGATGTCTTTGTCCATGTTATGCATAGCGGGCCATCGTTCGCTTGAAAGAAGCGAAGTCCGTATAGAGGAAGGCGTTCATTCCCGCAGCCTTCGCACCAGCCACGTTCTTCTCAGCGTCATCAATAAACAGCACCTCCTCCGGAGCAACACCGCATCTGCGAGCAGCTTCTTCAAAGATATCCCTGTTGGGCTTCAGCATCTTCAGGTCTGAGGAGATGAGGATTGGATAGAAGTCCTTGAGCCTGTCTGAAGAAATGCGTTCAATCAGATGGCGTGGGGCGTTGGAGAGAATACCGACGGTGTGGCTTCCAACGAGGTTCGTTCTTATGTAGTCAAAGAGTTCAGTGTTGGGCACTGGTGTCTCCATCACCGCTACGCGCATGTCTTCTTCTGTCATGTTTCCTGCAACTGCAAGGGCGCGCTCATATTCCTCGTTAGGAATGTTACCGATGTCGAGGTCGTTGAGCTTAGCAATCCAAGCAGCTCGCTCCCCTTCCGGAAGACGTTCGTTAATGACTGGGGAGTAGACCGGGGTCCAGAGGACACCGAAGAAATCAAAGAGGACTGCTTTCATACGGCGATTATACTACTTGCCGAAACCCTGTCCTCAACAAGGAGGATGTTACTTCTTCTTGGTTACCTTTTTGAGAACCTTCTTGAGTGAGGTCTTCTCAGCAACAGGGGCTTGGGAAGATTCCATAAGCTGAATGAGGCGCGCAAGCTTATCGTTTACACCCTGCATCTGCGTCTTCAAATCCTGCATGCCGCGGTCATCACGAGGAGGCGCTGAGCTGAAGGAAGGACGTGGAGCAAAGTCACGCTTTGGACCATAGGAAGTGCGAGGAGCGTCGTCTTTGACGAAGCAGTTGCTACAGAAGATTGGCTTCTTGCCGTTTGGGCGGAATGGCACTTCGCAAACGTTGTTACACTTGCTGCAGTTAGCCTTGTGCATCTCCTTAGGGCCGCTAAAGCGGTCTTGTCCTCCGCGATTGAAGGAAGGCTTTGAGAAACGAGGTTTTGAGTAATCAGACATGAGTAGGAGGTTAGGTTTATGGGATTATGACATATTCTATGCAGATACACAAGATTGTCGTGCCGTACGTAGAGAAACTAGTATAGAGTGCACCTATGGAACTCTCCTTTCCCATGCGCATCAATAAGTACCTCGCCCACACAGGCCATGCCACGCGCCTTGGAGCTGATGCGCTTATCAAGGAAGGAAAGGTGCGCATTAACGGTCGTCGGGCCGTCCTTGGCGACAAAGTGGAGAAAGATGATGTGGTGGAGGTTAAAGGTGGCGCCAAGCGCGCTCTAGGAAACCTGTACTTTGCCTACAACAAGCCTCGTGGCGTCATTACGCATTCTCCGCAGGAAGACGAGGACGATATAAAGAGTGCGACAGAGGCCATTCCGGAACTTGCCGGCACCTTCCCTATCGGACGCCTCGACAAGGATTCAAGCGGGCTCATCATCCTCACGAACGATGGTCGCGTTACCGACCGCATGCTCAATCCTGAGTATGAACACGAAAAGCAGTATGTTGTGCGTACCGTGCGCCCACTACGCACAAGCTTCAAAGAACATATGGAAGCCGGTGTCGACATTGAGGGCTACCATACGAAACCTTGTAAGGTGCAGATTATGGGCGAGAAGGTCTTCCGTATCACCCTTACTGAGGGCAAGAAGCATCAGATTCGCCGAATGGTGGTTGCTATGCACAACGAGGTACGCGACCTGGAGCGCACCGCCGTCATGAACGTTACGCTGGGGAAACTTAAGAAAGGCGCGTGGCGGAAGATCGAGGGGGATGAGCTTGCGACATTGTTGGGTTCGCTGGGGCTGTAGGGTAAGCATGAACCGAGTTGAGAGTTGACACACTAGAACTAAACCAATTTGCATAGGCATACGGAAAGCCAATTGGGTATTTCCTGAGGTAGCCGAGCCGAACATCCGGATAACTCGCCTTGCGTCATTCCTTTGATGTTAAAATACTTTTGTGGCTGTATCTAAACCGAAGTATCGGGTCATTGATTTGTTTGCTGGTATAGGTGGTATGCGCTTGGGATTCACTCAAGCGGGTTTTGATGTTGTCTACTCGAATGATGTAGACAGGAGTGCATGCGTCACTTACCGAACAAACTTTGGAGAGATAGACGAAAAAGATATTCGACAAGTAGATCCCTCTACCCTTCCAGACTTCGATATCCTTCTTGCTGGGTTTCCATGTCAACCATTTTCGATGATTGGAAAGAGGGACGGCCTTGCCGATCCGCGAGGTCAACTTTTCAATGAAGTAGTTAGATTCTTAGACGTTCGGAACCCTAGAGCTTTCGTACTTGAAAACGTTAAGAACCTTATCAAACACAACAAGGGAGAAACGTACAAATTCATTAAGTCTGCTCTAGAAACAGCAGGAACGGGATATACCGTATTCGAAACGATTCTCGATTCACAGAATTTTGGAGTGCCCCAACATCGAGAGAGAACTTACATAGTTGGTATCCAGAGTCCTCACAAGGAATTCTGTTTCCCGATGGCTTCTAAGGAACCAGGCTTGAGACGAGTTAAAGACATCCTTGAGAAAAAAGTTGAGGATAAATACTACCTCTCACAGAAGTATCACGACGGCCTGATGGCTCACAAAGCCCGACACAAGGCACAGGGTAGTGGGTTTGGATGTCATATCTTAGACCCTAAAGGTGTTTCTCATACTGTCGTATGTGGAAACATGGGAAGAGAGAGGAACCTGATTCAAGACCGAGCCGTTTCGATAAACAAACAAGGTATCCGGAAACTTACCCCTAGAGAGTATGCCCGTCTTCAAGGCTTCCCTGAATGGTTTGAGTTTCCTGTTCCCACTACTCATGCGTACAAGCAGTTTGGGAATGCCGTCACGGTACCCGTAGCGAAAGAAGTTGCTAGTGCATTAAAGAAATATCTAAAGCAACAGGATTCTCTCCTGGTCGTAGATATGCCTAGTGTGCCTGTTCGTTCGTTAAGTCGTGTGTAAGCCTAGGCTGGTTTCTTGAAGTTGCCTCGTGCGTATTCCGAAAAACACTTCATACAAAGAGTTTCGTCAGTCTTCGTAACTCGAAAGTCAGCATCGTATTCCTTTTTAGCATCTTCTCGTGCGATACCGCAGCGACTACAAACACTCCCTTTCTTCACTATTATATGTTCACGCTGTTCACTCGTTAATAGAGGGTTGCAATCCATACAGAACCCGCGACTAGCGTGAGATACGGTAGTTGTTCCACACTTCTTGCATGCAGCATGAAAACGACTCCATTCGTGGTTTTTGTAAGCCCCCATTCGTTGACCAGAAGATTCTAGGAAGTGCTTACGACAAAGCACTGTCTGGTCTTTCATGATGTACAAGTCCCTTCCTTGAGTGCCTATGGCTTCTGGACGAGTGATACCACAAACAGCACACTTGTTATCGTGGTCATTGATAATCTTCTCTCGAACAGGACCACTAAATGCTCCTAGACATCGCTGACAGATGCCTTTTCGTTTATGAGGAAAGGTACTCGAACCACATTCCTGACACACATCGTAGTACCAACTCCAACGTTTTGGGCCCTCTGGTTTCTCCTTCTTTTCCTTAACTGACTTCTTCGATTCCTTTGCCGCGTCACGTTTTTTATTCTCCTCCTCAACGAGTACATCAATGTCCATGACGATACCCTTCGTGATTGATTCATTTATGGCTATGGTGCGAATCGTACTGAGTACGACTTGGCGTACACGTTCACGCGTAATCCCAACAAGATCTGAAATGTTCTGTAGAGTTAGTCCCTCTCGATACATCTCAAGGATTTTTGTATCTCGTTCTGGTATAGGTCTTACGCGTGGCTCCCTGCGTTTAAGACGTGCAGACTGAATCGTGGCCCTTGCTTCCGCATAAAGCGTGGCGTTCATACCCCTGAGTTCTTCCTCAAGTTGCTGTTTCCGGACTTTGATTGCTTTTGCTACAACGATTGGACCAGCAACCCCGTCAAGAATAGAAGGGTCGTCTGCAACCTCTTGTTTTACCTTCGTATAGGTGTACATGACCGTTGTGTGGTCTCTATTACCTATGAGGCGGCCAATCGAAGGGAACGACATTCCTCCGTACTCACGAAGGAGGTACATAATCATCTGTCGAATACCTACGATGTCGTGTCTTCGGGACTTCTCCTCGACTGCTTCTTTGGATACACCAAAGAGACTAGCCAACGTATCCAATACGTCATCATCTCCTCCCAATTCTGGAAGGACAGTTGTGGAATCAACTTCGTTTCCTTCAGTAATTGGGGGCGTAGTCATTGCGTTAATCCTTTTCGGACTTTTCCGTTTCAGGAACTATGTAGGTCGAGTCGAAAAGGAAGTCTTCCAAGTCTTCGTTTGCGCTCTGATGGACCTTACGCACGACTTCTTCTATGCGTCGGTCAACAGAGTCAGCCGTGAAGTTCTGTAAGTCCTTCTTTTCCAAGTCATGCACAGCCTCTTTAACAAAGATGTCCACGTAGCGGTCAAAGAGATAGGTTCGCCATTGAGGAGAATCGAAACGGAACTTGTCATATATCTTCGAGGCCATCGGGCTTGAAGTGTTTATCCAATAGATATTGGATCGCAAGTCCTGTGGTCGCTGGTAGACGATAGGGTCGCGCTCTCCAAGAACGACTGTCTCACCACCAGAACCGAGAGGGTCTGCATCGTGGCTGGAAAGCAACACTTGTGGGAACTGCTTACCCTTATGACTTTCCTTCTCTGCAATAACGACAACAGTCATTGTTGCGGTGCGCTTCTTGTCAGTGGCGGTAATAGTTGCCTCTGCACCGATTTCCACACCTTCGACACTGACATTGATGAAGGCAATATCCTGTCCCTTTTCATCCGTCTTAATGAGGTCGGACTTAACGACATACTTTTCAGTCTCCAAGAACACTTTGTCGGAACTTGAAGAAACAAAGACCGTTCCACCAATAGGAAGTACGTTCGGGACAGACACCTTAAGTGTCATGTTTGCCTTCTTTCCCATTTCGATTTCTGCTCGTGGATACTTGAAGTCGAATCCGTTAGGTGGCGGAAGTATCTGGTGTTCTGGTGTTGGATTTGCTCCACCCCCTCCCTTTCCTTCTGCACCAGTCCCAAAGAAGTCAGACATGATTTTGCTCATGTGCTTGTTCTTCCACGAGTTGAGAACGTCATTGAACTTTGACGTGATTTCCTTCTGGTTTGCTTTTTGCTTCTCCCGTTCGATTGCCGTTATTTCGTCAGCGAGTTTATCAACCTCAGTGGCTATCCACTCAAGAAGTGCCTTCGTCGTGTCGTTGACCGACAGTTTTGATCGGTCATTCGTAACACAATCATTGTCAGGGTCTTCAAGAATAGACGCGTCATTTTCAACTGCAGGTCCAAATTCTCCATAGACGAAGCCAGCCGCAGGGAAACCTTTAACTCCCAGTTCGTACAAGGAGTACGAGCCGATTACACCCACCTCTCCAAGTATGTCTATGCGGTTGAGTTCACCCAATATGGTTCCCCTTGTCATAGCCTCCGACGAGGTCTTGAGGACGAGATTGCCTGGCGGATACTTCTGAGTAACCATCACGACAGTCACTTTCTGTGAACCAGATTGAGTCGTGAGTTTCTCTGGAATCTGAATTATTCGCGGGTCCTTGAATTTCTCCAACGGGTCAAGCTCGTCTGGCTTGAGACTTGGGTACAGAACACCGTCGTTGTATGTAACGGAGACTTGGCTTCGGAGAAGGATGCGTCGAGACTGAGGATAGTTCTTGAAGCGTTCCATCTCTCGTTTAACGTTTATTTTTCCCTTCACACTATCTGGACCAATACCTTGAACGGACGTAAAGCCTGTCTCGTGATTTAGGATTTTCTTTTTGAGTTCGTCAGGAATGAGGCCAGTCAATTCTGCGTACTCAAGTGCTTGCTTTGGAGTCATTTTCTTGTCCTCATATCCAGGCACAAAGCCGTACTTCCGATTCTCACTAAAACCGAACACATTAAGCATTCCGTCCTTGTAGGTTATGAAGCGCGACTGCTTGAACATCTGGCGCATGTAGAACTTGCCTCCGTTTCCGTGGCCACCAAACATCTTCTTATTCTTGTCGGTCTTATTGCCTCGCTTAGCGGCATTTGGGTCTCCCCAGCGTTTGAAAGACTTCTCAATATCAACCTTCGTCATTCCGATGAAGTCTATGCACTCGATAGTCGGGAAAGTCATCCCTTGGTCTAGGAATCGAAACACGATGGTGTGTTCTGAAGCGGGAACGTCATTACGACGATATGCGTCAACGGAATTCTTAAGCCACTCCGCCATTCCCTTTACATGGTCGAATTTGAATTCTGCCCCGAAAATATCGAGGATGTTATCGTCGAATTCGTTTGCGACCTCTTTGATTGCGAGTATTTTGTTGGTAGCCATAGTTAATTCTTAGAAGTGAAGAAACTGACTACGCTCTGGTTCTTGGCCACAAGGAAGTCGTGATATTCCACTACCTTCACAGCGGTGGGATTGTTGTCGTGATTCTTTAGTTCCTTTTGGACGGCATCGAGCGTGTTCATACGACCTATCACAGCATTCTTCTGGGTACGAACCGTCACACCAAGATAGTCATAGAAGTCGTTGTCGGTGAGTTTGTGTCCCTGTCCTTTTACGAACAACTCAAACCCTTCAAGGCCCTTGATTCGTGCGAACTCAATAGTCGTGTTGCGTGAGAGGCGGTCTTTAGAAACAGTCTCCTTATTACCAGTGCCTCTTTCAGCAAGTTGTTTCGCGTAGTCGAGGCCACGGTCAGTGAGAGCAAATACTTTATTAGCGGCATTGAGATAGCCCTTTTTCTTAGCGTCGTAGAGTGGCTTGTGAATCATGTCTCCAGAATCTGGATACTCTGGATAGTCTTTGAGATGGAAGTCGTGTGGATACTTCTTGAAGACTCCGACTACGATATCTTCGTAGCGAACCTTAACAGGCTGGCCATTCCCCTTCTCGTAAAGGAAGAGGATGAGTTTTTCCAATCTACTGAGGCCGTGTGTGTTCGTTTCCATAAGTATTAGAGTTTGAATTTCTCACCCTTCTTAGGGAAATTGAACTTTGCCTTCGCTTCCTTAACCTTCTTCTCTATTTCAGAGAAAATCTTGTCCACGTCCTTCTCCTCGTAGGCATACAGTTGGCGGTTAGAGCAGTTGCCTAGGACCTTCAAACGATAAAGAACCTCGTTTGTACGAGTCGTTGCGAGTTTCTTGAAGCGTTCTTGCTTGTCCATAGGTATTCAGGCTAAATAATTAACGGGTACGGCTTATAATTACTATATGACCCGTATATTACACCTACAAGCAAATCGTGCAAGAGTGTGGGGACATCAAGCAAACCAACCATCTCCCGTCCTAGTTTTGGGCACTCCGTAGACACGTATTGGCTTTCGTGTACTTACGATGATACCCAGTCATCCGCCACTCGTAGGAAATATAAAGAGTTGCTTTGCATCAGCGAAGTTCTAACGGCCAGTAGCCACTTCCACAAAATCAACGTATCTCCTGCATCAGAACCCCACTCAACTTGGCTGGCTGTCTTGGACGATGTTGGAACTTTTTTTGCCTACGTTTGATATACTGTAACAGAAGATTTATGCTTTCTAGCACCTCATTTACCTCAAGATTAGCTTGGTTGCTGCTTGGCGCACAGATTTGTGTCTCTATTTTCTTGACGTTTAAGATGGAGCCTTGTATGTTGCCACAAGGCAACATACAAGGCTCCATCTAACTAAGTACGACCTCGGAACTCCGAGGTCGTTTTAATAATTAGATACGATTTTTTTCCGCAAGATTTCTATAGTGAGCTCCTAAAGCTGTTAGCCTGCAGGATTTAGATTCAATGGCTGCATAATACATATGCTCAGCATCAACCGGGACTACTAGTCCATAACGATTGAAGTCCTGTAATTCTTTGAAGATACGGACATTATTTTCATCCTGTGGAATATGCCTCAATTTCTCTGGAATATTCTCCCTGTCAGGCTCAAAAGAGGGGTCAAGCTGAAACTGCTCTGTTGGTGTCGGAAAATATGTTGTTAAGCGACGTAATGCCTCAAGCGGTATTTTCGGGGCTACATTTCTCAATGTAACGAAAGTTTGAACATTTGCCTTATAGATAGGCCTTTGTTCCCATGCACCAAGAGTCTGGTCAATATGCGAATAAACGGAAGCTGGAGTAATACGTCCCAAGATATCGGCAGATGCACCTGCAAGACCGTCTAATAGTATCTGGGTAAATAATCCGTGCCCATTGGCCTCTGCTGCCCCACCGTCTCTATGGCAGGCAGTAAGAATGGTTACACCTGTTCCTATTGCTGAAATATTCTCATTATTAAGAGCCTCAACCTCACCCGTATAACCAGAATTGCAGCTATCAAAAATTATCACCGTAGAATTAATCTTCGGATAGGCTTTATTTGCCATTCCTAGAATTTCATTTAAGGAAACACCCCAGCTTCCATTCTTCCCATCTTGGCTAACAATGTAACCAGCGTTCGTTGACGGGCTTATTATTCCGTGACCGGCAAAATAGAGGAGTGCAGTCTCTGCGTCACCTGAAAATAATTCCTTAAGTGCATTATGTATAACTTCGCTTGTAACATTTACATTGTCACTAGTGATTAGTTTAGTCGTGAAGTTTGGTGAGCCGTCACCATTTGTTTGCAAGGTATTGTCAATCGCAACAGCATCATTTTCACAACCAGTTAAAGGAGAACTAGCGTACTTATCAATGCCGATTATAAGTGCCTTTCTCATTACCTTCCTCCTCCTATAAGTGATTTAAGATTAGGCCAAGTCCAGGAATACATTTTGTCGGTAGTTCGAGCAGATTTTGGCTTAGTACAAGTCTTAGCCGACCGTCCTTCCAGCAAAAAATAAGGTAGGCCCAGTTCTTGAGCGATTTCAAGCTCCGCAGATACTCCACTTGCTGTGTGTGTAGACGCACCACAAAGAACAGCCATCTGGTCACAATTTCCTAGTCGACGCTTTACTTTTGCTTTCCAATCTCCTGACATGGCTTCTTTCACAGAAGCATCAGTAAAATCGAAAGGGGAGTCCGTTAATTTCGCCTGGCCAGCCAGTAACATTTTTATATCGCTATCGTTGTCGTAATCGAAGCTAATGAAGACGCGCTGCTTTGCCATGTTCGAGTGATTAATAAGGAATAATTGGAGTATTGTACTTCTACCCCATATTCTGCTCCTCTCTTATTGGAATGCAATAGTTGAGAAAACTAGTCTTTTTATCATCAAAAACGCTGATTTTCGACTTTGCTGGCTGTCTGGGACGATATTCGAACCTATTTGTCCCATTCCTTGTGACGCCAGACGAGGGGTTCGCCTGAATCGTTGTATACGATGACGCGGCCGAGCGGTCCCCAGTAGTTATTGAAGGCGTAGTAGAGTGTCCCTCCTTCTTCCTCCGAGTCATGGATCGTCACTTGGTGGGGTCGAAAGAGACCATCAGTTTGAGATATAAAGTGCGGATTACGAGAGAGGAACTCTGATTCGAATGGTTCAAGCGGGATGGGCACATCTGTGCCTTCAAGTGTTTCTTCCTTCTTGAATTGGGTTTGCAGATTCTCCAATGAGAGCAATCCATCAGAACTGATTAAAGCCGGATTGAATACGCCTTCAGCAGAAACGAATGGAGTACCTGATTTGTCAGTAGGTAAATACTCTCGTTCAACAGCTCTCGAGCCAGGACCGTGTTTTACGAAATAGACGACCTCATGATTATAGGGATGCGAGTGTATAGGGGTTATGGTCGAACGGCGCATTCCGTTTTCATCTAGGAATGAATATACAACGAGGAACTTCTCAAAAAAGAACCGCTTGATACCTTCCTCCATACGCACCGGGACTGTAGTGCGAATGAGAGTTATCTTGCGGTATGGATGATTGGGGTTGGGGCCATACTGCTGATGAATGATGTCGAGTGGTCGCCCAATCTTCGGCTTTGCAAATTCCACATCGATTTCCTGTATGCGCTTCCCCACCACATCAATCTGCTCATATGCAAGCGCGCCATCGGTAAAGGAACTCGTAATCAAATGTACCGTATTGAGTATGTGCTTCCGATACTCTTCAACTTCTGAAAAAGACGCGCCAAATACTTCCGAGAAGAATTTCCCATCTTCAAGATGAATTGGGTACGCCTCTGCTGTTTGACCATTTTCATGGTGCAGAATATCGAGCCTCATTGAATCCTGGACGAGTTCACATGCCCCGTCTGTTGAGCAGACGGCTGGAACAAAAATTTCTCTAGAGACTTCCATAACTGAAGTGTAGCAAGGCGGCTGCGGGACTAGGACTCGAACCTAGATAACGACCTCCAGAGGGTCGCGTCCTACCATTAGACGATCCCGCAATTTCAAGGCGACAGGAGTCGCCTTGAGAACGCACGATACTTGAAAAACCGATTTCCTTCAACTAGAAGCCGCCGATGATGGCGCCCATCGCTAGCAAGGTCACCAACCAATAGGCAGCGGTAAGCGCCCACAACTTCCAGCTCTTCCCTTCCCAGAGAAACCCTCCTGCGGTAAGGGGAACCGCAAAGCCAAGCCAGCACCAGAAGGCGGCAGTGAGGCCACCCGTCACACCCACCATGCCGGTGTACGCACTCGCAAAAGTGTAGACGTGCGCAAGAACATACGCCATCAAGAAGGACGTTACTGCCCCTCCAAACATAGCGCCCGCAACCGTCATCTTCATAGACTTCATGCCCTCAGGCGTAAGCCCGATGAGACCCATCCACATCTTCCCAAACAGAGGACCAAACCAAAGTGAACCGATTGCCATTGCGGCGACCACGCAGCCGAGCATCGCCCACCAGTTAATGACTACTTCCATACCTGTTCCATTTAGTTGCTATGGCACAAGTATATACCCGTGGTATAGTCGCAAACGGAAGCAATTATCAGGTATCAAGAGCGCGACGAGGGTACTGGCCCGAGGACATCGCCGGCAACCTGCCTACAAGCAAGGTGCCTCCAGCCCCGAACGGGGGACGATGCTTACCACACTCATCCCGCTACGGCGGGACTTTTATTTAACCCACTATGTTCCATACCCTTACCCACTACACCACTGAAAGCGTTACCTCCGGACACCCGGACAAAGTCTGTGACCAGATGTCAGATGCCATTCTCGACGCCTGTCTGGAAGGCGACCCGAGCTCCCGCGTTGCAGTAGAGACCTTCGGCAGTCACGGCACCTTGATGATTGGAGGAGAAATCACCAGCAAGGCCATCCCTGACTGCGAAGCTATCGCACGAAAGGTATACGCAGACATTGGATACACCGAAGACCTTGAAGTCCTCTCTCGTGTGGTCGCACAGTCCCCTGACATCGCCATGGGTGTGGACACTGGAGGCGCTGGCGACCAGGGCATCATGTATGGCTACGCAACTGATGAGACTCCTGAGTTCCTCCCGCTTGGTGTGGTGCTCTCGCACGCGCTCGCAAGGAGACTCGAGAAGCTCCGTCGTGATGGCGCGCTCCCCTACCTGCGCCCAGACGGCAAGACCCAAGTAACCATCAAGGATGGAAAGGTCATCACCGCACTCACCTCCACCCAGCACGCAGAAGACGCAGACCTGGAAGACATTCGTAAGGACCTCATCGAGCACCTCTTCACTCCAATACTCGGCAGCACTGAGGGAGTGGAGATACTCGTGAACCCCACCGGACGCTTCGTACAGGGCGGTTTTGAGGCAGATGCGGGCCTCACAGGCAGGAAGATAATGGTGGATACCTATGGTGGTCTCCTCCCCCACGGAGGCGGCTGTTTCTCCGGAAAAGACTCCACCAAGGTGGACCGCTCCGCAGCCTACATGTGCCGCTTTGTCGCAAAGAACCTTGTGGCCAACGGACACGCAAAGAAGGCACTGGTCTCAGTGGCCTATGCTATCGGACGTGTGGACCCAGTCATGGTGGAGGCATTCGATGACCAGGGAAACAACCTCTCTGACATCGTGAACAAGAACTTCGACTTCCGCCCACGAGAAATCGAGAAGCGCTTGGGGCTGCGCCGTCCTATCTTCCAGGAGACCGCTGCCTACGGACACTTCGGTGTTGAAGGGCGTCCTTGGGAAGCAATAGAAAAGATTTAAACAAAAAGCCCGGCAGTGCCGGGCTTTTTTAATACGTGTGCTTGGCAGTAATCAAATGCAGATGCCAGTGCTCTGGAATGGAGCGCTGCCGATTCACGGGCTCAATAAAGAACTCATAGGTGGGCTGCATGTACGTCTCCTTGATTTCCTCGTACTCCTTCTGCTCGCTCTTGGAAAGCTCCGCAGTATGGCGCTTTGGAAGAATCATGTGGTGCACGCTCGCAATGAGGTCATACGGAAACCTATTCTCAATAATCCTCCACTCGTTAAACTCCTTCACCGAAGGAATGGTGCAGAGCACGCAGCCTTCACGAAGGTGGCCCTCCTCTTTCACCTTAGTGTACGCAGCTTCTGTTTCTGGCGTGCGCAGTGTGCCCATAGAGACTACTTCCCTGCGCGCTTCTTTGCGGCCTTCAAGAACTCAGTAAACAAAGGGTGTGGAGCAAGCGGACGTGCCTGAAGCTCTGGATGAAACTGCGTGCCGAGGAAGAACGGGTGCACATCGCGTGGAAGCTCAGCAATTTCCATGAGAACGCCGTCTGGAGACTTACCAGAGAAGACAACACCTGCATCTTCAAGCTGCTTGATGTACTCAGGATTCACCTCATAGCGGTGGCGGTGGCGCTCCTCTACCTTATCCGTGCCATAGGCCTCGCGTGCAATCGTGCCCTTCCCAAGCTCTGCGACATAGCTTCCAAGGCGCATAGTGCCTCCGTAATCAGCAGTGGCAATGATGTCCTTCTGCTCAGGCATCACATCGATAATCGGGTGAGGGCAGACAGGATTAATCTCCACTGTGTGCGCTCCTTCAAGTCCTATCTTGTGGCGGGCAATCTCCACCATAGCGAGCTGCATACCGTAGCAGAGGCCGAAGTACGGCACCTTGTTCTCGCGTGCGTACTTAATGGTATTAATCTTCCCTTCAATACCCGTCTCTCCAAATCCTCCCGGAACGATAATGCCGTCGTACTGTGCGAGGCGCTCAAGGTTCTCGCCATTCTGGAAGTCCTTGGCGTTAATCCAATCAATCTTGGCAGTAACCCCAACCTCTGCAGCAGAGAACTTAATACCCTCAATCACTGAAAGATACGCATCGGAGAGAATGTAATCACCCGTATCAAAATACTTACCGACGATACCAATCGTAATCTCAGGGCCACCTGCCGAAACGCGAGAAACAAACTTCTCCCACTCCTTGAGGTCAGTGGAACTCCTCTTGAGGCCAAGTTGGTCAGTTAGAATGTCGCCCAGATTATCCTTCTCAAAGTTAAGCGGCACATCATAGATAGAATTTACGTCAGGAGCAGAAATGATGTGCTCCGGACGCACGTTCGTTGAAATCGCAATCTTCTCTTTGCGCTTCTCATCAATGCGCTCCTTTGAGCGAGCAATGATGAAATCTGGCTGCACCCCGTAGGCATTCAGCTCACGAACCGCGCTCTGCGTCGGCTTGGTCTTCATTTCACCAAGAGTCGACGGCACCGGAAGGTAGGAAACCATTACATAGAGCACATCCTCTGGGTAGTGCATCTTAAGCACGCGCGCTGCTTCGATGTAGAGGGCATTCTGGAAGTCCCCTACCGTGCCACCAATCTCTATGACTGACACCTGACTTCCGTTGTGTGCTGCAGCTCCCTCGATGCGGCGAAGAATCTCATCACGCACGTGCGGGATGGCTTCCACACACTTTCCTCCGTACTTAAGCGCGCGCTCCGCTTCAATGACTGACTTGTAGACCATGCCCGAAGTCATGTAGTCCTCAGGACCAAGGTCGCGACCAAGGAAGCGCTCGTAGTTACCCATGTCCTGGTCGGTCTCGAGTCCGTTACGCAAGACGAACACCTCACCGTGCTCGGTTGGGTTCATCGTTCCTGCATCCACGTTCAGATACGGGTCAATCTTCACGAGGTTCACCTTGTACCCGCGCTGCTTGAGGATGAGACCAATGGAGGAAGACGCGATGCCCTTACCGACGCCGCTCATCACACCGCCTATTACGAATATGTATTTGTGTCCTTTGGTTGCCATACGCTTAGGTCCTGAGGTACTTACGCACCGCAAACCAGCTTGCTACACCGCTGAGGAGTACGCCTCCACCAACGAGGATGAGGAAGATCTTAGGGAACTCTCCTACGTAGTAGTTAAAGAGATTGAAGCCACCAAGCCATCCGCTGGCAGTCGAGCCCACATACCAGGCAATAGGATAGAAGAGAATAAGCGTGATGGCAGCCGCAAGGAGCCCGGCCATGATGCCTGCCACGATGAAGGGACCACGGATATACATATTGGAGGCACCCACCAGCCGCATGACGGAAATCTCATCGCGAGCAGTGTAGATAGCAAGCCGGATAGTCGCAAAGGCGATGATTGCTGAGGCGAGTGCAAAGAGAAGCACGATGATAAACCCTGCCCCTTCAGTAGCCCTGATGGCTGAAGTAAGGCGGTCAATCACTACCTTGTTCTGGAAGTAGTTGATGCGGTCGATGACGCCTGAGCTTCCTCCAGCCGTTCCTTCCTCGTCTGAAAGGAAGTTCACAATGCCCTCGTACTGGCCTGGATCTTTTGCCTTCACTGCAAGCGAAGCCCCAAGCGGGTTCTCACCGAGCTCCTCAAGTGCCTGGAGCGTGAGCTGGTCGTCAGCATGGCGCTCACGGAACTCTGCGAGTGCCTGGTCGCGAGAGGTGTAAGTCACCACCGATACCTCAGGAAGAGCAGCAAGCTGGTCACGTACCAGGAGAATCTCCGGTTCAGTCGCATTCGTATGGAAATAGATGTTCACGTCCACCTTGTCTTCAATCGCCATCAAGGTGTGCGAGAGAATTGCAGAGACGAAAATCAAGAACCCAATAATCATGAGGGTGACCGTCATGATGAGCACCGTTGCAAAGGAGACGGAGCCACTGCGAACGAAATTCTTCGCTCCTCCCGTTATCATCCTTCTCATCATTGTGAAGTTCATAGTCTAGAGAATGTAGTGCCCATTAGGATCATCACGCACGATGCGACCCTTCTCCATCGTGATGACGCGCTTCTTCATCGCATCAACCACTCCCTTGTTGTGCGTGGTAAGGATGATGGTCGTACCAAGCTCGTTAATCTTTTTCAATATTTCCATAATCTCAAACGTGTTCACTGGGTCGAGGTTGCCCGTTGGCTCGTCCGCGATGATGACATCAGGCTGATTCACAATGGCGCGGCCAATGGCAACGCGCTGCTGCTCACCGCCAGACATCTGCCACGGGAAGTGCTCTGCTTTATCACTCAAATCAACAAGGTCGAGAATGTAGGGAACGTCAGATTCGATTTCGTCATCAGGGCGACCTGCAGCTTCCATCGCAAAGGCGATGTTCTCGTAGGCAGTCTTGTTAGGAATGAGGCGGAAATCCTGGAACACGGTGCCAAGCTTGCGGCGGTAGTGGTGGAGCGAAGTCGAGGGAAGTGTGTGAATGTCCACTGACTCAAAGAACACCGAACCACTTGAAGGCCTCAGCTCTGCAAGCAGAGTCTTTACAAGTGTGGTCTTCCCTGCACCTGACTGACCGACGATGGAAACGAACTCTTTAGGGGCGATGGAGAGGGTCACTTCTTCGAGCGCGGGAGTTCCGTCTCGATACTCTTTCGTCACATTGTCGAAGTAGATCATATAACCGAGCTATTCTACCTCACCTTTGGCACTTGCGTCTATGAAATCGTCGAGGTCTCCCTCAAGTACGGCCTCAGGATTGCCTGATTCGTGCCCAGTCTCATGGTCTTTCACCATCTTGTAGGGATGGAGCACGTAGGAGCGGCGCTGGCTCCCCCACTCATTCTTAACAGTGGAGCTTATGGAGCGACCCTTAGCCTCCGCTTCCCTTCGTTCCTCCTCAAGCTTGAAGAGCTTGGCCTTCACCAGCTCAAGTGCACGCTCGCGGTTAGCAATCTGACTCCTCTCAGAAGAGACGTGTGCAGACACTCCGGTTGGAGTGTGCACGATTCGAACAGCAGTCTCTCGTTTGTTCACGTTCTGGCCTCCTGCTCCTCCAGAGCGAGCGAACTGGATGTCGAGGTCGTCCGGATTGAGTTCAATCTTCTCCGACGGTGCGATGCGCGGCAATACCTCAACCATTGCAAAGGAGGTCTGGCGCTTTGCCTGCGCGTTGTAAGGGGAGATGCGCACCAGTCGGTGCACGCCTGCCTCGTGCTTCAATCGTCCGTAGGCGTTGGTGCCATTGATTTCAATCAGCGCGTTACGAAACCCTCCTTGACTGTTCTCGTTGGCATCAAGCTCTCGCACGGTCCACCCTTTGGTTACCGCATACCCCTCATACATACGACGAAGCATGCGGGCGAAGTCTTCAGCGTCGTCGCCACCAGCTCCTGCAAGCACGGCAAGCGTCGCGTCCCCTGAATCATGTGCGTCTCCGCTTCCCCCTTCTTTAAGGGACTGGTACTCGCGCACGATGCGCTGCGCGGCATCCTTGTCGCTCCAGAAATCTGGCGAGGCCATCAGTGCCTCAATTTCCGCAAGACGCGGGTTCTCCTCGTTCATTGAACGAGTATACCGCACTGCGCTTTCTCACTGCTTGCGGGGGAAATCGTCCTTCGAAACTGAATAGCGATACACGCCAGTGAGTCCAGTTGGAAGCGGATAGGTGAACTGTACGACGTAGGAGTCCGGGTCGTTCTTGTCTTGATAGCGGCGCACTGACTTCAGTACCGAATCCTGTAGCTCATGCGTTGGCGTCCAGCCTTCGTGCTCTTCTATTGCCACACGGTAGTACCCCATAAGCTGACTTACGAAATCTGGAGGAACCGCATGACCGTGTATCAAATCTTCAAACGGTATGCCGAGCCCACTTATCTCAAGAGGACCAATGTTTGCCTCCTTCTCAATCTCTTCCGCACGCTTACGGGCGTAGTCTCCTGGGCCTGGAAAATCGTCGTCTGCCATATTGTGGAGCCACCGGCCAGGATTGAACTGGCGACCTTCTCGTTACGAGTGAGATGCTCTACCAACTGAGCTACGGTGGCGCGTACCTTTTATAGCCTTTTAGCGAGGCTCACGCAACGCGGTATACTTATTTCTATGGATTTCAGCAACGTCCCAAAGCACTACGCAGCTCGCACGCACGAGAAGATGCAGGAGGTACTCCTCCATCCTGAGCTTCCAGGGCCTTCAGTGCACTACTACATGATTCGTGGCGGCACGGACCAGAGGAACATTACCGTCTGGGAGCCGGGGCTTGTGGGCGATGAATACATCAAAACCTACGGCCATTACCATATAGGAGATCTCGATGAGACGTACTGGATACTTCTTGGTGAGGGAATCATCCTGCGACAGAAGATGGGAGCGACGCCTGGCGTCATTGAAGAGTTCACCGCTGTCCCGGTCAAGGCGGGCGATGAAGTCTACATGCCATCAGGCCACGGACATCTCGCCGTGAACACCGGAAAGACCTACTTCGTCACGGCAGACGACAGCCCTGTCCACTTCGATGACCCAGACCCAGCAGGACTCCCTGGACACGCTGACTACGGACTCGTAAAGCAGATGAAAGGATTCGCCTACTACGTTGTTGAGCGCGATGGAAAGCCCGCGCTGCTGCGCAATCCCCTTTACACAGAGATTCAAAAGGAAGATTTTGGAGGCCTTCCAGTAACGCAGCAATAAAATGCGCAAACTCTATCTACTGGCAAACATAGCGCTTCTGGCGCCTGTTGCCATTTACCTTCTCTCGCTCGTCCTGCAGCAGTTCACGAACACCGTGTGGTGGTACCTGCGTGTATGGGACCCTATTGCAAACGCAATGCTTGAGTATGCGTTCCTTGGTCTTCCATTCATCGCACTTGCCTTTGTGTTCTCCACTCCATACATGGGTCTCTTCAGCAGAATCGTAAAGGGACTTATCGTTCTTTGTTGCGTGGCATTCGTGCTACTCCACGTCTTATACCTCATCCAGCTCGGAACACTGTTCCCGAGTGATTTTGGAGCAGCCATGACTGGGTTCCTCTACCTTATGGTAGCCGGACCAATTCTCTTCTTTGGTTCACTGTGGCTTACGTCTGTCGCTGCACTCAAACACCAGAGAAACAAGGCACCTGGGGCTAGTATTTCTTCGGTTTAAACCCAAAGTACTCCTCACTCACATCCATCATTTCGCAGTACGGATTGTTGCAGACCTTTATTTTGTAGATATTACCCGGGTAGCTCACGAACGCGTTCTGGAGAGACGCGGGAACGAAGGAGAACGACTTCTTCTTGCTTGCTACGCTTCCGAGGAAATAAGGCGACGGTCCCTTTGGATTGCCGTCGTAGCGGAGGAGGTAGACGGCCACTCCTTGGTTTTTCCAGTTCTCTATAGAAAATTTGACCGTCATCTTTTTCTTCGGGTCATAGGTCTTCTGCTTGTTCGGCTCTACGAGCGTGATGATGGAGGCGGCATTCACGTCCGAGGTGATATCGATGGCCTTCTTAATCACTGCGCACTTGGTGCCGTTACAGACCTCTATATCCCCATCCCGAGCACCCGGCGGCACGGTGAGAAGAATACGATCCTTCAGCATGGTGTGCCCATCGGATGAGAGCGTACCGGCGTACTCACGTACGTCTGTGGCTACTGCGTCTCCGGTGAACGTAACGCGAGTGGTGTTGTAGAGGTATTTGCCATGTATCGCAATCTCTTCCCCTATCCGAGCGATGGGAGATACCACCGGTGCACTCTTTACGATAACCGGCTTCTTGAGCGCAGCAGCATTCGCTCCAAAAGGAGTAATAAGTACGAGAACGAGGAGAAGGGCGGAGAAACACTTCATATGGAGCCGATGTCCGGGATCGAACCGGAGACCTCGTCCTTACCATGGACGCGCTCTACCAACTGAGCTACATCGGCGTTCCCGCATCCTAGCTGATTACGGGACTTCTTTCAATCTTCACCAAGCAACCTGGTAAGCTTGCGCGAAGTTACTAACGGTATACTCTTCCTTTAACATATGTGTGGAATCGTTGGCTACATAGGCCCCCGCAATGCATCCCCCATTCTGATGAATGGGCTTAGAGCCCTTGAGTACCGTGGGTACGACTCTGCGGGCATCTATATAAGTGGTGCAGGCTCCATGAAGCGCGCAGGCCAGGTCGCTATGCTTGCTGATGCTCTCCCTGCCTCCTTCGAGGGCACCTGCGGCATCGCACACACCCGCTGGGCCACCCACGGTGCTCCAACGGAGACCAACGCACACCCGCACTCAGACGAGAGTGGTGAGGTCTGGCTAGTGCACAACGGCATCATCGAGAACTATGCCGATATAAAGGAGAAGCTCGCCAAGGACGGCATGACCTTCAAGTCAGACACTGACACCGAAGTTCTCGCAGGCCTCATCGCGAGCAAGTACACAAAGGACGTACCGCTTGAGGAAGCCGTGGCAGCTGCGCTCAAAGAAGTGCGTGGCACCTACGGCCTTGCGGTTGCAAGTAAGCGCGAGCCAGAGAAGATTGTGGCTGCACGCCTGGCTTCCCCCATCATGCTTGGCATCGGTAAGGACGAGTACTACGTCGCCTCTGACGCCACTCCAATTCTCAAGCACACCCGCGACGTTATTTATCTGGACGACCGCGAGATTGCAGTGCTAACTCCTGATGGCTATAGCGTCACGACCCTCTCTCAGGAGCCGCTTACGAAAGAAATAGAGACGCTCGACTGGGATATTGAATCCGCACAAAAGAAAGGCTATGAGCATTTCATGCTCAAAGAGATGATGGAAATTCCGGAGGCAATTGAGAACTCGCTCCGTGGTCGTTTGGTTCCTTCAAGTGGTGAGGTAAACCTCGGAGGACTGCGCGATGTGCTCCCTCGCATCAAGAAGGTGAAGAACATTGTGATTACCGCCTGCGGCAGCGCCTTCTACGCAGCCCAGATTGGTGAGCTCCTTATTGAAGAGTTGACCGGCATTCCCGTTGAGACGGTCCTTGCCTCAGAACTGCGCTACCGCAGGAACACGATGGACCCTGAGAACACGATTCTCTTTGCAATCTCTCAGTCTGGCGAGACACTCGACACCATCGAGGCCATACGCGAAGCAAAACGCCACGGCATACTGTGCCTCGGTGTCGTGAACGTTGTCGGCTCCTCTATTGCGCGCGAGACTGATGCTGGTGTCTACAACCATGCAGGCCCTGAAATAAGCGTTGCCTCAACCAAGGCAGTGGTCTCCCAGATGACGGTGCTCGCGCTCGTTGCCCTTCTTCTTGGCCGCAACAACGGCCTCTCTGCCCCTGAAGGCGAGCGACTCGTGAAAGAGCTCGCACGCGTCCCGGAACTTGCACGCTCCATTCTCGCCAATCACGACAAGATTCGCGACATCGCAAAACGCTACGCAGACACCACTGGTGCCTTCTTCCTTGGCCGCAAGATGCAGTACCCTATCGCCTACGAAGGTGCCATCAAGCTCAAGGAAATTTCCTATATACACGCTGAAGCCTACGGCGCAGGTGAGATGAAGCACGGCCCCATCGCGCTTATCGAGCCTTCGTTCCTTTCGGTGGTGCTTGCTCCTAACGATTCCATGTACGAGAAATCAAAGTCAAACATGCAGGAGATTCGCGCACGCGGCGGACGCATCATCGCGATTACGACCGAAGGCAAAGAAGACGACCTCAAGGGTCTTGCCGATGACGTCATCACGGTGCCCGAGGCCGATGAACTTTTCATGCCAATACTGACCACCATTCCCCTTCAGCTCTTTGCCTACTATGTCGCGCTTGAGCGCGGACTCCCTATTGATAAACCTAGGAACCTTGCGAAGTCGGTGACCGTCGAATAGCGAGCATCCCAAACGCAAGTCCGATTGCAACGGCAATCACGGCGAGAATACTTACGAGTGCCCCGAACCCGAGCACATCAAGCGAGATGCCTATCAGGAGCGGAGCCACAAGGTTCCCCATGGTTGCGATGCTCTGGAAGGTGCTTCCCCGTACCCCGTAGTGGTCCTCAGGACCAAGCGTGGTCACCAGTGCTTTTCCGATGACAGTGAAGAGCTCCATCAGTACACAGAGAAGGAAGGAGACAATCAGAAGAACCGCATAGCCCGGGAAGAACGCGAGCGCGCTCATGAGCACCGCAACACCAAGAAGCCCCCACATGACGAGCTTGTACTTGTTGTGGTGGTCCGCAAGTTTGCCGAGCATAAAACCAAAGAGGCGTGGAATGGTCGCAACAATAGCGAGCACCACCACCATCTGGAAGTTCGCCCCCTCCATGTAGGCATCAATTGGGATGAAGAGTCCGGTGAGCGTATCAATGACGCCCATGAACAGAACAAGAACGCCGAGAAGCTTGAGACGCATATCCCATGTCCCCCACTCTGTCAGTGCGCTCTTGTAGGACTCGAAGGTCTTGAGCGGATTCACGACGGGGCGCGGTGTGTCCTTCGGCGCCATAAGCGCAATCGGGATGGCAAGCAGCGAGAACGGTAGGATAAGCAACAACAGATAGTGCACGGGGACAATCGTCACCAGCAGCATGCTTATGAGCGCGGCGAGTATCCACCCTGCGTACGCAACTGTTTCGATGTAGCCGAAGGAGGAGGCGAGAAGCGTGCGGTCAGTCACCCGGCGGTAGTAAGTATCAATGCCGACACTCTCAAGCGCCCACGAGACACCGTTTATAAGGCGTGCAAGTACCACAAACAACGCAACTCCTGCTGCCCCTGCGAGGAAGTACCCAAGACCGACCAATGGATAGAGCGCGAGGCCAGCAAGAATGAGCACCTTGGCGGACATACGATCAGCGAGCATGCCCACAATCGGAAGTGCTACCAAAAGCGCGATGCTGTAGATGGATGTGAGCAGTCCTGCTTCGGCATAGGAAGCAGAGAACGCAAAAATAAACAGAGGGAGCAACGACTCACCAAACCCCCACCCTGCCCACCTGACGGTTCGTGCCCACGCAAGAAGCTTCACGCCATGCGCCAATCCTTTAGTTTCCTCGTGCGGGATATGCACGCGGTCGCTTATGCGATGGCGGTTATGAATGGGCATCGGTAAATCTTAGCACCGCTAGTCTTTCACTAGTCCTTGCGTTATGTTCATTGGTTCAATCCGTACCAGCTCTTCTGCCAGTTCTGCATCTGCTCAATCTCAGTTGTCTGTGCAGAAATAATAGCTTCTGCCATGGTCTTTAGTTCCGCGTGCTTGGCGTTCTGTAGAGCGGCTTCCGCCATCTCTACCGCACCCTCGTGGTGCACAATCATCTCAGTGAGAAAGGCTTTGTCGAACTCATCCCCTGTCTTGTTGTCGAGCGCAGCCATCATTCCCTCCATCTCGCTCTCCATGTCACTGTGGGCAGAGCCGTGCATTTCACTTCCATCCGGCATCTGGTGGCGATTGTCTGGGCTGTTGCCAATGTAATAGCCACCACCCGCACCTATAAGAAACGTAACGAGAGCAGCAAGAATGATGTTGGTGTTCATACCCAAATGATACCACCAGGCATTACGTCCCCGCGACTCTGAAGTTTACGTATAAGTTCATGAGGTAGTTCCACCACCCGACCAGACACGCGACCAGAACTCTACTCAAGAGGTAATAGAGACCAAATATCTCTACGCATACATACATGAAGGTGGTTACCAGAACGAGCCCGACGCCACCAATGACGATAAAGAACAAATATCCTGCATACGCTGGCCGCGCACTCCCCACGAACACATGCTTACGGGAAATGAGGTAGTTGAGCGAGGTCGCAAGGATAAACGCAGCTCCCGCCGAAAGGAGGTACTGCAGATTGAGTACGTCCGTGAGGAAAAAGAGAAGCGCCAAATCGAACGAAAAGGTCACCAGACCGACCCCGAACGATTTACCGAAACGAACGAAGGCTTTTTTGTCGAGGGAAGCCATGAGTAGAAGAGAGCGAAAGTATAGCAGGCCCCTGATGGTATCCTTCCGAAGATGCCTTGGACCTCCTTAGTTGAGTTTGCTGGACGGTTGGCTAATTCAATAAAACGTCCTGTGGAGTTCCTGCGCGTGGTGTGGCGCTATACCTCCCATAGCGTTCGTCTCCTCCTCTACGGGCATTCCATACGTCGAACCCAAGAAGTCCGAACACTGGGTGTGCTGCCGCGTCTCCCTCTTCCCCTCTATACAATTTGGGGAGTCGCAGAGACGCTCGGGCTTACACTCGTTGCACGAGAACAGAAGCACACGTTGCTGTGGTTTGATCTTACCGAAATTAAAGAAAGCAGACTGCCGCGAGGAGACCAGAAGTATATAAACGGTCGCTGTGTCGATATTAATAAAACCACCGTAGCGCGTGTGTTTGCAGAGGTGTGTGGAAGAGCGCTTAGCGTTGACCCCAGAAACTACACCGGCCTGATGGTAGAAAAATCAGAAACCAACGGAGTGCACGATGGACGTATCGTTCAAGCTCCGCTTGCTTCCCCAAGAAAGAATCATGTATACCAGCGCCTTATCAACAACGTCTCTGAGGACGGCAGGTTTGTCGAAGACCTCCGTGCAGTGGTAGTCGGGACGAAACTTCCGGTGGTTTACCGAAAACAGAGAGTGCCTACACGTCGATTTGAAAGTAGCAGCGTACATGCTGAAATTCAGAGCGCTGACGAAGTATTTTCAGCAACGGAACAGCAGCAGCTCACTGCCTTTGCAGCGCGTATTGGCATGGAGTTTGGTGAGCTTGATGTGCTGCGGGATAGAGAGGATAGACAGATATATATTGTGGACGCAAACAAAACCTCTATTTCCCCTCCTATAAGTATGACGTACCAAAAAAGATTCGAAGCACTTACCCTAACGGCAAAAGCATTCGAGCAAGAATTTCTTAGGTAACAAGACTATATTCAGCCACCCAGATGGTTGGCTTGTGAAAGTGCGCGGGCTAATGGACGTTGTTGGAACTGAAATACAGAAACAATGATTCTATCCCTCCGCGGGGATAGCCCTTAAGAAGAATTGTTCTTTCTTTAGAAAATCAATTTCTTCTTGAGAAGACTCATCGTCCTCGACAAAGGTAAGGCTCCCGGAAACGGCAAGTGTGCCACGGATGTATCCAATCTCATCGCCTGCCTTCAGCACTCTACTACCCTGACTATCAGCTCCGTCGTACACAAGGACCTGCTGCGATTCGTCACCCTGATGAACATAGAATAGGCGATCGCTCACTACCCTACTTACGATCACCTCGTTAAGTCCCAGATATTGATCGTGGAGGTCATTCGTATTTTGTACCGCGTACACGTCGGCAATATCTTCGAGAATAAGTGGATTTTCGTGGGGGATAACCGGTACTGTGTTCTGTGTACTCATGCTGCGCTCTCCATTTTGTATGACGAGAAAAGCGATGAACACAAGTACAAGTACTGCTCCTATGACGAATTTAGTTTTCATAATCTAGACTATATATCAATTGAAGCGGTATTTAGATGAAAACACAAAGCCACCCAAATGGGTGGCTTTGTGCAAGTGCGCAGCGGACGGGACTTGAACCCGCAACCTCCCGCGTGACAGGCGGGTGCTCTAACCAGTTGAGCTACCGCTGCAAGGTGGTAACAGTGGGCACTCTAACGGGTTTTGCCTCCCCCGGCAAGCTTCTCCCACAGTCCCCGGAACGCGACAATGGCCCAGACCGACTCAATGACGATAAACGGCCATGAGCCGATGAGTGACGCATACCAGACGAGGAAGACCCCGCCGACGAGGTTAATGATGATGTACCCGGTACCATCGTGCTCCATCTTCCCTACGGCATTCCCTATGAAAGCCAGGAGAAGAAGGGTCGCGCCGATGACCCCGATGAGGGTAGTTGTATCCATGGTGCTGATGGGAGGACTTGCACCTCCGACCTTGGGTTTATGAGTCCCATGCTCTAACTACCTGAGCTACATCAGCAGTAACCGCACCTTACTATTTTTACGCCCTTCCTTCAATGAGCCGCTTTTCCGCCACCTCTATGTCTGCCGGAGTCCCAACCGGAATCCAGAGCCCTTGGCGCACCACCGTCATGGGGTGATCCTTGGCGTAGAGGGCCAACGGGTCGGTCATAAAGTACTCCCCGCTGATGTGACGAAGCGCTTCGTACTCGAACAGTTCCTTGTCGAGCACCATAGCCCCGGTCGAAACAAGGTTGCCTACCGGTTTCTCTGGCTTCTCGATGATGCCCTCGAGTGTACCGTCAGCAGCAACCTGCACCACACCCATGGTCTCAGGGTGTGCGCTCTCCGCAACCAGAATTGAGCGCGGGTGCGACACAGCTTCCGCAAGCGCCTCCGGTCCATGAATGTCATCAGCGTTCATGAGGAGGAAGCGTCCCTTTATAAACGGAAGAGCAACCGAGAGCGCGTGAGCGGTTCCAGCTGGCATCCACTGACGGACAAACGTGACGGGAAGTCCTTTGTAAGAGCTTCCAAGAAACTCCTCAACCATCTTGTGCTTGTAGCCCACGACGATGACAACCTCGGTTATCTCCTTAGGAAGTGCATCGAGCACATGCACGATGATGGGCTTACCCGCCACTTCGATAAGAGGCTTAGGGCGCGTCTCTGTGAGGGGACGCATTCGCTTACCCTCCCCCGCGGCCATGATGACTGCCTGCATTGTGGTCACTATACGATATAACCGCCCCTATATGCTAGAGTTTCAGGAACACATGAACGAAGAATTTGAGTCCCATGAGGCCTTGGTGCGAGAGCTCGCCGACCCCCATCTCCGGGATCAGTACGCCCGCCCGTATGATGGATACAAAACTGGCATCGTAGCGAGAATCCTGGGCGCTATCCTCGTTGGAAGCGGCACCCTGATGTACGGCAAGCGCCCTTCCTACGGGAAATTTAAGGCCATAGAGGTTATCGCCCGTATTCCGTACCAATCATGGGAAGTTGCTGCCTACACCATGGTATCGGCCTTCCATGGCAATGAGGGTATCGCCATCCAGCTCTGCAAGACCAGCGCCTTCAGCCGCTTTGCTCAAGACAACGAGACCATGCACGTGGTGGTCATCTCGCACCTTGCGCGCAAGAAAAAAGACCACGGTTTCTTCCGCTTCACCCTCATTCCCCTGCTTTTCGCGCTTGTGTATTTCTGGGTGGTGTACCTTCTCTACATGATTTCTCGCAAAACAGCGCTGGAGCTCAACTATCTCTTCGAGAGCCATGCGTACGCTCAGTATCAGGAGTTCCTCGATGAGAACGAGGAAGTACTTAAGCAGACACCCATACAGTCTGATTTCCTCGACTTCTACGGCCGGAACGTGAAGAGTGAATACGAGTTCTTGTCTTCAGTTCGCAATGACGAGCTCATCCACCGCAACCGCTCTATCCGCGAGCTCGAGGCACGACCAAAGCCAACAACGAGCGAGGCCTAACGAAAAACCGCCCGTATCGGGCGGTTTTCATACTTGTTGCGGGGGCCGGAATCGAACCGGCGTCTGGAGGTTATGAGCCTCCCGAGGTACCTCTCCTCTACCCCGCGATATGAGGCCACTTTAGCAGAAAATGACCCTTTTTCAAGCGTCGATGGTATTGAATTCTCTAAAGACAGCTTCGTAGTGTTTGATTGCGCGGTACGCAATTTCGTCACGAATGGGCTCATCTGGATTAGCCGCCATTTGGTTACGCACGTTGTGCGCTTCCCATGCATCGTTGAGGGTCTTGAAGCGAGCAGGGTCCACCTTCGAAAGTTTGTCTGCCACCGTATTCCCCTCATATCCCTGCTCGGTCAAAACCTCATCAAGCATGATGTCTGCCTCAATCAGTGCCTGGCGCCAATCGCGCTCCTGCGAACTCTCTACCAACGAGGCCACGTGCGCCCAACGAGAGCGGTCCGTCTGACGATCTGCCTCCTCAAACTCAATGTCTTCGTAGAGATGCTCTTCCTGGTGCCGTATCTGGTAAATGCGCACCGTGGCGAACACGAGGAACATAAGAAACAGCAGTGAGAGCACAAAGCCAAGCACCGTCGCAAGGTTCCAAATGGAGCTCAGGAACGGTCCTATCTGCACGGCGCCACCGCTTACCGTGCCTTCGAAGTCACCACCACGAAACATCGCCTCATAGAGGAGTCGGAAGAAATATTCGAGGTTGAGGAAATGAATCGGTCCAGTAGTTCCTTCGGCCATCCGCTTGATTATAGCGCCTCTTTCGTCACCATCGCGCCTGCTGTGAACAAGAGGTCGTCTTCCCCGTGCGCTCCCATGAACTGGATACCAACTGGCAAGTCTTTGCCATCACGACTTAGGGTCCCCATAGGAACCGATATCGCAGGTAACCCAGTTAGGTTTGCCGTAACAGTGAACACGTCCTCAAGGTAGAGCGAAAGAGGGTCTGAGTGCTCTCCTATGACGAAAGCGGGGCTCGGCATGGTAGGTGTTGCAATGAAGTCCACGGACTCGAATGCTTGGTCCATTTCGTGTCTGAGTATCTTGCGTGCCATGTCCGCCTTGCGATAGTAGGCGTCGATATACCCAGAGGAGAGTACAAAAGTTCCAAGTAGGATGCGGCGCTTAGTCTCAGGACCAAATCCTTCCGTCCTCGAGCGTACGTAGTCTTCAAGTAGGTCCTCTCCTTTTGCGTGTACGCCGTATCGGACACCATCGAATCGTGCGAGGTTCGTCGATACCTCGGCAAAGTTAATAATGTAGTACGCCGCAAGTGCGGGTGTAATCGAAGGAATTTCAATCGGTACTATCTCGTAGTCTCCGAGACCTGCCAGCGTTTCCTCAAAACGCGCAGTTACATCTGGCGCGAGCGACCCCTCCATCAGAGAACGCAACACCCCTATCTTCTTTTTTAAAGGACGTGAGCTTGTCGGCAGCTCAATGGAGGTGCTATCAAGCACATCCTTACCGCGAATGGTATGGAGAAGAATACGTGCATCGCGTACCGTCTTCGTAAGCGGGCCGGCCTGGTCAAACGAAGAAGCCGCAGCAATGAGACCTGTTCGGGGCACGGCCCCATAACTCGACTTCACTCCTACCAGTCCGCAATAACTTGCCGGGTTACGAAGCGAACCACCAGTGTCGGTACCTAACCCTCCGATGGCCATATGCGCTGCCACGGCCGCAGCAGAGCCTCCTGACGTTCCTCCAGCAACACGAGTGGTGTCAAAAGGGTTACGTGTTGGACCGAATGCCGAGTTCTCGGTAGAGCCACCGAGCGCAAACTCGTCCATATTTGTCCTTCCCATGAAAAGTGCGTTCGCGTCCTTCAGCCTCTTGGTGATGGTGGCATCATAGGTAGCTCGGTGGGTGGAAAGGATTTTTGAGGCCGCGCTCGCAATCTTTCCCTCTATCAGGATGTTGTCCTTCATCGCGAGAGGGATACCACACAAGAGGGGCGCGTTATCGCCTTCTTTCTGTATACGAGCCTGTGCCGCAGCAATGGCCACCTCGTCTGCATCAAAAAGCTCCAGGTAGGCGTTAAGCTCGACGTTCTTTTCCTTCGCAGCATGCATACATGCCTCAAAAAGTTCGTGCACCGAGCACTCACCTGCTCGCAGAGCGCGCGCTGCTTCCTCAATAGTGAGTTCGTTCAACTTCTTAGTCATAGGAGATAATCTTCGCTACCTTGAGCGAGTTGCCATCCTTGTCCGGGAACTGCTCCACGATTTTCTTCGTGTGCTTCGCCTTCTCGTCAGGTTCGCCGTCCTCGCGCAACACGTTACGCAGTGCAGGCTCGAACTCCATTCCCTTGGGTATCTTGAGTGCCTCTACCTGTCCCGCATACTCGAGAATACTGTCGAATTCCTTCGAGAAACGCTCGACCTCCTCGTCGGTAAGGGTGATGCGCGCAAGCGCTGCCAGCTTCCGTACATCGTCTGCAGACGTCATGGGAGCTACTGTAGCACGTGAGGCTTACTTCGATAACGACTGCTTTTCGTACTCCTGATGGAGTGCTGGGAACTCCTTCCAAGGAACGACGCGACCATAGAGCGCTATATAGACGCCCGGAGGGAGCGATTGGACAGCGGCAGTCGCCATCCCTATGTTGAAGCGCGCGTCAGAGGTAACGAATTTCTCAGGAAGCATGGCCCCCGTAAGCACAATGGTCTTACCGGCAATGGCGCTCAGCACCTCGGCAGTCTTCGCCATGGTATCGGTCCCGTGAGTGATGACAATCCGGTCAGCATTCTGAGACTGAACCGTGTTGAATATCATTTGTCGGTCCTCATCGGTTATGTCGAGGCTATCTTTCTTCAGGGCCTCGACAACACTGTAGTCAAACATGACATGCGAATACGGAAGCACCGACTGGAACGCTGGGGCCGCAATCTGAAACTCATAGCCATGGTCTGTCTCTCCTCTCGGGTAGTCCTTGTCGATGGTTCCTCCTGTCTGTATGAAGACGATATGCATACGTCCATTAAATCACAGCCCCAGGCGCTTCCGGAATTCCGCTTCCGTGATGACTGGAATGCCGAGTTTCTTCGCGTTGGCGAGCTTTGAACCCGGGTCCTTCCCTGCCAGCACAAAGCTTGTCTTGCTTGAGACCATGCCAGCTATCGTGCCACCCGCTTTCTTTACGGCTGCCTTAGCCTCCTCGCGCGAGTAGCTCGGAAGCGTCCCAGTTACCACCACTGTCTGCCCCGAAAGCTTGCCGGAAGTCGTCTGCGGCTCCACCCGCTCTATCTTCAAATGCTTCTCAAGGCGCTGCATAAGCTCCTTGTTGGCTGCGTTGTTGAACCAACGATCAACTGACTTCGCAAGAATCGTTCCTACCCCCTTCACTTTCATGAGGTCAGCCTCCTTTGCTTCGGCAAGCCTCATGCGGGTCTTGAAACGTTCAGCAAGTAATTGTGCTGTCTCTTCCCCCACATGGTCTATGGAAAGTCCTACCAGAAGACGGTTGAGCGGCACGGTGCGTGCCTTATCAATTGCGGCAAGCAGCTTCTTTGCAGAGGTGTCTTTAAACCCAGGAAGCGAAATGAGCTCATCGTAGGTGAGGTCGAAGATATCGTCGTAATCAGAAACAAGATTGTGCTCCATGAGAAGTGACACGGTCTTAGCGCCGAACCCATCAATATCGAGCGCGCTCTTCCCCACGAAGTGCGCAATCTTGAGCCCCTGCTGTGCGAAGGAACCCTTTACTGCACATCGGTGTGCGGCCTCTCCCGGCACGCGCTCAATCCTTCCATCGCCTCCGCACAAAGGAGACGTGGTCGGGAACTTCCACTTCCGCTCCTTGCCGCTGCGAAGCTCAGGAAGCACTTCAACAATCTCTGGAATAATGTCGCCCGCCTTCTGCAAGATGACCGTATCACCGATACGAATGTCCTTCTCGGTTATGAAATCCTCGTTATGAAGCGTTGCGCGCGAGACGGTGGTTCCTGCAACCGACACCGGAGCGAGGTGCGCAACTGGCGTCAACTTCCCCGTCCTTCCTATCTGTAGCCCAATGTCCTCAATCGTGGTGGTGACCTGCTCAGCCGCAAACTTAAGTGCAATAGCAAAACGTGGACCCTTGCCGGTGTGCCCAAGCAGTTCTTGCTGCCTGCGTTCCTCAACCTTTACGACAACGCCGTCAATCAGATAGTCTTCATTCTCTCGTTTAGCGCCATGCCAGTCATTCCAATACTTGATGACCTCCTCTAGTGTATCGGCATGTATGGAGTTCGTATTCACTGGGAGACCGAGCTTTGCGAGCGTCATCAGCTCGTCCGTCTGCGTCTTCGGGAACTCTTCCGAGAACCGCTCAATGTCATACAGAAAGGCACCAAGAGGGCGTTCCTGCGCAATCTTAGGATTCAACTGTCGCACCGCACCCGCGGCGGCATTGCGCGGATTAGCAAACTCAGGCTCCCCGTTCTTGCGGCGTAGCTGGTTCATTTTCTTGAATCCAGAACGCGTCATGTACACCTCGCCCTCAACGATGAGGTCAACGGGGCGCGGGAGTTCCTCCGGCACGCTCTCGATAGTGCGCACGGTATGCGTGACATCCTCTCCAATAATCCCGTCGCCACGCGTCGCTGCAAGCACCAACTTTCCCTTCACATACGTAAGAATGATGTGGAGCCCATCAATCTTCAATTCGCAGGCATACGTTGGACGCTTCTTGTCCCCCGCCTTCGCAAGTCCCTTCTTCACCCGCTCATCAAACGCGCGGATATCTCCCTCATCAAATGCATCATCGAGCGACCATTGAGGAATGGCATGCTTTGTTTTTGTAAGCTGTGCAAGTGGTTTGCCTGCCACACGCTGCGTTGGCGAGGTGCGAGTGATGAGCGCAGGAAACTGCGTCTCAAGCTCAATCAATTCCCGCTTCAAGGAATCGAGTGCCTCAGGCGAAATCGGGGATTCATCCTTCTCATGCTGAAGCGCACGATACTTCCCGATAGTCTCGCGAAGCTTCTGTGCGCGCCGGCGTATGTCCTGCGGCACTAACATGATTAGTAGAGCACGCGAACGCCTCGCTCAAGGCGGCGACCGTCGTTAGGGTCGCAGCTACTGTAGCCAGTTGAGTAGAGACGGCTTGGCTCTCCCGTTGGCTCTCCCTTATATATCTGTACCCGAGCATACTCGGTGGTTGGAAGCGCGGGGGCCGCACACGGGATGACAAACGTCGTGTACTTCGGGGAGCTCCCGGTGCTGGTGAAGTTAATGGTTCTGCCGTTACAACTCACGCTCGAAATGTCGTTCGGATTGGTGCCAAACGCGTCATAGCGCTGGTCGTAATAGAGGATGCACTCAAGTCCAGTATCAGCGGCGTAGAAAGCGAACTGCGACTGCTTAGCGGTCGAGGCAAGCAGCACCTGCTTGTACGTTACATCCATAAGCGCAAGTGCAAGCGCCAACATCACTGACGAAAGAACAATCGCAATGAGGAGCGTGAACCCGCGTTGTGGTGTGGTGTGCATCATAGCCAATCGTGGATATTCTCAGTTAACGTCGTCGTGTAGGTCACACCGCGCGTTATCCAAGAAACGCTCGACGTCACCTTCGCTTCAGTTCCTCCTGCAAGCGTGCTGATGGACACCGTCCGTGTGTAGATGCTCACCTTATCCCCCGTGGACGTCACGTAACTATAGAGACCGCCCGTACTAAGGCGAAGCGGAGCGACTGTGCCACTTATGGTCCCAAAAGCGGTATCAACCACACAAGGGCCTGGCTGGCAGGAGCCTAGCCCAGTAAGCCAGGAAGAGCCTGCAAGGTAATTAGCATCCCGGACACTACGGATATACTCAATGCCTTCTTGGGCAAGCGAGGTGGCCACTAGCTGATCGCGAGCGATATAGGAGTTCACGAGTGCTCCGCGCAGTGCATTAAAAGGACCTGCCACCGCAAGCGTAAGCACCGTCACGGCAACCAGGGTCTCGATGAGGGTGAATCCTTTCATGGTCATATCTCTATAAGGCGCTGGGTGGCGCTGGTCTGAATTGAGAAGTCCAGCGTATGGCTCTTATCTCCCTTTATAGTACCGCGAAGCGTAAAAGTGACCTGCGGTTGCACGTTCGCTCCCGCGCCCGTGGTACCGATGCCTCGAACGTAGA
The DNA here is from genome assembly GCA_964391975.1 of uncultured Candidatus Saccharibacteria bacterium. Classification (GTDB taxonomy): domain Bacteria; phylum Patescibacteriota; class Minisyncoccia; order Phycocordibacterales; family Phycocordibacteraceae; genus C7867-001. The sequence continues at coordinate 88,312 of CAYMNZ010000001.1, read as the reverse complement.
ACGTGAGACCACTAGGATTGGCAATAGTGATGCTCGGGTCAGTGAGTGATATCGCTGACGCATCGGTACACACTGCTGTGCCCGTGCAGCGCCCGATGGTGCCGTCGTTTTTACGCTTGTAGGTCACCTTGTCGGCAAGCGACACATCATAATAGGAGAAGGAGGTACACACAGCGTTAGTCCCCGCTGAAGGATTAAGCGGATCCCCGCCGGTCGAACCGCAGCCGTAGGAATTTCCGGTGCGGATACCGCGCGACATACTATCAAGCGCGAACGAAAGGTTCGTCACCAGCGAGGTACTTGCTCGGAGTTCTCGATCAAGCCCAATGAGAGAAAGGTACGCACCCGTCACAATCAACATCACCACACTGAAGATGCCGACTGCAACAATCATTTCGAGGAGGGTATACCCGCGCATGGTCTTTGGCGTCATCATGGGCATGTAGACGAAGCGACGGCGACCTGGCCAACTTTGGAGACACACACCGCGCGCGAAGCCTGTCCGTCAGCAGACTGGATGAAAATCTCAGCGTCGATGAGCTCAACCTCACCACCAGATCGAATACCAATGATTGAGCTCTCGGTGTTCGGGCGCAGGAATACGATAGAAAGGCCGGTGATAACTCCGTCTCCGCCTGAGGAGCAATAGTCGACGCCCCCTTCGCTCTCGCCGCAGAAACGCGAGACCGTGAACCCTCGGTCAAAGCGGTATGTCTTTATGATGGTGTCCTGTCCTGAGTCGTACTTACAGTTGCCTGGTCTCGACTCAGGTCCAGTGAGATTGGTGTGGCCAGCGCACTTCCCAAGTAGACCGTCTCCTGGCTTTGTGGGATAGATGTCGGCGTATTGCACGTAGCTCTGGCCCGGCGTGAAGTACACACCATAGCCTGCGTTTTGAATGAGTGTCGACTGCACCTTGCGACTCGAAAGACCGAGCGACTGCGACTCTCGAATAGAGAGTGCCACCGTGTAGGCGGTGTCAGTGAGTATGAGAGAACGGTTGAAGGTCGATTGGCCCACGAGCGCGATGCCCGTGATAATCACGATGATAGCCAGCACCACGAGCATCTCGACCAGGGTGAACCCGCGCTGTGGTGGGGGCGTCAGTAGCTTGTGACGAGTGCGAGCGGGTTCCATGAGGTAAAGAAAGCGAGGAGAAATCCAGCTGCCAGAAACGGCACGAACGGGACCTCTATACCCATTCTATGCCCTTTCGGACGCGTAACCAATATCGCTATCCCAACGATGCCACCAATCCAGAAGGAGAAGAGGATGCCGGGAATGACGTGCCCTGCTGCAAGCAGAGAGAGGGAGAACGCAATGGGTGCGTCGCCGAGACCCATAACCCGTCCGCTGGATATGAAGTACGCCATGAAGAAACAGAGACCCACCACACCCGCGCAAGCAAGCGCAAGCCCAAACGACGGAAGGCTCTGCATCACTGAGAGCGCGTACCCCAGAGAGAGAAGCCCGAACAATATGGAGGGCCCCGGCGGCACGACCGTGTGCCTAAGGTCATAGAGGACAATAACGGTAAGCGTACTGACTGCTGCAAGGAAGAGAAAGAGCGGGAGGCCAAGACCAAGCATCGAATATGCGAGGTAAAACACGACTGCGAGCGCTGCTTCCACCACCACATACAGCGCAGTGATGTTTGAACCACAGGAGCGACAACGGCCAAACGAGACCAGCCATGACAGAACCGGTACCAAATCGGCCACGCCAAGCTCACGTGCACAGGAATTGCAACGAGAACGATCACGCATCCACGATTCTCCGGTGTGAAGACGCTCACTGACAACACCAGCGAAGCTTCCGATAACCGCACCGAGCACGGTAAAAAAGAACGCGAACATTACGGGCAGACTGCAGCGGCGGTACCGCCACCAAGCGCCGTCGACGTAATCACCTTCCCTGTTCCTTGCGAGTCGACGCACCAGTATCCGGTTACCGATTTTGTTGCAATCGCGACCGCCCAGCTCTGACCGTTCACACCGATAGCGTAGTACCCGGAGTCACCATCTGCGAGCGCGGCAGCAAGCGCGCGATTAGCTTGCTGATCGGAGATGAAGAAGTTCGAGCCCACGGCGTTGTAGGCAGGTGCTGCAGTAATCGCCGTTCCCTGCACTGCGACTGCTACACCGTAACTTCCAAGGTTTGAGTGACGTAACTCCGCCTGATTGCGAACGGTATTGAGATTTTCTTTCGTCGCGGCATCAATACCTTTATTACGAGCAGCGCTCAGCGACACCACGATGACAGTGGCGAGTATGCCAATGATTGCGATGACGGTGAGGAGCTCAATGAGCGAGAACCCGCGGAGTGCCTGTCGTTGCATGTGCTTAAGTATACCGCCTCCCTTTTTTATAAAAGCCAATGATGGGTATAAAAGAAAAGAGCCCTTGCGGGCTCTTTTCCACTCAAACGAAAGCGTTGCTTAGCAAGCGTAGTCAGTTGAACCTGAGAGCATGCTGCTGCTCGAGGTAGCTGCTGCACCAGTGCTGTCGACACAGTAGTAGCCTCCAGCAGTGCCGTTCTTAAGGGCTGCCTCCGCTCCCCATGCCGTCGCCGATGCGTTGCAGGTACCTGCGGTTGCGGTCGAAGGACCGGTACCAATCGAGGTGCCGCCCGTAGCCTGGACTGCTGCGAGGACCGCAGAGTTGATGGTCTTCACACCAGCAACTGCCGTCGTACCACAGAGGTTAGCGTAGCTGTTGCCGTTAGCATCGTAGAAGAGCTCTGCCTGTGCGCGTGCACCAGCGAGGTTCGACTTCACTGCCGTGTCAGCTCCCTTGTTCCTTGCGGTGTTGAGGGAAGCAAGCACGACGGATGAGAGAATGCCGATAATAGCGATCACCACGAGAAGCTCAATGAGGGTGAAACCCTTCATGTGGCCCTGGCGGGTCTTAGAGAATGCGAATTTCATAATAACGATGGTGTGGGTTACGCGGCGTATAGTAAATGTCCGCTTCCCCTTATTCTACGCGAGTAGTGGCACACTGTGTGCCTCTCTGTGGATAACGGACTAGATACCGCCTGCGAGGTTGTAAATCGGGATGAGCACCGCAGCAAGCAAGGTTCCCACACCAAGACCAAGAAACACAATCATGAGCGGCTCAATGAGGTCGACAAGGGTATCCACGGCGTTAGAAACCTCACGTCGGTAGAATTTAGCAAGTGTGCCGAGAATGGTACCCAGTTCTCCTGTCTCCTCACCCACTTTAATCATGGCAATCATGATGCCTGGTATCTCGTCATGCTTCCCAAGCGCGTCAGAGATGGAGGCGCCCCCTTTCACGTCCTCGGCAACGTCCTTGAGGATGCCCTCGTACACAGCGTTTTCGACCACTGTCGACGTAATCTCCACCGCTTCAACAACTGGCACACCCGAAACGAGCATGGTCGAGAAGTTGTCGGCAATACGCGAGAGATAGAGCTTCTCGTAAAGGTCTCCGAGGTACGGCATCTGAAGCTTTGCTGCATCAAAGATAAGGCGACCTTCTGCCGTCTGCATGGAACGGTAGGCAAAGAACCCTCCGATAGCGAGTGCGACCAGGAAGAAGGCACCGTAGTTGACCAAGAACTCGGAAAGAGCGATGACTATCTTTGTATAGAGTGGAATTTCCTGTCCTGATTCAAGAAGAATCTGAGAAATGCGCGGAATAACCATGGTCAACATGAGTCCCATCACCGCGACGAAGGTCACCACCACGAAGGCTGGGTAGATAAGTGCGTTCTGCGCCTTACTCATCACCTCGTAGGTACGATCAAGGTAGTCGGCAAGATACATGAAGGTCTGCGAGAGTTTTCCGGACTCCTCTCCCGAACGCACCATGTTCACGTAGAAGGTGCTGAAAACCTTCTCATGCTTGGCCATCGCTTTAGAAATCGGGCTTCCGCCCTGGATATCATCAGCAACTTCAGTTAGCACATCAGCGAGGTACTTGTTGTCTACTTCGGAAGCAAGCAGGCGGAAGATACGGAGTGCTGAAACCTGAGCCTCAAAGAGTGTGGCAACCTGGCGCGAGAGGATGACCACATCCTTGTGCGACACGCCCTTGAAGAGCGCGAGGTCCATGGAGAAGAGGCCTTTCTTGTCTGCAGGCTCTATGGAAGAGACGATGAGTGAGCGGCGCTGAAGCGTCGACACAGCCACATCCATCGAGAGCGCCTCAATTGAGCCTTCACGCTCGTGTCCCTCAGCGTCGAGGGCGCGGTAGTTAAACAACATATAGGTAGATTATCGCATGCCGGAGAGGCTCTACGGAAGCCCCTAGGGGATTGCTGCTACTTCCCAAGGTCGAGCACTTCATCAATGCGTATCTGGGAGACGAACTCCGGCACGTGAGAGACCAGTATCATTGCCCCTTCGTAGGAAGAAAGCGCGGCAGCAATCACTGGCAGGTGACGGAAGTTGATGTGGTTGGTGGGCTCATCAAGGATAAGGAGGCCTGGGCGCTCAAGTACGAGGCGAGCGAAGGCAACAAGACCCTTCTGCCCTTCTGACAGGACGCCAATCTTCTTGCCGATAACATCAGCACTGATAAGGAAGCCTGCTGCGGTAGCGCGCATCTTCTCTTCGTCCTGCTTCTCCATCGCAGAGAGTAGGGATTCCCGCACCGTGTGCTCAAAGTTGAGTGTGGAGAAGTCTTGGCGGTAGTAGCCCACGCGTACACCATCGTGAATCTTGGCTCCCTTGGCAGTCCCATGTGCAAGCGATTCCAAAAGACTGGTCTTTCCGATGCCGTTAGGACCAGAGAGCAGGAGGTGGTGGTTTTTCTTAAGCACCAACTCTTTTTTATGTTCTTTAGGTTTATGCGTCTTCGGATCCATCGTGCTGTAGGACGTGATGGTGAGAAGCGCTCCCATGTGTTCCGGCTGCGCAGGAATAAGAAACGGACGAATGGTCTTGTCTTCCTTACGTACATCCACCTTGTCTTCCTCCATTTCTTCAATCTCGGTGCGCATCTTCTTAGCGACAAGGCGCATCTTGCCTCCCTTCTGCGCGAAGAAGTTCGCCTTGTCTTTGTTGTCCTGAATCTTCTTAGCGAGCTGCGCGTTCTTGCGGTTCTCTCGCTCAATACGAGCAGAAATCTCTTCAAGGAGGTCGAAGTAGTTACCGGTGTACTGCTCTACTTTCCTGGTGTGCACATCAAGATATAGAACGCCGTGCGTGAAGGAGTTAAGGAACTCCGCATCATGCGAGATAACAAGACAGCTCTTCTCGTAGTTCTTCAAGAAATCAGTGAGGTGCTCAATACCTGCGGTATCAAGATTGTTGGTTGGCTCATCGAGCAAAAGCAGGTCCGGGTCCTGAATAAGGGCGCTCGCTAAAAGAAGCCGTGCTTGCTGGCCGCCAGAGAAGGACTTCACGATACGGTCCTTAGGAGCCCTGAGGTTCACCACCTCGAGTACTGCATCAATCTTGGGGTCGATATCGTAGACCTTCTGCTTTGGGAAACTCGCTTCGAAGAACTCGCGGACAGTAACCTCACGCAGCGCCGGAGGAATAACCTGGCGGGCAAGCGCAATCGATACCCCATGCACTATCTGTACTTTGCCGTGTTCAGGCTGGAGATCCCCAGTAATAAGGTGGAACAGCGTCGACTTGCCTGCACCGTTCTGGCCCATGAGCGTCACCTTCATACCGCGACGCAACGAGAAATCCACCTCATCGAGAATGGGGTGATTGTGCCCGTATTCGAAGGACACGCCCTCAAAACGCAACAGCGCTTCGCGGGGAGGTGCAGCCTCCGTATTGTTGGACTTCTTAGCAGCCATTTATCACTACCCTACGCTATCTCGCGTGTATGCGCCACGCTTTTCCTATGAGCGTGACCCGTAGCGTTAGGGCGCAAACGGGTTGTAGTCGATTCCTCGGTCGTACACATCAATTCCCTCTTTGCGCTTGAGCCATGCGATGACCTTGTACGTAAGAGGAGTCGCCGCAACCTCGTACGCTACCTTGATGACGTACTCCGACACAATCAGAATAAGAATTGCTGAGAGAGGAAGCAGGCCCGCGAAGGCCACGAACATGAAAAGTACAGTGTCTATGCCTTCTCCGGCGATGGTCGACGCGATGGTGCGCATCCAGAGTTGTTTTCCGTTCATCCATACCTTCATCCTCGACAGGACATAGGAGTTCACGAACTCGCCGCAGAAGTACGCAATCATGGAAGCAAGCGTGATGCGTGGGACCGCACCGAGAATAACGTCATACGCTCCCTGATTCTCCCAGAACGCGGCTCCTGGCAATATTTGGATAATCCAGTACGCCAGTGACATTAGCGCGAGCGCAGCAAAACCCGACCATACCACCTTGCGTGCCGCGCGGTAGCCGTAGACTTCGGTGAGAACGTCACCGAGGATATAGCTCAGCGGGAATATGATGAGTGCGGCGGAAACCGCGAGCGGACCTACTTCAATCAGCTTTCCGGCCGTAGTGTTGGAAATCATCAGCACCGCGACGAAGGCGACCGCTATGTAGATGAGGTACCTGCTACGGACTACGATATTGTCTTGAGGTTCGGTTTCCATGCTAAGCGATGAGTAAACCTTGTTGTACGTTATATACGCTTTTTAGCAAGGAAAGGTAGCTTGGAACGATGTTAGAACCCTTCAAGAGTGCCCTTACAGTGTAGCGACCCACAGTTGCAAGATACGCCCTCATCCCTATATGTAGAGGTTATCTCCTCTCCGGCTTTAATATCTCGAATGGCTACATCCCCATTATCTTTTGGGTTGGTGTTGGAATCACAAGAATGATTCACATACCTCGCGGGCTCATTGGAAAGAAGGTGCTTACCGTCTTTAAAGCTTACGTAACGAGATCTTTCAGCTTCTGACAGGCCGGCTAGTTCTGAGTCTGAAAGCACTTTCCGTTCACCCCACTCAACGACACGCTCTCCTTTCTTAAAATCACGCAGTGCAAAAACTCCCTTCCCTTCTATAGGAGATTCCCGGACTTCTATATCCTGCATATACAGCTAACCACTAGAGGTATCGCTCGAAGGTCTTCTGGTCAAATGCACGCTCATACGCGTCTTCTACCGTCACTTCGCCCTTGCGCACGAGCTCTGCAAGCGAACGGTTCATATCAATCATGCCCTCTTGAGACGAGGTTTGGATGACCGTTGAAATCTCATGCGAACGCGCCTCGCGGATGAGGTTACTGACCGCACTATTGTTTATGAGGAGCTCGTAGGCCGGGATAAGACCGCCAGCAATACGCGGCACCAGCCGCTGCGAGAAGATACCAGTGAGAGAGCCTGCGAGCTGCACACGGACCTGGTCCTGCTGTTCAGGAGGGAACATGTCGATGATGCGGTCGATGGTCTGAGCGGCGTTGTTGGTGTGGAGTGTCGAAAGCACGAGGTGTCCAGTTTCAGCAGCGGTTACGGCCGAAGAAATTGTCTCGCGGTCGCGCATCTCACCCACCATGATGACGTTCACGTCCTCACGGAACGCAGACTGCAGTGCGTAGTGGAAATCAGGCGTGTCGATGTGAACCTCTCTCTGGTGTATCAACGACTTCTTAGGCTCAAACAGGTACTCAATCGGGTCCTCAATGGTAACGATGTGCTCAGCACGCGTCTCGTTAATGCGCTCAAGAATGGCAGCAAGCGTCGTCGACTTACCCTGCCCCACCGGACCCACCACGAGAAAGAAGCCCTGTGTCCTCTGCCCAAAAGTCTCAAGAATAGGTGGGAGGTTGAGGTCAGTGAAGGTGCGCGTCTGGTGCGGAATGAGGCGCATAGCGATAGCAACAGCACCCTGCGCCACGTACCCGTTCACACGGAAGCGATTCTTGTCAGTATGTGAGTACGAAAAGTCGACTGACTGCCCTTTCTCAAAGAGGTCCCAGCGACCCTCCGGCACCATGCTCTTCAACAGCGCTGCGGTTTCAGCGGCAGTGAAAGGTTCCTCATCCGAAAGTGAAATAAGCGTACCGGAAACACGCATAATCGGACGTGTGCCCGCAGAAATGTGAAGGTCAGAGCCGTTTTGAGTGACGACCGCGTCAAGAAGCTTAGTTAAACGAGTGGGCGCGGTCATGCAGGCTTCTCAACTATCGCAAGCGTCTCAGCGAGCACCTCCGAAGGAATAGCAGAGGCCTTAATGATGTAGCCGTCGGCACCAAGCTCGCGTGCCTTATCGATATCACTGTCCTGACCTTGGTTTGAAAGAATGATGACCTTCATGGTGCCATCGCCAATCTTCTCCTTGCGAATCGTTTCAAGAATCTCAAAGCCCGTCATGCCCGGCATGATGACATCAAGCAATAGTGCCGAAGGTGCTGGATCCTTCCTAAGTACAGAAAGTACCTCATCCCCGCTCTGGAACACCGACACCTCATGTCCTGCATTCTTGAACTTCACGGCATACATGTCGAGAAGGAAACGGTCGTCGTCTACGAGGTAGATGCGGTGGGTCATGGTGTTGGTGGGGTTTCGGGAGTCTCGTCTTCAAATGACAGGTCTCCGCCGAGTGTGTTCACTTCCTCGAACGGAATCTGTCCAGCTAACGCTTTTATGATAGCATCCTCGCGCATGGTCAACATGCCCTTTTTACGAGCCGCAGCAAAGACCTCTTCCTCTACTGGTTTGGTGAGGATGACGTGCTCAAGATCCTTGTCCATCTTCAGTATTTCAAAGACACCGAGGCGGCCCCGAGTGCCGTTCGGACAATCGCTTGTGGGCACAGCTTTGTAGACCGTTTCAAACTTCGGGAGCTTCGTGCGGTATTCCGGAGCAAGATCCGAGAACTGCTTCTCAAGCAACATCCTCACACTCTCAGAGACTGGTTCAGCCTCCCCTCCACCATCGCAGAGCTTGCGGACAAGCCTCTGACCGATAACTGCAACCAAGGTTGGAGCAATAAGGAAGGGGTCGACACCCATATCAATCAAACGTGGGATGGCGCCGGCAGCAGTGTTGGTGTGAATGGTGGAGAACACGAGGTGACCGGTGAGTGCTGCCTGAATAGCCAGCTGCGCGGTCTCCTTGTCGCGAATCTCTCCAATCATGATGGTGTCCGGGTCCTGACGAAGGATGGAACGAAGTCCTGAAGCGAAGGTGTAGCCAATTTCTGGGTGCACCTGCGACTGCGCCACGCCAGAAATCTCGTACTCCACCGGGTCCTCAATCGAGACCACGTTGGCGGCCTCGCGATCAAGCTCAGAGAGCATGGCGAAGAGTGTGGTCGATTTACCGGAACCGGTAGGACCCGACATAAGGATGATGCCGTACGGAGCTTTAATCATTTCGCGCACCACCACAAGCTGCTCAGCATTAAACCCAACCGTCTCCATAGTTGCAGTGGCCTTCGAGCGGTCGAGAATACGCATCACCACCTTCTCGCCATACTGTGTGGGGAACGTCGACACGCGGAAGTCGATGCGACGGCCTTCAACCGACGTCGAGAAGCGCCCGTCCTGCGGCTTTCGCTTCTCATCAAGACGCATCTGCGAAAGAATCTTGATGCGCGCCACCACTGCCGGGTGCACTTTCTGCGGAAGTTCAAGCGAAGTATGCAAATCTCCATCCATGCGAAAACGCACCCGCGTGCTCTCAGGAGTAGGCTCAATGTGAATATCAGAGGCACCGCCTTCTACCGCGTAGCGCAATACGGTCGCGACAATCTTGGTCACCGGTGCATCTGCCTTGATGGTGTCTTCAACATCCTTTCGTGAAGAGACAGGCGCCGCATCAAGCTCAACGGGAACTTCAGAGCCCTCGTACTCAGTGAGCGCAGCACCCACCTCCCCTGTCAGGTTCTTGTACTCGTCAATCACGCGCCCAAAATCTGCTTCTGAAATAATAAACAGCTTGTACGGCATGCCAATTCTGCCAGCGATAAACTGGAGTGCATCAAGAGCCTCAATGTTGTCTGGGTCGACGATGCCGACTTCGAGCGCGCCTTCGCGCACCAACAGCGGGACCGCACGGTAGTGACGAGCCGAGTCCTCAGGAATGTATTGCAGTACCGACTGCTCAATAGGCGTCTGTGCTGGAAGCACGCGTGAGGGAATGCCGTAGCGCTCGCTTTTGAGTGCGAGCAAGTCCTCAATTGCAATACCCCTACCAATGAGTGCGGCTTCAAGGGAAACCCCTGAGTCTTTCGCCTCGCGTTCAATCGCCACGGCATCACCGGGCTTCAGTATGCCCTTGTCCTGAAGCAGCGAGAGAAGGTTCGTCATGCGCTACGGCTGTACGGGAGCAAGTCCCGGCAGCGGCGCAAAGGGGTCGGTGCGTCCTGCCGTCTCAGGAAGAATCACAGTACGAATATCGCGCAGGGTGGCGAAACGTGGGTCCGCAAAAACATCGGTATCAAAGGTGATGGCACCAATTTCAGCAGTGAGGGCTAGGAAGGCGCTCTCAGTCTCGTTCCCTCCGTCAGTCTCGGAAATAGCAGGTGCTTGCTCCCCCTTCGCAAGCAGCATGTACGCAGCAGCACCCAGGACGATGAGTCCGAGAACGATAAGGAGTACGTTAGTGCGTGAGTTCATAGAAGTATTACTGGAGCCAATAGATGCGGAAGACCATGCTGTATGTGTAGACCCCCGTGGCAGAGTCACGAATCTCAAGCCCGATGAGGTCAAGCAGGCGCAAGGAGTGCTCAGCGCCATCAAGGAAGGCACGGAAGGCACCATAGGTTCCCGTCGCAGAAACTGAGAGCGTAAGCGACTCTGCTGGCTTCTCGCTCACGAGCGGAAGACGATTGCCGGTAAGTTCGGATTCCTGGTTCAGGTCCGGAGCGGCAACATCGAAGTTCGAGAGCTTGAGACCACTTCGAGTAGCAAGCGCATCAAGGTCGAGGATGAGCTGCACGTTGTCCACGCCATCAGGCAGGAAGGTCTGGAGGCGCGCAAGCTGTTCCTCAGGAAGCGCGCTCTTCTCAGAAAGCAGCTCCCCTTCCTTTTCAGCAAACGCACGAGCAGCAGCAAGCGCATTATCGTAGCTCTTCACCTGTGCGCGTGCGGCAGCAACGTCGCCCGTGTACGTCGGATGGATGTAGCCTACGAAAAGACCGAGTGCGATGAGAATGCCGACGATGGGAAGGAAGCGGGTCATAGGCGTGGCGTGGTAGTAGCGGTCGTCGTTGCGGAAGTAGGAGTGGTGGTCGTTGCTGTCGACGTTGCCACTGGTGGTACAAAGCGCTGCTGTGTTGGCAAGTCAGCAGGATCCATCATGGTAACCAGGGATGGAGAAAGGTTAGCGGTGAGTGTGAACGAAACTGAGTTATTTGGATTCACTTTGATGCCAGAGAAGATGGCGCTCTTGATGCGCGTATCGGTACCAAAGGCGTTTGATTGTGCAGCAAGCGCGTTGAAGCTGCGGGCGGTACCAGCCATTTCCACGGTAGGGGTGCCGTCATCTTCAAGCGTGAAGCCCATCGTGCTGAACCGAACGCTTGCGAGCGTGGTGGTCTCAAGCACGGTCAAAAACTGCGAAAGTGCAACGTGCTGGTCGAGCAACTCCTGACTTGCCGTAAAGCGGTTGCGCACACGAATGAATTCCTCCACCGTTGAGAAATTGATGCGCTCCTCAGCTGCCTTGAGATCAGCTTCCTTGCTTGCAATCACTCCCTTCAGATACTGCTGGTACCCAAACACGGCAATCGAACCTATCACCGCTGCACCAAGGAGAAAGAAGGAGACGACCATGAACAAGTTCGCACCGCTTGATTTCGGGCGGTTGGGAACCGTGCGCAGTACCGGCTGCTTAGGTACGAAGGAAGTCGGTATGGTCGGAGAAAGAGCCATGCAAGCAGTATACCAGTCCTACGGGCCTCCTATGTATCCCTTACGCACACGTGTGGAAACAATTAGTCGAGGTTTTCAAGCTTACGGAGCGCAAGACCTACCGCAACAGCAAACTCTGGTCCTATCTCCTGGAGTACGGGGCGCATGAATGCAGGAGCGGCGGTCTTTGCGAACGGATCGGCAATGCGCACATCAACCGAGAAGAAGGAGGTGGCGTAGGCGGCCAGTTCCTTGGTCACTGCTCCCCCACCGGTAAGCACAAGCCCTGAGACAGCTTTGTTGTGAGCGGTCTCATACTGCACCATCACACGCTTCGCTTCTTCAAAGATGCGCGAGAAGATGGTTTCCACCGTTGCGCGGTCGTAGCTGGCTCCTGTGGCAAAGCCGAATTCTTTCTTCTGTGCTTCAGCAGCAGCGATGGCAAGATTATTTGCCGTCGCAATGGAGCGCGTGATGTCCTGTCCACCTGCACGGATGTTGTGCGAAAGTGCGACCACGCCGCGCTCCACCACGTACACCTTGGCGGCAGATGCACCGATATCAAGTACCAACACTGGCTTCACCGGCTCATCAACAACGGAACGAATAGTACTGAAAATCTCAATCTCATAAAAGGTTGCTTGGAGCTTCGCTGCGGTAATCACACTTTGCAAAAGAGTAAGTTCATCGTTGTGCACCGCCACGAGCAATACCTTTACCTTGTTTGGCAGCTCGTTCCCTTCCGGCAAGGTCTCGGGGACGACGAACCAATCGAGCTGCACTTCTGACACCGGTACCGGAATGTACTTCCTCGCTTCAAGCGAGATGATGGTTTTTTGTTCTTCTGCATTATCCCGACGAGGAAGCTCCACCAACGTAAGGAGCGAACGGGAGAATGGAATGGAGATGCCTGCGTCAGTGGTGGTGATGCCTACCTCGCGAATGAGGTCAGTGAGCGCCTCGGCAAGCTTCTCGGCAGGAAGGTTGGTTGCAGTACCAATTTCAGAGCCAGCATAGGGACCAAGCGCGAGCTCGCCGTAGTTTTCAAGAACCGCCGTCCCGCCCTCACGCCGCAACTGCACGACCTTGAGAGAGGAGGAGCCCATGTCAATGCCAATGACGCTCTTCGTCTTCTTTTTTGGTACGAACATGTCGAAGATGCCCATTCGCAAAGTGTATCATGGCGACATGCGCGGCCTCCTTGATTTTGTGTTTCCACCGAGAGAAACCGAGCGTATCGTGCGGTCGATACAGCCAGAAACACTGGCAGCCCTCGTGAACCCGGTAACAAACGAGGGTGGTGTTACTGCACTTCTCCCCTATCGCGAGCCAGTAGTTCACGCGCTCATCATTGAAACCAAGTACCACGGGAACACCACCGCTTCCGAGCTTCTCGCTTCCGTACTTTCCGACTATCTTCTCGAGCGCATGAGTGAGGAGACTGAACTTGAACAAAGGAACATCGCCCTCGTTCCACTTCCGCTTTCTGGTAAAAGAAAACGGGAGCGCGGATACAACCAAGTAGAGCAAGTGCTTCGGAAGACCGCCAAGCAACTCGGCGCCCGCATGGAAACGAACCTGCTTACACGCACACGCGACACCACGCCGCAGACCAGGCTTACCAGAGAGAAACGCCAAGAAAATATCGCCAGTGCCTTCCGTTCCGGCACCCCAGACTCCACATACCTTTATATAGTAGTGGACGATGTACTAACGACGGGGAGCACGCTTCGTGAAGCCGTCCGCACTCTCACTGGCGCTGGCGCCGACCGGGTCATTGCCGTCGCATTGGCGCATTAGGCCCTAGGTGGTACTTTGGAAGCTCCGGAGACGTGGCTGAGTGGTCGAAAGCGCCTCACTGCTAACGAGGTAGGGTGTAAAAGCTCTCCAGGGTTCGAATCCCTGCGTCTCCGCCAACATAGGAATCTCATCCACAGTCGCGCAAACTCATAGTTCCTGCTATAGAGGAACTATGCCGCGATTGCTCAAAAAACTCTTCTACGCCCTCGTCACCGTCTTTGCGGTGGTGGGGCTCGCCTTTACCTTGGTGTTTATCGCCATGCAGTTCGGGCTGCTTAACGTGCGTGGCTCCATCCTTGAGCGCAACGCGTTCTTTACGGATGGCCAGGAGATTCCTGCAGAGCCCTGCATTAAGGACGGGATTTCCTCCTGCGACTGGAAGGAAACACCCGAATGGGTGGTGGTCGCTGGAGGGCTTACCAAGGACGCTGAACTCATCAAGCGAGTTTCAAAGGAGACTGGCGTTTCCGCACGTCTTATAGCTGCGGTCGTTATTCCAGAGCAGATTCGCTTCTTTACCTCCGAGCGCGAAGTGTTCAAGCGTTATTTCGAACCGCTCAAAATCCTTGGTTCTCTCACGCAGTTTTCCTTGGGCGTATCGGGCATCAAGCAGGAGACGGCGCGGGAAATAGAACTCCACGCAGCGGACCCCACCTCTCCCTTCTATCCTGGTCCTGAATTCGCCAAGCTTATTGAGTACGCGCCCGGTGTTGACCAGAACGCCGAGCTCTACAATCGGCTTACCGATGACAAGGACCACTACTACTCCTATCTCTATACCGCTCTCTATCTCAAGGAAGTAGGAGCACAATGGAAGCAGGCGGGCTTTGACCTTGGCAACCGTCCGGAAATACTCGTGACGCTCTTTAACATCGGGTTTGCGAACTCACGCCCTGGTCCCACGCCTGCAATCGGTGGAGCTCCTATTGAAGTAGGAGGAAACGTCTACAGCTTTGGTGACTTAGGAGGTCGCTTCTTCCGCTCCGACGAACTGCGCGACCTCTTCCCTGCTTGATATGGAAACGGCAATCTGGAATGTCTCCCCTCGTGAAGCGGTCGACATCCAGAAGCGTCTGCGCGAGCGCGTGGAACTCGTGCCACTTGAAAAACCGATAACATTTGTCGGTGGTGCTGATGTTTCCATGAGTCTCTTTGCGAAAGACGGCTTCGCAGGCTTTGTCACGCTCATGTACCCGGAACAAGAACCAGTTGCAGTCTCGGTGGTGAAAGCTCCCATCGGCTTCCCGTACATTCCAGGACTTCTTTCCTTCCGCGAAATTCCTATGCTCCTTAGCGCTTGGGAAGACCTTGCGATACAGCCGGACGTACTCTTGGTCGATGGTGTCGGCATTGCACACCCACGAAGGCTTGGCATCGCGTCGCACCTGGGTCTTATGCTCGGCATCCCTACCATCGGATGCGCCAAGAGCGTGCTGACTGGGGTCTTTGAGGAACCAGGGAAGGAGCAGGGTTCCATCTCGTATATGTATGACAAAGCAACTAAGGACATCATTGGAGCGGCAGTGCGCACGAAGAACAACGTGAAGCCGATGTTCATCTCTCCCGGACATCTCATCACCCTTGAGGAATCAATTGAGGTAGTGCTGGGCTGCGTGCAGAAACATCGTATGCCGGAGCCGACGCGTCTCGCACATAATGCAGTGAACGAGTATCGGAAGAAAGGCTAAGCAGCGTCCGTAGGAGGCAGGTTCGCTTTGAAACGATAGAGGTGATTTATCACATTCCCGGTTGGTTCAACGAATCCTTTCGCTATGAGACTCTTCCAGAGACTTCGCCCTTCGGTAAGCGTCGCGAGTCCGGAATAGAGTTCTTGGCCGTAACGCTCAAGGCAATACTGGTGCGCCATGATAAGCCGCTGAGCTGCGAGTCCTTTGCCTTCAAATGCATCATCTGTGCGTATGTTCCGCGCGAAGGACATTTGGTCGGTGTGGTCGACTCGTAAATATCCTGCCTCTTTCGCTTCTGCATAATCCACAAAATAGATAGCTTGGTGCGGCTCTTTTCCTTGCGTGGGATGCATTGAGATTCGATACGTCACAACACCGTTATCATGGGCGGCAGAAGCAACTGACTCAATCTCATTGAGATTAATTTCATTGCCGCTTTCCTTCAAAATCCCAGACGGCAGCTGTTCAATGGTACTCGGCGTAAAGTGCCCAAGTTCCGGCGTCTTTCCTTCTTCGTATTGCGGAATGACTATGCGGTCGATGTTCATGAACGACCCGTGCGTATTAAATCTTGTCCTTGCTTACTGAAAAGTGCACGTGATTAGGAGCAATGCCACTCTTCTTAAGACGATTCCTTATGAACTTCCGGAGACCCGCACCGTCCTTAAATTTATGTGTCTTCTTTCCTTCGCGCACCTTCCATACCTTCACCGTATCAAGCACGTCCATCTTGGAAAGCACGAGGTGCGTAACGCCGTTTAAGCGCACTGCACGCTCCAAGAGTTCAATATCAAGCCAGTTGCACTGACGAGCGCGACCGGTCGTTACCCCGTACTCTTCCCCTACCTCACGAATCTTCGGGAAGATGGGATCCTTGGGTTCAAACTTCTTCTGTCCCACATAGGTCTCATATACTTTTGCGATTCCCCAGACATCGCGCACGGTCTTTGGCGCAAAACCGTTCAAAAGAGCACCGCCTGAAAGACAATGACTTGAAGTGACGAATGGATAGTCGCCCCAATCGATATCAAGACCGAACCCCTGTGCGCCTTCGCAGAGTACATGTGCTTTCTTGAGTCCCCCCTTGAACTCCTCATACATGTCGATGAGATACGGCTTGAGGGCCTTCACATCTTCAGCACGGATGCCGGTGCGGGCGAACTTATCACGATAGGCCGGACCAATGCCGCGCTTGGTGGTGCCGATTTTCTTATCGACGCCATCTTCCTTTTTGTGCGCTGCAGTAACAACGTGCGCATTTTTAGCAACGAACAGATTGCCCTTCACCCTGATGCCATGCTTTTGAAGCTCCGCAGCTTCCTTCATCAGGACCGCAACATCCACGACGCAGCCCGGACCAATGATGGACTTCACACCAAAAAAGACACCCGCTGGTATTTGGTGGGTAGCAAACTTCACGCCCTTATGGAAAATAGTGTGCCCTGCGTTTGCGCCGCCGTTGTAGCGGATAACGTGGGTGTACTTATTCTTCTTACACAAAAAATGGGCTACCTTGCCCTTTCCGGAATCCCCGTATTGGAGATCAACGATGATATCGAGCTTCGTCACAGCTGCCCTAGTATGGCCTACGAATGAAGAATTGGCAAAGCCTGTACTTAGTGCACTCTGCCCCATTCCGGGGATAGTCTGGTTTGCTAGAATAGAGAGAATCCCCTAACCACCAGACCATGAAAATTCTCATCATTGCCGTCGTTATCATTGTGCTTGGTATCGGCGCCTACGTCGTCCTCGGTGGACCAGCAACTGAACCTGTACTCGCCCCTGAATACAACAGCACACAAGGAGAAACCCCCATCCCAGTTGAAAGCGACGGAGGCATCGGTTCAACTCCTGCTGCTACGGTGACTCTTACCAATGAGGGCTTCAGCCCGGCAACCGTCACCGTAAACGTCGGCGACACCGTGCGCTTCGTGAACCAATCCACCAAGACCATGTGGGTAGGAGCAGACCAGCATCCAAGCCACGCCGACTACGATGGCACCACTCGCCAAGAACATTGCCCAACCGGTAGTTCCTTTGACCAGTGCAATGGAACTGGCTCCGGCACCACGTGGGAGTTCACCTTCGACACCGCAGGTACCTTCGGTTACCACAACCATCTAGGAGCAAGTGACACGGGCACCGTTATCGTGAAGTAGCATGCGACCCTTCTCTCTCCCTCTTCCAGAGACCTTGCTGAGAGTCGCGGTTGCAATTTCGTTCCTGTATCCGCCGCTCTCAGCACTCGTTGACCCCTATTCCTGGATTGGGTATTTCCCGCAGTTCTTGATGGAGCTCGCGGGAAGCAACCAGATGCTCATGCTCCATGCCTTCGGCGTCATCGAAGTCATCCTTGCGCTCTGGATACTCTTCGGCAAGCGCGTCTTTATCCCGAGCGTTATCGCAGCAGTGATGCTTGTTGTGATTGTGCTCCTCAATTGGAACCAGATGGAAGTACTCTTCCGCGATATCTCAATTGCGCTTGCAGCAATCGCACTTGCGCTCATGCATCGGAAGGCTTAAAGCGCCTTCTCCCCGATATCAGTGCGATACTGTGCACCTTCAAACGAAATACCTTCGACGCCCTTGTACGCTTGCGCAAGCGCTTCTTTGAGCGTGTCTCCCGTTGCGGTTACGTTCAATACTCGCCCGCCGCTCGTGACAAACGTATCGCCCTCTTTCTTAGTCCCTGCATGGAATACCACCACCTCGTCCTTCTCCGCTTCCGTAAGGCCCGTTATCTCTTTTCCTCTCTCATAGGCTCCCGGATACCCTCCTGACGCCATCACTACGCACGCCACTGCTCCCTTCTTCCACTCGAGTTCTACTCCCAAGAAACTTCCTTTTGCAGAGGCAAACAGAAGCGGAACGATATCGCTTTCCATAAGACGCATGTACACCTGTGCTTCCGGGTCACCAAAGCGTGCATTAAATTCAATTACCTTCGGCCCTTCGTTGGTGAGCATGATGCCCGGATAGAGAATGCCGGAGAACGAACGCCCGCGTTTCTCGAGTTCCGTAAGCGTAGGGCGCACAATCGTGTCCTCTATCTGCTTCATGACTTCCTCTGATACCTGTGGAAGTGGTGCAACAACGCCCATGCCTCCAGTGTTGGGACCTTTATCCCCGTCAAATATACGTTTGTGGTCCTGCGATGATGGGAACAAAAGCGTATCTGTTCCGGCACAAATAGCGTGAACAGAGAACTCAAGTCCTTCCATGAACTCCTCAATAAGAACTTCCTGTCCTGCCGTGCCAAACTTTGCATCGACAAAGCATTCCTTGAGCGCTGCGTCCGCCTCATCAAAGGTCTGTGCAATGGTGACGCCCTTACCGAGCGCAAGGCCGCTTGCCTTCACCACAACGGGAACTGAATGCGTGGAGAGGTAGTCACGTGCAGTCTCGTAGTCCGTAAAGGTGCGGCTACGCGCGGTAGGCACGCCCGAAGCTTCCATCACCTCCTTGGCGTAGGCTTTGGACCACTCAACCTCTGCTGCCTTGCGTGTGGGGCCGAATGCAAAGATGCCTGCAGCAACAAGCGAATCCACGATGCCGGTAGCAAGATAATCGTCAGGACCGACTACCACGAGTTCGATGTGTTTCTCCGTACAGAAATTAATAATTGACTGGTGGTCCTTGATGTCGAGCGCAACATTCTCTCCGAAGGCAGTCGTTCCGCCATTTCCTGGGGCGATATAGAGCTTCTCCGTCATGGTGGACTGGTTAATCTTCCACGCGAGTGCGTGTTCCCTTCCACCCGAACCTAGAACGAGGATGTTCATGACTGTATAGCTTTAGCGACCGCTCCCACCACCCGTTCGTCAAGAATGTCCGGGATGATGTGTTCAGCAGTTGGTGTCTCAACAAGCGCTGCAATAGCCTTCGCAGCATTGAGCTTCATGTCTTCCGTAATCTTGCGGACCTTGCCATCAAGCGCTCCGCGGAAGACGCCCGGAAACACGAGCGCGTTGTTTATCTGGTTCGGGAAGTCAGAGCGTCCCGTTGCCATAATCGCAGCCCCGGCTGCCTTCGCCTCCTCCGGCATGATTTCCGGCACTGGATTCGCCATTGCGAAGATGATGGGGTTTGCGCTCATCGTCTTCACCATCTCACCTGAAAGAATGTTGCCCTTCGAGACGCCAATGAAGATATCCGCACCAGTAAGCGCCTTTGCCAAATCCCCACTCTCCTCCCCTGAAATGATGCCATCGTCAATGAGTGAACGCTTCTCTGGATTGAGTCCCTCAAGTCCAGTTGAGATGATGCCCTTCGTATCAACAGCGATAATAGTCATGCCCGCTGCATAGCGCTTCAAGAGACGCATGATGGCGCTGCCTGCAGCTCCCACACCATTTACCACAACCCTTGAAGTGTTGAGGTCACGACCCGTAACTTTCGCTGCGTTAATCAAACCCGCAAGCGTCACAATGGCAGTGCCGTGCTGATCGTCATGCATCACTGGGATATCGAGCTCTTCGATAAGCCTGCGTTCAATCTCGAAACACTGTGGGGCGGCAATGTCCTCGAGGTTTATGCCACCAAAATTCGGAGCTATTGCTTTCACAATGCGGATAATTTCTTCTGGGTCCTTGGTATCAAGCACCAACGGCCACGCATCGATGTTCGCAAGCTGTTTGAAGATAAGCGCCTTTCCTTCCATAACCGGAAGCGCGCCATACGGACCAATGTTGCCGAGCCCTAGCACCGCCGTGCCATCAGACACGACTGCAACACTGTTTCCTTTTATAGAGAGTTCGCGTGCGTCTTCAGGATGTTCTGCAAGATAGGTCGACACCTTGCCCACGCCCGGCGTGTAAAAGAGCGCGAAGTCCTCCTTGGTGGAGAGGGTCACCTTGCCGCGGGTTTCAACGCGCCCACCTACCTTCCGGTAGGCGGCAAGAATGTCATCGGGGGCCATAGGCACCCATACTAGCAGATACACAAACACCCGCAGAGCCAAGGGCCCTGCGGGTGTTTTTAGAGAAGCCTTAGTTTCCGAAGAGTTCCTTCATTCCCTTAAGAATCGCATCGAGCTGACTCTGGACCGACATGAGTGCGGACGCCTCGAGCCGGCCGTCACGACGTTCGAAGATACGGACCGTAATGCTCTTCTCCGCAGACGGGCCATCCTTGCCTCCCCCGGTGTCGTTTGCGCACCAGAGTCTGTACGTCGTTGTCTCGTACGGATACACCATGTAGTTGTCATTGTTGACGGGCACATTCCACTCGTTGCCGTCGCTGCTTGAGAGCACACAACGCTTTGCGTTCGTGGTGCTCCAAGAGAGCATGGCTCCGCTTTCTGCGGTGGCGATCCGCGGACCTGAGAACGTAACCGTCGGCGTAGCGGCTGGGCCCGGTGTCTCAGGCTCGGTGACCGTAAGTGTCGTCGAGCACGCACTCTTCCCTCCACTCATACCGAGCACGGTGAAATAGTAAGTCTTCGTGGCAGTCGGACTCACCGACTTGCTGTCGGACGCCTCTGCCTTCTCACCATCAAGCAAGACGTATGACGCGTTCTTGCTGCTCCACTTGAGCACCGCAGCACTTCCTCGGGTTATAGAGCTCGGGGTTACCGACGCGCTACAGCTCGTGGTCCCTTCGCTTCTCAACTGTATGGTGATTGTTCCTGAGGCGATTCTGGCATTCGTGCCGTAGTTGTAGAGGACGACGTCATAGGTACCTGCAGGAATACTCTCACTCACCACATGTGACCATCGTCCGCTTGAGACTAGGATTTTCCCGCTTCCGTATATCTTGTCCCCTTTGACGATGTTGAGTCCCACCGCCGAAGTGCCGCGTGCGGTACCGGTAAGGGTCGGATACGGAGTAGCGTACGTCTGGTTGTCGACGGTACCGGAGGAAGTCCCAGTCCCGGCTACCTGTATCGTGACTGACTTCGTAAGCCCACCTGCTTTGAAGACCAGAGTGTACGAGCCTGCGGCGCTGTACGTATGGTCGTACGCCATCGTGAGCGTCTGTCGGCACCAGCTGGAAGAGTTCCCAGCGGTCGACACCGTCTGCGCCATGATTGAGCCGGTCGTGCCGTCTCCCCACGTAAGAGTGGGGGTCGGGAACTCAAGAGGACAGTCAGGACCTTCAGCTTCGATTTCCGCAGTCGCTATTACTTGAAGGGGCGCGGCGCTCTGATTAAGGACTTCTACATCAAGGTCGATGTCGACAATCTCCGCTCCCTCCTCTGCATCTTCACCTTCAAGATTGAAGAGTCCGCCCGTGCCGTTTGCAAGCACTACTCCGCTCGGGAGGCTGATATCCATCTCAATGCGGTAGCCACCCGTAGGCATCTCGCGTCCGTCATTGCTGTAGTCCAGGATGGTCCAGTCCGTCCTTCCTGAAAGAATCTGGGCTTTCGTAAGCTTCTTCGCGACCGTCTGGCCGATACCGGTCGACATATCCTGGTTCCTCGCGTGGATGTGCCCGACCGCATTCGGGAATTTCCTCATGACCTCGTCTATTGGCACACCGCTTAAGCCAAAGTGCCCACCGCCGTCTCGCCAGGAAACCCGATAAGTATTTCCGACGATGAGTGGTCGCTCCCCTTCGACGTCGACGTTTATACGCGTGTTGTTTGCGGCCGGCGGAGTGTTGGTCGCACCGAAGCTGAACGCCTGGTTGCTCTTATCATCCACATAGCCTGTGCCATCACTCTTGTGGCCGGTCACGTAAATCTTGAAGATTGCGCCTGCGTTGTCGCCCTCGCCGAGTCCCTGAAGAGCGCTGCTCGGAACCCACGAATACGGAGTGAGGTCCTTCTCAATCGGCTGGTCACGATAAATCCAATACTTCCACTTATCGTTCTTATAGAGTGCAAGGGAGACGCGGTCGACACCTCGGTGATTGAAGGCAATCTGCATTTCGCGGTCCGGATTGATGACCTCGCCACCATTGGGAACATCCACATTAATCATTGCGGAGGTCGAGCCATCCTCGAAGTTGACGTACACGCTGTCGTAACGCCCCGTACCATCAGAGCGATCACAGTTGAGTCCGATTGGTGAGCCGTCACCGGTGTAGTAGGCGGTAGCGCGGCCACTCTTACCGACGCTGCCGAAACCCGTCGAATAATCGAGATTCGGGTTATTGCTTATCGAAGAGATGGAACAGGACGTGAACGAGCCTTTGGTCTTCCAGGAAATCACAATCTTCTCACCGTCCTCAAGGTCCACTGGCCCATCGCTCCCATTGACCTTGATATCAACGGAACGTTCGGTAAGCGTGAAGGCCTTGTCACTTCGATCGCTCTCACCCGTCTTTTCGTTCACGATGCGTATGTAGTACGAACCAGGACTTGGCCATTCGTTATAGTCGTTAATCTGTCCGTCCCAGTGTATCGAAGCCTTGCCTGAGGGAACGATTTCTCCCACCTTCACAAACCCATTACCCTTCTTCTTCTCAAGATAGGCCTTAACATCGCTCGACACATTGATTTCAGGATTGTAGCCGTAGGGGGTCCACGTGATGCTATTGGTGGAACCTACCTCCCAGCGCTCGCCACCGTTTGGAACGGTAAGCGCAAGTGGTGCATCCGGATCAACGTCCCCATCATCCGTGTCAGGGACACCCTCGCACGTCTGCATCTGGAGTTGCAGGAGCTGAATCTGGAGCTGCATGATTTGCTGCGCAAGGCCAGACGACGTGTCGGCAATTCGATCGAGCAGCACGCTTATCTGCTCCTGGTAGCCATCAGTGCATTCGTTCGCGTAGGCCGCCTGTGGTGCGGCAACCGCGACGAAAAGGAGAATGGCTACTCCGGCAATCCAGGTACGTAATGATGACATAAGGGTACGGTTAGGTTTTACGACCTAAGCGTAGCATGGCCCTCTCGAGGGCAAGGCCTCTGTGGGGAATAGTTACGGAGCAACCGTCTCGCCAGCAATGCGCACCCGAACGCCACACTTCTCGTTGCCGCCTATACCGACGAACTTGAACTTATAGATGGTGCGCTTTTCGGGCTTGACCTCCATGCTCCCAAACGGAGCAATCTTAGCCCCATCCGGGCCGTACGTGAGGATAGAGTGCGAGCTCTTCCAAAAGAGCGTAACCGCCTCCCCCTTCTTCACGACTTTGGAGGATGCGCTCACTTCACAGGTGATATTCGTCTTCTTTGCTGCGGCGTCTGCCGAGAACGGCATGAGGAGGATAAGGGCTGCGAGCACGAGTGCGGATGTCTTCATCGCCCTAGTATATCAAAAACCTGCCGCTTGTAGAGCCGCCTTGGTCTTAGGCCCAATTGAGCCTGTTTGCTCGAGACCCTTACTTGCTTGGAAGCTCTTTAGCGCACGCACTGTGCACTCACCCACATACCCTGAGACCGGACAGCCAATGAGAAGTTCACCCGCAGGAGGGTAGAAGCCAAGCTTATGGAGCGCCACCTGAAGCGCATAGGCCTGCGGACTTGAGGAACCAACTTCCAATTCCCCTGTCACCCACGGGTACGGAAGTGCGAGCGTGTCATCGCCCACAACGGGTGCACCAAAGAACTTCTTGATACCTCGATAGGTCTGGTACGCGAAATCAGAGGTGACCGTACCGCGTGCCTCCGGATATGAAATCTTTGATTCATAGATGTACGCGTACTCAACAAGGATGCTCGCGAAGTTGGCAGTGTTGAACGAGCCGAGCGCAATCAGGTCCTGGTCCGGCACCACACCATAGTTCTCGATAGGAAGCGTCGACGTTGCGTTCCAATGGTTGAGTTCAGAGGCAACCGCTTCTCCGAGCGCAAGGCTGACCGACGCATTGCCGTAGTGCTCGTCAGGAACATAGACCGCAAATCCGGAATGGAATCCAGGCGCACTTAACCCATGGCCAAGGTTGTCGTTTAAGTGCACGTGAATGGCAAGGTCGATATCGTTTTCGTTCCCCCACTTATTGATGCCATAGAGGCGTAGCGCTACATCGGTCGCGGCAGTGTTGTGCGCAACCTCAAACTCTCGATCCTCGACTTCTCCTTCCTTGAGAAGTCTCTCCATCGCTCTCTTTTGTGCCTTCACGAACTTCTGTATACCTTTCCAATTCTTTTCGAAGTACGTAGAGAGTTCCTGATTCCAGGAAAGAGCGTCGCGCGCAACAAACACCTCAAGTCTCGGGTCCTTACGCAACTCTGTCGCAAGCTTGTCTGCTATCTCAACCGCAATATCTCGCTCGCGGATGCCTCGATATTCGGCGCCGCCGTAACCTGGCTCATGTCCGGGCATCACGAGGACGCGGACCTTCTCACCTCCTGTTCCTGCAAGCTCATAACGAGCGCGAAGCAAGTCAGCGCTTGCGGTGGAAGCGTCCGCTACAGGCGCTCCGAAAGCGATAAAGAGAAGCAGCGCTACAACGAGGACCTTCATGTCCCTATAGTACCGCACGAGAGGTATGAAGAATGGGGGAAGCTAACGAAGCGTGAAGAACGACTCGCTAATATCCTGCGCGAGCGTTGCGCCGTCCTTGCCTCCTGACGCTTTTGCGCCGATGGTAACGCGTGCCCAGTAATCACCGGGACCGAGGTCGTAGCCTGCGGTCTGAATGAGCTTCCCGCTCACCGAATCCTTACCGTTCTTTGCCTTCTTGCAGGACTTCTCACCTGGGAATGCGAACATCCCGCCCGTACCGCGCTTCTCAAGAATGGTGCAGACAGTAGCGCCCTTTGGAACACCTGCTGCAACCCATTTGATAGCAAGTTTCTTGTTTGAACCTGCAACATAGGATTCGCCACCATCAGGAGAAGTGAGGTCAACCGTAGTGCCGGTGTCTCCAGTCGATTCAATCGTCGTGCCTGCATCATTGCGTACGGTAAACGTTACCGCCTTCCCTTTCTTGGAGAGAAGTTTACCGGCTGGTGCCATATCGCATCCCTTGGGGTTACATTCACGGAGCTCAGCGCGGACCTCGTACTTTCCTGGGATGGTGGAGTTGAGTCCCCAGTCGTGCACAAAACCTCCAGTGGTCTGGCCAGTGTAGAGCGTGTGCTGGTAGCCGCTTCCGGAGCTAAAGCCTATACCGGGGTGCTTGGTGTCCTGCTTCACGAGCTTGAAGTTCGTAACCACGACCATAGGACGGGTCACGTTCTCATACTCGAATGAAACTGGCATCTTCGCCAAGCGGTCGTAGCTTGCTCCCTTCGTAGGAACTACGACAGTGACGGATGGCTTTTTTGTAGCAGCAAGTGCTCCTGAAGGAATAAGAAGGACAGCAAGCACGAGCGCACCGGTAATGAGTTTGTTCATAGAGGGACTATGCAACAGAAAGGGTCTCCTGTAAACGAGCGATATACTGTAGGCATGTTGCCCGGAGACCCGATCGAAAAGCACTTCACTCGCCTCAAGCCAGAGCAGAAAAAGGCGCTTGTAAAGCTTGGCATTCAAACGATTCGCGATCTCCTCTACCACTACCCTGCTCGCTACGAAGCAGCTGGACCTGCGGGCACTATTTCAGGTGCAACCTTCGGTGGCGAGGTCACCCTCTACGGCACCATCCGCAAACCTGAGACCAAGAAGGCGTGGAAGAGTCGCCGACCGATGGCAGAAGCGTGGCTTGAGGACGCAAGCGGTCGCATCAAGCTCCGTTGGTTCTCCCAACCCTACATCGCAAAGATGCTCACCGATGGCCAGGTGGTGAAGGTAACGGGGAAAGTGACGGGCTCTTCGTCTTCTCCCTATATTGCGAACCCTGCGGTAGACCGCTCTGCCGTACGTCCTGAAGAGGCAGTCGACAACCTCTTCGCGCACAGCGAACTGCCAGACGGTGAAGCGCTCTACCCTATCTACTCAGAGAGCAAGGGTATTTCCTCTCTCTGGTTGCTCCACGCGATGAAACGCGTGTTTGAAGCTAGAGCACACGAAACAATTGAAGACCCAATCCCTCAAGACATCCTCGACCGCTATAACCTTCCCGGACTTTCTACCGCCCTTGTCTGGATACATGCGCCTAAGCAGCAGAAGGACGCTGACGTCGCGAAGAAGCGCTTCGCATTTGAGGAAGTGTTTGCAATTCAACTTGCCGTGCAATCAAACAAAGCGAAGTCACTCAAGGAACGTGCGCTCCCAGTGGACGCTAACCGCAAAGCACTCGCTGACTTCGTCGCCTCCTTCCCCTTCCCCCCGACCAAAGCGCAGAGCCGTGCCATTGAAGATATCGTCGCTAACTTCGAGGAGTCGCACCCCATGCGCCGTCTGCTTGAGGGAGACGTGGGTAGCGGAAAGACTGCCGTTGCTGCAGCAACCGCGTACATGGTCGCAAGCTCTCATCCCGCAATTGAGACGGGTGCTAAAGGAATACTGAAGCGCCGCCTCGGCGGATACCTGCAGGTTGCCTACATGTGCCCGACTGAAATACTCGCCAAGCAGCACTTCTCCACCTTCGTTTCCTATTTCAAACAGCACCCCATTCCCATTGGCCTTATTACGGGAAGTGAGTGCCGCAAGTTCCCAAGCAAGATACATAAAGAGGAGTCAACAAAGATTTCGCGCGCGCAGTTTGCTAAGTGGGTAGCCAACGGTGAAATTCCTATTGTCATTGGTACGCACGCGCTTGTGTACCAGTCACTCCAGTTCCAGAACCTGGCCTACGCCATCATCGACGAGCAGCACCGCTTCGGTAAGGCACACCGCCAGAAGTTGGTACGTAAGGAAGGACTCTCTCCGCATTTGCTTTCCATGACCGCTACGCCGATTCCTCGCACACTCGCACTCTCTATCTACGGAGACCTCGATCTTTCCTTACTTGATGAGATGCCTGCCGGACGTAAGCCCGTCATTACCGAGACACTCGGGCCCGACAAGCGCGAGCGAGCATATGAGCGCGTGCGTGAACAGCTCGCTCTCGGGCACCAGGCGTACGTCATCTGCCCGCGCATCGATGAACCCGACCCGACCAAAGAACTCGCGCTCCAGGCGAAGTCAGTGAAGGCAGAAGCTGCACGCCTTAAGAAAGACGTCTTCCCGGATGTGGAGATAGACATCCTCCACAGCAAGATGATTCCAAAGGCGAAGGAGGAGGTCATGGACCGTTTCGCTAAGGGTGAAGTAAAGATACTGGTCGCCACCTCGGTGGTGGAGGTGGGCGTGAACGTCCCAAACGCTACCGTCATCCTTATAGAGGGAGCAGAGCGTTTTGGGCTCGCACAGCTCCATCAGCTGCGCGGGCGCGTCATACGCTCCACTGACCAAGCGTACTGCTTCGTGCTTCCGGAGAAATACGGTCCAGCAACTAGAGACCGTCTCAAAGCACTCGTTACCGCAAAGAACGGCTTTGAACTTGCTGAGTACGACCTCGCGCTGCGTGGTGCTGGAGAACTCACGGGAGCACGCCAGTGGGGTGTCTCAGACATCGCTATGGAAGCGCTCAAGAATATAAAGATGGTAGAGGCGGCAAGGAAAGAAGCGTCTGCACTTATAAAGGCAGACCCTGAGCTCAAGAAATATCCGAGGCTAGCAATGATTGCCGCGCGTGCGGATGAGAGCGTGCACCCTGAGTGATATCATTTCCGCATGAGTCTTATCGTCGGGCCTTCAGTCACCAAGCAAGAGCTTGAGCGCCATCTTGCCCAACACTACGAACTGGGAAAGCTTCATTCCTATTCAAAGATGAAGAAAGGGCTCGGCAACGCCCTCTATCGTATTCGAACGACGACCGGAGACTATACATTTAAGATTGCTATACGGAATAACCCGGTGCGTGTTGGTTACGAAATAGAGCTGCTGCGGCACGTGAAGCACCTTCCGATTCCGCAACCAGTACGCGCCAAAGACGGTACCTACCTTCGCGACTTCAAAGGATACAAGTCTTTCCTGTATCCATTCCTACCCGGAATCGAACGGAAGCGGTTCACTGACACCATGTTACGTGGAGTCGGCACGTTCCTCGGCAAACTTCATCTCCAGACCCGAGGATTCTCTTCGAAGATACCGCGCATTGAATACTACGATATGCCTTCAAAAAACCTGGCCAAGATTCTGAAGGATGCATCAAAGGAGAAGCACCCCATACTCGCAGAAGCTATCGCGTATGCGGGCGACCAACTCCTTTCGTACGAACTCCCAAAGAATCTCCCACGAGGGGCCATGCACATAGATTTGAAGCCGGAGAACGCACTCTTCAGAAACGGACGCCTTTCGGGCGTCGTCGATTTCGATAATTCCTACACCGGCCCGCTGCTACTGGACCTTGCGAACACGCTTATGTGGTGGTGCTCACATAATGGACGCTTCGATTTCCGTAAGGCACGAATCATCTACAAGGCATACACGAAGGAGCGACCGCTCTCAGGGGCCGAGCGTGCCGCCTTCTTTACCGTCTTCCATTACAATATCCTTTCCCACTTCATCGTGAACCCGTATGTGCACCACTCGAAGGACTTCCCGACCCTCCGCATTCCTCAGGACTACATGCTGTGGGAGGTGAAGCACCTGCTCGCTACGCAACGGAACCTGCATATCTCAAAGGAGAAGTTTGCTACTCTGTTTGTATAACCTATGTCATTTCGAATCGAACCGTTCCGCCAACAAGAATCTAAAGAACAAGACCCAATAGTTCCCATCATCGACATCGTTCGACACGGACCAACCGTATACAAGGAACTTAAGGACCCTTCGTTCGTGTTTGACCCGACTGCTGAAGGGTTTAAGCTCGATGTCGAACATTTGGACCTCACCGAGGAGGGTATCGAGATAATACGAAATACGGGAAAGCAGCTTGCCGCAAAGATAGACAAGAAGAACGAGGTCGTCCTCATCCTCACGAGTCCCAACTTCCGCGCGCAGTCGACTGACCTTCTCATCGACGAAGAGTTACGGGCGGCAGGTGTAAGCATGCTGCTTCCTCGGGAGGAGAACCTACGTATCGTGAACAACCTTCGGCAGATAAACTTCAAGGATCAAGGCGACCGCGCAGACTGGATAGTCGCGGACGGGGCGTTCCGTGCAGAAGCGCAACTACATACGAAACTTCCCCCTGAACAAGCCCATGAAAAGATCGCTGCCGCACTGGGTCGCGAACTCTCAGACATATTCACCGAAGACTACCAAGACATCGACGCACGCCTAAAGCGCTTCATCCGACACGCAACCAACATCAACAGGTACCTTGATGCCGCTACCAAGGCACGGCTCGAGGGTAAGCGTCTCCGCATCATAGCGGTCACACATGAGGAAGTGCCCTCACGTCTCATGGGAGAAGTATTGAGTACTCGAGAGAATATTAAGAAGGGACAGGTTCTCGAGATACGTGCCCGGCAACAGCTCAAGACAGGGGCTTCTACAACCGCGGAGTTCGAGCTTCTTCCCCACGGTGACGAAGGTGAGTACGGAAAGAATATCCTCACGCTTAGTATTGACGAGGAGTGAACGTGCATCGCCCCTGGGGATGCGCTAGAGTACAAAAATCCACCCGTAGCTCAGCTGGTTAGAGCATCGAGCTTATACCTCGAGGGTCCTTGGTTCGAGTCCAAGCGGGTGGACCAGATACTACAGCGCCGCTATCTTCTCGCGCAGTGCGACAATCTGCTTCTGTTTTTCTTCCGCCGCCTGATCGTAGGCGAACGAGTCGGACGCTGCTGCTTTTTCTGCGCTTAAAGCGTCCCAGACGGCAAGTGTCCGGTTAAAGAGTGAAGCCGCGACCTCGTGCTTAGCGCCTGGGCTATATACATATACTTCAAGTTTCCTGAGTGCCTCGTCAAAGACCGCTCCAAGGGAAAGTATCTGCCCTTGTGCTTCAAGACGCTGTGTCAAATCCGCAAGGAATGCCTCTGTCTGCGCCTCTTGTGCTGGAGAGCTGTTGTCGTTGGCCGGTACAGACTTATCGATGTCGAATCCTTCGGGCATGTTTAGGCCGCCTCCTCTTCCTTTGATTTCGGCGTAATGCCGTTGAGGATAAGAAGCTTCTCAAACTCCTCGCGCTCAAGCGTTTCTACTTCTATGAGCTTTGCGCTCATCATGTCGAGTGCCTTGCGGTGGCCGGTAAGCACCTTGTATGCCTTGTCCTTCGCCTCCTCGATGATGAGCGAAACCTCGGCGTCTATCTTTGCGGCTACCTCCTGAGAGTAGTTAGCTTCAATGGTGCGGTCATTGCCGAATGCTACTGGACCAAGATCACTCATGCCGTAGCGCGACACCATGTCGCGAGCAAGCGCGGTTGCAACGGAAAGATCGTTGTGCGGACCAGTCGTCACGTCATCAAAGACGAGGTTCTCTGCGACGTAGCCACCGAGCGTAGCTGCGATGTCATCAAGGAACTGCTTCTTCGACTGCATCTTCTTGTCTTCAAATGGAAGCTTAAGGGTGTAGCCGGCTGCACGCCCACGAGAAATGATGGAAACCTTATGCACTGGGTCTGCGTACGGAAGGATAGAAGATACGAGTGCGTGCCCCATCTCGTGGAAGGCAGTGACCTTCTTCTCCTTTAGAGAAAGCAGGTGCGACTTCCGCTCGGGACCGAGCATGACCTTCTCGATAGAACGAAGAAGATCGTACTGCGTTACCTCTTTGCGGTCTTCGCGTGCAGCGAGAATGGCGCCCTCGTTCATGAGTGAGTAGAGTTCAGCACCTGAGAAGCCTGGCGTGCGCTCGGCAATAACTTCAAGGTTCACATCAGGACCAAACGGCTTCTTGCGAGCGTGAACGGTGAGGATAGCCACACGGTCCTTACGATCTGGAAGGTCAATCGTCACGCGCCTATCAAAGCGTCCTGGGCGAAGAAGCGCCGGGTCGAGCACGTCGGGACGGTTGGTTGCCGCCATGACAATCACCTTTTCAGTAGGCTCGAAGCCATCCATCTCCACAAGAATCTGGTTCAAGGTCTGCTCGCGCTCGTCGTTGCCGCCACCTGTTCCCCCGCCGCGCACACGTCCCACCGCATCAATTTCATCCACGAAGATGATTGCCGGAGCAGAACGCTTTGCAAGCTGGAAGAGGTCACGCACACGAGAGGCACCAACACCAACGAACATCTCAACAAATTCAGAACCCGAGATGGAGAAGAACGGTACGCCTGCCTCTCCGGCAACTGCGCGAGCAAGAAGAGTCTTGCCCGTTCCCGGTGCACCCATAAGGAGGATGCCCTTTGGAATACGTGCACCGATATCAAGGAACTTCTTTGGGTTCTTGAGGAAGTCCACAATCTCAAGAAGCTCTTCCTTCGCTTCCTTAGCACCCGCAACATCCGCGAAGGTCACGCGATTGTTGGCGTCCGATGGGTCAATCATCTTTGCCTTCGACTGCCCGAAGGTAAACGCCTGCATACCTGCCCCCTTCACCTGGCGTGCGAGGAACCAGAACAACACTGCGAGGAAAAGAATAGGAATTGCAATTGGAAGAAGTGTTGCGAGCCAGAAGCGCCAACCAGATTCCCCGGTGATATCAATGGCAATCTTTGAGAGATCGTCAGGCTCAACACCATACGCTGCGAGTGTCTCTGGGAGTCCTGCCTCGGGACTCTTCTGGGATTCCTTCACTGTCGTGTCGGCGTACGTCACCTTAAGGGTGTCGCCCGCAACCTCAATCTCGGTCACCAGTCCCGCCTTCACGTCGTTGGCTACCTGCGAGAGCGCAATCTTCTTGGTCTCCTCGGTCCCCGTCATGAGGAAGGAGTAGACACTCATGAGAATAAGGAACACCAGGATGGTGGAGAGGAGGTTCCCCATGAATCCGGGCTTCCCGGGA
The DNA here is from genome assembly GCA_964391975.1 of uncultured Candidatus Saccharibacteria bacterium. Classification (GTDB taxonomy): domain Bacteria; phylum Patescibacteriota; class Minisyncoccia; order Phycocordibacterales; family Phycocordibacteraceae; genus C7867-001. Next base: position 56,417 of record CAYMNZ010000001.1, on the reverse strand, counting down.
GACGGGATAAGACCACGTCCGCGCGTAGAACCCTTCCGTCCCTTCTTCCCGGACGGAGTCTGTTTGCCTGTAGGCGCCATAGTAGAAGACACTATACAATAGGAGGATAGCTTTATGAAACCAGATGCACTACTTATAGAGAACAAGAAGGCGCGCATGCGCTACACCTTGGTCGAGACCTACTCGGCTGGCCTTGAGCTATCTGGGAGCGAAGTGAAAGCGCTTCGTGGGAAGCACGGCTCACTCGACGGCGCACGCGTCATTGTGCGCGGGGGTGAGGCATACCTCGTTGGCATGACCATTCCTCCCTACCAGGCGAGCAACACCGCCAAGTCCTACGAACCCGACCGCACTCGCCGCCTCCTCCTTAAGAAGAGCGAGATTGCGCAGCTTGCTGAGGCTGAATCCAAGAAAGGCTTGACAGTAGTGCCATTATCGTTGTATAATAATAAATACGTAAAGGTGCAGGTTGCCATCGTGAAAGGCAAAGGCAAGGCTGACAGAAGAGAGGACCTCAAACGTCAGGATGATAAGAGGGATATGGATAGAGCGATGCGGCGCAAGTGACCGCTCCCGGAAAGTGCGTTCTCGAGCTAGAATGCCCTTTCCGGGGGTGACCGGTTTTGACGGTCTGCTCTTTGACAGACGTGCGACGCGGTGGAAGTCTGCTGACCACCTTAATCCCGCAGGCACCCAAACTTGCCAAGAACACTCTTGCAAGCGTGATCTCGCCTTACTTTAGTAAGTCCGATTTCGCGTTCGCTTACGCGCGCGTTGCATAAACGCCTCGCCTAAGCGACATCCGACCGGCTCAGCTTCCGTAGTGTCCGGCCCGGGTGGAATCATCTAGGGAATCGAGGTACGTCCTCCCGAACGTATTCTCTAAATAAGGGATCAGGCAGGAGTGGTTTCGTTCTGGTTCCTCGCACCCTGCCCCAGTCTCTAACCAGGACTATGCGTCGTAGAGTCGCTGTCGAAGACGGATTCGGACGGGAGTTCAATTCTCCCCACCTCCACAACACAACAATACTCCGCAGTGATGCGGAGTATTTTAATTGCCTCTTCATTTGCTCCATACCACTATGCAGTTCTATGCCAATCATGACCTTTTTACCTATACTCGTTTCCGCCATCGCCTCGTATCTTGTAAGCGCCCTATGGTATCTCGTCGTCTTCCGAGCCCCGTACATAGAAGCGCTGGGAAAAACAACCGAGCAACTTGCGAAAGGACCGAGCGGCCTTCAAGCATCCGTATTACAAGTTATCGGTAACCTCGTACTCGCAGGAGTACTCGCGTGGCTCATGGCGCGTCTCGGGTATACAAGCGTTCAACAAGGAATGCTGCTCGGAGGACTTGTCTGGCTTGGGTTCGTCGTTGCTGTCTTGGGCCCGCTGTATGCGTTTGAAGCGAATTCACCGATGCTCCTCTTACTTAATGCAGGATCGGTACTCCTCACGCTTCTTATCACTGGCGCGATACTGGGCGGCTGGCGCGTCTAGTTCTTCGCTGACCCCTCGCGAGGCCGCACCCGCTTCGCAAACGCTTCGAGTTCTACGGGATGATTACCGTTGCACGAGGTTGGTCTACACTCACAAACGAGCTCGGAAAATGCAGCATATTGTAAAAGCCGTCGTCTTTTTTCATCTTCGGCGAGACAAGTACGATTGCCGAAAACACCGCATTGGTTTCAGGCGTCAGAAACACCATATCCTTCGGGTACACGCGCAGAAACTTATGGGAACGTGAGGAGGTATAGGAAAGGTGGTACGCCGGCTCTCGCCCGTGGTACTTCCCTTTGTAGATGCCTCCGCGTGAATTGTGGTAGCCCTGCTTTTGCCCGAGCGGCATATATAGGAGGCCGCTTGTCATCGGCACGTAGGGAACGGTTCGCGCGTGTATCTGCACAAAAGAAAGTTCAAGGCTCTCTGGCTCAAGCTTGAACTGGCCACACAGCTCAGCAAAGAGACCTGGCTCCATATACCCCACTCGGCACCCCTGTCGCTCCTGCACTTCATGGGTGAACAAAGGATGCTTCCCAAGATTTTTCTCCTTGGCGTGCGCCATGCGGTGCTCCACGTCCCAAAGGAGCTTTTCAATGTTAGGCGGTGGTCGTACTTCAGAGTTGGTCATAGGTGGAAAATAAAAACGCCCTCCGGTTGGAGGGCGTTTGAGAGTCTGTGCGGTGTAAGTAGTTTATATACTAGCGCGCATGGACCAACCCCTCCGTGAAATACGGAAGTGCCACTTGTACATACGGCGGGTGGTCAACGAAAACATGGTGTAGGCAGTGTAACGTGGAATGGTTGCTGTTCCAAACTAATACAAAAGAGCCCACGTATGTGCGTGGGCTCTTTTTTGCATCTCTGTTAACGATTCGTAGTCGTAGAGTTGTTGATGGTACTCGACGCGTTAATAGTGGTGTTGAAGTTATTAACGGGCGGTGGAAGGGTATTGGTCCCCTGCTGCTCCGGGGTTTCGGTGGGCGGCGTCTGAGTGTCCTGGTTTGCCGTCACGTACCACACGCCTAGTCCGCCGAGAATGACGAGCAGGATAATTGCGATAACCCAGCCAGCGGAAGAGCTTTCGTTGTTGGGGGTCGGGTTTGGGTTTGGTGAATTGATGATAGTAGCCATATCGGATGTGTCTGTAAGGTAAGGCTTAACCATAGGACACACTTCATGACCGGAGCATGAAGGCCTGAACAGCACACCGAACGGGGCCGTCCTTTCCCTACCGTATTACCTATTGAGGAGCATCACTGTGTAATTCAGATACGCAGCAAAGAATACCCAGAGGGTGTAGGGCAAAAGAAGCAACGAAGCCTTCGGAGAGCGCGGATAGATGAGGACCATAAGGGCTAGCACCGCGACACCGAGGATGAGCGCGCTCCCTGCCGCAGCACCCAAGAGGTGCAGGTGAAAGAAGACAACGCTCCACACAAGGTTAAGGAGCACACTTACCACAAAGCCTCCCATAATCCATGTAAAGCGCTTGTCGCGAGGAATCGTATTCCAAACGATAAGCAGCGACCATGCAGCAAGAACATAAATAACCGCCCAGATAAACACAATCATTCCTGCTGAGGGATTCCACGCTGGAAGTATGAGCGTGTGGTACCACGCGATGCCGCCGCTATTTACAATGCCGCCGAACATGAATGCGAGCGCCGCAAGATACGGAATTGCGAGGTGGTTGAGCTTCATGGGGTAAGGTCGTCCGTCGTCTCTCCTTCAAAGTGCTCATCATCTTTGGCAGCATCAGCTTTGGTCTTGTGGATGGTTCCATCCTCGTGATGCGGCGGCGAGTAAAGCGTATAGAGCTTGAGTGCAACGCTTTCTGACGTGTTCTTGATGTTGTGTCGCACGCCAGCAGGAATTACGACCACCGAGCCGTCAGTCAATTCCCGTTCCACCCCATCAAGAATGCTCTGCCCCTCTCCCTTCTCAATGCGTATGAATTGGTCGACATCCTTGTGCACCTCTTCACCAATATCTCCGCCAATAGGAATACACATGACCACCAGCTGGGAGCGCTCTGCTGTGTAGAGGACCCGGCGGAAATTCTCGTTTTCCAGAGTGGCAGTCTCAATGTTTGTCACAAATCCCTTCATAGGTTTATGGTAGCACCTTCCGGGGTGTACACTTCTTTCATGATTAAAAAGGTAAAAACCGACGTCCTCTAGCGCTACTTTCCGTGAGAACTGCATTCTTTCCCATTTTCTTAGCTATCGTTGCCGTTGTCGCATTGGTTGGCTGGAGCTTAGGTACGCGGCCCCCTACTCCACCCCCTAACCAAGAAATAGCTTCTGTCGCCTCTTCTACCCCGGAGCAGGAGGCAGTTAACTATATAGAGGTCACAGATAGTTGCGGGCCGCACTATGAAGATGAGTGCCTTAATGTTCGTTCTGGCCCAGGGAGCACCTTCCCTGCGGTGGAGAAGCTTCGAACTGGAGTGGTGCTTGCGGTTGCAACCACCACCGTCACTGACCCAGACGGCATAGAGTGGTATCGAATTGTTTTCAATGAGTGGGTTCGCTACCCCGGACGCATCGGCAAGGACTGGTATGTGGCAGAGCCCTACGTTCGTGGCTTCACCGATTCAGGATTACAGGAGCAGGAAGCACCGCTCCCTGCACTTCTCCATCAAGCAGGAGAACAGTTCGGATTTATCTCCGAAGAGAAACGAATTGTTATCGACCGTTCCGAACAAAAGCTCTACGCTTACGAAGGCGACACACTCTTTCTAGAAACCGCCATATCAACAGGGCTCGACCTCACGCCAACCCCGCGCGGCATGTTCACGGTCTATCGAAAGACTCCAAGCCGCTATATGCAGGGACCTCTGCCTGGAATCAGCGACCAGTACTATGACCTACCGGGCGTTCCTTGGAATTTGTACTTCACCCAAGAAGGGGGTGCGATACATGGCGCGTACTGGCACGCGGAGTTCGGAAAGCAGTGGTCACACGGCTGTGTGAACCTTCCCCTTGAGAGGGCACGTACGCTCTATGAATGGACGCCGCTTGGTACAAGCGTGCTCGTCCAGGACTAGAACTTATTTCGGCGCAAGCGCGAGCACCTTGTCTACCACCTGCTGTGGCTCGTAGTCGCTCTTAATCAAATACTCCTTTGCACCAAGTGCGAGCCCTCGGCGCTTATCCTCGTCTCCGGAAAGATTCGTGAGAAGCACTACCGGCACCTGCGCGAGCTCTGGATTCTTCTTGAGCTCCTGAAGAACTTCAAAGCCGTTTTTCTTCGGCATCATGACATCAAGCACGATGACGGCAGGCTTTGGATTCATTGCACTGAGCTTCGCAAGCGCCTCTTCGCCATCTTTGGCGACCTCAATCGTGTGCCCTGCGTTCGTAAAGACGCGTTCATAGAGACGGAACATGAACTTGTCGTCCTCAGCTATAAAGAATGTTGCCATAGGGAAAAGGATATCACGCACGCGGGAGCGTGAAGGAGAAGGTACTGCCCTTCCCGAACTGGCTTTCCTCAAGCACTACCTTGCCGCCCATAGAGTTCATGATGAGCTTCGAGATATAGAGTCCAAGCCCTGTGCTCTGAGAGTTATCGCGCGCGAGCGTGTCTTCACCCGCTTGCTGGAACTTACGGAAGAGAAGCGTCTGGTTCTGCTCGGAGATACCGATGCCCGTATCCTTCACACGCACAATCACCTCAGTATCGGTCTGCTCAGCTGAAATCGTAATACCTCCCTTCTCAGTGAACTTGATTGCATTACCAACGAGGTTTTCAAGCACCTGCTCGGTACGGTCGACGTCCGCACGCACCAGTGAAAGCTCGGAAGGTGCGTAGGAAATAGTGAGACCCTTTTGTTTAGCGAGCTCCGTGAGGCTGCGCACCACCTCTTCAATCACCGGAACGAGGTTGAAGGACTCGCGCTTTATCTCAATCTTCCCCTGTTCAAGACGAGAGACCTGCAGGAAGTCATTGACCATCGTGATGAGGCGCCCGCTAGAGGCATTAATGTCCTCGAGCATTTCGCGCATCTCAGGATCTGGGAGTCGGTCTTTGTAGGTATCAAGAAGAAGTCCTGTGTTACCTCGAATGGCAGTGAGCGGCGTGCGCAGTTCATGCGAGGCAATGGAGAAGAATTCTTCACGGCTTCGCTGCATCACTTTCGCCTCAGTAATGTCCTCAATCAGAAGCACGTACCCGATTGCGCCTGCTTCTCGTTCAGCATTAATAGGTGCGCAGAGTATGCGCAGTATCTGCTTCCCGTACACAATGTCTGATTTCTCGCCCGGTACGCCACGTGCAACAGTCTCGTTACAGAAGGTGTCGAGGTCAAAAGAGCCAGTAAGTGCACGAGAGAGGTCACTAATGCGGTCAGGTGGCTCGGGGAACGTAAGAATACGAGAGAGTGCGGGGTTCTTAAGGAGAATCGCGCCATCGATAGCTGCAATCACGAAGCCGAAGCCGAGACTATTAATGGAGGCGAGGAGTCTTGCCTTCTCTTCAGCGAGCTCCTTGGTGCGCACCTTCACCAGGTCCTCGGCGTGCTCCTTTCCAATCTTCACCTCCTCAAGGAGGTGCTTGGTCTCTGTGCGGGAGGCAGAAAGCCAGGCAAGCATCTGGTTCACGTTATCGGCAAGTTTCCCCACCTCATCTTTGACCCCTCCAGCAAGGCGGATGGAGAGGTCTTGTCCCTCATTGATGCGGTCCACGTCCGAGGTCAACCGCATAAAGCGGGCAATGACCAGGCGATCGAGCAACCACAGAATCACGATGCCAAACAGCAAGAGTGCTATGGCGCCAATGCCCATGAACAAATAAAACGTGAGGAGACCTTGCGCATACACAGGGCGCGGTGTCTCAACTCGTAGAATAAGCGCGGGGGTTCCGTCTACTCCTTTGAGGAGCGTGTACCCGACAATCTGATTCTCTGACACTGGCACAATGACGGTGTCACTACCGGAAGCGAGTTGCGCTTTCGCATCAGCGACATTAGCTGGAAGTTTCCCGTCATACGGGAACACTTTCATGTCGAGGTGCGTAATGTCTGCAAGTGCAGCAATTTTTGCTTCGTCCAGATAGCGCACGAATGTAAGCGAACCTGGAATCGGTCCCTCTCCTTGACTGGTGCGCAGTGGAAGCGATACAAGCAGTATCGGTCCGTCAGGCAATAGTGCGATGCCCTGCGTCTCGTCAGTAAGCTCCGTGTGCCGTAGAAGAGTAGCGTGTGCAGCAAAGTACGTCGCCATCGTCGTTGACGCGACCTCCGTGCGCGCAGCGATGTCGACCACCATCATGTGGAAGATGTTCCCTTCTGTATCGCTCCAGAGCATGCCGTTGATATCGAGGTTCGCGAGTCCGGTATCGTAGATTGTTTCCTCTGCCCACACCGGGTCACGGTCCTTGGCAAACTCATACGCGTCGTCCCACGCCGCCCAGTCAGAGAGTTTAATCATCTGCTGGTTGGAGAACTCTTCTATTGCGTCTCTAGCTCGACGCAAATCTTCGTGCATGCCTGCCTGTTCAATATCGAGATAACTCTTGAGGAGCACTGCGTTTGAGATTGCATAGATGGCAAGCAAGAGCGCAACGACGCTCGCCGCCACCGTGAGGAGAATTTTTATTCGGACTGAAAGAGGTTTCTTGGTAGCCACAGTGCAAAGAGCGCCACCTAGGAATTCCTGAGGCGTGCTCGTTCTTCTTTAAAGCGCCAGAACCCAAGTGCAAAGATGAATGCACTTAGGGTAAGCGAAGTGAACCCAAATACAGTTGAGGGCATATCTCCAAGGAAATGAAGCGCGAGGATGCCAAGCGCGGCAATGGAAACGGCAGTTCGAATGTAGGCGAGGAAGGTCCGCTCATTAGCGAGCGCGGTCCTTTCTACTGCCAGCGTCGTTACGTCAAAGGGAGAAGGAGCCATAGAGTGATTCTACTCCTCTTAGGTAGACATTCATGAGCCTTGTCCCCACTCTTCATGAACTGTTCACCTCAATTGCTATAGGGTACGCGCGGGCATTACACATTACTTTACGATTACATGGATAAGAAAGAAGCACGCACCGCCTGGATTGTCGCTGGCGTCCTCGCCGTTCTCCTAGTCATCGCCGTCATCTTCTGGATGAATGCGAACAAGGACCTCGAACAGGTGCAGCGCGACGGCTACCAGAATATCGGTATGCTGCGCGACCGAATCGCGCTTGATTGCGGTAAAGCAGACGTAGAGAGCGAGAAGAGGTGCCGTCAGCACATCGACGACCTCTCGGCAGTATTGACCGAATTCTCTGAAGATCTTCAGGAAGCGGCCGAAGACGCTACCACGACACCAGTCGCACAATAGACGCTCTATGAGAGAGGCGCCCCGGGATACCCGGGGCGTTTTTCGTTTATAGGACCTCAGGCTATACTCCCGGGGTAGTCCTATGCTTCACAACAAAGCAACTCAGACCTGGTCCGGCTTCACGGGATAAGCACTCCCCGGCCTCCTGCCGGCCTTCCGTTTGCGCCCGTGGCGCTTTATTTTCCTAGTAACCTTACATGAACCAGTTATCCGACAGTGCACTCCGCAAGCTCCTCATCGCGCTTGCCATCTACATCACTTCGCTTTTGGCAGCCAACACGCTTGGCATAAAGATTATGCCGTTCGTGTTCGACTCTCATCTCTCGGTAGGTATCTTCATGTTCCCAGTTGTGTTCCTTATGACCGACATCATCGGTCAGGTGTACGGCAAGAAGTTCGCCAAGTTCTTCGTGCTCGCCGGTGTCATCTCGACCGCGCTCTTCATCCTCTACAACGTTATCTCAATCGCCGCTCCGTGGTCTGCGGACGGTGCATGGGCAATGGAGAGCTACGAGACTATCTTCGGTGTCTCCTTCCGCTTCGGCATCGCCTCTATCGTTGCATTCGCCGTCGCTGAGTATCAGGACGTTCTCTCGTTCTTCTTCTTCAAGAAGAACGCCGGCAACAAGTTCTGGCTCTCCTCTACCCTCTCAAACTTGTGGAGTCAGTTGCTCGACACTGTGCTCTTCATGTCGATTGCCTTCATTGGTATCTACGAGTGGTCGGTGCTGTTCTCGCTCATCATTAGCTGGTGGCTCTTCAAGGTTGCAATGGGCGTGCTCTACACTCCACTTGCGTACGTGGGTATCTGGCTGCTAAAAGACAAAGATGGAAGTCAGGCCAATTAAGACCCGCGTCTTCCACGAGCGGGACAACCTCGCGGACTTCATCGTCGCGCATATCCCGAAGGTAAAAGAAGGGACGATTCTCGTTGTCACTTCTAAAATCGTGGCGCTCGCCGAAGGGCGCACCATCGAGATAGTGGACGAACACACCCGCGAGAAGGCCATCCGCAAGGAGGCTGACTTCGCCATGCGTACCATGTACACGTGGCTTACCCTCAAAGACGGGCTCCTTATGTCGAGCGCAGGCATTGATGAATCAAACGCCGAAGGAAACAAGCTCATCCTTCTTCCGAAAGACAGCTTCAAGGCAGCAAGCGAGCTTCGCACCGAACTCCGAAAGCGCTACAAGGTGAAGAAGTTGGGTGTCCTTATTCCTGATAGCCGCGTGCTGGCGCTTCGAGCTGGCGCGGTGGGTGTAGCGATGGGCTATGCCGGGTTCCGAGGGATTCGCGACTACCGTGGCACCAAGGATATGTTTGGTCGCGTCATGAAAATCTCGCGCACCAACATTCCTGACTCATTAGCCTCTGCAGCGGTGCTTGTCATGGGTGAAGGTAAGGAACAACAGCCCCTTGCGGTGGTTACCGGGCTTGAGGTTGAGTTCACTGAGCGTACCAACCGCAAGGAGACCATCATCCCGCCAGAACATGACATGTACCTGCCCTTCTTCACGGAGATTACCCGGAAGCAACGCGGCAAGAAGCTCACCCCCTTCAAGCGTCCCCCTCCCCGTAGGCGGTAGCCCCAAGGGGCCCTTCGTGCTAAAGTCCTCTCACACGTGGCGACTACTGAAAAGGTACGAATAAACCGAGAGATTACCGCGCGCGAGCTGCGAGTGGTCGGGGCCCAAGGAGAGAACCTTGGGGTCCTTCCCCTTGCCGAGGCCCTCAAAGCGGCTGAGGAGGCCGGTTTAGACCTCATTGAAATCTCGCCAAATGCCGTCCCTCCCGTTGCGAAAGTGACGGATTATGGTAAATTTCTCTACGAGCTGAAGAAGAGGGAGGGCGCTGCCAGGGCCAAGGCCAAGGTCTCTGAGACCAAGGAGGTCCAGATAAAGGTGGGCACCGGCGAGAACGACATGCGGTTGAAGGCCAAAAAGGCCGCCGAATGGCTCGCCGAGGGTCACCGAGTCCGTGCTGAACTCTTCCTCAAGGGCCGCTACAAGGGGATGGAAGAGAAATTCCTCAAGGAGCGGCTCGAGAAGTTCCTTCTCCTCATCCCGTACGCGTACCGAGTCGCTGAGCCGATAACGAGGTCTCCCAAGGGATTCGCCGGCATCATCGAGCGGGATCCGAAGGCAACGGCACCAAAAGCGGCGACACCAACACCAGAACCAATCCATGAAAACAAATAAGTCATTTTCCAAGCGAATCCGCGTCACCCGTAAGGGCAAGCTTGTCGTACGCAAGTCTGGTCAGGACCACTTCAATGCCAAGGAGAGCAGCTCAACCAAGGGCACTAAGAAGCGTGCACACTCCCTTAAGATGGGCACTGCACTTCGCCGCCGCTTCCTCCCGGGGTCGCCGAACACGAATAACCAGTAATTTTTAATATATGCCACGAGTAAAAGGAGGAGTCACCAGCCTTAAGCGCCGCAAGAACGTTCTTAAGCGCGCTAAGGGATACCGCCACGGACGCTCTAAGAAGGAGCGCGCTGCTAAGGAGTCTCTCGTTCACGCTGGAAAGCAGGCATTTGCCCACCGCCGCGACAAGAAGAACGATGTTCGTGCACTCTGGATTGTCCGCCTCAACGCCGCCGTCCGCGACAACGGCCACAAGTCCTACAGCACCTTCATCGCCAAGCTTAAGAAGGGCGGCATCATGCTCGACCGCAAGGTTCTTGCAACGCTTGCGACTGAGAACCCTGAGATATTCGCAAGAATTGCTAAGAAGGTAGTGTAAAGAAAAAGCCCCGAAAGGGGCTTTTTTGTTGGTGGTGTACCGGTTTGTTAATCGACTTCGACTGAGAAGCCTCCGTACGCCATACGCTTCAGATCAAAGGGCATCGACATGTCTTTTTCGTTCGCATACTTCTTACTGAAGTAGGCCATGACCGCCTTGTTCACCTGATTGCGGTGCGCCTTGCTCTTGAAGGTGATGAAGGAGAACCATACCGTCTCACTTGGCTTTGCCTTGGTGAGCTTGGTGAACAAGAATGGGGCTGGCATGTCTTTTGACCCTTTGATGTTGAGGTCATTGCCCATGCATTCCTTATAGTCGAGCGCGCCGAACTTCTTCCACGCTGCCGCACCATCCCGCGCCATTTTCTTATAGGCTGGGATGTTCTTTTTGGGAACAACGAACACAAACCCGTCTACGTATTTAGCACCTTTGCTTTTTGTTTTCATACAAACTTACTATACCAGCAGTGCAAGCTGTGTTGGAGCGATTTGCTATACTTACTGAAACAACAACACACCATGATATCGAAAAACACCATTTGCCTCTGGTTTGCTAAGGATGCGGAAGAAGCAGCAAACTTTTATGCCGCTACCTTCCCCGAAAGTTCGGTAGGGTCTGTTTTTTATGCTCCCGATGACTTCCCCGGTGGTAAGAAGGGCGATGCGCTCACCGTGGAGTTCACTGTCTGTGGCATTCCCTGCGTCGGCCTGAATGGTGGTCCTATATTTCCTCAAAGTGAGGCCTTTTCCTTTCAGATTGCTACGGAAGACCAAGAAGAAACGGACCGGTATTGGAACGCAATTGTTGGGAATGGGGGTAAGGAGAGTGAGTGTGGGTGGTGCAAGGACCGCTGGGGAGTGTCGTGGCAGATTACACCGCGCACCCTACTTGAGGCACTTGCCGTTGGCGGCGCAGAAGCAGAGCGCGCCTTCAAAGCGATGATGACCATGCAGAAAATTGACGTAGCCGCCATAGACGCAGCACGAAAGGGATAGCAATGCAGGGCGACTGGTTGTAAGTTCTTACTTTGTACGGCGGGGCTGTCAGGGACGATGTTGGAACCGCTTTAATTTTTCAGCAATCGTGAGGCTATTTCTTCGATAGTCATCTCTCCATCAACAAGATCCGCGGCTCGACCTAAATCAATCTCAGTCAAGCTGGTTAATCCAGCGTGCTTGTACAGCATGCGCACAACGGAATGCCCCACTTGTTCTCTGGTGGCGGAGTCTGTCTGATAATACTCGCGTATCAGTGCTGCAAGCTCTAAGATTTCTGCTAACCGCCCTATACGTCCCTCACCCCTATCCGTTGAATTACTTAGTTTCTTCCAGAAAGACTCACGTTGCGAGATTTCCTTAATTATCTTTCGTGCTTCTGCCTGGAATCCTTTTCGCTTTTGCTCGGGTGTTCCGCCTTCTCGTCCGATCAATGCCTCTTCATCAGGAAATAGGGGCTTCCCCGAAGTAAGTTTCTCTCTGATAATGCGCATCTGCACTAAATCAGCCGTCTTTTGAGCCGCTGTACGCTTACCGCTCTCTGCTCTCTCCATATGTGTAAAGTATACCAATCTGCTGGCCGCCCAGGATTCGAACCCTACTCTCCGTACCGCCCCAGAAGCGCGGACACACCACGCCAGTTTCGCTCCCACTCCACCGCCTCGTGAGAGGAAAGCTCTACCGTGACCGCAGGGATACCAATGGACGCGAGCCACCCTTCGATGTCGCCCGTAACCGGATACGCATCAAACGTGCTCACGGCAGGATATCCAGCTGCGCTCGCATACGCGTTCATGACTGCAAGGGTCTCCGAAAGCACACCAGCCTCACACTCTGACGCATATACGGCATTCGCCTGACTGTGAAAGAAAACCGCCGCGACAGGCCGCTCTTCCTCGAAGAAGTCGCGCAGCGCTTTGGCCTCCGGTTCTGAGAACGCCGCAGTACCCGCGCTTACAGTTTCCCCTCTCCACGTCGCTTGTGGCTGCCACTTGCACGCAAAGTTACGATTCAAATCCACGCCGTTTGCATTGAACCGGCCTGCGGATTGGTCACCAGAAACAACGTCCGAACGCGTAAAGCGCCCCTCTTTCTTCACTATCTTGTAGAGGCCGTCTGGGTTTGCAGAAGGGATGACCACTATCTGTAGGTTCGTCGGTATGAGCTCGGGATTCCCTTCGAGATGGTCCATGAGCTCATAGGCAAGGAGCACACTGTTCCATTCGTAGCCACCATGGATGCCGCCCACGAACGCGAGCGTAGTGTCGCCCGTTCCGTACGTATACGCTTCTAGAGACCGGCCCTCAACAGAACTCCCAATAACCGAACGTTCAACGGCAGACTGTTCAACAGCTGGTGCCTCCTCAATCGGCGCCCCTGAGCGCGTCAGGAAGAATAGCAGGACGCCCGCGGCGAGAGCCACGAGCACGAGCGCACCTGCTATGACCCGTACCTTGGTCGAGGCCGGAAACATTAATCGGCGTAGTAGCTGAGGATGGCGTCGATGCCGGCGCGGTTCTTAGACCACTCGGTGCTGGTATGGTCGGAGAGCAAGACGCTGATGGATGGGATACCAACCTTGGCGAGCCAGTTAGTCATGTCACCAGTAACGGCGTAGTAGTCGAACGTCTCGTGGGCAGAGTACCCTGACGCCTGCGCGTAGCGGTTGAGTATCTCGCGCGTCTCGGCGAGCACGCCATTGTGACAATTGGAGGCATACACGCCGCCCGCAGATGCGTACCAGACAATGACCGCCTTGGGACCCTTTGTTCCTACATAATCACGAATCGCCTGGGCTTCAGGCTCAGAGAATGCAGCGGTACCGCCACTTACCTGCTTGCTCTGCCACACTGCCTTTTCCTGCCAATCACAGTCGAAGTTACGGTTCAGGTCCACCTCGTTTCCGTTGAAGCGCGCTGCGGTAGTGTCAGCGCTCGTAGATACGTCACTAGCTTCGAAACGGCCCGTTGTCCCAACAACATCCTCAAGGCCATCAGGGTTGAGCGCTGGGATGACGGTCACGCGCACATTTGAAGGAATGGTTGCTAGATTTGCCTCGAGATGGTCCATGAGCTCGTAGGCAACCAACGCAGTGTTCCATGAGTATCCGCCGTGAATACCGCCCACAAACACGACTTCGTCCGCTCCTGTACCGTAGTGGTAAGCAGTAATATCAGCTCCGTCTGCTGAGCGTCCGATAACGGTCGTGCCGTCGTCCTCCTGCGGCGACGTTACCTGTCCCGAATTCTCTGTGCCTGTGGAGACCTCAGGACTCTGTGGGGTGGGCGTCGGTGCCTCCCGAAGGAAGAAATACCATCCAGCACCAAGAAGAAGGATAAGAATGATTGCAGAAAGTATGTATTTCATATGCAGCCATCGTACCATGTGTACTTTTAGGTTGAGATGAACGTGGCTTAGTGAGGCCGTATCTGACTGTCTGGGACGATGTTGGAACCACTATCGAATTCCCGTGTCGCAAGAAACGTTAGCTACGACCGTATCGTTCACTGGAACATGAATGACGTCGGTCGATGAGCAGCGTGGGAATGTGTTCGCCGTCGCGGTTGATCGAATCGCATAATTGCCAGCAGGCACATCAAGAGCAAACGTGCCATCGATCTTAGACGTGAACTGCTGTATGACACGCGAACCGTCAGCGCTTGTAAGTACGAGGGTGGTTTGATAGGGCTTGTCGTTGCATTCTGGGTCCGGCGGATCCTGCATGACTGGGCAGACTGGGCCGAGAAGGATAATGCCTTGAATCGAGCCAAAGGATTCCGCAATAGGCCCATCGACCTTTTCTACGAAGCGGGTTCCTTCAGCGCTTCTACACTGACGCGGATAGGACTCCATCACCGGGTAGCCCGCGGCCACACATTCTTCAAAACTGGACACTATCTCAAGAGAACTGTTCGGGTCATCGCTTGGTTGTGATGGATGTTGCAACAACAAGTACAAGCCTCCTCCGAGAAGGAGTATGAGGACAAGTGCAAGGATAGTTTTCTGTGACTTATCTAAGTGAGTCGGGAACATTCTTCAAGTATACCTCTTGCGGGCTGTCTGGGACGATGTTGGAACTTGTCTATGAATCTTCAACTTTCCTCTTCCGTAACCTATCAATCTTCCATGTGAGATGCTCAGCTTGTAACCGTGCACTCTCGTGGACCTCACTTGTGCCTTCTTTCGCGAACTCTTCTAACCTATCTTTAATCTTCCCAAGATACGGCTCTTCAAGATATATGAGGTTTCCTTTGTGGAAGCGCGAAAGTAAAGATTCAATAGGTTCCTTCAGGAGAATCTCTTCCATGTCATATTTATAGACGTACGTACCGCGCGCACGAGACCATTCCATATAAGCGTCCTCAGACTCCTTCAGAAGTGCCTCTGCTTTTATCTTCGCGGCGTTTATCTGATGCTCAAGAACTATCCGAGTAGAAAGTCTGAGTGGTTTTCCCGAATCCAACGCTTCATCTTCTAGATCGTATAGTTTCTTCTGAAGTATTTCCCATACAGCATTGGCTGCCTGATATGTATCGGCCTTTCTATGCCTTTTCTTATCAAGCGAGTCACAGAGTTTTTTTAACTGCTCTACAGATTGACTAGATAGGTCTGTGGAAGTCTTGGGTACCTCCGCGCTCATATGGATAAGCCTATCACGTGCTGGCCGCCCAGGATTCGAACCTTTCCTACGCGTTGCTCCCCGCCACATACCCAGTGGTCCAGCAGAGCTGGAGCGAGTACCCGCCAGACGGTCGCTGAATATGGAGCAGGTCCCCTATCACAAATAGATTCGGAGCGCGGAGCGAGCGCATGGTGCGCATATCAATTTCGGTAAGCCGTACCCCGCCGTCAGCAACTACTGCACGGTCAAAGCCCATCAGCCCGGATATAGAGACCGGAAGCGCCTTCGCCATATCTACAAGTGCGCGGCGCTCTTCCTTCGTGACACTGTGTGCTTTCTTCTCTGGGTCAACGCTAGGCGCCAGTGCCAGAAGCACATCCACGGTTCCTGGTGGCAAGAACCCGTGCGCGACGTTCTTCAGAAGCTTGTTCTTATGTGCGTCGAGATGCTCACGAAACTTTGTATCCAGCTCTCCGATATTGAACGTAGGATACAGATCTATGGTGGCAGTAACCGGCCCTTCATGCAGCAGGTCTGCAACCTTCCCGGCATTGTTGAGAATCGTTGGACCTGACAGACCGAAGTGCGTTAGAAGAATGGTCCCGGTACTACTGAATTTCTTCTCGGTCCCCAAGTAGAACGTTATCTTCGCGTCAGGCAGTGATTTGCCAGCCAAAGAGCGTATCCACGGGTCCTTGGCCTTGAGCGGCACGATGGTCGGTGTTGGCTCTTCCACCGTGTGCCCGAGCGCCCGCAGCCAGCCAAACCCATCTCCCGTGGAACCAGTCTCCGGATGTGACACGCCGCCAGTCGCAAAGATATAGGAGTCAGCGAAGAATTCTCCACCGCTTGCGATTATCTTCTCCACTTTCCCATCCGCAACAACGACCTGCCGCACTGGCGTACCAAGTCGCACATCTACCTTCCCCTCCCGTACGTAGGAGACAAGTGTTCGCACGACATCAGGCGCCTTCTCGCTCTGAGGGAACGCACGCTTGCGTGCCTCAACCTTAAGCGGCAGCTTGCGGGGCTCGAAGAACTTGAACGTTTCTTGCACACCGAACTCAGAGAATGCGGAATGGAGAAACGGTTCTGCGGAACCGTAGTGAGAAAGGAGCGCCTTCGTGTCCTCCTCTGCATTCGTGATATTGCAGCGCCCTCCTCCCGTAATACGGAGCTTCTCCCCTGCCTTCTGATTCTTCTCAAACAACAAGACGCGCTTACCGCGCTCTGCCGCACGGCCAGCTGCCATAAGGCCTGCAGCCCCTCCTCCTATGACGATGACATCAAAATGGTGGGGTTTCGAAATCATGCTGCAACTATACCTTGAGCGGACGGACGATGGTCGGACTACCTATTTATCGTAGGGTGGATTGATTGAGGGAGACTTGAACATCATACTCCTTAGCCAATGTCTCAATTTTGTGCGCTAATCGCTCCTGACCCATGAGAGTAAATTCAGAAATCTTGAGTTTTTTTCCTTTACTCTTTGCAAAGGAAAACATCTCACGCAGAAGTGGTTCAGATAGTTTTTGCCCTTGAAGATTTATATCAACACTGGCGGTTTCGGCAAATAATTCTGCATCTATGTGAGGATTTTGAACCAATTCAATAAGTGCGACAATGGTCCCACTTTCTTCAACAATTGAGTAGTAGATATTTTTCTGATCAACTTCCTCAAGAAACGGTACGAGTGGACTATAGTGGAATACGCCTCCTTCTTTTAAGGGTAAAAACCTTGGGTCAGGCCTCCCGTTGATTACAATGCGACGAAGCAGGTCTTTCCCTGCAATGGTAGCGGTCGTAGGTTTAGGGGATGATTCAAAACGTTCTTCCATTCCTCGTACTGTACTACAAACGCTGCTGACTAGGATTCAAATCCCTTCTGACTCTCTATCCTTTTCACACCTTCCTTGGTCACCTCCCACACGTCCCCCTTCCCTGGCACAATCGCACGTGTCCCGAGGAAGTCGTGAATGCGTTGGGCAAGAAAGCGCGCAGACGACGGCTCTCCGAGCGTTACGAAAAAGTTCTTTGTCCGAGGCAGGCAGCCTTCTGCAAACTTGAGGAGCCCATCTCTATCCGCGTGTCCGGACCAGCCATGTAGCGTCTCAATGTGTCCACGCACGGTGACATCACGATGATCAATGCGCACCTTCTTAGCGCCGTCCTGGAGCATGCGCCCAGGACTGCCTGGTGCCTGATACCCCACCATGATGAGAGTGGTCTTGGGGTCTGGGAGGTAGCGGTGCTCCCACTTCCCAATGCGGCCACCGTGACTCATGCCCGCGCCCGCAATGATAATCTTTGGGTCCTTCACCTCCGCAATACTCATAGACTCCTCCCGGGACTTCGTCATCCGCAGGAACGGGAAGTTAAAGAGGTCGTGCTCACGCTTAAGCTCTTCCTGGGCGGTGTCCTTAAAGAACTTCGCGCCGTGCTTGCGGTAGATGTTGGTAATCTCAATAGCCAAAGGCGAATCAAGGAAGACGGGCACCTGCGGCAGCTCCCCTGCTTCCATGAGGTTCGAGAGCTCATAGAGCATCAGCTGAGTGCGCTCAATGGAGAACGAAGGAATAAGGATGGGGCCACCTCGAGCAAGTGCGCTCTTAAGCGTATCCCTAAACTTCTCTACCCGATGCACCTTCTCAGGATTCAAGCGGTCGCCGTAGACGCTTTCAATGGCGATAGCATCTGCGTCCGTAATGGGCTCTGCGTCCGGCAGCAGAGGCGTTGGGGAGTTCCCGATGTCGCTTGTGAAGGCAAATGACACACCTTCCTTATCAACGAACCGCACACTCGCCCCACCAAGAATGTGGCCAGTGTCTCGCAAATACACAGAGAGGTCATCGGTGAGCTTCGTTTCTGTGCGGTACTCAATCACCTTAATGAGTGAAAGAAACTTCGTCACATGTTCCTGCAGGTAGAGCGGTGCAAGGTCGCGCGCTTCTGCATTCTGCGCGAGGATGTCAGCACTGTCGTGAAGCATTGCCTCTGCGATATCGCGCGTGGGAGCCGTCATGTACACGGGGCCTGCGAATCCTTCTTTTACCAAACGTGGTGCGCGTCCGATGTGGTCGAGATGCGCGTGCGTTATCACGAGCGCATTAATACTTGAAGGCTCGTACGGAAATGGGTCATATGAACAGGATTCACAATAATCTTTTCCTTGTTCAATTCCACAGTCGACAAGCACTTTGCTCGCTCCACTCTCAACAAGAAAATTAGAGCCTGTGACGGTGCCCGCTCCACCGTAGAAAGTTACTCGGAGCGCCATAGTGACCGTCGGGCGGAGTAATACGCAAGTGACGCACCAAGCAGACCGAGAAAGAGATCGAGTGCGGTATCAAACCCATAATTCTCCTTGCGTGGGGAACCGAGGAAGAACTCAAATACCTCCCACCCGACAATGAGCACGATGATGAGCGCATAAAATTTAGCAGGCTGGGGAGCGTTCAAGAACGCAGCAACGAACACGCCAAGTGTGATTCCTCCCAAGAGATGCATCGGACTGTCGAACCATACGAACTTCCAGTACAAAAACTCTGCCGTACCCCAGAGATGGAGAGAGAGCAGAAGCGCGCTCAAGGCGAGCGCGAGAAGGAGCCAGCGAATCCGCATAGAAACCACTTTAGCACGAGAAAATCCCGCCGAGCGGGATTCTTTCGAAGAGCCATTCCCGTTTGGCAACTCGATAGTGCCAAGTGGGTGTCCGCATCGCTCGAATCGGAACAAAGTTCACTATCGTGCGTAGATATAAGACTCCCGTAGGGAAAGTAAGTTGCGTTTCAAGGAATGGCTCCATGTATAAGTATACTCCTCCTCCATGAAAGTCATGTGGATACCGCAATCGCCTTTATTTCCTTCGTTTACTGAGCACCCCTTTCACCGATGGACTCAGCGGCTTATCCGGACGGTGAATACACCCAATCCAGCAGCACGGGCGACGCTTCCCTTCTTTCAGTTGACTCCGTACTCGTCGTACATGGTCCTTCCGTGTCTCTGCTTTTTTAACGGAAATGGTCCAACAGATCCATTCATTGCGTGCAAGCGGCGTCAGGCTCTCCCATGCCGCACGTGCCTTAGCATCAGCAGCCAAGACCTTTCGCACATCAGACGGCAGGGTGTGTACGGTGCCGCCAGAAATCCTTGCTGTAGCCATAGAGTGAGAATATCACTAACGGCGGTTTTTTAGCTATTCGAGAATACCGTCGAGGTTAACGTCGTAGAGAATCTGTTCGCCAACGAGGCGGTAATTGAGTACTTCTGCTCCAGGGAGCCAAAGCGCAATCTCGCGCTCAGCCTCCGAAGGCTGATCAGAGCAGTGAATGAGGTTGCGTACTGCGCGGTCATCAATTGCTGCAATGGAGTAGGAGTCCACCGTGAGGTCACCACGAATGGTACCCACATCAGACGTTGCCGGCTCCGTGCCCCCCACAAGCTTCTTCACCACTGCAACTGATTGGTTGCCTTCAATCACCATCATGACAACCGGACCCGCGGTCATGAACGTCACGAGTGCACGAATGATGTCCTTACCGTACTCAAGTGCTTCCTTCTCTACCGGAAGTCCTGCTGCTTGGCGGTCGGCCATGATGCCAGCACCCTTCTTCTCAAACCATACGTCATCTTTGCCGTAGTGCTCCCAGAGCTTTGTTTCATCGAGCATAGAGAGCTTGAGGTAGACGAGCTTGAGGCCCGTGTTCTCGAAGCGACGAACAATCTCGCCAACGAGTCCGCGCTGAACACCGTCAGGCTTAATCATCACGAACGTACGCTCTTTCTTTGGGTGTGGGGTAGGCATGATTCCTATAGTAAAAAATCGCTTTCGCGCTTGTATGTGGGGAGTATAGCCTAAATCCTGTTACTCGCCAGGGCGCCTCGTAATCACAAGGGTCTTCTCCTTCTCTACCAAAATAGTGTGCTCGAAGTGAGCAGAAATGGAGCCATCCTTGGAGCGATACGTGTAGCCATCGGGAGCAAGGATGACTGAGGCCTTTCCTGCGTTGGCAATCGGCTCAAGCGCAAGCACCATACCCTCCACAATCTCAGGTCCGGTACCAGGCGTACCTACGTTACTAATCCACGGCTCTTCATGCACTGCCGAGCCCACACCGTGCCCACCAAGCACCTTTACGACCGAGAACCCGCTTCCCTTAAAGGCAGCTTCAGTAGCGTGCGATATGTCGCCAATGCGATTGCCAGGACGAGCTGCCGCAATAGCGTCTTCAAGTGATTTCTGTGTCACCTGCATAAGCCGCTTCGCCTCGTCACTAACTTCCCCTACGGCAACCGTAAGGGCAGAGTCGGTTACGAACCCCTTGTGAATCAACCCAAGATCAAGCGCGACGATGTCTCCCTCTTCGAGAATACGCGGCGCTTCGTTTGGTATGCCGTGAACAACCTCATCATTTATTGAAACGCACAGTGTCGCTGGATACGGACGCACTCCACGCTCTGGCGTGTAATCAAGGAAGGCAGGAGTATCTCCTCCTTCGAGAATTAACTTCTCTGCAAGGATATCGAGCTCAGCGGTTGAAACGCCCGGCGCAACAATTTTGGCAACCTCAGAGAGCACCACGCCAAGCCTGCGTCCTGCTTCAATGATTCCCTCCCGCTCTTCTGGTGTGCGAACAATCATCCGAGGTTGAGTGCTTTCTGAATCTCTGCCTGAATAGCGTCGACCGCTCCCTCGCCATTCACCTCAACGAGCTTTCCGGCTTCGCGGAACACTTCAATAGAAGGCTCGGTGAAGATACGGTATTCCTCAAGACGCTTCTCAACCGCATGGTCGTCAGCACGTCCGGAGACTCCCTTGCGCTTCTCGAGGCGGTCAATAATTTCAGCATCTGAGACCTTCACATGCACTGCCGTGAACGGACGCCCGAGCCACGTGAGCACATCAACCACTACTTTGGCCTCAGGCACCTTACGACCAAAGCCGTCAAAGATTACCCCCTGAGTCGACGGAAGATTGAGCACCGACTTCTGGAAGAGGTACATTGCAAACCAATCAGGAGCGAGTAAACCCTTCTCGATTTCCTCCCGCATCTTGGCACCCACCTCCGTATCCTCTTTCATAAGCGCGCGGAAGAGGTCGCCTGAGGCGATGACTTGAAACCCTGTCATCTCGGCAAGGAGCTGTGCCTGCGTGCCCTTGCCGCTGCCTGGCTTACCTATGAGGAGTACTGTGTTCAAATCCATACCGCACTACTGTAGCACAAGGGGAATTAGTATTCTTTGAGCGAAACCTGCGCGTCGATCTTGCGAATGAGGTCGAGCACCACGGTCACGGCAATGATAAGCGCAGTACCACCAACGAGGATGGCGGTGATGCCGGTCAGTCCCTGCACGATAAACGGAACGACGGCGATGGCACCGAGGAAGAGAGCGCCCGGGAAGGTCACGCGGGAAACGACGTTACCGATGTAAGTCTCGGTCTCGCGTCCAGGGCGGACACCTGGAACGAAGGCACCAGACTTCTGGAGGTTCTCAGCGACGCGGTGTGGCTCGAACGTAATAGAGGTGTAGAAGAAAGTGAACATGAACACGAAGATAAAGTAGACCGCGCCATGGAGCCATGGGTTTGCGGAGAAGGCAGCATAGCCTGCAATCCAAGGATCAATCCCGGCAACGCCAACCGCCGAGAGACCAGTAAGCACTACCTGTGGAAGGAGCACGAGCGAGAGACCGAAGATGATTGGCATCACCCCTGCCTGGAGAATGCGAATCGGAAGATAGGTAGCAGCACCCTGCTGATGTGCCGCACCGCGTACCTGGCGAGCGTAGGCAATGGGAACAGAGCGTTCTGCCTCAGACACCGACACCACCGCATAGATGGCTGCGAGCGAGAGGATGAAGAAGCCAAGGTAGGCCGGAATGTTGGCCGCGGTTGCGGTGTAGAGAATCTGCGTGAGGCCGCCAGGAATACCAGCAATGATGCCTGCGAAGATGATGAGCGATACACCGTTACCAATGCCGAATTCGGTGATGAGCTCACCAATCCACATGAGGAGCATGGAACCTGCCGCAACGAGGAAGACGTTCACTGCGAAATCAAACGGCGTGAGCGAGGTCACGACACCCTGCGTCTCAAGAAGCGAGAGGAAGGCGACTGCCTGAAGAATAGCGAGCGGAATGGTGAGCGCGCGGGAAATAGCGATGAACTTGGTGCGGCCTGCCTCACCCTCCTCAGAGTACATAGCCTTAACGGCTGGGAAAATAACGGTTGCAAGCTGCATGATGATGGATGCCGTAATGTACGGACCCACACCGAGCATCACGATAGAAAGGTTCTCGAACCCGCCTCCGGAGAAGACGTTCAAGAGACCAAGGAACTGGTTGTTTGAGAAGAACTGCTCAAGTGCAAGCGGGTTAACGCCCGGAATCGGAACAGCTGCGAGGAAACGGAAAACAGCAAACGCGGCAACGATGAAGAGAACGCGGAACCTGAGGACTGGGTCCGTTACGACGAGGGAGATTTTCCTGAAGAATTCGCTAACCATTGAGGATGGAGCCACCTGCCTTTTCGATGGCGGCCTTGGCGGTAGCGGAGAAGCTCACTCCTGAAATCGAGAGCTTCTTGGTGAGTTCACCCGCACCAAGAATCTTGATTGCCGGAACGCGTCCGCCGCGCGTTGAGATGATGCCCTTCTTGATGAGGATGGCTGGCGTAATCGTATCGCCTGCCTCAAACGCTGCCTCAAGAACGGCGAGGTTCACTGGCTTTGCGACCACGCGGTCGAGGCGCACGGTGCGGCTACGGTTCTTGCCGTGTCCACGAAGCTTAGGAATCTTCTTGATGAGGTCGCGCATCTCAGGGCGCATCTTGCGACCAGAGCGTGCCTTCTGACCCTTGGTACCACGACCAGAGGTCTTTCCGCGCTTACCGCCGCGACCAACGCGCATCGATGTCACGCGCTTGGATTTTGCTTTGAGTGTGTTGGTCTGCATAAATAAAAGGTTAGCCCTTGAGCTGCTTGAGTGCAGCAACGGTAGCGCGCGCAATCGTGAGCTTGTTCTTCGAGCGGGTGAGAATCTTCGTCACCACGTCTCCGATACCGGCGAGCTCAAGCACGGTGCGCATTGCAGAGCCAGCGACAAGTCCACGACCCGGGGAAGGAATAATGGAAAGAGTGGTAGTGCCGTAGACAACCGATACATCGTGGCGGATGGAGCCGCTCTTGGTGCGAGGAACCGTGACGAGGTGCTTCTTCGCGTCACGCACAGCCTTATCAATAGCGAGCGCAGTGTCTGCTCCCTTACCAAGACCAACGCCCACACGTCCCTTGCGGTCACCGATAACAATGGTGACGGAGAAGGAGAAACGGCGACCTCCGGCCATAACACGGGCCACACGGCGCACGTCGGCCGTTACCTGGTCGAACTCGCTTCGCTCGCGCTCACGGCGCTCACGAGGGCGGCCTCCGCCACGGCGGTCACCTCCACGTCCGCGAGGTCCTCCGCGCTGAGGAGCGTCGGTACGAGCAGCCTCTGCAGGCTTTGCCTCGACTGCCGGAGCGTCGGTTGGTGCGATAGGGTCCATAGTTGCTGTGTCGGTCATAGTACTAGAAAGAAAGTCCGCCTTCACGAGCGGCGTCGGCAAGTGCCTTCACCTGTGCGGCATACGCGTAGCCAGCGCGATCAAAGACAATCGTCTTCACACCCTTTGCTACTGCACGCTCAGCAATTGCTTTACCAACCGCGATTGCCTGCTTCCCGAGTGGGCCAGGGAATTCGCGACCGTGTGCAGCAACAAGCGTGGTGCTCGCGTCGTCATTAATAATCTGCGCGCTGATGAAGCGGTTGGAACGGAAAATAGCGAGACGTGGGCGCGCATCAGTTCCCTTAATCTTGCCGCGTACCCGCTTGTGGCGGCGGATGCGGGATTCAGCTTTGGTGAGAGTCTTAGGCATACAAAATATTAGACGGCCTTCTTGCCCTGCTTACGGCGGATGACCTCACCCTCGTAGGCGATACCCTTTCCAAGGTATGGCTCCGGTGGCTTGATAGCGCGGATTTCAGCAGCGAACTGTCCAACCTGCTGCTTGTCCGAGCCCTCAACGGTAATCGTGTTCTTCACGACCGCTGCAGTGAGTCCTTCAGGAACAGGGAGCGTCACCTTGTGCGAGAAGCCAACGGTGAAGACGAGGTCCTTGCCCTGAAGCTCAACCTTGTAACCAACACCGGTAAGAATGAGGTTCTTCTTGAACGGCTCCTCTACTCCCTTAATCATGGTCTTGAGGTGTGCCGCAAAGGTACCAGTGAGTGCATGCGCAAGGCGCGTGTTGTTCTTTGGCTTAATCTCAACGCCCTCAGGAGTAACTTCTATAGAAAGTGAGGTGTGCACTGCGCGAGAGAGCGTTGCCTTCGAACCCTTAACGGTGAGTACGCCATCAGCCGAGGTCACCTGGACCTTCGAAGGAATAACGATTGGTTTCTTTGCGAGACGGGATGCCATAAAAGTATTACCAGATTTCAAACAACTCCTCACCACCGACCTTTACCTGGCGAGCCTCCTTGTCAGCAAGGATGCCTTTCGGAGTCGAGATGATGCGTGCACCAAGACCATTCTTTACCGAGTGCGCAGTGCGGCTCGATACGTAGAGGCGACGACCTGGCTTTGAAATGCGCTTCACGTCGTTAATCTTGTGGACGCCGTTCTCGTGGTAGGCGAGACCGACCTCAAGCATCTTCTTGCCTGCCTTCTCGCGAACATCAACCGAAGCCACGAACCCGAGATCGCGGAGCTTCTTAGCAATGTCCTCAAGGTGACCTGAGTGTGGGAGTACGACCGAAGTGTTGCCGATAGCGCCGGCATTCTTGAGGCGGATTATGAAATCTCCAACGCGATCGCTTACCATGATGCTTTCTTTACGCCCGGGATCTTGCCCTGGCGGGCCATCTCGCGGAACTGGATACGGGAAAGGCCAAAGGCCCTGAGGTACCCGCGACCACGGCCCGTAATCGAGCAGCGGTTCTTAACCCTGACTGGGGAGGAGTTCTTCGGAAGCGTCTGTAGGCCCTCAAAGTCCCCTGCTTTCTTCATCTCGGCACGCTTAACAGCGTACTGAGCGACGAGCTTCATACGCTTATTGTTGCGGGCGATTTGGGACTTTTTGGCCATAAGAAAAATAGCTCCGAGGAGCGTCGAATCAATGTATCAACAGTGAAGGTCAGTGTCAAACGACGCTGATTCTACGCCTTAAAAGGCACGCCAAGGTGCGTGAAGAAGGCCTCCGCCTCCGGCTTCGACTTAGCCGTAGTCACAATCGTGATTGCCACCCCAAACACGTCCTTGAGGTCCTCGTCAGAGGTCTCAGGGAAAATCGTGTTCTCCTTGATGCCGATGGTGATGTTGCCCATGTCATCAACGGTGGTCTTTGCGATGCCGCGGAAGTCGCGAGTACGAGGAAGCGCGATGTGGATGAGCTTATCAACGAAATCAAACATGCGACCGCCACGAATGGTGACCTGGTACCCGACTATATCGCCCTCGCGCACCTTAAACTGCGCGACTGACTGCTTTGCACCACGAGGAGATGGCTTCTGACCCGTGATGATAGCAAGCTTCTTCTCGACGAGTGCCTTCTTCACCTTGTCTGCCTTACCAACTCCAGAAGAGACGACTACCTTAACGATGCGCGGAGCCGCCATTCGGTTTTTGTACCCGAATTGTTCTGAAAGTGCCTCGAAGGCAGTCTGCTGGCGTTGTTTTGAAAGCATCATAAAAGTTTATTTGAGAACAGTCTTACTCTTCTTGGTGATGCGCTGGCCATCCTTGCGTCCTACGCGAGTAGGCTTCTTGGTCTCAGCATCAATAAGCATCACGTTTGAGGCGTTGATAGCTGCTGGGTGCTCGACGATGCGGCCAGACTGCCCGCGGCCAGTCTTCCTGAGGTGGCGCTTCGCCATGGCGACGCCATCAACGACGATGCGGTTAAGCTTTGGGAAGACCGTGAGGATGGTGCCCTCCTTTCCCTTGTCCTTGCCCGAGACAACCACGACATGGTCGCCCTTCTTGAGCTTCATCTTCATGATGACAATCTTCGGCGCGCGGCGGGAGTTCTTCTTCCTGCGTCCTGCGGCGTAGGACTTCTGCTTGGTCTTGGTGTACTTTTTCATACTTAAACGATTTCAGGTGCGAGTGACGCAATGTTCTGCCAACCCTTCTCGGTGAGCTCACGAGCAACTGGACCGAAGACGCGGTTACCACGAGGGCCCATCTCCTTACCCTGCTTCTCGATGATAACGACGGCGTTGTCATCGAAGGCAATGTAGGAACCATTGGCGCGGCGTGCAGCCTTCTTGGTGCGGACAACGACTGCCTTCACGACATCCTTCTTCTTAGTGGCCTTGCGAGGCTCTGCAGTCTGGATGGAAATAACGACGACGTCGCCAAGGCTTGCGTAGCGGCGCTTAGACCCACCAAGCACCTTGAAGACACGGCCAATCTTGGCTCCTGAGTTGTCTGCAACGGTAACGATAGTGCGGTCGTGAATCATAGGCTTATGCGGTAGCGATCTTGAAGCGCTTCATCTTCGAAAGCGGGCGGCACGCGACGATGGTGACATTGTCACCGACCTTCACTGTGTTGCCTGGGTCATGGACCAAGAACTTCTTCGTGCGGGTCTGGAACTTCTTGTACTTCGGGTGCTTCACGTAGCGAGAGACAGCCACCGTAGCGGTGTCCTTCATCGCCGTCTTTACGACGACGCCCTTGAAGCTCTGGGGACGGGAGGTAGGAGTTTCCATGGTTAGTTGCTTACCTTCGCGCGAAGCGTGAGTTCCGTCAAGATGCGAGCAATATCCTTGCGAATCTTTGCTGGAGCATTGCTCTCCTTCGGCCGTGCGCCCGCAGCCTCAAAACGAAGCTTGCGGAGCTCCTCCTTCTTCTCGAGAAGTGCCTTGTTGAGCTCTTCGACGCTCTGGTCCTTGAATGTAGGTTTCTTTGCCATAAATGATTAGGAACGAAGGACGACGGAGGTCTTAAGCGGAAGCTTTGCACCGGCGCGGCGCATAGCGTCGCGGGCAATCGCATCCTCAACACCATCGAGCTCGAAGAGCACACGACCTGGGTGCACCTCAAACACAAAGTGCTTCGGATCTCCCTTTCCCTTACCCATCTTCAGACCGTCTGCCTTCTGCGTAATTGGGCGATCAGGGAAGATGCGAATCCAGAGCTTGCCTCCCTTACCAGTAACGCGGGTGAGCACCTTACGAGCGGCCTCAATCTGGTTAGAGGTGATGCGAGACGCAGTGGTTGCCTTCATGCCGTGGGAACCGAAGGATACCTTCGTACCACGCGTATCAGGACGCGCCATCTTCGCTGGAGACTTTCGTCCAGTCTGCCACTTGCGGTGTTTTACTTTTTTAGGAAACAACATACGAAAAATATTATGCGCGAGGTGTCGCAGCTGGCTGAGCACCACGGTTACGCTCAGTGAAGGTATCGCCGAGGTAGACCCAAACCTTGATGCCAATCTGACCATACGGAAGGTGTGCCTCCGTGTGTGCGTAGTCGATGTTTGCACGGAAGGTCTGAAGAGGAATACGTCCGCGCTTGATCTGCTCGATGCGAGACATATCTGCGCCACCAAGGCGACCAGAAATCACGATGCGAACTCCAACGACATCGCGAACGGCCATAACCTTCTCGACAGTGCTCTTCAACACGCGGCGGAACGGAAGGCGCTTCTCAAGTCCCTCAGCAACCATCTGACCGACGACAGCGGCGTTGGTCTCAGGCTGGCGAACTTCCATGATGTCGAGCTTCACGAGCGACTTGCGAGCTGCAGAATCCTTAGGAGATGCCTTAGCAATAACGCCAGCGAGTTCCTTGCGGAGCTTCGTTGCGTTCTCACCAGAGCGGCCAATCACGAGACCTGGGCGGGCAGTGTGCAAAAGCACGCGAGTCTCGGTTGCAGAGCGCTCAATCTCAATGTCAGAGACGTGCATGCCCTTAAGACGCTTGGTGAGGAAACGGCGTATACCCTCATCAATAGCGATGTTCTCGCGGTACTGCGCCTTGCCACGGGCAAACCAACGGCTCTTCCAGTCCCGGATGATACCGAGGCGGTGTGCGTAAGGATGTACGGTGTGTGTCATATAAAAGTTATGCGAGCTCGACGCTTATCTGGCTCTTGCGGCGGCGTACCGGTGCTCCACGACCCATGGCGCGCGGCATGTACTTAACGAGCATGCCAGCGGAATCCACAGTGATGTTCTTCACCTTGAGCTTCGTGACGTCCTCCCCCTTGTTCTTAGCATTAGCAGCAGCAGACTCAATCAACTTCTTGATTGGAGCGGCAGCACGCTTAGGGAGGAACGAGAGCGCAGCAAGTGCGTCTTCGACCTTCTTGCCCTTCACAAGGTCAGTCACGAGACGGACTTTGCGCGGAGGCTGGTTGTGGCTTGTAAGTGAGGCTTTCATAGTTATTTCTTCTTGGCAGGGGCTGCGGCAGCAGGCTCCTTGGAAGCCTTAGCGGCTGCAATCTCAGAGTCCTTCTTCTTCTGCTCGAGCTCCTTCTGCATCTTTCCTCCGTGGCGGATGAACTTCTTGGTAGGTGAGAACTCACCAAGGCGGTGTCCCACCATGTCCTCGGTGACGAGGACATCTACGAAGGTCTTTCCGTTGTGAACGCCGAACGTGAAGCCGACGAACTCAGGTGCGATTTGGGAATTGCGGGCCCATGTCTTAATTACCCCCGCCGAAGCTGGTTTCTTGTCCTTGACCTTCTTGAGGAGTTTGACGTCCACATACGGTCCTTTCTTGAGGGAGCGAGACATGAGTTAAGCAATGAAAAGCCCGCGTCGCGGGATAGGTGAAATCTATAGGAAAGAGGGCGTAGTGTCAAATTACGGCCTATTCTTCATGATTCCTTCCGGGTAGGGGGTAGTATAGAGAGGTATGGACACCAACAAGAAGCTACTTATCGGGGGTATCGCCCTCATCATTATCATCCTGGGCGCCCTTATCTGGTATATGGCCAGCACTCCTGCCCCTGAGGTGCCTGCTCCTCAGGTAGGAGAGCCACAGGCGGAAGCAGGGGTTATTAGGGAGAACGAGCAGTATTGGGAGATTGAGGCGGCATACCCCAATCAGACCCCACTCAGGGCGTCAGCAGGCGCTGGAGCCGATGCACACGCCGTTGAGGTCATGAAGCAGTTCGCGGAAATATCAGTCGAGTCCTTCAAGGAGGAGAACCAGCTGCTTTCCCTTTCTGCGGAAGACATTGAGGTGCAGGGACTTGGTGGTGAGAGAAAGTATGCCTTCGGTATGGAGTACGAGCTCCACACCTCCGATTCAACTGTCTCGTACGTCTATCTCATGTACGCAGATACCCTTGGCGCGCACCCCAACGCCTACTACCGCACCTTCACCTTCGACAAGGAAACCGGTGAGGGACTCACGCTCGGAGACCTCTTCGTTCCTGGAAGCGACTACCTTGCACGACTCTCATCAAGCTCTCGCGCGAAGCTCGTGACACAGATTGCAGAGGTATCAGGCGTAAGCGAGTCAGAGCTCAATATGGACATGATTGACGCGGGCACGACCCCTGACGAGGACAACTACCTCAACTTCTACCTTGAGGGGAATGCGCTCGTTATCATCTTCGCTCCGTATCAGGTAGGCCCGTGGGCGCTCGGAATGCAGGAAGTGCGCCTTCCGAAGAGCGAACTCTCTGCAATACTGAAAGCGAAGTACCAATAGAAAGAACCCTGCATCTGCAGGGTTCTTATCTACCGCTTCTTAAAATTCTTCGCTCTCGTTATCGTACCGAGGACCCATTGATGAGTCGCTACCAAACCAGTGGTCTTCGTTAGAGGTATCTACTTCCTCAACTGGATCTGATTCCTTTTTCTGCAGTTTCTCTGGTTTCTCTGGTTTCTCTGGTTTCTCTGGTTTCTCTGGTTTCTTTTTCTGCAGTTTCTCTGGTTTTTCTGGGGCTGGCATAGGGTAATTATACAAGAAACGTAACAAAAAAGACCGGGTCAACCCCGGTCTTTTGCTTATCCCTTCTTGCCAACCTTTCGGCGAGAAACGATGTGTGAGTTCGAGTACTTCTTCGGCGTACGAGTCTTCTGTCCCTTGCCGGATGGCTTGCCCCACATAGTCTTTGCACGACGGAGACCACGACCCTGACGTCCTTCACCT
This sequence comes from uncultured Candidatus Saccharibacteria bacterium, assembly GCA_964391975.1. Taxonomy (GTDB): domain Bacteria; phylum Patescibacteriota; class Minisyncoccia; order Phycocordibacterales; family Phycocordibacteraceae; genus C7867-001. The sequence goes on along the minus strand of CAYMNZ010000001.1, from coordinate 26,080 downwards.
CCTCCGTGTGGGTGATCTACCGGGTTCATAGCCGTACCACGCACCGTAGGGCGAATACCCTTCCAACGAGAGCGTCCTGCCTTTCCATACTTCACGAGGCGACTCTCTTCGTTGCCCACTGCACCGATGGATGCCCAGCAGAGGTCAGAGACCTTGCGGACCTCAGTCGAAGGAAGCTTGATCTGCGCATAGCCTGCGTCATGCGCGATGACTTCTGCATAGTTACCTGCAGAGCGAGCGAGGCGTGCGCCGGCTCCAACCTGGAGCTCGATGTTGTACACGAAGGTACCGGTAGGAATCTTGCCAAGCGGCATGCGGTTACCAGTCTTAACTGGTGCGTCCTCAGAGACAACAAAGCTGTCGCCGACCTTAAGGTCCTTAGGTGCGAGCACGTAGCGGCGAGCGCCGTCTGCGTAGAGCGCAAGCGCGATGAAACCGGTACGGTATGGATCGTACTCGATAGTCTCAACCTTCGCCGGGATGTTCTTCTTGTTGTACTGGAAGTCGACATCGCGAAGGCGCTTCTTGTGGCCGCCTCCCTGGTGGCGCGTAGTAACGCGGCCCTGGGAGTTGCGTCCTGCCTGGTCCTTCTTCGCCTTCAAGAGGGCCTTGAATGGGCGGTCACCGGAAAGAAGCTGCTTGTACGGCAGTGTGGTCATGCCACGGCGGCTCTTGGTGTACGGTTTGTAGGATTTCATAGTGCTAAAGGTTAGACGAGGGTGATGGTGTCTCCCTTCTTGAGGTAGACGTAGGCCTTGTGGCGGCGTGCACGTGTTCCCATACCGCGCTTGTGGCGAAGAGCTTTGCGCTTACCTGGAAGGTTCACCATGCGAATCTGGCGAGGCGTGACCTTGTAGATGGTCTCCATAGCAGCAATGACATCGGTCTTGGTTGCCTCAGGTGGTACCTCAAAGACGTAGACGCCCTTCTCGGTACCAATGAGTGCCTTCTCGCTCATCCACGGTGCTTTAAGCACGGTGTTAGCGTTCATGACTGCAGGCTTCTTTGCCTTCGAGACCTTTTTGGTCTTCGTTACTTTCTTCTTGTCGGATGAAAAGAGTCCCATAAATTATTTCTTTAGTTTGCCGGAAAGAACCGCAAAGGATTCCGTCGGGTTCTCAATCACGAGGTAGCGGCGGTTCATGATGTCCACGGGGTTGAGGTTACGAACCTCCTCGCTCGTGATGTTGCCGATGTTGCGGAAGCTCTTCTTCACGTTCGCATCGTTACCCGAGAGCACGATGAGTGCAGCGTTTACGCGCTTCTTCGTGAGGTTCGGCGCATCAGCTGCCTTAGCGAGTGCAGAAAGGGTCTTCACTGCTGCGGAGGTCTTTGGCGTACCAAAGGACATCTTCTCAACAAGAATCACTTCACCATCCTTCATCTTGCGAGAAAGAACTGACATAAGAGCGGCGGTGCGCATCTTCTTGTTGATCTTCACGGTGTAGAGGCGCTCTGCGCGAGGGCCGTGAGAGGTACCTCCACCTACCCAGATTGGGGAGCGGTTAGAACCGTGACGAGCGCGTCCCGTACCCTTCTGCTTCCACGGCTTCTTTCCTCCTCCGGATACTTCACCGCGGAACTTGGTGTTAGCGACCGTTGGGCGAGCGTTTGCCTGCATACCAACGACGACCTGGTGTACGAGGTCTGCGTTCCACTGCACGCCGAAGAGCTCTGCTGGAAGAGCGACGGTGCCACTCTTAGAGCCATCCATGCCGAAGACAACTGCCTCGTCCTTGCCGGCGGTAATCTCAGGCGCCTTCTTTGCGCGTGGTGCTGCTGCCTTCTTAGGGGCTGTCTTCTTTACGGTTGTCTTTTTGGTAGTTGCCATACGAAAATTTATGCGGAAATGATTTCCACGACGGAGCCACGAGGACCCGGAACAGCGCCTGAGATAATCATCTCGCCGCTCTTGCTGTCGATGTGAAGCACCTTGAGGTTGGTGACGGTAACGCGCTCTCCACCCATACGGCCGGCCATGCGCATACCCTTAGCCACACGGCCTCCGGCGCGACCTCCTCCACCGATGGAACCTGCCTCGCGCTCAGAGTGCTTCTGACCGTGGGAGCGGCGACCACCATGGAAACCATGGCGCTTCACCACACCCGAGAAGCCCTTACCCTTGGAGGTACCCACAACGCGGACCCCATCGCCGGGAGCGAAGGTATCAAGCGTAATCTCGTTGCCCACCTCAAAGCCTGCAGTGTCATCAACGCGGAATTCCTTAAGTACTTTAAAGGCCTTGCCGAACTGAGGCTTGTTGAGGCGCTTCTCAGTCTGCGCGTCCATTCCTACCTGGACAGCGGCATAGCCGTCCTTGCCGTCCTTGGCCTTCACCTGCGTGACGACGTTCGGCACCACCTTGAGGATGGTTCCGGCGTGGACAATACCCTGATCATCGAAGATCTGGGTCATGCAGTCTTTGCGAGCGAGGATGAATTTCATGAAATGGAAAACGCGCCTTCAATAGCGCGTAGAGGGTCTCCCCTTTCCGGCCATTGGTCCCTCCGAGGAGGTACGTAGCGTTTCGAGGACTATACAGGCGGGGCCTAAAAAGCGCAAGCTAGCCGTCCGCCAGAGTGTCAGAGGAGTCGAGAAGGCGCTGAAGCGTTTCTTTGCTCAGAGAGCCATCAGGCTCTTTGAGCTCATCATCTACATCAATCTCGATAATGGCCTGCTTGGCTTCGGCGTTCCCGGCAACCGCCCTCCGGAGAAGCTCCTTCCAGAGCAGTTCTCCGCGTGCCTGTTCGCTCGGAGGGGGTTCTTCTACCACCTCCTTTGGCTTCCCAAGCGCAACCATCTGAGAATCAATGAACCGATTGTAGCGGTCGAGTATGTCTTTGTATTCAGTAGCAATGGCCGCAACCGAAAGAGTTGGAATGTCCTTGTTAGCCGAGTGCGTAGGAGTTTCTGGAGAAGCCATGCGAAAAGTATACCCTTACTGAGCGGGCAAGAGCTGTTGCACCCCAGGGCGTTCGAGGAAGGTTTCATAAAGCACGTTGGCAATCTCTTCAATTGCCTGGAGGCGGTACGGGCGGTTCTCTAGCTCTTCTATCACCAGGAGGAGGTCTCTGTAATCAGCGTTTTTCTTATACCGACGCTCGAGCGTACGCATGATAAGTACTGAATCTTGTCCAATATCCATATCTGGGTGAAGCGAGATGTGCACGGCCGGATTCTTCTCCGTACGTTCTAGTATCATCGTCTCGGCGCGTGGAGTAATCCTATCTATCATAAGAGCGAGAGAGTACGATTGTCCTCCAATTTCAGTGAGCAGCGGGCCCATCGAGCTTCCAGTCTCAACAGCATCGGTGCAGACCAGCACATTGCGCGCACCTCGCTTTTCAAGCTTCTGTGCCACGCCCTGGGCGAGTTGCTTCGCCAACGTGGGCGACGTATATCGTCCAACCGCATACGAGATAACTGGTACATTTTCAGCATCGGGATGGATTCTCTTGTTCAGGAGCGTGAGGAGGGTGCGACATATCTGCGCCAGCGGTCGACCCGTAACGTCCTCAGCAATGATAGTATCTGGCAGCTTCCCCTCTCGTAGGGCACCCTCTAGCCAGGCCCCAAGCTCTACCATCGGAAGCTCGTGTTCCATTTCGTGTGCGCGATAGCTCGTCGCATCGTCGAGCATCATAATGCGCGCCGCATCTTTCGCCTCTAGCACTAGTTTCTTAAGGCGCTCCTGATCGCGTGCTTTCAGCTCTTCACCAAGTTGTTTAGCGGTTGGAAGTTTGCCGGTGAGTAAATCCCCGAGGTAGCCAAGGGGATCTGAGTACAACAGCTGCTCGCGCCTATCCTTCGCATTCCTTTTGAGCCCCTCATCTCGATACTTTGCCTTTTCTCGCTTCCGTTGCTCGCTCAGCTTGGGAATGGGGTTTTTCCGCTCAAACATGATGAAGAGAGTATAACAAAAACCGCCCCATCTCTGGGGCGGTTGTTTAGTGAACGGTCTCCTTATTTATCTCAAAGATTCCTTTCTTGGTCACGACAACAAGTTTCTTTCCCTCTTGGTTTGAACTCACCACGCTTGGGAGAAGGTCCTCTGCGGCGCCCCCTATACGGAAGGCTGCTGGTCTGCCATCGATGATGTTGAGGTCTGCATCAAGGCGACCTTGTGCAACGATGCCTCCGCCGCGCTTGGTGATGGTAATTGCCTCTCCTGTCTTCGGGCGCCACGCGCGCGGCCTCTCCGCTTTCTGAGGTGGACGGACGTCGTGCATGCCTTCTCCAATTTCTCGTACCATGCGTTTGTTACAGCGTTACGGGTATCCTTTAAGCCTAGCACTGGTGGGAATAAAGAAAAGCCGCCCCCTGTGGGGGCGGCTTTTCTGCGGCCTGGTTAGACCATCTTCACGTCAATCGTCACTCCGGATGGAAGGTTGAGGTTCGTGAGAGCCTCGATGACCTTCGGATTCGGGGAGAGGATATCGATGAGTCGCTTGTGGATGCGCATTTCGAACTGCTCGCGTGCGTCCTTGTGGACGAACGTTGAGCGGTTCACGGTCCATCGCTTTATCTCAGTCGGGAGCGGAACGGGGCCAACGATTTTCGCTTCGAAGCGATTAGCGGTGTCCATAATCTGCTTTACCGAGAGATCGAGAATCTTGTGCTCGTAGGCGCGGACCCGGATGCGGAGCTTCGGCTCGGTTGGAGCCGACGCTTCTTTCTTCAGGGTCTTGGTAGCTTTGGTGGCCATACGAGTGATACCTGGCTTACGCGGTGATCTTGGTCACGACACCTGCGCCGACGGTCTTACCACCTTCGCGAATTGCGAAGCGCTGGTTGTCCTCGAGCGCGATTGGTGCAACGAGCTTCACCTTGAAGGTGACAGTGTCGCCTGGCATGACCATCTCCTTACCATCTGCAAGCGTTACTTCGCCGGTCACGTCCGTGGTACGGACGTAGAACTGCGGCTTGTAGCCTGAGAAGAACGGCGTGTGGCGGCCTCCCTCGTCCTTGCCGAGAATGTAGACCTCCGCCTCGAAGTCAGTGTGCGGCTTGACGGAGCCGGTCTTTGAAAGGACCTGTCCGCGGTGCACATCCTCCTTCTTGGTTCCACGAAGAAGGATACCTGCGTTGTCGCCGGCCTGTCCCTCCTGGAGCTGCTTGTTGAACATCTCAATGCCAGTGATGGTCGTCTTGGCGGTGGCAGTCATACCAACGATTTCGACTTCCTCACCGACCTTGATTACTCCGCGCTCGATGCGGCCCGTGACCACAGTTCCGCGTCCTTCAATCGAGAAGATGTCCTCGATAGGCATAAGGAACGGCTTGTCCGTCTCACGAACTGGCTGAGGGAAGTAGGAATCCATCGTATCGACGAGTTCCTTCACCTTGAGTGCCCACTCATCATTGGCATCCGTTGCCTCAAGAGCCTTGAGACCGGAACCCTTGATAACTGGAGCATCAGTGAAGCCCTGCTTTGCAAGGAGTTCCTTGATTTCCTCCTCGACGAGGCTCACCATGTCAGCATCGTCCACCATGTCTACCTTGTTGAGGAAGACGATAAGACGAGGCACACCAACCTGCTTAGCAAGAAGGATGTGCTCGCGCGTCTGAGGCATAGCACCGTCAGTTGCGGCGACCACGAGTACTGCACCGTCCATCTGGGCGGCACCGGTAATCATGTTCTTGATGTAGTCAGCGTGTCCCGGAGCGTCAATGTGAGCGTAGTGCCTGTTTGGGCTCTCGTACTCAGAGTGGTGAAGGGCAATCGTGATTCCACGAGCCTTCTCCTCCGGAGCGTTGTCGATGTTCTCGACCTTCTCGGCGCGGGCCTTGTAGCCTGCACCTGCGTTGAGGTTGAGAACGTTAAGAATAGCTGCGGTGAGCGTGGTCTTACCATGGTCAACGTGACCGATGGTTCCCACGTTCATGTGCGGCTTGCTGCGATCGAAAGTATCAGCCATACAATGTTTACGTTACGTCTAAGTTTCTAATCAGTACCGCTCACCTGTTACAGGCCGGGAGGCATATAACAACCAAGGCGTCGGACGGAATACCCGCGCGACGCCTTCATAGACCTGTCCCGTATGGGGAAAGTTTACAAAGAGCGCCGTACCGCGTTACTAGCTAACCTACAGGAAGGGGCGGGAGGGGTCAACCTTAGGCCCGGCTGTGGATGACGGGGATAAAGTCTATCTTGTCCTCCCTCCAAGGAAGACGGTGGGTGTACACTGAGTATCTATCCCCTGTAACTGACCAAGTAACGTCTATGAGCGCCAGAGTGGAACAAGGAGGGAAAAATCCCGCAGAGCAGAAAAGAATGAAAATCGAGGAGGCGCTCCAGATTGTGAACGCTACCTCAGTACCTCCCATCGAGCCTGAACGCCTGTTGGCCGCCGAACAGAATGCGAAGCTCGGACAAGGTGAGGCGACAAACAAGTTGCACAAGCTCATCGATAGCCTCCACCCCAATGACCGTAGCCCCATCATCGACACGATAGTGAAAAAGCATTACGACGCGCTCTTTGACCACGCTAAAGCGACCGAACACGCGGCTACCTCTGACGTACGGGTGTCATTCGCCCTCGGGTACCGCTATGTAAGCGAACTGCGCGCCGAGTTCCGCTCGACCTTCGGGATAACATCAGACGAATTCGACAGCTCCCTTACCCGCATACTCCAAACTGAGTCCACGCGAGTCCTCGAAGAAAAAGCAGCAGAGGCACAATAATAAAAAGAGCCGCATCTGCGGCTCTTTTTATGTGGGGAGGATTATTTCCTCGACGCGATAATGTCCTGCGCGACGTTGTTTGGCACCACCTCGTAGTGGTCGAACTCCATGGTCATGGAACCACGTCCTTCCGTCATCGAGCGGAGGCTCGTGGTGTAGCCGAACATCTCAGAGAGCGGCACCTTGGCGTGAATCGCCTTGTTCATACCGCGATCCTCCATGCTCTCGATAGCACCACGCTTTCCAGAGAGGGATCCCGTGATGTCACCCATGAACTGCTCAGGAACGACAACCTCAACGTTCATAATAGGCTCGAGGATCACTGGCTTTGCCTGCTTAGCTCCGTCCTGGAAGGCCATAGATGCTGCGATCTTGAAGGCGATTTCCGAAGAGTCCACGTCGTGGAAGGAACCGTCGTAGAGGTCCACCGATACATCCACCATTGGGTAGCCAGCCAAAATACCGCGGGTCATAGCCTCGCGAATACCCTTCTCGATTGGATTAATGAACTCACCCGGAATGGCACCTCCCTTAATGTTGTTGATGAACTCAAAGTGGTCTTCGCGCGTGACGTTCTTCGGCACCTTCGCATCTGGGTCAACTGGCTCAAGGTGCTTCATCTTAAGCTTCACGTGTCCGTACTGACCTTTACCTCCCGTTTGCTTGATGTACTTACCTTCCACATCGGAGCTTCCCATGATGGTTTCGCGATAAGCCACCTGCGGCTTACCAACGTTTGCAACCACGTTGAACTCGCGCTTCATGCGGTCAACGAGAATCTCGAGGTGAAGCTCACCCATGCCTGAGATAATCGTCTCAGCAGTCTCCTCATCAGAAGTGACTTTGAAGGTTGGGTCCTCGTCCGCGAGCTTGCGAATGGCCATGCCCATCTTCTCCTGGTCAGCCTTGGTAGCAGGCTCAATGCGCAGACTTACCACTGGCTCAGGGAATTTAATCTGCTCGAGGATGATTGGATTGTTCTCGTCACAAAGCGTGTGCGAGGTCTTGGTGTCCTTGAGTCCCACCATGGCGGCAATTTCTCCGGTGAAGACCTGCTCCACTTCCTCGCGCTTGTCAGCCTGAAGGCGCACGATGCGGCCGACACGCTCCTTGGTACCAGTGTTCGCGTTGTACACGTAGGAACCTGCAGTCACGCTTCCTGCGTACACGCGGAAGAAGGTGAGAGCGCCCACGAACGGGTCGGTCTGGAGCTTAAAGGCGAGCGCAGTAAACGGCTCGGCGTCGGATGCGGTGCGAGTTACTTCCTCACCTGTGTTCGGGTTGGTTCCCTTAACCGCAGCAAGATCGACTGGGGACGGGAGGTAATCGACAACGGCGTCGAGCACGAGCTGCACACCCTTGTTCTTGAGTGCGGAGCCGGTGTAGACCGGGAAGATTTCGTTGTTGATGACAGCTTTGCGGAGTGTTGCCTTGAGTTCCGCAAGCGACGGCTCCTTTCCTTCAAAGAACGCTGCCATCTGGGCCTCATCGTGTTCGACGATGCGCTCGATGAGCTCGGCGCGGTACTTCGTTGCCTCCTCCACAAACTGTGCAGGTACTTCGCCCTCAATAACCTCATCTCCCATCTTGCCCGCGAAGGTGTAGGCCTTCATGGAAAGGAGGTCAACGACGCCCTCGAAGTTACCCTCAGCGCCCATAGGAATCTGCGCGCGTACAGCCTTCTTAGAAAGACGGTCGAGAATCGACTTGTAGGAATCTTCAAACGACGCACCTGTGCGGTCGAGCTTGTTGATGAAACAGACGCGGGGCACCTTAGCCTCGTCTGCGTAGCGCCAGTTGGTTTCTGACTGCGGCTCCACTCCGGCAACGCCGTCGAAGACGACAATTGCGCCGTCGAGCACACGCATTGAGCGCTTCACCTCTGCGGTGAAGTCGATGTGTCCCGGGGTATCGATAACGTTGAAACGGAACTTCTTGGAGGTGTCCTTCTTGTCCGGCTCGTTGGTGCGAGTCCAGAAACAGGTGATGGCAGCTGCCGTAATAGTGATACCGCGCTCGCGCTCCTGCTCCATCCAGTCAGTGGTGGTCTCTCCCTCGTGCACCTCTCCAATCTTGTGCTGGGAGCCGGTGTAGTAGAGGACGCGCTCAGACGTGGTGGTCTTGCCGGCGTCGACGTGGGCAACGATACCGAAGTTGCGTACTTTCTCAAGCGGATAATCGCGATTCATAGGGATGTAGGTAAATAAAAAGGCGCGTGATGCGTTACTCGTAAGATACTGAAATTGGCCTCAAAAAGCAATGCTGGGTACTATAGAGGTATGCCTGCAAGAGAACGCGCCCCATTCCCTGAGGTATCTAAGAAGCTCGGCACCATCGAGCAGGTGCTTGCAGGGTTCCATAGCGACTATCGCCTCCTCGTCGCCAAGCGTGACCAGCGCATGGCGGAATACGAGGAAGCAATGCTCTCTAACGATGAAGGTGAGTATATCCGCGTACAAGACATTGAAGAAGCATTCAAGGACGGCTCGGCAGAGCTTGAAGTGAAAGTCGCCACTGCTCTTGTCGAGGCGTTCAACCGCCTCTCAACCATGAAGTGGAATCGCGAGAAGGGCTCCCCAGGCCCCGCTGAGGCCACTGTAGATATCTATCGTCTCCCCATCAACCGCATGTATGAGTTACGGCTTTTCCGCTCTCTCCTCTACCCCCAAGCCGAGAAAGGAAAGACCTTCAACATCGAGCGATGGAACCTCAACATCGAGAGCCGGAACCCGAAGCCCGCTAACGAGAACCCTGGTGAGCGCTTTCCTTCTGAATTCATGCTCAACTTCGAAACCAAAACGGGGTCTCGAGAAATACTCGACCTCAAACCCGAGACTCTTTCGGAGCCTTTCGCAAAAACAGTGCTTCCCTCAGCAATCGCCTCCTTCAAACGCACGCACAGGCTTTAAAAACCGCCCTTTCGGGCGGTTTTTTCTTTTGTTTCTACTACGTTGGGTCTCCGGGCGGGGTTATTGAATTTATGTGTACCTCAACCTCGCCTTCCTCACGTCCAAGCCGTACGCTGAAATCGACATCCACCTCTTGATTCTCGAAAAAATCTGCTGCTTCGGCAGCTGTCATTGGCAACTTTTGCTCAACCCCCAGGTAGGCAACGGTGACATCCACCATTGGGACGCCCCCTTCTTCCGGCGCTACGGGGTCTATATGAAGAATGACGCCAGGGGCGATGTCGCTCGAGAGGCTCTCAGGAGCGGATTGGCTTTGCTCAAGCGCATGCTGCGTCGCCACATACAAAGGCGTGCCAATTGCTGCGCCAGCTAGCAGTACCTTTGCCCAGCCTATCGGACTGAGCCCCCTCCCTCCTTCTTTCTCTTTTGGTGCCTCACTCATGTCGGCAAGCATAGCACTGTGTGCGTATAAGAAAAACCGCCCCTTAGGGCGGTTGTTGTTACCAGGCGAAGTGGGCGAAGGCCTTGTTGGCCTCGGCCATGCGGTGCATGTCATCCTTCTTCTTGATTGCCTCTCCTTCGTTCTTAGCGGCCATCAAAATCTCATTGGCAAGCTTCTCTGCCATAGGCTTACCCTTCTTGGCGCGGGCGGCATTGATGAGCCAGCGGTACGCCAAGGAAACGCGGCGCTGCTGAGGAACCTCGCGAGGAACCTGGTAGTTAGCACCTCCCACACGGCGAGAGCGGACCTCCATAAGAGGAGAAACGTTCCTGATAGCAGTCTCAAAAGTCTCAAGTGGGTCAACGTCACCCTTCTTGATGATGTCGAGGGCGGCGTAGACCACCTTGCGGGCAGTGTCCTTCTTGCCGTCGAGCATGACAGTGTTAATGAAACGCGTAATACCCTCTGACTTGTAGGTCAGGTCAGGCTTGCGAGGGTGCTTGTTCTTAATTGGGCGACGCATGCTTAGTTCTTAGGCTTCTTGGCTCCGTAACGAGAGCGACCACGGCGGCGCTTCTCAATACCTGCGGTATCAAGGCGACCACGCACGATGGTGTACTGAACACCGATGTCCTTCACGCGGCCACCGCGAAGCATAACAACGGAGTGCTCCTGGAGGTTGTGACCCTCTCCCGGAATGTAGGCAGTAACCTCCATACCGTTGGTGAGGCGCACACGAGCAATCTTACGAATAGCGGAGTTCGGTTTGCGGGGGGTCTTCGTGGTTACCTTTACACATACACCACGCTTGAAGGGAGCCGGATAGAAGGTAGGGCGGTTCTCGAGGTGGTTAAATCCACGGCCAAGAGCCACGACCTTCGACTTGCGGTCGACGACCTTGCGGCGCTTCTTCTGGAGCTGGTTGATGGTAGGCATTTGCGAAATGAAAACTCCCCCGAGGGAGCTAGGGACAATATATAGGAGGGTCCTGGGAAATGCAATGAGGGGCGTATATAGTGGAGTCTATGAGCGACGAAGGCATAGATACGCCATCCACCCCTACAGTAGAGAGCGGCCCCAAGCCAGAGGGGCTCGACCGCAAGAAAATCAGCATACTGGTGCGCGATGCGGGGGTTGAGGTTTTGAGGGCCCGCGGGCTCCTCACGAAGGGTAAGGGCGTACGCATCCCTGGATTCATAGAGGCACAGACGGTACCGAAGGTTATTACGGACATAGGGCACACGAACCTCATACATAAGGATGCCCTCAGCGAGGCCAAACAGAAAACGAAGGAATATCTTGGAGAATCCATCGACCGGATGATTGACGGCTTAATCGACTATCTGTGCAATGAACGAGGATCGCGCATCTACTCGTACCCTCCCGAGCAGCTAGAGGACATCAAAAAGGAATGGAAGGAGCGCGCCCGCGCACTCAAGAAAGAGCGTATCGCGTAGTGCTACAGCACCTCCCGCACCTTCTCAAACCACAATCGGTACCCTTCAGAAGAAGGATGGAGGCCATCAACGGAAAGATAGCGGTCCTGGTCTTTCAAGAAGAGGTCTTTGCCCGGTGGTTCGTAGAGATTTACATAGATAGCAAGCCCCTCGACCGCCTTCGCGAATGCTTTGTGGAACTCAAGCGTCAGCCAGGTATGAATAGGGCGAACGGGATGCGGGAAGATGCTTGCACCTCCCACGTTCCCTGCTGAAAACAGCACTACCTTCCCCGCCTTGGGGAGCGTCTTCAGCACCTCGGTGAGGAGCGGCCCCACCTTCTTTGGATCACTAAAAGAAAGAATGTCGTTGCCACCAACCTGTATGAGGATGAGGTCATAGAACTCTCGCTTCGCTTCCGTAATCTGCTTTGGCAAATCTTCGACCGCTGTCCCCGAGATGGCGTGGTTCTCGACATACGTTGCCTTGATGTATTCGGCGACGCGCCCTGCGACAGAATCCTCTGGTCGGTCTGCGCCGATACCAACGGCTGTTGAATCCCCGAGCACGAGCATCGTCTTTGCGTAGTCAGTGCTCTCCCTCCTATAAGGATGCTCATTAGCCATGAGCTGACGGGAGGCTCGCGCTTTTACGAAGGTATTAGAGGCAGAGAACGTAACCAGCCCGAGGATAAGGACAACAAGAAAGACGGACCAGAGACTCATGCTGCCTTAAATTGCTCGAAGTAGTTGAGGCCATAGCGCTCGTAAATCTGTGGCGTGGAGAGCATGCCCTGTTCTTTGCCTTCAAGCTCGAGTGCCGCGAGCACCTCTTCAAGCGTGTGCGCAGACTCTGCAACATCTACCTCAAGAAATGGAGGGATGCCTGGAAACTGGTCGATATCAAAATCAACACCCTCCCATTCAAACGAGGTGCGTCGTGCGCGAGTGACTGCCACCGGATGAATACCAAGCTCCGCAAGCATGTCGATGCATTCGGCCTTTCGTGAGACAAAGAGCTTCACCGTGCTGTGTTCTTCATTGGTATCAATGGAGAGTTTCAATTTGTCCTCTTCGGTAAGTTTAAAATTCTTTGCGCTGAGGCGCCCGGTGCCATCATCCAAATGGGTAATAGTGCGCTCCGCATTGAACACTTCTTTAGCGCCAATGCCGCGCATGCGTGCGGTCAGCGGTTCGACTTCTATATCGAGCACCTTGGTCTCTACGTTGGGATATTTCATTCTCTCTATTCTACCAGCCTACAAGCCCTCGATCTGCTTTATCTTGCTGCGCACCGCATTCTTAAACTCATCCGAACTAGCCTCGATATGCTTTATCTTGCTGCGCACCGCATTCCTAAACTCATCCGAACCAGCTCCGTATCGACGATAGTAGCGCCGCTCTACATCGAAGAGCTTCCTGCTTTCCACATCACCCACCCTCGCTTCCTCGAGGACCGCATCTTTGTAGTTTCCCTGAGGCCCCCATTGCCTCGACGTGGTATCCGCATCCGTACTCTCCTTTTCCCAGGGAGGCCGAGCTGACGAAATGTTCCTCTTCAAACGCGGCAACTCGCCCTTGATAAGCGGGCCGAGCTTCGAAAGCGGAATGCCTTTTACGTCCGCACCATACATAGCTTCTGCGCGGGAGAGGAGAATGAGTGCGACTACACCGAGCGTAATGCCCGGAAGCGCGTTTATGAAGGGAACGAGTTCTGTCACGAACATGCTCATGTGAATCAATAAACGAGTCGCAAAATTTCGGTTGTAGCTTCTGCCCAAGAGAAAGAACCATACGCCAAAGACAATCTGCGAGAAGATACCAATCCAGAACGGAATCATCACGGCGAATACTGAGGCAGCGACCACGCCAGTCGTGCTCACCGCAACTGTGACCGCAGCGCCCACTGCCGTTCCGGCAGCCCCTCCGGCGGCGACACCTGCCACCGGGTTCAATGTGGCCAAACCAACGACGACGAACACCAGGACTCCGACAATCGACCCGACAATTACACCAGCTGCGCCTCCAGTAACCGTAGCGAGCGGTGGCCCAAGCACGTGCAGTATGTTCGCCACAAACTGAAGCCCGTCAAAACTAAAGGCAACGGCAATAAGTGCGATAGCGACCAGCGTCCCAATGCCCTTCTTAGGCTTCGGAGTCTGCTGTTGGTTGTCGTTAGCAGCAGCGTACGTCTGCTGGGGAGCTTCTTCTTGCGGCTGCGGGTACTGCCTCGCGAGTGCTGCCATACCCTAGGTTAGACCACCTGGTCGATGCGGTCCTTCTCGCGCTTAATCGCAAGAAGCTGAGAAGGGTCGGAGGTGATGATTTGGTCCTCGGTGTAGGACGCAACGATGCGGATAGCCACGTGCTTGAGACCGGCGAAGAAGAGCCCTTCGCCCACTCCTGATTCAAGAAGAAGAAACTTCTCTTCCTCGGTGAGGTTGAAGGTTTCTTTCAAAAGATCAATGGTGGTTGGAGATTGCTTCAAGAGAAGCTGGATGGAGGAGTTAGTGAGAATCGGGCGGCCATAGGGAGAGCGAAGGAAGTCCTCCACGTCCTGTGTAATCGTTGAGACGCCGAGATAGTATTTGCGTCCGCGCTTAGCGAGCGAATACAAGAAAGAAGCAGTGTCTTCTGATTTCATCATCCACCAGGCCTCGTCGATAACGAGGAGACGCTTCTTAAGCTCGTGGCGCACCGCGTTCCAGATGAAGTGGGTGACAATGTACATTGCCACCGGCTTCAATTCATCCTCCATGTCGCGCACCGAGAACACGACGAACTGTTTATTGATGTCGACGTTGGTCGGCTGGTTAAGGAAGCCACTCCAGGTACCACGGGTGTACTTGGAAAGACGAGTGACCAAGGAGCCACTTCCCTCCATGCCGGAGAGCACGCTCTCGAAGTCAGAGAGAAGCGGTGGCGCCATACCAGTGAAGTCCGCCTCACCAGTGATGTCTTTGAGCGCGTAGGTCTCGGTAATCGCTCTATCGATGATGGCGTCCTCTTCAGGAGTAAGACCGCCGAGCATGATGCGGAAAAGACCCACCAGGTTAATAATGTTAGAGCGAAGAATGTCCGCAGGCTCCTCATCATCCTTCACTGGCGGAAGATCAAACGGGTTGATGTGATGTTCGCTCGAGAGCGAAATATTGAAGAGACGGCCACCTGCAGCTTCTGCCAAATATTCATATTCACGCTCCGGGTCAATCACAATGACGTCGGTATCAAACATAAGCGAACGGAGAATCTCAAGCTTGATGGCGTAGGACTTACCTGAGCCCGACTTGGCAAACACCACCGAGTTGTAGTTCTCAAGTGAGAAGCGATCAAAGAGAATCAAGGACGCATTGTGGCGGTTAATACCGAAGAGAATGCCGCGATCGCTCGTAAGGTCGAAAGACACAAACGGGAAGATGGAAGAGAGCGGACTCGAGTTCATCTTCGAGTTGACCGCAAGCTCATCAAGCGCAAGCGGCAGTGTGGAACGAAAGCCTTGCTCCTGCTGGAAGAGTGCGGGCTTGGTGTAGACAAGTTTGGAGTCGAGAATGCCCCGTACCTCTCCTTCTATCTTGTCGAGTTCCTCTTGGGTAGACCCATAGAGGGTCATGTACACGCCCACATCAAAGAGCTTTTCTTCTGCCTGCTGAAGACGGTCGCGAAGGTTCTCAAGGTCCTGAAAGGCGGTGTCGAGCATAGGATCGCGAACGAGTCCTTTCTCCTGGCGTTCAGCAATTTGGCTCTCCACCTCAGCCACCTTGCGCTGGAAGTTACGCAATGCCGAACCAGTTTCAACTGGGTGGATATGAATGCCGATATCAAAGACACGTGGGAGGTTCACGATAGGAGTGAACCAGCTGTCGGTCAGATAGCGTGGGTAGGAAATCGTATAAAAAGAACGGGAGAATTTCTCACCGAGCGCAAGCGACTTCGCTTCAACCTTAAGTGCAGCTGGTGCAATCGTATCGGCAAGGTCGAGCTCGCCGGCCGCGTAGATATCGGTTGGAATGACAGGCGCCAGCGAAACCGCCAAGTCCTCTTTACTTTTATTCTTACGCTTTAAAAAGTCGAGAAGTGCCATGATTATTTTGCAGCGAGTCGCATTGGGGTATCAAGCTCTGAGAGGTTGAATGAGCGGTATAGGAGCTCAATAATTTCCTCCGTCTTGAGCGGAACCGCACGAAGTCCTGTAGACGCGATGCCACCAGCAACGAGCGCGATGCGCTGTTCGAGCTGGATGCGATATTCATCGAATGCTTCGGTTTCGCCCACCAGTTTCTCTTCCTGCTTCTTGCCCAAAAATGGCAGACTCTTCGCAATCGTGTTCCCTACCGCAGGAGTAAACGGCACCACGAAATAGAAGACCTTCGTCATGACGTCGGTGCCTTGGATGAAATTGGTGATGAACTGCATGTACTCCCGAAGCTGGATGCGCATCAGTTCTGAACTTTGCGAGTCCATGCGCTCCTTGAGGCGGGCAAGGTACGGGCGAATATCCATCTTGCGCGAGTGCACCACAATCTGCACCGAGAAATCAAGCGTGTTCAAAAAGTTCTGAAACCCGCCGATGATGGCACGCTGCTCATCAGGGGATTTGAGTGCGAAGTTAAGCGAGGAACACATGAGTATGCCTCGGTATCCACCATCCTTGAGGATGATGACCCCGGACCTGACTTCCTTCACCGGGACGAACGATTGTGTAGCGTTAGCTTCGGGCATGATTAAGGTTCAGGGTTTGCAATCTTACTGTCGAGCGAGAAGGCGAGCTCCCTCAAGCGGTTGGTGGTGAGGTCAAGCTTTGGGCGTACTCCCGCCTCTCCCATTGAGACACGTGTCGAGAGTGCAATAGGAGCTTCGGGTGCCTTTGGTTGTTTCTTCCACAAGTAGAGTCGATGGGAAAGGTAGTAGGAGAAGCCTGCTTCAATGAGGTCAATGAGCGGTTTCCCGTTCACCTTGTAGAACGCGAGACCAATGGCAAGTCCTGCAATGGGAAGGGCGAGCATGACCCCCAACACTGGAGGAAGATACAGAACGAGACCTGCGGCAAGACCTGCACCACCAGCCAGATAAATAAACTGCTTCAGGGTGAGCGGCCCGAATATCTTGTCCTCGACCTCAATGAACTGTGGTACCTGGTACTCCATCGCTAACAGTATAGCAAGGGAACGGGCACTTTTTGTTCAGTATCCTGGCTTACGTCACTCCGGCAACTCGCGATACGGGTCGAGTTTAGTAGGCGACGTAGAGGGTTTCAAAGTAACAGGAGCAGAGGGTTCCCCTGGTCGCGTCTTACCTACAAGCGAAGGAGTGTCCGCAACAACTGGGGGAGGCACGATGACAGCAGGCTTCACGAGTGGTGCAGCAATGTCAGCACCGAAAGGTTTTGGAATAGGAGGAGCTGCGGTCGGAGGAGGCACTGGCGGAGTTGGTGGTACAGGGGCGGTGACAGGCACCTCCGGCTTGAGGGCTGGTTTGAGACGATTGATGGGAGGAGGAGGGGCCACCTCCGCAGCTTCTTTGGCAGATTCCTTAGAAGAAGCATCCACGGGGATGAGCCCCACTTTTTCAAGCTTTGCCCGCAAAGGACCGAAAACTGCTTCTCGTACTTCAATAACAAGCGGGTCGATGACTTCATCCGGCACTCGCGCGTCCACCTCAAAAGCAACCGGGAGCTCGTCCGGATTCGTGATGTTGAGCAAAGCCATAACAATTTCGTGCCCTGCTAGTGCTGCAACGGAATCAGGAAGACGAAACTGGGTACGCATACGGGTCAAGAACTTTTCGAGATCCCCCGACGCAATGTAGTCCTGCACATCCTTAGGAGCGCGGTTAAACGCTTCTTTGTAGAGCTCTCCAATGTCTAGGTCAGTTTCCATAGATAACTAGTGAGTAGCCCCTCCCTTTGCCTTGATTGTACTACCGACAAGGTCAGCGCCTCCCTTCTCCGCTGCGCCGCCTGGGTGGGGCGCAGAAGCGAGTTTAACGACACCAAGCAGCTTCTCGAACTGTTCGTCCTTCTTGTCGAGACTCTGCTTGCGGCGTGCCTCGTAGGCGACAGCAAAGTTCGTACGGTCAGCAGCAGGCAGCCAGCGCCCAACAGAACCGTTTTGCAGGTGACGGCTGTACTTGAGGCGCTCCTGCTTGACCTCGAGTTTGAGGTCCGTAAGTGCACGCGAGAGCTGCTCCATGTGGTTGTTAAGTGGCTCGAGTACTCCCTCAGCCTCAGCCGCTTCATCGCGAGCCTGCTGCGCGTTCGCCTCGTGTACTGCCCGCAGGGCAGGGTCAGTCGTAGCATTGGCAGCATCCTGGTGTTGCTGTGCCCTCGCCCTCGCATTGGCCAGAATCTTCTCCTGTGCTTCGTGCTGTGCCTGGAGCTTCTCGAACTCTTCGTTCTTGACGTGGAGCTTAGCTTCGTGATTCTGGTCAATCTTCGCGTTGATACGATCAAGTTTGTTGACGAGAGAGGTGACAGGCGTGCCATTTTGCATTCCTTCGTTAATCTGGTCCTGAGTCTCTTTGCGCTGGACCAGCAGTTCCTTAGACTTACGCTCATGCTCCTCGTGAATAGATTCGTTGTAGTGGAGCTTACGTTGCGTATCTTCATCGGTACCACCCAGGTAGCCCTTAGCCCTTGAGCCACCCGCAGAACCCAAGTCGACGCCCGCTATACCTGCACCCGTCTTAGCAATAATGCCGCCGCGGAAGTCGAAGCTTGAGGTGGCGCCCTTATCAAGCACCATCGCAGCACGGCGACCAAACTCGGTCGAACCGAGCGATGACGTACGCAGTGCAGACGCCATGTTTGCCGCACCACGACCGAGCGTCTGGCGTCCCGCAAACCCGAGCGTACCGTAGGTAAGACCGCCCGCCGTCTTTATAGCGAAGTCTGCGCCGTGCGCGCCAAAGCGCTTTGCAACCATGAGTGCTGCCAGGAAGAACCCTGCAGTAACGGCGAAGGTCACAATGATGCTGAATGCATCTATGTCACCGTTCCCGATAGCGTCCGTGATGGTTTGACCCCCCGCACCATTAAGCCCGCTCCCTTCCACCACCTTGAGTCCGACAAAAACCAGAAGCAAGAATATGGGAACAAACAGCGATTGGTTCACCAGTTCGTGCCACCATCGCTCGGCGATACCTCCCATGAATGGAACGGCCATGCCCGCGAAGCCTATTGGTGCGGTCACGATGATGAAGGTCAGCACGATGACACGAATGATGAGCATAATGGCCGCCGCAAAAAACACCACTGAAAGGACGCTCGAGAATATACTGAGGCCGAACAGGGTGGCAATCTGCTTAAGAGTCGTATCAAGCTCCCCAAGTTTATCTAAATCTTGATACGCCGGGAGATTAAGCACCGATGATAGGTGTGAATTGTTCATCACAAGCCCCGTGATACCGAACTGCCTCGTGCATCGCTCTGCCGCAGAGTCACCCGAAGTGAACGTGTCCGAAAACCTCCCAGGATCGAGTGGCCCCTCTACACATTCAGTAGTTGGAATTGCCTGCCCGACGATAGCAGAACTGATACCGTTTGATACGTCGACGACCGCTTCAGCGGCAAAGAGACTGAAGTTAAGAAGCACCGCAAAGATAATGAGACGCGGCAGTGTCTTTTTTACCGTGTAGTCGTGAAGGTTGAGAATCGTCGCGAT
This sequence comes from uncultured Candidatus Saccharibacteria bacterium, assembly GCA_964391975.1. Taxonomy (GTDB): domain Bacteria; phylum Patescibacteriota; class Minisyncoccia; order Phycocordibacterales; family Phycocordibacteraceae; genus C7867-001. The sequence goes on along the minus strand of CAYMNZ010000001.1, from coordinate 6,951 downwards.
TCCCATGAACACGAAACTAAAGAGGAGGAAGATGTTTCCGAGGTCGCGGAGTACCGTCCAGGCAGTGAGCACCCCGGGGGTATTACCGAAGTTCTGCCCGAACTGCAGCACCGTCTCCACGAACACCGTGTTGAAGAGCATGCCCGCCAACCACAGGAGGAAGTTTGAAAGGAACAGGGTGAGGTAGAGGATGATGACTACCACCTGGAGGATGAGACTGAAGATACCCTCAAGGAGGTTGGGGTCGGCTTCTCCTGCACCTTGTTGCACTGCATAAGCCTCAGGTGGCTGCGCAGAAAGTGAATCTGAGTGGTCACAACCACCGCCACTCACAATCTGGTGGCCATCGGGACATGTTGGAGGGAACCCTGTCGGCTGGGTGGCGTGTGCGTATGCGCCTTGTGGGATTAAAAAAAGAAACAGGAGCACCACGAACACGAGGGTAGTAGCAATCTTAGCGATTGCAGTCATCGTTAGCGTATTGTGCAAAAAAGTATTCACGGCAATTGTTTAGGAACACCCAGCGGTCGCAATTGCCTGCAGCTGCAGGAAGAGCGACTCACCAAGGTTAGGGTTCGACGAACTCTCGCTTCTAGCTTCTCCGACCTCCGCAGCGCTTGGCATGTTGCTTCCGGTGGTGAGCGCAAGGAGATCAGCGGAGGCGGTTGCGACAACGGCGCTCTGGTTGGTGTTAGGTGTCGTAGGGGCGGTAAGTGTGCCCTTAATGCGGTTGAGTTCTGCGAGCGCAACGTTTGCCCGCGTTATATTCGTGCTCGCGCGAGCAAGCGTCGGCTCAACGATAGCAGTGAGAGCTGCCTCTGCAGCATCATCGTTACAGCTAGCGAGTATGGACTGGGTGGCAAGCGCAGCTCCTTGAATCACCTGCCAGCCAGTCAAAAACGCAGTCACATCCGATATCTTTGCATCAACATTCTGTTGGACGCTTGTCGCAGAGTTCCCAGTATCAGCAGAACCTCCAATCTGGGAAACGAAGGACCGTCCTCCGCCTGAAGGAGAGTCGGAGGTGCCAAGGAGACCTCCCGGACCGAAGACCTGCTGCACGAGTTGACCAACAAGAGCGCCCACAATTTCATTGATGGAATCGGCGAGCTCAAGCTGGCGCACACCGGAACCGAGCTGGAAGGCAAGGTAGTCCTCGGTGATAGAGCCTGGCGTCTTGATGTTGTGATTGAGACAGGTGTCACCGGTTCCAAGATTAACTCCCTCGGTGTTACCCGCCTCGTCATACTCTGCTGTCACACTCTCTCCCCCTGCGGTCGTAGCAGCGATACAGTCGCCTCTCCATGAAAGGAAGCCTTGGCCCCACCCAAGTTCTGTAATGCGCTGATCGACCTCGGTCATGAGACGCACTGCGTGTTCGTCACGGGCTGCAAACTGGAAACAGTACACGTTGTTACCACACACCACATTTGATTGGTGCCATGCCTGCCATCCTCCCTGAGAGAAATCACCGCGACGGAAGAGATCTGGGTTCTGGCTGTAGTTTTGAATATTGGAACGCAGGCGATACGCGAGGCGCTGGCCGCTGGTGTAGATGTAGTAGCTCGTCGCAATGCCCTGGCCTATGCGCTCGGCAAACTCCGAGTTAATCATGTCGCCCGTACCGACATCCGTGAAGAGGTCAGCGAGAAACGCGTTGGTTACCTCGTCCTGCAGTTCAACGAGACTGCGGTTGAGGTCAGTCTCGAAGGCAGGAGAGCCGTTGAAGCCAGAGTTAATCCAGTTAACGATGCTCTGCGTGATGGAGTTCACCACCGCCTTGGCTGCGGCCCAGGCAATTCCCTTCAGCACCTGCTCCACAAAGCTTTCCTCAGTCTCAACCGCTGCCGCTTCCGTAGAAACCGCAGTGTGCGGTAGGTCGACCACCGGCACTGCTGACACGGATTGTGCACCTGCTGTTTGAGGAAGCGAGAACGGAGCCACGAGTATCGTGAACATGAGCATGCTCACAACCACACGAGTTCCAAAGTTTGTGGTGGTATCGCGCATACCTACGGGGTGAGACTGCTGATCCAGAGCAGGACATATCCCACCCCTCCGTCCGTGCCCATATTGTTTGTGCGCACAACTCCTGCGAGCGTTTCAAACGCGTTCATCAACTCTTGCGCCGTCGGCCGATAGAGTGCGAGTGCGCCCATAACCGGCAGTGGATCGTCTTTGTAGTTTGCAACGGAGAGCGCAACCTTTGAAAAGGTGTCGAAAGAGCGAAGGAGTACCAGGTGTTCGTTCGCAAGTGAAGCAGGTACGGTCAACCTATGAAGTGCCTCAGTTCGATTCCCGTATGCTTTCGCAAGCACTCGCAGTTTTGGTCCTGCGGCCTCCTCTCCTTTCTCAACGTACGCCTGCGCGAGCATGAGGAAATCCGAAGAATTCTCAGGCGGCTGGTACGCAACCAAGATGTTCTCAACTGCACCTAGATAGGTAGGAACATCAGCGGTCGCAGACTGCGAGATAGAAGTAATGGTGTATTTAGATTTGAGCACCTCCGCGATTTTTACCGAGAGGTCGTTGAGTAGGAACGTGACGAGGGCCTGCTGGTCCGCGTCGGTAAGTGGCTTGCCACCACTTTGGGAAACGATAGTTTCAAGAAAGACACGAGAAAACTGCTCGGTGAGCGAACCTGCTACTGGTGCTTCTCCCGGCACACTCGAAGCATCCGGCGGTGTAGGAACATCCTCGCTCTCAAACTGCGGCTTCACGAGACCTGCCTCAACGGCCTCTCCGTCTTTCATTCCCTCTTGCACCGACTCTGGATTGTTCGGGTCTGTCTTGTAGAGAGACTCCTGCCAGTCTGGAAGACCATCGTTGTCTGTGTCTTTAGCTGCGTACGCGCGAAGAATTTCCTCGGTGTCTTCGGCAGAGACCGATGGAGGTGGGCTTGAGACTACAAACGCACCGGCAATGAGACCAATCGCCACCAGGAGCGAAAGAGCGATGCTGATTGTGCGGATAGAGTACGCCACGGTAGTAGCTAAATAGTATCACGCGGGCTTCACGGAACCCGCTCTATACCTATATATATGTGTATTAGGTAGCAAGTGCGCGAGCAAGCAGTCGCCATCCGGCAAGCGGGACATCTTCCGACCGAGCCTTTTCAGGGATTCCTGCCTCCTTGAAGGCGCTCATTACCTTCTCTGCAGGAGCAAGTACTCCCAAGTTTCCTGCCAAAAGCTTCCTCTTATGCGCAAATCCAGCTCTAAGGACCTCAAAAAAGGTAATTTCTTCCTTCGGCGAGACAAAAACGGAGTGTATGTCAGAAATGGTGAGGACTGCCGAATCAACATTCGGCGCAGGACGAAACGCGCCACGAGGAACCGTGAATTGATACTTGGGAGTTCCGTACACCTTCACAGCAAGCGAAAGAAGGCTTTCTTTCTTTGAACGTGCAATACGCTCTGCAACTTCCTTTTGCACGAGAAGCGTCATCGAAGATGGCTTCGCCTCTGCGGTGAGAAACATGCGAATAATTTCACCCGTGATGTAGTACGGGATGTTGGCGACAAGTATGTACGTTCCAAGTGTTGACGGGTCGAACTTCCGTATGTCGTCGTGGATGAGGGTGAGTGAGCCGTCTTGTAGTTCGCTCGCAAATGTTTCTTTGAGTTGGCTCACAAGCTCACCATCCGCTTCAACGGCAACTACGTTCTTTGCGCGATCGAGTAATGCGCGCGTGAGCATGCCAGTCCCTGGTCCTATCTCAAGTACCGTATCTGTGTTCGACAAACCTCCCGCATCCGCAATGCGCTCGGCAATACGCCGATGCATGAGAAAGTTCTGTCCGAGTGATTTTTTCGCGTGCACGTTAGAGCGATGTACCCACCATCGTCATAGTTCCTGCCTTAAGCGCAACACAAGGAGTTGCGGTCATCAGGCAAATTCCTGCTGGAAGATAGTTGCCTAGAACGAAGGTGCCAGGCTTATAGAGGTTCCCGAACATGAACGTAGGTGTCTTCTTTGGGTAATACACCAACGGGAGGGGGCCAAGCAATGTCTGGACAAGCACATACTGTCCGGGACTACAGGTGCACGGGAAACTTTTGAGGATTGCCCCAGCAAACGGAAATACCGCATGTGCGTTCGTGGGAACCGAAAACATAAACACTCCCGCAACGAGAAGTGTGGCGAAAAGTTTCATACGAATAAGTATACCAAAGCTATTCAATGATGCGCTCTGCGTCCGCATGCACATACTCGACCATGGACGCATCAATATCCTCGAGAAATGAAGAGGGCTCAGCAAGAAAGTCCGTGCCGTAAATACGGCGCACCCGTGCAAGGGTGAGGTAGAGCTGTGTACGTGCGCGCGTCATCGCTACATAGAAAAGTCTGCGCTCCTCTTCCTCGTCGCGGTCCTCCCCTTCGTGCCCTTGGTGCGGAAACAATCCTTCTTCAAGGCCTGACACAAACACCACCTCGAACTCAAGTCCCTTTGCAGCATGCACGGTCATGAGGGTGACGCCCTTTCGTTCCTTCTTACGGTCGAGCTCATCTTGGTCGCCCGCAAGAGCAGCTTCCGCCAGGAAAGCGCTTATTCCCTCGCGTCCTGGGAGGTCGTCGTGACGACTGGCAAGGGTCGCAAGTTCCTTCACGTTCTCAAGGCGCTCAACATCATCCTCTGGACCCTTCGAAAGCGCGGCCTCCATGCCACTCTCTTCAATCACACGACGCACGAACTCAGACGGCGTGTCGGTATCAGCAGCCACACCAAGCTTCGCAAGCACTGCTTCAAACGCTTCGACTTTCGCGCGCTCCCCTGCTCGAAGGTCTTCGCGCTTTCCTGCAGTGAGTTTACCGAGCGTGGTCTTACCGATGCCGCGCGGAGGTGCTTGCACTGCACGAATGCGGTCAACTTCCCGCGAAGGATCGAGCGCAAGCTTCACCCACGCAATGGCGTCCTTCACTTCTTTGCGTTCAAAGAATTGTGTACCGAGAAGTTTGTACGGAACATTCGCTGCAAGAAATGCTTCTTCAAGAGCGCGCGATTGGAAGTTCGTGCGATACAGCACCGCAATCTCTTCAGGATTTATTCCTTCTCCAACAAGACGTCGTGCTTCTCCGGCAATGAAGCGAGCCTCTCCTTCTGCCGTATCAGCTGCATGCACACGAATAGGTTCCCCCGAAAGATTGTCGGTAACCGATGTTTTCTCTTTTCGGTTCTTATTCTTCTCAATAACGCGATTGGCTGCATCAACAATATTCTTTGACGAACGATAGTTGTGCTCGAGCACGACCATCTTCGCGTCCGGATACTTTCGATCGAACTCGAGTAGGTTTTCAATCGTGGCACCACGCCAGGTGTAGATGGTCTGGTCGATGTCACCGACCACAAACAGATTTCTGCGTTCTCCTGCAAGAAGAGTGGCGAGCTTTCCCTGAAGCTCATTGGTGTCCTGGTACTCATCAATGTGGATGTAGTGGAAACGTTCCTGCACGAGCTTACGCACGTCTTCGTGTTCTGCGAGTAATTTTACTGGAAGTGAAATGAGGTCATCGAAATCAAGTGCGTTGGACTCTTTGAGTGTCTCTTCGTACTTCTTCCATACATCTGACGCAATACGAGAACGGAATCCCTCACTACGAAAACGCTCGGAGAACATCTGCGCATTCATCCCTTCGCCTTTCGCACGAGAGATACGACCGAGAATCGCACGTGGCTCGTATTCTTTCGGGTCCATATCAAGGGATTTGAGTGCTGTCTTAATTGCACGTATCGAATCATCACGATCAAAGATGGTGAAATGGCGCGCGACCCCGATAGCACGCCCATAGGATTCAAGCAGTTCGCGCCCAAGACCGTGGAAGGTCGCTACAAACGGCAAGCTTCCGCGCTTCCAGGCGGTCAGTTCCTGCCCAAGACTCTTGGAAAGACGTTCACGCATCTCTCGCGCAGCCTTGTTGGTGAAGGTAACAGCGAGAATCTTCTCCGGTGCGACGCCCTCTCGTATGAGGTGGTAGATGCGGGTGGTGAGGACCTTTGTTTTGCCTGAGCCGGCGCCCGCGAGGACTGAGACAGGGCCTAGAGTTGCCAGCACCGCTTCTTTTTGTCGTTCGTTAAGTCCGTCGAGGTATGTCACTTGCGCACTATAGCAGACGGACATGCTACGATTTATTCATGAAACGCGTCTTTCTTATCGTCGGCGGCATCATCGCTCTCCTTTTGGTTATCAGCGGTCTCTACTTCGCCTTCTTCGGGGAATCGGGAGACCGTGGCGAGTACGCTTTCTTCCCAGAAGCTGGGGACCGCGACATTCCTGACTGGTTGACGCCTAGAGAGACTCCAGAAGAGGAGGAATACAGGTTCCCGACAATCTTCAACTCTTCGGAGGTTCCCCCCACAGAATCACAGCCACAAACTGTACAACCGACGGTGCAGAGACCTTCTTCTTTTCTCTCGCTCGATTTCCTTGCGGATCTCTATGCAAGATACCGAGGAGGTTCGGGGAGTTCGGGCGGCACAGGTGGCACCGGCACCGGGGGAACGACGGGGGTTCCCTACACGCCAGTACCTGGCACCGGCGGTTCAGGCACTTCTTCAGGGGGTGGGTGGACGTATCAATCTTCCGACCCTTGGATTAACGGGAGGCCTAACGGCGACGATGAGGATTTCATCCGATTCAACCCTGAGACCCTCGAGCTATATGTAGGAAACGTGCATTTTGTGTTCAGAGGTGGTGCCCACCTCCCGGACAACAGCACGAGCGACGTAGTCGGGGACCCAGATAACATGGTCGTCGGCACCACACTTGGCGTGATGGTCGGCTCACTACTTGGGGATCCGGGGCTTGGACTTATCATCGGGAGCGCGCTCGGGAGCAATATGTATGACGGCTTTATGCTTCAGGACATCGGCATCGCATTTGAGGAGGGTATGCCGTCATTTGGTGGAGGTGAGGATTCCTTCGGCGGAGGCGGGGAGGGCGAGGGAGAGGG